>NZ_JBAVIG010000066.1:0-5614 GCF_049686655.1 Methanoregula sp.
TCTGGTGCGTTGTTATGTATATTATTTAATTCATCGAACAAAGATATCTCTTTAAGACGAGGAGATAAATTTGCCTCCATAGAATTTATTAAACTAATAGAACCGACGATTCCCTATTCGGGGCACTATCAAAATAAAACAGTATTATGGGATTATATTAAAGAAAAGTCGAGTCCCGGTGTAATTTTTGATTTGAGAAGAGAAATAAAAAGCCTAGAGAGAGAAATAGATACGTTAAAAAATGAAAAATGGTATATTAAGATTATTCCATTAGTAATTTCTATCTTCGCGCTTATTGTAGCAATTTACAAATTATTGCAAAAATAATTTTTTCCAATTTTCATTTGATAATATTTCTTCTGATGGTGAAACAAATAATCAGTTTCACCTCACCCCATTCTCATTATGTCTCATAAAATTTCATTAAAAATTATACGATAAAGCTCATCTATATAGCCGGCACCCACAATGTGACTCTCTAAAGATCCGGCAGTCTCTGGTAATTCCCTCAGCATCGCACCCCCGGGGGGCCTGCCCACGCGGCTGGGGGCGAAAGCCCCCAAAGAGCGTCACTCTATAAAACACACACGCTGCAATCCTGCCCCCCGCACGGAATATTATCAATCTTCCACTTCAGCGCCCACATCTTGATACCACGGATCACATCCACCAGCTCAAGCCCGCTTTTAGTTAAAGTGTACTCACTCCGCACCGGAAACGAAGACGCATCCACCTTCTTGGTAACAATCCCCTCCGCCTCAAGCTCCCTAAGACGCTCCGACAAAATCTTCTGCGTGATATCCCCCAGCGAATCCTTCAGCTCTGAAAACCGGCGCGTATGCTGAGGACCCTTGTACAATTCAAGAATAATTAACAAAGTCCACTTCTTTGTCAGGTACTTCACGGTCATGTTGACCGTACACGCTTCGTCCATGGTATGGTTTCTGAAACTCTTTTCTATTTAATCTTGGTATCCTAAAGATACTTTGTAGTAAAAACATACGAAAGGAGTCTGACAATGTTCTGTTACCAGTGCGAAGAGACCGCGAAAGGAACCGGCTGCACCGTCAAAGGTGTCTGCGGGAAAGAGGCAGCGACCGCAGGACTCATGGATGTCCTGATCTACCTGAACAAGGGAATCGCCGAGCGCAACATCGCCGCAGCAAAGTCTGGCAAAGACAACCGGGAGGCCGGCATGTTCATGGCCGAATCCCTCTTTGCCACCCTGACCAACGTGAACTTCGACGACCAGCGGTTCCGCGAGCTGATCGCACAGGCCATCGCAATCCGGGACGCACTCCCGAAGAGCGGCGCGAACGAGCCCGAAGCCTGCACCTGGACACCGAAGAACGACGCCGACGTCGCGGCAAAGGCAGCGCAGATCGCAGAAGCGGCGAACAAGAACGATGACGTCTCCTCGCTCCGGGCCCTGCTCCTCTTCGGCCTGAAAGGCGTTGCAGCGTACTACCACCACGCGGCCGTGCTCGGGTACACCGATACGAAGGTCACGGACTTCATGCAGAAGGGGCTCGCCTCCACCCTCCACGATCTCCCGGCCGATGAGATGACCGCGCTCGTGCTCGAATGTGGTGGAGTCGGCGTGACCACGCTCGCCCTGCTCGACACCGCGAACACGAAGAGTTACGGCAGCCCGGAGATCACGTCCGTCAAAACCACCACGCTGCCGCGCCCGGGCATCCTGATCACCGGCCACGATCTGAAGGATCTCCAGCAGCTCCTCGAACAGTCGAAGGACAGCGGCGTCGACATCTACACCCACGGCGAGATGCTGCCGGCCAATGCCTACCCGGCGTTCAAGAAATACAAAAACCTCGTTGCCAATTACGGTTCTTCCTGGTGGCACCAGAAGGAGGAGTTCGAGAAGTTCAACGGCCCTATCCTCGTCACCACGAACTGCATCGTTCCGCCAAAGGACAGTTACAAGGACCGGATCTACACCACGGGACCGGCCGGGTTCCCCGGCGTGAAGCACATCACCGCAGATAAAACCGGGAATAAGGACTTCTCATCAATAATTGCCCATGCAAAAACCACCCAGCCGCCGCAGGACCTCCACGCACCCGGCCGGGACCTCATCACAGGCTGTGCCCACGGTGCGGTCCTTGCGATCGCCGGCACCGTGATCGATGCGGTGAAGAACGGTGACATCAAACGCTTCGTGGTCATGGCAGGCTGCGACGGACGCCACGCAGAACGGGACTATTACACGGAGTTTGCAAAGGCCCTGCCAAAGGACACGGTGATCCTGACTGCCGGCTGCGCAAAGTACCGGTATAACGGCCTCGACCTCGGGACCATCGGCGGGATCCCGCGGGTCATCGATGCCGGCCAGTGCAATGACTGCTACTCGCTCGTCGTGATCGCGCAGGCCCTTGCCGGTGCGTTCAGGGTTGGCATCAACGAGCTGCCGGTCTCCTACAACATTGCCTGGTACGAGCAGAAGGCAGCCCTCGTCCTCCTCGCCCTGCTGAACCTCGGCGTGAAGGATATCACGCTCGGGCCAAAACTCCCGGCATTTGTCTCGCCTGGCGTCCTGGACGTCCTCGTAAACAACTTCGGGATTAAGAAGAACAGCACCGTGGAAGCAGACCTCCCCCGGCTCGTTCCCGGCATCTGAACAAAAAAGAACGCTCTGACTCGGAAAATATCCCCCCGCCGCGTAGGGGAGGACACGTTTGAGGCAGAATTCCCGCCCGGATACCCGGCACAATTATCGCATGAAAGACTAAAAAAGTCCTCGTGCGATGCACCGGTTGCCGGATAGTGCAACCCCGGGAAATTATTATACACTTTTGGCAAGACCGCGAGACAGATATTCTTTCCCCGCCACACCTTATGCATCATGGGACGGCGAACAGGTATCGCATATACAACCGGGGGGACTGGGGGGCGCGATCTCGAAGAGCAGTCCATCGCCACGATAGGGCGCTGTCTTGCCGGTAAGCGCAGGGCTTCTGCCATGTGGGAACTCCTCGTCAACGATGCTGAGGTGAAGACCCTCTGGCAGATGGCCGATTTTGTGGCCACTACAAAACTCGGGATGAACGATCACGGGGAGACACATGCGAAGGTCGCCACTGCGTCGGCACTTACCATGCTGGACCTTCTTGAGGGTTCGGGGGTGCAACCGGATATCGTTGCCGGGGGACTTGGAGACGGTGATGATGCAGCCCTCGTGGTCCTTGTCGCCACGCTCTGCCATGATTTCGGCAACATGGTCCACCGGATCGATCACGCCGACCTGAGTTTAGTTCTTGCAGTCCCGGTGCTCGACCGGTTGCTCCCGCGAGTCTACCCGGATGTGGTCAGGAGGACAACAGTAAAATCGTTCATCCTCTCCGCTATGTACTCCCACCATGGGGAACCAAAACCGCTCACGATCGAGGCGGCACTTGTCTGTATCGGGGATTCGACGGATATGACAAAAGGGCGCGGGCGGGCAGCCTTCGAACGCGGGAGCATCACCATTCATTCGGTCTCGGCCCTTGCGATCGACCGCGTGGAGATCCGGAAGGGAAATGACAAGCCAATCGAACTCCGTATATCAATGTCCAATTCCGCGGGAATCTACCAGGTGCAGGAGATCCTCGCCCCGAAGGTCAGGGCCGGGCCGCTTTCCGGGTACGTGGATGTCATCGCGATCACGGATGCATGTGCAGGAGATTATGAGCACCGGATTGTCGGGGGAATCCGGATGGAGGGAGGGAAATTTGTTCCCTGTTCATAAAATGCACACGAGGTTTTCTTTCACGGAAAAAGCACGGTAACCCCGGGGACCGGAAGGTTTTCTCTGTTTCCTCTTTTTTATCGGTCATCACAAACGGAATATAGTTGCCTATTGAGAGGTATGGCGAAAATAATGATGTGATCGGACGATAAGGAAAGAATAATGATGGGGAGTGAGGATGATATGAAATCACGGTATGGCTGGATCGAGATCGACCATGTGCGTTATGATCATGACGTAATCATCCATACCGACAGGAGCGTCTCGAAACGGTCCAAGAAAAAATCCAAAAAACTCAAAAACAGCTACGGCCACACGCCGCTCGCCGATCATGAACTGTCATTTCTCGACGATGAGTGTCCGCCGGTCATCTACATCGGGACAGGGCAGTACGGGGACCTGCCTATCACAACCGAATCCCATGGCATACTCCGGCATTTCGAGACGTTTATCCGGCCGACACCGGAGATCCTCACCCTTATTGAGGATGAATCACGATCGTTTGCCGCTGTAATCCATGTATCCTGTTAGGCATCAGGAAGACGGGTAGCCGGGTATTATACCATAACAATATTTCATAATGTTTCGTGCCATAAGTATCTGGAGAAATTTTAAGATGATTCCCGGACCTGATCGCAGATCGTAGATTGAACCCGTGGTTACCAGAACCACAAAAGATGCGTTGATCTGACCATCTGGAACACCGGAGAGATAATGGTTCGGGAAAAATTTTCAGTTGATCTCAAGACATCCCTGCTCCTGGTATTTCTTGGCACTCTCGCCATAATGATAATTTTTGAGCTGGTAAAACAAACCCTGATTCCGGATATCTCCGTATGGGGATCGCATATTATCACCATCCTGTTCACGAGCTGCCTTGCAATTATCATAGCGTATTTTACCTTCCAGTCACTCCATGACGCACACCAGAGCGCCTCAAAGGAACTTGAAACAAGAATTGCTACTGAAAAAGAACTTCAGGCAGCATTTGAACAACTGATGGTACAGGATGAACAACTGCGGCACCAGTTCGTTGAAATGGAGAAAAGCCAGCGTGCACTTTCTGAAAGCGAGGCTGAGTACCGCACTATCCTGCGGACTGCCATGGACGGGTTCTGTATCGTTGACACGATCGGTTCATTCATCGATATGAATGACGCGTTCTGTAAAATACTCGGGTATAACCGCGAGGAGACGCTTACCCTCTCGTTTTGTTCAATAGAAGTCAATAAAACCCCGGAAGATATCGCCCGCCATATGGAAGAGATCGTCAGGAAAGGCGAAGACCGGTTTGAGACCCGGTACCTGCGTAAAGATGGCAGGATCATTGATATTGAGGTCAGTGCGGTCTTCACCGGGACTCGTGACGGGCATCTTATCACATTCCACCGGGATATCACCGACCGGAAACGGGCAGATGAGGCCCTGAACCGCGCGAAGAGGAAACTGAACATCCTCAATGTTACTACCCTTACTGATATCCAGAACGCAGTTTTTTCCCTCTCCGCGTATTTCGAACTGGAAAAAATAATCCCGAAAATTACGGACAATGAAAAACACCCGCAGTACCTGGATATGCAGACCAGGATCGTCCAGACAATTACGGATTCACTGAAATTTGCAAGATTATACCAGAGCCTGGGATTAAAGCCCGCTGCATGGCAGAACGTCCAGCACTCTTTTTTGTTTGCGATATCGCATCTTGATCTTTCGAAGGTATCCCGGAGACTCGATGTCGGAGGACTTGAGATCTACGCCGATCCGCTCCTTGAAAATGTCTTTTTTACGCTTCTGGAGAATGTTGTAATACACGGGAAAACTGCAACAGAGATCAGTTTGAGGTATTACGAATCACCGGAAGCACTC
>NZ_JBAVIG010000067.1:0-129299 GCF_049686655.1 Methanoregula sp.
GCCGGAACGGGCGTATTTTCCCATCAGGGTCCGGTGGTGAACACAAAAATAGAACCATGTTGTCCACCACGGAAATTATCCCCGCGATTTGTGGCGAAAACTCAAAAACCGGTCAAATTGCGGGGCGTTATATTTTCCCTTTAGCGGTGTTCTGTAAGGGGTGTTTTTTTGGTCGGACTTTGTATCGTCGGGTACCCGATCGGGCACCCGGAGACCATTATGGACCAGAATCAGGATTGGGGTGTGCGGGAAAATCTGGCGTTATTGATCCATTCTGAAATTAGTGAAGTACTGGGGCCAGCAGAAATAAAAACGTGGACTGATTATGCCCGAAATCCCATAGTTTCGCGGGCCCGGCCACCGTTCACTGCGCTCTCTCTATCAGCCACACCGCATACACCATCGACAGGCATGCAACAAGGAATATGAGGGCATGGAGATCGGCTGACATGTCAAGCGTAAAGATGCGGACCAGGTCGAAGATCACAAAGAGCGTAAACGTAAGAGCGATGAACCACCCGTATGTCCTGTTCTTCCGGGTTGCTATGAATATCGCGACTACCGCAACAGTCAGCTCGGATAGGATCGCGACCAGTTCCAGTATATCGGAAACCTGCATGATTGCTAGTGCGCAGGTTTCGGTAATAAGTCCTGCGAACCGGGTTCCGTTTTATCAAAAGAGTATCAGATATGACAGCGCCCGCCGCCTTTCTTTGCGAAGTACTGCTGGTGGTACTCCTCGGCCCGGTAGAATTCACCCGCGGGCTGGATTTGGGTGACGACCTTGCCGAATCCGAACCTTCCGGAGGTCTCCACGTCGATCTTTGACTTCCGTGCTGTCTTACCCTGTTCCGGGTCATGGTAGAAGATCACCGACCGGTAGTTCGGCCCGAAATCCGGTCCCTGCCGGTTCAGCTGAGTAGGGTCGTGGACCGACCAGAATATGTCGAGGAGCTGCTGGTAACTGATCTTTGCAGGATCGTAGGTAACCTGCACAACTTCCGCATGACCGGTCTCACCGGTGCAGACCTGCTCGTACGCGGGGTTCTTCACCGATCCCCCCATGTATCCCACGGCAGTCTTCACGACGCCGTTCACGGTGCGAAACGACTCCTCCACTCCCCAGAAACAGCCGCCGCCAAAGGTTGCGGTCTTACCGGTCTCCTCTCCCGTCAAAAGCACATCTCCATTATGCCGTAGACTCCGGTACCATAATACCCTTTGCGCCCGGACACCCCCGCTCCCGTTCATTTTTATGGGGGGAATCCCTACCTTTCAGCATGAAGCGGCTCTATCGCAGTACACGGAACCGGATGCTCGGCGGGGTCTGTGCCGGCCTTGGGGAACACCTGGATGTCGATCCTACCATAATCCGGCTGGTCTGGGTTGCCGTCACCCTCCTGTCTATCGGCATCGGCATCATCGTCTATATTATTGCGTGGGTGATCGTTCCCGAAGAGCCAGGTGCCGGGGAAACAGCACCTGTCCAGCTGGTCAGGCCGGGACCCGATCAGCAGAACTAATAATTCATCAGCCATGAGGACAAATCCATCCGGCAGGACAATGAAGATACTTTTTGTAGTCTGCGGCGAGGGGCTCGGCCATGCCTCCCGCAGTCTCCACCTCGGGCATTACCTCCAGCAGCAGGGGCATAATGTACATTTCGCGGGCTACGGGAAGTCCTATGATTTCATGAACCAGCACGGGTGCACTCTCCTTCACCGGGTCCCCCGTGAAGTCTGGCTCGAAGGGGAGAACGGGTTCTTCAGCCTCAGGAAGACCCTCTGGTACTCGAAGTATATCGTTTTTGATATGATCCGGTCGGCCCTGAGCGTCCGGCGGTTGATCCGTGAAGAAGGCTTCGAATGCGTTGTCTGCGACACGATGTATGGCGGGGTGCTGGCAGCCCGGTTCGAGAAGGTCCCGGTGGTCTTCATCACCAACCAGAACCATTTCAACGGCCCGAGTGGCACGACAAACCCGGTGTGGCGTTTCCTCAACCTCTCGATACGGCGTTACCTGCGGCTTGCAGATCATGTGATCATCCCCGATTACCCGGAGCCGGACACGGTCAGCGAATATAACCTCCTGATCCCTGAGCACGAGAAGGAACAGTACAGCTTCACCGGCCCGTTCTACCAGTTCGACCCGGAACGGTACCACTATGACCGGAAGACCATCTTTACCAGTTTCGGCGGGGAGCCCTACAAGCTCCCCCTGTACGTCCTCCTCAGGAAGATCGCCGACCGGCACAAAGAGCTCTTCTTCGATGTCTTTTATACCGGGTCCGAACTGCCGGAATCCTCGGACAACTTCGCCTCCCACGGGTATGTCCCGAACCTGTACGAGCACCTCGCACTTGCGAAGATCGCGATTGTTCACGGGGGCCTCACTACCCTGCACGAGGCCCTGCTCTTCGAGAAACCGGTCCTGATCATCATGGACCCGGACCATCCCGAGCAGCAGAACAATGCCAGGAAGATCGTGGATATGGGAGCCGGTGTGGCCATTGACGGGCGGGATGTCAGCATCGGAGAACTGGAACGGAAGATTGCCGAGACCCTCCTCCTCCCGTCCCTGTCATTCCGTGCTGTCCATACCATCATCAATGGCCGGAAGAACGCGGCGGAGATCATCCTTGCAACAGCCCGGGGCAGGCAATCTTAATATCGGTTTTATGACTTAATCCTTCAGGAGGACATGCATGATAGTGCCCGGAGACATTGTGAACCTCAGCGTGGACAAGGAGCTCCACATATGCCCTGCATGCGGGTATGAACTGGGGTTCCACACTTCGTTCAAGAGCGTCCATGCCGGGAAAGACAACCCTGTCAAGTCCACCAGGACCGTGTACCGCGTGATCCTGATCTGTCCCGAATGCGGGGCACGGTATGATGTCGGCTGGCAGGTCACATTCCCGGAACCGGAGCCACGGATTATGAAGACTACTGGCATCCACGATATATGATCTGTTTTTTTTTGAGTTGGAAATACCGTCCTGACCGCAGGGAATACCCTGGCTCCTCTCACGGTTCCCGGCGGATGGCTGACCCTCCATGATGCGGTGCGCCGAGTGCAAGGGCAAGGGCCTGTGCGGGCTTCCCCGCTGCCCGATCGTCAGCCGTTTCCATGCCCAGGCAGCCTCGCTGGTAAAACCGTCGGACAGTTACCAGGGCAGCTCGCCCTCTGTCTTCATAGGCAGTTTCGGGTACCCCGATGTCCGGGGAGGCCCCCTGCTGATCAACGACTCCGATAACCCCCCGGACTGGGTCCGGCAGAACCTCGGCATGGAGGATATCGTGGGCATCCGGGCCCGCACCCTCCGCGGGAGTTCCGCCCTCCCGTCCGTCGCAGGTGGCCTGCAGGAGATCGCACTCTCCGCGACCCCGCTCGATGTGGACGTGTCCTTTGAGAAACCCGTCTCGTTCAGCCTCAGTTTCGACGGTACGATCGCGCCCGTAGGAATGACCGGGACTGTGCGGAAGATGGACGTGATCGGGAACGCCCGGGTGGACCGGGTGGTGGACCGGGTCACATCCGATACCGATCTCGGGGCTACCGAAGCCTGTATATCCCTCAAAGCCTCGGAGATCGATGTCTACCAGATCTCGAAGCTGATGACCGCAGGACTCCTCGGGCGGAAGCGGAAGTTTGTGCCTACCCGCTGGGCGATCACCGCAGTTGACGACACTCTCTCGATCAGTCTCAGGAACGAGATCGCACGCTACCCTTCCCTGGAAGAGATCCTCTTCTTCTCCGGGGAGATCTACGGGAACCGGATCGCCTGCATTCTCGTGCCGGGCGACTGGAAGTTCGAGATGATAGAGATCTGGGGAAAACACACGCTCTGGGGCGGGGAGGAGGACGTAATCGTGCAGGACCGGGAGGGGATGACAAAACAGGGGTACTCCCCGATCTCGGGTGCCTATTATTCCGCCCGGCTCGCAGTCTGCGAGTACCTGGCGGCCAATCGGCGCTGCGCCCGGGTGATTGTAGTCCGGAACATCTCGAACGAGTACTGGGCGCCGCTCGGGACCTGGGTGATCCGTGAGGCAACGCGGAAAGCAATGACCCAACCACCGCTTGCCTTCCCCACGCTCGACGCAGCGGTCGGGCAGGCGGTTGCGGTGATCGGGTCAGGTGCATGGGTCGGGCACAGCACTCTGATCCCCGAACTGCGTACCCAGAGAACACTCTTTCAGTTCTGATATGCCTGCGGGGAGTTCGCCTGGCTGCTGTACCGGGCCCGGACACTCTCTATGGTCTCGATGTCGGTGATGTCCTTGTCGTCCCGGATCCTGATGAACCGGGGGAAGCGGAGGGCAAAGCCCGCCCCGTACGTAGGGCTGACCTGGAGTTCCGCGTACCCCACCTCGAAAACAAGCGTCGGTTCGAACGTCACTTCCTTGCCGGATTTTGCGATCACGGCATCCTTCAGCATCTCATAAACCTCAGCAAGCTGCTCATCGGAGAACCCGGTGGCGACCCGGCTCAGGGGGATAAGTTTTCCCTGGTCCTGGCAGGCGACGAGGAATGAGCCGAAGACGTGCGCCCGCTTCCCTTCGCCCCATTCTGCGCCGATCACCGCAAGGTCAAGCGTGTCCACCTCCGGCTTGATCTTGATCCAGTTCTTGCCCCGCTGGCCCGGAGTGTACGGGGAGGCAGGCACCTTGATCATGATTCCCTCGTGACCCGCAGCAAGGGCCGCATCGTAGGTCTTCTCGATCGCCGCCTGCTCGCTGCTGACCAGCTGCGGGGCAAGGTACATCGTCACTACGCTCTCCAATCTTTTCCGGCGTTCGGCAAACGGGAGGTCAATCAGGGTGTCGCCGTCGAGGTAGAGGATGTCGAAGACATTGGGCACCATCTCGATCGCCTCCTGTGCCTCCGCGATGTCGTGCCGCCGCCGGAACCTGCGCAGCACGGACTGGAACGGCATAGGTTTCCCGTCTTTTATCGCGATCACCTCACCGTCGAGGATCACGTCATGGGTGGTGGCACCCATCAGCTGCTGGATCACGTCCGGCAGGGCCGCCGTGACATCTTCGAGCCTGCGGGAGTAAAGCCGGGCCCAGTTGCCTTTCTTGTGGAACTGGAACCGGGAGCCGTCGTACTTGTACTCTGCGGCGATCTCCCCGTGTTCTTTGATCATATCCGCGATAGAGCCCTGCTGGGCCAGCATCATCCGGACCGGGTGGAACGGGGTGATGTGGACATCGCGGAGGGCGTCCGGCCCGGCTTTTGCGAGCCGGGCCACCTCGCCCATGTCGTTGAGCGCCTGCATTGCGTGCTCCACAAGCGCCGAATCCACGCCGAATGCCTTGGCGATCGCTTCCCGCACGCTTCCTTCGCCCACGCCGATACGGAGCTCCTCGAGCATGATCCGGGCAAGGTAGCGTCCCTCAAGCGGGTGGGCATTCCCGAGCAGCCGGCGGACCGCGAGCAGTTTCTCCCGCTGGGATTTCTTCCCCTCCTGCTCTGCGATACTGATAAGGGAGGAGTAGACGTGGACAAGGTCGAGCTCCTCGTGGAAGAAGGTCATCTGGGACTTGACCGCAAGGAGCTCCCCGACTGCCTGGCCCACGTCACCAGTACTGTTGATCTTCTCGACCACCTGCTCCTTTTGCACTCCCGCTACACTCCCGACCGCGTCGTACAGGAGGTTGGGACCGATCCCGAGCTTGCGTGAACTCCAGTCTGAAAAGATACGGCCCATGATAAACCGGACAAAAACCGGGAGTTCCTCGTCAGTAAGGCCCGGGAGCTCTTTGGCAATGATATCGATCATTTCGAGCCGGCCTGAAATCGCCTCGAGCCTCTCGCAGCACCGGGAAAAGTCCATGAAGAGCATGGTGTTTCTCGCATGTGTTGTTGCCCCGGGGGAGGGATTAACGTTTTGGAATCCGGAACAGCGTTCCTACGGGGTAAATTCCTGTGTGCCCGGAAGTACTGAGGGGCACAGTCCGGGTTGTTTTTAAAAAAGACGGGCCTGTTGAAAAAGGAGGATTGTTTCCTACTGCGAAACCGGTACGGCACTGTCCGTGGTGGCGACCGGTGCCCCGGATGGGTTCGTGTAGATACACCCGGCGAGACATGCGATGAGAATGAGTGCACAAAAAAAGACAAAGACTTCCTTTTTTCTCATAAGCAGAACTGGTGATGCGCATCCTTTAGGATTCCGGTGCTCCTTCCGGTGTTTCCTGTATGCATACCGGAGGAACGTTCCGGGGGAATAGCATGGCTCCCGGGCCGGAGCCCGGATACATGGCGCCCCGTCCGGTCAGCCGCGCTCTCTTCTCCCTTCCCGGTAATACTCTTTCCGGCCCACAGGAGTCCTTCAGATGCAGGAGATGGCCCACACCCGGGTCAGAAGAACAGGAAATCCAGCAGGGGGATCGTTGCAAGACAGAGGAGCGTTGACAGGAAGACCCCCTGTGATGCCAGGGTTGCATCCACTTCATATTCCTCAGAAAGCAGGACCGTGTTTGCTGCCACCGGCATCGCGATCAGGAGGACCGAGCTCAACAGGAGAAGCCGGTCGGTGACGAACAGGGAAAGAATGGCAAATGCAATGAGGGGGAAGACCAGCAGCCTCATGGCGGAGATCAGGTAAACCCGCCAGTCTCCGGCCAGACGTGCCGATGGCAGGGTGGCGAGCAATGCGCCGACGACAAGCATGGCAAGGGGTGTGGTAGCCTTCCCGATCCAGTCGAGCGTCGCATCGGCCGGGTAAGGGATGTGATACCCGACCAGGAAGAGGAATAATCCGAGGATGGATGCAGCGAGCCCGGGCGTCAGCAGGACCCGGGGATCGGGCCTGCCTGCTTTCTCGCCGGCAAGGAGCCAGACGCCCAGAGTGAATGCCAGGAGATTGAACGGGAGGTTGAACAGGATCACATAAAACAGGGAACCCGGCCCCAGTATCACTTCCGCCACCGGGATCCCCATGAATCCTACGTTCGGGAAGACCAGCATGAACCGGAAGACTCCTTTCTCCGTGCCGGTGGCAGGCAGGAAATGGCAGACAACAAGGCTGACGAGAAATGCGCCAATGTAATAGGCAAAAGCGACCGCGAGCGTGCTGTCCACCATGGTCATTGCCTGGCTCGTATCCGGCACCTGCATACTGCTGATGGTGAGGGCCGGCAGGGCGATATTCACGAGGATATGGGAGATCGTGTGGACCCGGCCCGCATCAAGAAGTCCGTGCCGCCGTGCAAGGAAACCGAGGCCGATGACCACGAACAGGGAGAGGATCGATGCAAGTACGGCAAAAAAGTCCATGGATGACCGTGTCCGGGAATCTGTTACGGGGATGCCGTTCCACGAGACCGGGATGCAGATGAATTTTCATATCCGGCCGGGGCAGGTTCATGAGGAGCGGGGAGGACCGGCCCGTGGAATATCGCTGTAACCTGTTGGCCCGGATCCGCCATAAACTTTTAGAACGGTGATATTCATGGAACACTGCAGAAGTGCGGGGGGTATCGCAGGCCCGGAACGGCACTATAAAAAAAGCAGGACTATTGTGCGAAATGAGCCGCAAATCTCCTGAACTCTATTCAGACCGGGAGAGTCGGGGGCATCCGGAGCAACGGGTATATCTCCCTGGTGCTATCATCATGTACCCATCAGGACTTTCTGCTGGAACATGAGAACAGCAATACCCAGGAGAAGGACGCCGAATACCTTTTTGATCTGGTCTTCCCTGATATGAGGGGCGATATTCGCTCCGATGAATGCGCCAAAGGCAGCCCCGGCCCCATATACAGCAACGAACGGCCATGCGATCTGGCCGAGCGTGGCATGGGCCGTAGCCCCGGTGATTGAGACGATGATAATTGTAAACATCGACGTTGCCACCGCATAGTGCACCGGGATACCCGCCGTGGCAAGGGCCGGGACAAAAATGGCCCCGCCGCTCGTGCCGGTCACCCCGCTGAGGAGGCCGCCGAAGGCCCCCCAGAAAATGAGGTGGGAGTACCAGATACGGGCGACCGGCTGGGTGCCCTGGTGCGGGACGTTCGTAGACAGCACGAACGAAGGCCCCCATTGGATTTCCCTGAGGAACCGGAACCACGGGAGGAGCATCTCAAGGGAGATCATGGTGAGCATGATGCAGAATATTGCAACAAGGACCCGGGCATCGACGATCGTAGTGAGATATGAGCCTGCCACCGAGGCGAGCATGCTGGGTATGATAAGGATCAGCGCCACTTTGAAGAGGATCACACCCTGCTTACGGTACCAGAACGAAGCGGAGAGCGACGAGAAGATCATGATCGCAAGGCTGGTGCCGATTGCCGTCTTTGGGTCAATCCCGAAGATCAGGGTGAGCGTGGGGACATAGAGAAAACCGCCGCCAAGCCCGATGATGGCAGCGATGATGCCAATCCCAAGCGATATCAGATACGCGGCGTAGTATTCAATCACGGTGTCACCCTCTCCTTTGCGGAGGTCATCGTTTACAGGTTATGCAGGCTTAAATTTACGCCGTTTGCGGATTAAGATTCCGGTTCTGTGCGGGATATTTCCGTGTAAAAAAGCCTGCTCTTCAGAATATGCCGGAATCTGGTGATCCTGCTGAAAACCTTAGCCAGCGACAACGGGTACAGGTGCGGATTTTATTACCCTGTAACGCAGGAGTGGAGGCCCGAGGCCCGCTGCATAACATATTCCGGAAAAGAATGGATTATACCGGCAGCGGCATCTTCGTCGCCTCCAGTTTTTCCTCGATCTCAAGGATCATTGACAGCTTCGCCTTTGTCGAGGGTCCTGAAGGGACGGCCTTGCAGCCGGACGCCTTTGAGGTGGATTCACTGAAGGTCCCGATCTCCCGGGCGATCTTCATGGTCTCCTCCTTGTCAAACCCAATCAGAGGGCGATGGATCGGTACCACGGATGCAGCATCAGTCAGGACGACCAGGTTGTCAAGCGTCTGGCTCGCCACCTGCCCGAGAGACTCACCGGTTACAATCCCCTTTGCCCCGGCCTGCACCGCGAATGCCGTAGCCACGCGATACATCCGGCGCTTGCAGAAGAGGCAGGTGTATTTCTCGAGATGACGCCGGACCAGTTCCTGTTTTGCTGCTGCCAGGTACGAATCCCGGATCACCGTCAGTTTAATACCGGGCTGGTATTGTGCAAGGACCTCCACCACCCGTTCCGCCCGGGCAATGGTGGTTTCGTCAAGGAACGTATCGAGCGCGACAAACACCGGGAGAATCCGGCACCCCCGCTTCATCATCATCCAGGCAGCAACAGGAGAATCGATGCCCCCCGAGACAAGGGCCACAAGCGTGCCCTCGACCCCGATGGGGAGGCCCCCGACCGCCTTCGTAACCGTATCATAAAGATAGGCTTCGTTTGCCCGGATCTCGATATGGATCTCCTTGTCCGGTGTAGCAAGGTTTACCCTGAGATGAGGGAACTCCCCGCGAATCAGGTTACCGTACTCGATGGCCTTGTCATTCGAGCTGAAGGTATGTTTGCCCACACGTTTCATCCTTACCGCAAATGTCTTTACCTTATCCAGCCCGTGGCGGTGGCAGTAATCCGGGAGGAACGATTCAATCTCATCCAGTTTTATGTGCTCGACTTCCGAGAACGAGACGATCCCGAAGACCTTTTTCAGCAGATCGGGCTTCACGTCCCCGTCGAGCCAGATCCTCCCCCGCTCATTCCTGACATGGATGCCGGGCATGACCTCAAGGATATTTGTGATGAGGACATTCTCCCACTGTCTCCGGACAGGATCGGATTTTAAGAAGATTTCAGAATACCGGACTAACCATTGCTTTTTCATATCGCCAATTCACCTGATGTTCATTTTTTCTTTCTCGCTGTTTTCCGGATCGGATACTTTCAGCAGGTTCAGGACCGCGGGATTACCGGAGGCATGGACAGCAAAACCCTGTTTCATGAGGATATGGGAGAGATGGAGTGCAAGCGCCTGCTGTACCGGGACCTCCGGGCAGCCAAGGACGAGGAGTGCTTTTTTCGGGAGTTTTTCAGCAGAATGTGTCATGGATTCCCTCTCCCGACAAGGATGCTGATCGCATCGCTTGTGATAAGGCCGATCACCGTATTGTCCCCGTTAACCACGGGGAGGGCGGAGATTGCGTGTTTTTCCATCTTTTTTGCCGCTTCCTCGATGGGCTCGTCCGGGCATGTTGTAATCACGTTCCGTGACATGATCTCATCCAGCCAGAGGAAATTCGAGGCAACGGCTTTGGCGATATCCCACGACGTGACGATCCCGACAAGCTGGCCGCCGCTGGAGAGTACGGGCAGGTGGTTGACACCGGTCTTAATCATCCGCCGTGCTGTGACGGCGATGGTTGTCCCCTCCTCGATGGTCTGGACCTCCTTTACCATAACATCGCCAACGACCGTATGGGAGAGGAACTTGCCGACAAGGTAATTGATCTGGCCGGATTCGAGCAGGAAGGCGTCGTGCCCGTAATTGGACCGGATCTCACAGTAGTGGACCTCGGCTTCGTTTGCGGTCAGGGCGGAGAGCATCTCCTGCGACTGGTATGGCGGGTAGAGCCAGTCGGAGGATACCGAGATGATCAGGAATGATGCCTTCACACCGGTAAGGCCCGTGGTAAGCGAACCGTCCCGCGTCAGGTCGAAGTAATCGATCGCCTTCGTGATATACAGGTACGAATTGGCATCAAACCGCCGGGTGAACGTGTCGCCCTGGTGGTGTAGGTAGCTCTCGACCTTGAAGTCCGTGGAGAAGTCAAACCCGATCCGGTCCTTCCCCTGCAGGGCCCGGCCGAACTTCTCGTGCATGGATTCGTTCGAGAGGTATGTGATGTGCCCCACCATCCGGGCGAGTGCAAGGCCATGGATCGGCAGGGTCTTCCCGTAATAATCCCCGTTGTTCCAGTAGGGATCCGAGATGATTGCCTTCCTGCCGACCTCGTTGAATGCAATCTGCTGGGGTGTCGAATACCCGCAGGAAGCAATGACCACAGCCTTCTTCATGGAGTCCGGGTACGTGACCGCCCACTGCATCACCTGCATCCCGCCCATCGATCCGCCGGCTACCGCATAGAGCTGCCTGATCCCGAAGTGGTCGACAAGCAGTTTCTGGGCGTTGACCATATCCTTAATTGTAATGACCGGGAATTTTGCCCCGTACGGTTTCCCGGTTGCAGGGTTGGTGCTGGACGGGCCGGTAGAATCTTTGCACCCGCCGATGACATTCGAGCAGATCACAAAGAAATGGTCGGTGTCAAAGGCCTTGCCGGGACCAACCACCGTGTCCCACCATCCGGGCTTATCGTCGCCTTCGTGGTACCCTGCGATATGGGCATCCCCGGAGAGGGCGTGGCAGATCAGGATCGCGTTGCTCTTGTCCTTGTTCAACCTGCCGTACATCTCGTAGGCAATGACGAGCGAAGGGAGTGATTCCCCGCTTTCCAGTGCAAGCGGGGCTGGGTGGTGATAAAAACTGGTTGGTACTATCCCGACGGATCCTTTTATCATGGACAGACCCCTTCCAATCCGGGTCTCTGGTCGTGACAGCCAACGGATATTTTCATAGTGATCATCTCTCTGTAAAGTCCTTAATATATATGCGATTACGAGCTGGATTCGAGAGCCTGCCTGAGATCCGCGATAATATCTTCGATGTCTTCTGTTCCTACGGATAATCTGACGAGATCGGGCGTGACTCCTGTCTTCTTCTGCTCTTCAGGTGTGAGCTGCTGATGGGTCGTGGTAGCCGGGTGGATGACCAGGCTCTTTGAGTCCCCGATGTTGGCGAGGTTGCTGAAGAGCTTGAGATGGTCGATAAACTTCGTGCTTGCCTTCTCGCCTCCCTTGACTCCGAAGGAAACGATCGGACCGTATCCTCCGTTGAGGTACTTCCGGGCGAGCTTGTGGCTCTGGTGTTCCGGAAGCCCGGTGTAGTTGATCCAGGCGACCTTCGGGTGGGTCTTTAAGAACTCAGCGACTGCGAGCGCATTCTCCGAGTGGCGGGGTACCCGCAGGTGGAGGGTCTCGAGGCCGATGAGGAAGAGCCAGGCATTGAACGGGCTGAGTACCGCACCGGTATCTCTCATGAGGGAGACGCGGATCTTGAAGGTGAACGCAACGTTACCAAAAGTTGCAAAATTACCGAAGGTATCCCAGTACTTGAGGCCGTGGTAGCTCGGGTCGGGCTCGGTGAACTCCGGGAACTTCCCGTTGTTCCAGGCAAACTTGCCGGAATCGACGATCACGCCACCTATCGAGTTGCCATGGCCGCCGATGTACTTGGTGGCGGAGAGAACGGAGATGTCGGCACCGTGCTCGATCGGGCGGACAAGGCCGACACCGGTCGTATTGTCTACGACGAGGGGGATCCCTGCATCGTGGGCGATCTTTGCTATTGCCTCAAAGTCGGGGACATCCAGCTTCGGGTTCCCGATGGTCTCGGCGTAAATTGCCTTGGTCTTGGGAGTGATCGCCTCCTTAAACGCTTCCGGTTTTGTCGAATCGACAAAGATCACATGCCTTTCGAGTTTCGGGAAGGTGTAGTGGAAGAGCTCGTATGTTCCTCCGTAGAGGTTGTCCGCAGACACGATCTCGTCACCCGGCTGGGTGATGTTCAGGAGCGCGTAGGTAATCGCAGCCTGGCCGGAGGCGGTTGCAATTGCGCTGTTTCCGCCTTCGATGGCTGCGACACGCTTCTCGAACACGTCAGTGGTCGGGTTCATGAGACGGGTGTAGATGTTCCCGAGCTCGCGGAGGCCGAACAGGTTCGCTGCATGTTCCGCACTCTTGAATACGTACGAGGAGGTCTGGTAGATCGGTACTGCTCTTGACCCGGTAGTGGGATCAGCCACCTGGCCTGCATGGAGGGAGAGGGTTCCAAGGTTAAACTTCTTCTTTGACATGATGGATTCCTTCGTTGTTTCTTGTAAGGGGGATTTTTCTTCAGTGCGTGCTTTCCGGGATCTCCGAAACGGGTTGATCGTTGCGAGGAAAACCGGAATATCGGGTGTCATGATGAATCCTGATCGTCTGCGGGTCAGTAAACGGCAGGTGCCCTGGCGGACTTATTTCCCGACAGGGATCTCGTATTTCTCCGCGATTCCGGTGAAGACATCCGCAAGGTAGCGGATCTGCTTTTCGTTGAGGCCGTAGGTATTCAGTTTCCAGGTCCTGGTGGCACCGGCAAACTCCCCGACGATCCCGCGGGACGACAGTTCGTCGCTGAAGTAGAACCCGCGGCGCTTGTGGGTCTTTGCAACCGTGTCGAAGCTGCCGGTGGTGTCGATCTTCGTGAGCGTGTGTTTCCGCGGGTACTCTGAGAGCACCCTGCTGCCGCTGATCCTGAGTAGTCTGTCGATGAAGAAATTGGATCTCTTCACTTCATCATCCCACTTCAGGGCCCGTGCCTTGACTGCCGGGAACGATGCGATCATCGAGAGCAGGGTCCCGCCCATCAGCGTGCATCCGAGCAGTTCCACTTCCTTGATACCAAACTTGCGTTTGGTGAGGTCGCCGACCATCGCGGTGGTACGGAGCGCTTTTGGCGCAAATTCATCGGTCATTGCAAGTACCCCGGACGGTGCGACCGATGCCATACTCTTGTGTCCGGAGCCGACTACAAAATCGGCTCCGATCTTCTTGCCGTCAACCGGCTGTATGCCCACTGTGTAAGCGCCATTATAGAGGAAGGGGATATCGTATTGGTGTGCAACTTTTCCGATCTCTTTGATTTCGTGTTCGTTTGCGAACTGGTAGTCGAAGTGGTCGATCATGACGAGCACCGGGAGTTTTCCGGTCTCCCGTTTGACCTCTTCGATCTTCTGTGCCGTTGCCTCACCGGTAACGATATTTCTGGCGTTCAGCGGCACTTCCCTGATGATTCCACCGGCATTCTCGACTGCAAGGAACTCGGTATAGTGGGCGAGGGCGGAGACGATGACACTGTCACCTTTCCCCACGAGGGTACCCGCTACAGCCTGGAAACCACGGCGTGCCCCGGGAACTACCCGGGCCTGATCCATGTTCAGCCATTTCGCGAGTTCTTCATGGAATTCCGCAATCCCCGGTTTTGTGATCTTGTCGAGCCGGAACGGTTTCCTGCAGGCATCACAGGTCGAGTATCCGTCACCATAGGAGATGATCGCTTTGCGTGCCTCCGTGGTAAGCCTGCCGGCTGCCTGGATGGGGTGGATATTGATGTACTGCTCCTCCCGGCTCCTGACATCGAGCGTACCGGCAATTTTTGTCACCTTCGGCGTGCCGGTGCCGGCTTCTAGATCAGCGATGATTGCCTTGAGCCCGGCAATCCGCTGACTGAATGCGGCCTCCTCTTCGGCATCGAACCCGGTCGGGAGGGACTCCCTGAAGAGCCCCCGGACCTCTTCGAGTTCGAAGAGTGCTTCGAATGTTTTCTGGATCCTGATACTCATGGTGTTTTTCCTGATATGCCGGCGTCGGGGTTCTGATCGCCCTCCCCCGAGCTCTAAGAACTGCTGCGCAATTCTTCTGATCCGCAAGGTGCTGATGCACTTTTCGGAAAGCCAAGGCCCGGATTTGAACCGGGATGTAGCTGATCTGCAGTCATCACCTAAAAGAATGATATCGGGTCAGTGTCGCATCATACCGTGACCACTTCCTGGCGGGGCTTGTTCAGGCCATACAGGCTCTGCCGTGCGTCAGTGAAGTAATGACGCTCGACAAGGACATTATTTTCCCTGAGCCTTCCCAATGCATACCGCACCGTCCGTGAAGGTAACGAGGTCTCACGGATGAGATCTTTCTGCGTCAGGTGTCCATTGGTTTCCAGGACTTTGTACACGAGCTTTGCCGATGGTGGCAGGTGCCCGATCGATGGGACTGCTGGTTCAGTTACTCCGATGGTATTCTCGACAAAAACGATCCCTCATAGTGGATCACCATATACACATATGAGTTCACAATTGTTAAGTATTTCGTTCCGGCTTTGATCATTTGCATGCAACCTGGAGAGCTCCCGTCAAGAATCCTGTTGCCGGCTGATCGGAAGGAATGTCCGGATGATGTGTCAGATTCGCAATCATCGTACGGATTCCCGGCATTCTTAAGAAAAATTTGCCACAATCAACCGGTTCATAGTAACCGCAGAGAAAATACATCAGCATCATTCATAATTTCCCTGACCATGATCATCTACGGACAAGAACTCAGGAAAACACCGAGCTACCGGGTGTGGATAGACGAAAAAAATGTCGCCCACATCCGGTTAGTGAAGCGGATAAACTTCAAAACACTCATCGGCCTCTGCAGGGAAAGTTACCTTGCGATTGATAAGGAGACAGAACACCCCTCCCGGAATAAGAACCACGACGGACAGCCAGAGGAGCACAGTCTATCCCGATACGACAGGAGGTTTCCCGATGTGTAGTCATATGCGTCCCCAGCCGGCACCAAGACGACAGATAGTGACTACTCACCAGTTCGGGCATACCCTCTGCCCGGGAGGAACTCCTCATGATTGCTATATCAACCCAAAAAATCACCCAAAACCACAAACTCATCCCCACCGTTGCACCGACCGGGGCACGGGAATCCCGTTTTACGATCGGGGCCCTGATAACCCGGGCGGAAATTGAACGGAACGAATGGCTGGATAAATGATCTTATCCGGCCAACGCACAGGTTATTTCCTGATCCTGAAAGGGCAGGACTTCCCCATGCAGGGCCGCAGTATCCGTGGGAGCATGAGCCGGTAACTCCCGCAGGTCTTGTTTTTACCAGTTTACGTATTAAAAACCGTGCAACAAAAGTAAAAGAGCAGGATTACCTCCCGCTCACGAGGTTGCGCTGCTGGATCGTCTTTGCAACGAGGATAAAGGCAAGGCTGACCAGGAGCAGTGCCCCCACATCCCAGGCCGGCGGGAAGACCGCATCGCCGTTGATGGCAGCGTGGAACAGGTCGACAAGGTACGTAAGCGGGGAGAGCTCGTTGGTCCAGGCCCAGCTCCCCAGTTCGCTGAGCGGGATGAAGATGCCCGAGACGAAGATGAGCGGGAGCCGGACCAGGTTCGAGTACATCATGATATTCGACGGCGTATCGGTTGCCGGCGATGCAAGCAGGGTGCCAAGGGAGGCAAAGGTCACCGAGCCCATCACGAGTGCGAGGAGGAGCATCAGCGGGCTTGCAAGGTGCAGGTGCAGGAGCACCGTTCCCCCGATCCAGACGATCGCCGTAATCCCCATGCCAAAGATCGCGCCGGAGAGGATGTCCCCCAGCACGATGCTCCCGATCTGGACCGGGAGGGAGACGAGCCGCTCATAAGTCTTCTCCCGCTTCTCCCACGGGGTAATGAGGGGGCCGGTGGAGGACGCGGAGAAGAAGAGCATCATGCCGAGGAAGCTCGGGAAGAAGAGCGTCACGTCGAGGTTCCTGCCAATGAAAAATGTCAGGAACATGATGAACGGGAAGAGCAGGCCGAAGATCACCACGGAGCCCTTGTAATAGTAGATCCGCATGTCCTTCTCGGTAACCATCAGGACGCTGTGGGCAAAGAGGCGCAGGTTCATCACGCACCCCCGGTCATCTGCACGAAGGCCTGCTCCAGTGTGGGGCTTGAGGTCGCGATCGAGAGGATGGTCAGGTTATCTTCTTCTGCCATATCTACAAGCTGTTTCACTGCATGGTCTGCGTTCTCGGCATACACTCGCCACTTGTCACCCCATGGTTCTGCCCGGGGGATCCCTCGCGCCTCGAAGAGATCGCTCCTGACCGGCTGGTCAAAGGAGATCTCGACAAACCGCGTGGTATCGAACTGTTTCTTGAGTTTCTCAGGCGTACCGGTAGCAATGATCTTCCCTTTGTCGATGATGCTTATGGACGAGCAGAGTTCGTTTGCCTCCTCGATATTATGGGTGGTGATAAGCACCGTGCTGCCCTCCCGGTTCATGTAGCGCACCGTATCGAGGACCAGCCTGCGGCTGTAGACATCGAGGCCGGTCGTGGGTTCGTCAAGGAAAAGGACCGGTGGGGAATGGACGATGGCGCAGGCGATACTGATCCGCTGCCGCATACCCTTGGAGAAGAACCGGACAAGGTCGTATCTCCGGTGGAGCAGGCCGAGCCGGGTCAGGATCTCCTCGCACCGCCTCTTCCGGCTGGCCTTGTCCATGCCATAGAACTTTGCCGTCCAGAGGACATTCTGCTCGGCGGTGAGGTCGCTGTACACGGTCCCGTTCTCGGGGATCACTCCCATCTTCAGTTTTGCTTCGAGCGGGTACTGCAGGAGATCGATACCCCCGATCCGTACCGACCCGGTATCCGGTGTCAGCACCCCGGTCATCATCCGGATCGCGGTGGTCTTCCCGGCCCCGTTCTGCCCGAGGAAGCCGAAGATCTCGCCTTCCTTCACCGCGATACTGACATCGTCGACCGCGGCGACCGGGCCAAAGGATTTCCTGAGATTGCAGGCTTCTATTGCGTTCATGAGATAACCATCTTATTCAAATCTCATGGAGCGAGTATTTGTATGATTTGTTTAACAAATTGTAAAATCTCTGGAATTGTGTGATTCCGGGAAAAAGATACCGTATCTTTCCGGATGGGGCAGGATGCCGGTTCATTGACGGACGGTGTGGCCGGCAAGGGGGTCACGAGGGCCGTGGTCATCGTTTTATCCATAGTTTCAACCTCCTTTATCAAATCCAGCCTGCATTCACTACGGCATGCTCACGCCAAGCGCGAAGTACGCCACAGTACCGATCACCATCACCGCAACGGTAAACGCAATCGCCCCTTTGTTCTCCCGGATCCATTCGCTGATCTTCATCTGATCCACCTACAGCCTCGCCCACCGGAGCGTGAGCGCATTGGTTACTACCGATACACTCGACATCGCCATCGCTCCTCCCGCGATGATCGGCGAGAGGAGGATCCCGAATGATGGGTAGAGCACGCCCGCTGCAATCGGGATCCCGATCACATTGTAGACCAGCGCCCAGGCCATGTTCTGCTTTATCTTGCTGATCGTCTTCCTCCCGAGCCGGATCGCCCGCGGCACGTCCTGGGGGTCCGAACGCATCAGGACGACCGAACCGGCCTCCATCGCCACGTCCGTGCCTGAGCCCATCGCGATCCCGATGTCGGCCTGGGCAAGGGCCGGGGCATCGTTGATCCCATCGCCGACCATTACGACCTTCAGCCCGGACTCCTGGAGCTTCTTCACGTACGCTGCCTTATCCTGCGGCAGGACCCCGGCAAAGACGTTGATGATTCCTGCGGTCTTTGAGATCGCCCTGGCAGTCCGCTCGTTGTCTCCCGTGATCATCCAGGTCTCGATCCCGAGGCTCCTGAGGTCCTCAACGGCTTTTGCGCTGGTCGGTTTTATGGTATCTGCCACGGCGATGATCGCACGGGTTACACCGTCTACCTTCAGCACCATCGCGGTCTTGCCCTCTTCCTGGAGACGGACGATCGTTTCCCCGGTGCCGGCATCATGTGTGCCCTCCTCCGGTTTCCCGAGGTATACGGACCTCCCGCCCACGGTTGCCGAGACACCGGAGCCCGGGATCGCGGTGAAGTCCGTGACATCCCCGTGAATGGCGCCCTCCGCTTTCGCGTAGTCGACGATCGCCTCCGCGAGCGAGTGCTCGGAGTTCCGCTCGACCGCATACGCGTACCCGATGAGAAGCCCGCGTTCTGTTTCCGGTCCCGAAGTGATGAAATCCGTTACTTTCGGTTTCCCGTCCGTGATCGTCCCGGTCTTGTCGAAGACCACCGCATTGATCTTATGCATCATCTCGAGGCTTTCGGCGCTCTTGATCAGGATTCCCCGCTGTGCACCGATCCCCGTCCCGACCATGATCGCAGTCGGCGTTGCCAGGCCGAGCGAGCACGGGCAGGCAACCACGAGCACCGCGACTGCAACCATGAGGGAGAACGAGAAGGGCTGGCCAAGTACAAAGAACCAGACAAGGAAGGTCGTGAAAGCGAGCAGGATGACAACCGGTACGAAGATACCGCTCACCCTGTCTGCGAACCGCTGGATATCCGCCTTGCTCCCCTGCGCATCCTCGACAAGCCGCACGATCTGGGAGAGGACGGTGTCACTCCCGACCCTGGTCGCCTCGAACCGGATCACCCCGTGCTTGTTGATCGTCCCGCCGGTCACACCGGAGCCCTTCGTCTTCTCGACCGGGATGCTCTCCCCGGTGATCATGCTCTCGTCGACCGCCGATCCTCCCTCGGTCACCGTGCCGTCGACCGGGATCTTCCCGCCCGGCTTCACGAGCACGAGGTCGCCGACGGTCACATCACCGACCGGGATCTCGGTCTCGGTCCCGTCCCGGATGACTGTCGCCACCTTCGGGGTGAGGCCCATCAGCTGCCGGATCGCCTCGCTCGTCCTGCCTTTTGCGAGGGCCTCCAGGTACTTCCCGAGGATGACGAGCGTGATCAGGACCGCGGCGGTCTCGAAGTACTGCTCTTTTACCAGCCCGAGCATTGCCGCTACGCTGTACCCGTAGGCTGCGCTCGTGCCGACCGCAATCAGCGTATCCATGCTCGCGGTCCGGTTCTTCAGGGCACTCCATGCCCCAAGGTAGAAACTCTTTCCCGCGATGAACTGGACCGGGGTGGCGAGCAGGAAGAGGACGAGCATCCGGTACGGCAGGTCCATGAAGACCATGCCGGTCAGCAGCGCCGGGATGGCAAAGATTGCGCTGAAGACGAGGAAGAACTTCAGGCTGGCGATCTCCTTCTCCCGTACAAGGCGCTCGCTGTCGGGATCGGTGCCGATCTTTGACGGGTACCCTTTCGACGTGATGAGGGCCACGAGTTTCTGCTCATCGGTCTGCGATTCGTCGTACTCCACCCGGGCCTTCCGCGACGCATAGTTCACGTTGACATTCACTACCCCGGGTGCTTTCTTAAGCGCCCGCGAGATGAGGGTCGAGCACGATGCGCAGTGCATCCCTTCGACATTGATCTCAACTTTCTTCACCACGGTTAGAAACTCCCGAGGACGGTTCCCGCTTTCGGCACGTACATGAAAATGACCAGCAGGTTCTCAGTCTCAAAGCCGTTCTCACCAGTATAAACAGACTTGATGAAACTGATCCCGCGATGGAAGGATCCGGCCTCGAACCCCTCCTGTGCCTCCTCGCCCGGGAGGAGGGCCTGGCACCCCTTTTCGAGGAGCGTGCTCCTGATCTCGCCGAGCTGGTGACGGGAACAGCATGCGAGCACGATCCGATTGTTCACCCTATTGAATTCCCTGATGCAGGCACCCTCGGATTTCAGGACGGTTCGCCCGATGATCTTCCCGCAGGAATCGCAGTGCATGCCGTGGAGCGTGAGGTCGGCCTCGGTGAGGTTCCCGTTCGCTTCCGGGGTACAGGATACATCCGGGTGATCCAGTCCCGGCGTAATCCCGTCTGCTTTCACCTTCTTTGCAGATGCGGCCGGGGTACGGCTGGGCTTTCGTTTCCCTGTTGTATCTTTTGTACCGTCCATGGTGTCCTGTCAATGTCCCGCATTATGGTTCAGACCGAGAAACCCTCTCCCCGGATTGCGGTCCTGATCTTCTCGAGGGTCTCATCCGAATCGTACGTTACGGTCACCGCGCCGGTGGTGTGATCGACCGAAACGGCATTTGCGCCTTTGATCTCGCTTATGGCATCTTCAACGAGCATTTTGCAGGCGGTGCAGTGCATTCCCGAAACCTTCAGTGTCGTTTCCATCGTAGTACCTCTTTTGCCTGGGATCTTCTCTAGCAGGTAATCATTGTAAAGACCTTATAAAATGTGTTCTCACAGGATCAGCTCCTGTTTCCTGACCGGAAGGAAAACCGGAGAACGAGGTGGTATAAGGGCGACACGTCAGCCGGACAGGTGCAGAACCTGAAAAATGCAAATTGGTAGTATACGATACCTGAAAGAAACGCGATATCGCACCGGATCGTCCAGGCGACTGAAAATGGAAAAAAGAGAAGAGATGCCATCTTTTGAAAACAGTATGGTAAAGACCCGTGTATTCCTTATGGGATCGATCACAGGGGCGCATCGGTGATCGTGATCCCGGCGGCGACCATACGTTCGCGGATCAGGTCCGCGATTTCAAACTGTTTCCTGGCCCGCAGTTCTGCACGGATATCCTGGAGAACACTTAATGGTGCGCTCGTCTCGCGGAGGAAGTTGATCCCGAGAATTGCCCCGTACTCTTTAAGGGCAGCAATATCCCCGCTCGCGGCAAGTGCCTGGATCGCTGTAAGTGCCATTGGCGTTTTAAGGTCAGACTCCATTGCATCGACAAAGGCCTTCCGTCCTTCCCGGTTCTCGCCATTGTCCTTCCTGGCGATCGCACGGATGTGTTCGAGCGCCTTTGCCGCATTGGCCATTCCCTCTTCCGTGGCCTGGAGGGGGGAGCGGTAGTGGGAGAGAAGGATGAAGTAGCGGAGCACATCCCTGTTCCATGTTTTAAGCGCGTCCCGTATGGTGATGAAGTTCCCAAGCGACTTGGACATCTTCTCCCCCTTCACCGTCAGGAATCCCGTATGCAGCCAGTACCTGACCATAGGGTGCTTACCCTCCAGCGACTCCATCTGCGCGATCTCCGCCTCGTGGTGGGGGAAGATCAGGTCGAGTCCCCCGCCGTGGATATCGTACTGCTGCCCGAAGTACTTCTCGGAGATCGCCGTATCCTCGATATGCCAGCCGGGCCGCCCCCTGCCCCACGGGGAGTCCCAGGTATACTCGCCATACTCCCCGGTCTTCCAGAGCGCAAAATCGTGCGGGTTGTGTTTTGAGGCATCCGTTACGCGGCTGACGCGTTTTGCCCGTTCCTGGCCTGAGAGCTCCCCATTATGTTCGAACGTGTCGAGGTTGAAGTAAACGCCGGTCTCCGTGACATAGGCAACCCCCCGGGCGATCAGGCGCTCCACCTGATCGATGATCTCCGGAATGTGCGTAGTGGCCCGGGCATAGTAGCTGACCGCATCGATCCTGAGGCTCTGCATGTCCCGGAGATACTCGGTCTCGAACTTCCGGGAGAGCTCGTTCTGGGATATGCCCTCCTCCTTCGCACGGTTGATGATCTTGTCATCAACGTCCGTGATATTCTGGAGATAGAAGACTTCCTTCCCGGTCCACCGGAGATATTTTACCAGTACATCGAAGACAACATACGTCCTGGCATGACCCATGTGCGAGTAATCATAGACCGTCGGGCCGCAGACGAAGAGGTACACCCTGTCCGGGTGAAGTGTCACGAGCGGCTCTACGGTTCTCGATAACGTACTGTACAGTTCCATGACAATCTCCCGATACTAACCGCCGGCGGAGGGAGTCGAACCCCCGGACATCCGCTTTGCAGGCGAAGGCATTAAACCGTTCTGCCACACCGGCCCCGGTACTCCTTTTTGTCGCGTAAACCCTTCCGGATTGCCTTACTATGCTGCACTCCTGCCGGACATATCCGGTTTACCCGGGCCGCCGCTTCAGGAATTCTGAAATGACAGTACCTCCTGTCATGCTGCTGTAAGTCCACCGGGATCACCGGGGAGATCTTCCTGCCTGGATTACTCCATTTTCCAGCACAGTATAAAACATCCAGGCGATTAAAAACCTCGCATTCAGGCCAAATTTGACAGGGTGCGATCCGATCGCCGGTTTAATGATCAGTGGCCGCGTTTCGGCACTCGTAACTGCTCCAGGGGGATTTTTTGATACATTTAAGAGGCATCCCCAAGACACTCCCTACCCGGTTCTCCCCCGGAACAGCAGGAATATGGAACCCCTCTACGATATCGCCGTGACGGATCACGGACGGCAGCCCTTCCATGAAACCGGGGAGGGGAATTCCGTGGGTATCCCGTGTTTCACCCTGACCGATCTTTTATTCCCGCCCGTACCAAATAGTTTATGAAAGCCGGGAAGATCCCGGAAGTACGCAGGTATGCCCGCAGGGAACAGCCACGGTATCTTCTTCGTATGCTTCCCTTCTGCACCGACCTGACGCTATACGCTTATCTTCCTGCAGGAATGGAATCACAAAGAGAGCCGGATTAAGGAAGTGGTTTAAGGAAGTGGTTTAAGGAAGTGGTTTTTTGCCGGGAACCAAGGTATAATATCTGGTTCCGGACAATTAACAATTGTTAACTTACGGGATCCCGCAGGTACGTGCGGGTGATTCCAGAGTCCTGGAGGGAAACAATATGGCAAAGATTTACGACAATATTACGGCAACAATCGGCAACACTCCTCTCGTGCGGCTGAACCACCTCACCAGCGGTGCCGGCGCAACGGTGCTTGCCAAGCTTGAGTCATTCAACCCGTTGAGCAGCGTCAAGGACCGGATCGGGGTTGCAATGCTCGATGAGGCTGAAAAGCAGGGGTTGATCAGGAAGGATACGATCATTCTCGAACCAACGAGCGGCAACACCGGTATTGCGCTTGCGTTCGTGAGTGCGGCCCGGGGATACAAGCTCACGCTGGTGATGCCGGAGACCATGAGCGTCGAGCGGCGGAAACTTGCAAAAGCATTCGGCGCGGAGCTGGTGCTCACACCGGGTGCTGAAGGAATGAAAGGGGCTGTTGCCAGGGCCGAGAAGATGGCAGCAGAGAACCCGAAGTACTTTTACATTCCCCAGCAGTTCAACAACCTGGCCAACCCGGCAATACACCGGAAGACCACTGCCGAAGAGATCTGGCGTGATACGGATGGGAAAGTCGACATCCTCGTTTCCGGTGTGGGGACGGGAGGAACGATCACCGGTATCGCGGACGTCATCAAGAAGAGAAAACCCTCGTTCCGGGCAATTGCTGTCGAACCCGATGCATCGCCGGTCCTCTCCGGCGGGTCTCCCGGCCCGCACCGCATCCAGGGAATCGGCGCCGGTTTTGTCCCGGCGGTGCTCAACCGCGACCTCGTGGATGAGATCATCCGTGTCAAAAATGAGGATGCGTTCGAGACTACGCGGAGACTTGCAAAAGAGGAAGGTATCCTTGTCGGGATCTCCAGCGGTGCAGCGACTTATGCGGCACTTGCGGTGGCAGGGCGTCCGGAAAACAAGGGCAAGCTCATTGTCGTTATCCTGCCGGACACGGGTGAGCGTTATTTAAGTATCCCCGACCTGTTTGTGGAATAAGTGAGACTGCCATGGTTTTTGACCGCCTCCGGGAAGACATACGGGCAATCTTTTCCAAGGACCCCGCCGCCCGCTCCACCCTCGAAGTCCTCGTCTGTTACCCGGGGCTCCACGCCCTCTGGTTCCACCGCAGGGCCCACTGGCTCTGGACCCACAACCTGAAATTCTGTGCCCGGCTCGTTTCCCACATAGGCAGGTTCCTGACAGGAGTTGAGATCCATCCCGGTGCCGTGATCGGCCGCAGGGTGGTCATCGACCATGGCATGGGAGTCGTTATCGGCGAGACTTCCGCAATCGGCGACGATGTCCTCATCTACATGGGTGTAGTACTTGGCGGCACGGCACTCGTGAATGTAAAGCGCCACCCGACTATCGAAGACGGCGTGATCCTTGGCTCCGGCGCTATTGTCCTTGGTCCCATCCGGATCGGCAGGGGCGCAAAGGTTGGAGCCGGGTCGGTCGTGGTCCGGTCCGTTCCGCCCGGCGCAACGGTTGTCGGCGTTCCGGGCAGGATCGCCGGGCCGGAACAGGGTTCCCCGGAAGAGACGATCGAAGAGGTCATGCCCGACCCGATGCTCCGGGTGGTGAGCCGGCTGCTGGACCGCCAGAACCAGCTCGAGGAGCGGCTCCGCACTTTCGAGCAGGCGCAGCCCGGCCCGATCTCCCCCGCAGCCCGGCAGGAGCTCGTCTGCGAGAACGAGATCCGGAATGCACTGAAGGAAGTGATCGATCCCGAGGTGGGCATCGATATCGTCGACCTCGGGCTCATAAAGGAGATACGGGTGAAGGGCACGAGCGCCGAGATCGACATGGTCCTCACCTGCAAGGCGTGCCCGCTCTCCGATCACCTCTCCGGCCAGGTGCAGCGCAGGGCGCTGGGGATCAGCGGCATCGAGCACGTGACCGTCAACGTGCTGGACGAACCGTGGAACTGGGACCGGTTCGTGAAACAGCGGGGAAACTTCCGGCAGATCTGACCCCTCGCCGGGACCGCGAAACGGGGCAGGCTGCCGGTCGTGAACTTCCCGGCCGGCGGTATTGCCACCCCGTCGGACGCGGCACTCATGATGCAGCCCGGCGCCGACGGCGTCTTTGTCGGCTCGGGGATCTTCAAGTCAGAGAACACGGCACTGCGTGCAAAGTGATTGTCGAGTCCGTGAACCACTTCACGGATGCCATGGTGATTGCACATGCCGGCAGAAGCCTGGGCGAGGCAATGCCCGGCCCACGTGCACCTGCTGGCAAAGGACGAGATCCTCGCGACACGCGGGCAGTGAGGCGGGGAACACTGCCCGGAACATTTCCCGCGGCTGTGCGGGAGACCCCCGGGTGGTTTCAGGAAATCATTCCTTGCCGGATCGGTTGGTGCGAACCAGAACAGCAGTCTTCGGGAAGCGGATGGTTTCCCGGATACTTCCCCGGCTTATCCTTTTCTCAATACCGCCGCCCTGCTCAGCCGCACCTTCGGTCGTTTTTCAGTAACAAGACCCGCTTCTTCCGCATGACGGAGGGTATCTTCGAATGCTTCCGCTGATACGTGGAAGAACGGTTCAACGATAAGGTATCTTCCGCCGGGTTCCAGGAGCCCGCTGACTTCCCGGAACAGGGCGTCCCGGTCCGGGACCTCGTGCACCATGTAGAAGGACAGGATGAACCCGGCCTTCTCATCTATCCCTAGGGAATCCGGCTCGCACCTGTGGAACCGGATACGTCCGGACAACCCCAGCCGGTCGCTCTTCTTTTTCACCAGATCGAGCATCTCCTGCTGCATGTCGATGGCGATCACCTTCCCCTCCGGCCCGACCATACGAGCCATGGCCAGCGTAAAGAAGCCCGGCCCGCACCCGATATCCATGACGGTCATCCCGGGCTGGATGAATGGTCCTGCAATCTTTTCCGGGTTCTGGAACAGCTTCCGGAACAGGTTGTCAAAGAACGGTGCGGTCCAGGGGGAATAACGACAGAAATCCCCGGTGCCTTCTTTTCTTGTGTGGAATCCCATATCCTTCACCTCTTGTTAAGTTTCTTAACCGTTTTGCGGAAGAAAAAAATTTACTACTGCTCCTGCGAGAACTCATCGGCCGTCTCTTCGATGGCACCGAGGAATGTTGCGATGAACCGGAACTGCCCGGGAGTCATGTCACCGAGTTTCTCCTGCATGCGGACATAGATCTTTGCGTGATACTGCTCATGACCAAGATATGCGATAGTGCCATGCGGGGTTAACCGGAGGAGGATCTCCTTGTCATTATCGGGGTTGCGGCGTTTTTCCACCAGGTTCCTGCCCGCGAGCCGGGTGACCATCTGGGAGATGGCACTTTTGGTTATCCCGAGTGCAGCCGCGAGATCCGTGATGTTGATATCCGGGCGTTTCCCGATCACCATCATCGTGTGGATCTCCGAGCAGTGGAGCAGGTCGCCGGAACCGAAGTCCCGGGGGCATTTTTCCATAGCATCCATCTTGTTGAGGATGCGGATCCAGGCCGCCGATAACTGCAGGATATCCGGGGTGTCTGCCATCAGTACTCACCTGTGCCTGTACTTTGCACACATATTGTTAAGCAAATTAACTATAAAGTGCTTTTCTCCGGATTCCTTTGCAGCTACCAACGGCCAAAAAAAACGAGAGGAACTGGGGCATATCACGCCGGGGCAGTTCCAAATGTCGCGTCAATCCACCGGATGATCTCGTCACGCACCTGCCGGAACCCGGCCCGGATTTCCTCATCGGTGCCGGTGAACGCCGAGGGGTCCGGGAAACCCTGGTGGATCTCTTCCTTCGCCCCCGGGAAGAACGGGCATGCCTTCTGTGCAGAATCGCAGACCGTGACAACAGTCTCAATTCCTTTCCCGTAGTGCTCATCGATCAGTTTCGAACGGTGCCCGGAGATATCAATCCCGATCTCCTTCATTACCGCAATTGCGACCGGATGGACCCGGCCGGGCTCGGTCCCGCCGCTGAATACCTCGTAGCGGTCGCCATACTTTGCGTTCATATACCCCTCCGCCATCTGTGAACGGGCGGAGTTATGGGTGCAGATGAAGAGGATCTTCTTTTTCACGATAATCATGACTCCCTGGTACCGGTGCACGGGCTGCATGAGTTGTCGCCCCTCCCCCCGTACCATTTCTGTTTCAGCCAGAGCGAGACGTTCACGAGCCCGATCAGCACCGGCACCTCGACGAGCGGGCCGATGACGGTGGCGAAGGCTGCCGGTGACGCAATGCCGAAGACCGCGATGGCAACTGCGATCGCGAGCTCGAAGTTGTTTGAGGCGGCGGTGAACGAGAGCGAGGCGGACTTCGCGTAATCCACGCCGAGCCGGTGTGCCATCCAGAAACTCACGAAGAACATGATCACGAAGTAACAGAGCAGCGGGACCGCCACCCGGACCACGTCGAACGGCACGCTCACGATATACTCGCCCTTGAGCGAGAACATCACGATGATGGTGAAGAGCAGGGCGACGAGCGTGACCGGCGAGATCTTCGGGATGAAGACCTGCTCGTACCACTCCTTTGACTTCACGCGGAGCAGGGCGTACCGGGTGATCATGCCGGCGATGAACGGGATGCCGAGGTAGATGAAAACGCTCTCCGCAATCTGGATGATCGTGATCGATACCGCAGAACCGGTCCCGATGCCAAGGAGGGGTGGCAGGTAGGTGATGAAGAACCAGGCGTAGACGGAGTAGAAGAAGACCTGGAAGATCGAGTTCAGACCAACGATCGCGGCGCAATATTCGCAGTCGCCTCCCGCGAGGTCGTTCCAGACGATCACCATCGCGATGCACCGGGCGATGCCCACGAGGATCAGCCCGTACATCAGCATCGGCTGGTCGCGGAGGAAGATCACGGCAAGGGCAAACATCAGGACCGGCCCGACGATCCAGTTCTGGACCACGGAGAGGCCGAGCACCGTGGTGTTCCGGAAGACGTATTTCAGTTCCTCGTACTTCACCTTCGCGAGGGGAGGGTACATCATCAGGATCAGCCCGATCGCGATGGGGATCGAGGTGGTCCCGACCGAGAGGCCGGTTATAAGCGCCGGCACCCCGGGCGAGAAGTAACCGATGGCGATACCTGCGGCCATCGCAAGGAAGATCCAGAGCGTGAGGTACCGGTCGAGGAAAGAGAGGTTTTTCGTCGTTGTCATGTCATGTTCACCAGATCACTTTTGATTATCCCAGTATCGCATTAAACAAATACCCCGTCATCGTGATCGCCACGAACAGGATTCCTGCAAAGATCAGGATTAATTTAAGCTTGATCACTTTCCTGAGGATGATCATCTCCGGCAGTGAGAGCCCGATGACGGACATCATGAACGCAAGTGCCGTACCCATCGCCATACCTTTCGCCGTGAGGACCTGCATGATCGGGATCATACCCGCTGCGTTCGAGTAGAGCGGGATACCGATCAGTACTGCTATCGGAACAGCGAACGGGTTCCCCGGGCCCGCGAACGAGACCAGGAAATCCGCCGGGGCATAGCCGTGGATGATCGCACCGATTGCAATACCGATGACGATATAGGGCAGTACCGTGAGCGTGATACTTTTCGATTCAGAAATTCCGAAATCAATCCGCTCCCGCCATGTCATCGGCTTGTCGGCCTGGTCGTGCATCCTGCACTTCCAGACAAACTCCTCGACCTCGCTCTCCAGGTGGAGGCGCCCGATGATGATGCCGGCCACAATTGCGATGACGAGACCTGATAGTATGTAGATGAGCGCAATCTGCCAGCCGAACATCGCGAGCAGCATGGCTGCGGCGACCTCGTTGATAAGCGGTGAGGCGATCAGGAACGAGAAAGTGATCCCGAGCGGCACGCCGCTCTCGACAAAGCCGATGAAGAGCGGCACTGCCGAGCAGGAACAGAACGGTGTGGGGATACCGAGAAGTGCGGCAAGCACGTTGCCCACTCCTTCTGTACGCCCTGCCACCAGCTTCTTCACTTTCTGGGGGGTGATGAACGAACGGACGATGGCAACGCCAAAGACCACCACGGAGAGCAGCAGCGATACCCAGATGATGTCGTTGACAAAGACGTTCACCGACGAGGCAAGGGGACTACCCTGCGCAAGGCCGAGGACAGTATAGGTCACCCGGTCAGCGAACAGTTGTAAATAATTCTGCATAGGGTTATTCTCCGGTTATTTTCTGATCGATAATTTTCTCCATCTCGTCGGTAAACGATCTCACCCGTGCACCTGCTGCGGGTGATACTGCACTGATTGCATGGACCAGTTCCCGTGCATGAATCAGCCCTGCGATCTCCTTGTCGCAGGTCTTGCCGAAACGGGGTGCCCGGCAGAAGTGGCAGATCCGGAGGCCGTAGTGCTGGAGCTGTTCCGGGCTGAGCTGTGTCCCAAGCAGTTCTACGCTTGCCGCAACGGTAGAGCCGCAGGGAGAGCCACGGATCACCCGGATGCTCTCGATGGTACCATCTTCCTGTACCTTCACGTCAAACGAAGGGCGCCCGAATACTTTTGCATACTCATTGATTGCCGGCACCCAGGTAGTGTCTTCGAGCGAGCACATCGTCGCGGGCGCAATAATATCCTCATTGATGGCCTTTGCCTGCCGGAGGAACCCGGGCCCGAAACTGACCCCGAGAATCACCGGTTTCTTCTTCCCGATGATCGCGAGCGCGACATCCGGGTGGCGGACATAAGAGATGTAGAGATCGCATTCCGGAAGGTCCAGTTCGAGATCGTCAACGATTATGCTCTGCGGGAACGGGGCCATGATCCATTCCGTAGGGAACCGATCCCGGATGACCTCAAAGGCACGGTCACCAAATTTTCCATCGCTCACAATACCGATTTTCATGGAGATACCTCTTTATCCATAACAGCACGGACGACTTTTTCGATCTCATCGTACCGGACCTCTCCCATTCCCTTCTTTTCGATCCCGAGTTCGGCAGCGATGATATGATAATGGGGTACGAGGCAGGATTTGGCGAGTTTCTTCGTTGCACAACAATCCGTGCATCCGTCGATCACGATCACCTGGTCGGCATCCCCGATCTCCGCTTCGAGCGTTGCGGCAGACTGCTTGGCATGCATCCAGACATAGTGTCCCGGCCTGCGCTGCATGAGCATGAGGGCGGCCTGCGTGGTGAGTTTGCCGGTATTCGAGATACCGGAGCAGGTGACGAGTGCAAAGGTCATGGTGAAACCTTCGTGAATTTCAGCAGGTCCCGCCGCACCCGCAGCCACACCCATCTTTCCCGCCAGTCTTCTTGGCCGGCTTTGCGGTACTCTGTACCCGCCCTTCGCCCTTCCAGCACGCGGCAACGACATTCTCTATGTCATCATTCGTGTAAGACTTCGACGGCCCCTTGGCGATGCCGAGTTCGGTCAGGATCAGGTGCTGTCCCGCTGCAACACCCTGTGCACCGGCAATCTTCTTTGCGCAGAGCATCGGGCACCCGTCGAGGATGACAACTTCATCAGCCTTCATCGCGTTGGCGACAAGGTTTTCGGTACCGGTAGCGAGCAGTGCTACGCAGGAGATGCTCCCGTAGCCTTCCTCCGTCAGCTGGATTGCTGCAAGATTGGTCAGCTGTCCGACATTCGCCTGCCCGGCGCACGGAAATATGATCCGTTTCGGTTCGTTCGATCCGCACGAACTTTGTGGTGTTTCGGTCATTGGTTTCACTCCGTCAGCATCTTCTTTATCTCATTCACGTCAGGTATCCTGCCTTCGGCCCTTACTTCACCGTTGATGAAGAGCGCCGGCGGGAGCATGACACCGCGACTGACAATTTCGGCAATGTCGTCTACTTTGACGAGCTCGGCCGTGATCTTCAGGTCCTTTACTGCCTGTTCGGCATTGGCAAAGAGCCGTTTGCATTTTGCGCAGCCGGTTCCGAGAATCTCAATTTTTGTCATTGTGCATCAATTCAAATTTTGTTGAATTACACTGGACAGGGCAAGATTATATATCTTTTCATTTCAGATTAATTTGAAGTGAAACGCGTAACCCTGTCCTGCTGCGGGACAAAAAACACGAAGGGCACCGGGGAGATGGAGATCCCTGACCCCATCCAGAAAGAACTTGATGCTCTCGGGGGATTCGAAGCGCTTACAGGTAGGATACCCGCATCTCATGAGCTCGAAGAGAAAAGCCGGGTCTACCATGCACTTTCCGACCCGCTCCGGCTCACCATCCTCTACCTTGTCCGCGACCAGCCGCTCTGCGTCTGCGTTATCAACCGGTTCATGCGACTGGCCGGCTCCAAACTCTCCTATCACCTGAATATTTTAAAAGAGAGCGGTCTGATCGAAGGAGAGTATCACGGTAACTGGATCATCTACTCGCTGACGGATACGGGCCGGGAATTTATCCGGTAATACCTGTGATCTTAAATACCCGGTACCGATGCAGTGATCTTCCGGATCACCTGGGCGATTTCTTCCCTGATTTTGTAGATCTTATGATTCGATCGATAGTAAGACTCAACGACCCCGCCGTCCCGGAGTTTCTTCAGGTTATAGGAGATAAGGTTCTGCGGCTCTTCGAATACGTGCCAGAACTCGCAGACGCAGTGGTCCCGTTTCAGGAGCATCAGGACGATGTTGAGCCGGAGAGGGTGGCCGAGCAGTTTCATGTATCGGAGCAGTTCGGTGACCGAATCTCCCGAGAGCATCTCCTTCTCGGCGCGGAGTTCATCTTCCCAGTCGCTCCGGAGGGCGCAGTCGGCGGGACAGCAGCGGGCGGTAGCCATGGTACAGCATGGGTGGCCGGGGAAAATAATACGATCCCGCACTGAATTGCCGGACTTCAGTTTTTTTTGAAATCCGGTTCCGGGATATATATCGCCTCCTCTCCCACGCAGTATGTAAGGTGCAAAACCATGGAATATGAAACAATAAAAATTGCCAAAGTGACCGGGAAATGCCCGGCCTGCGAGGAGTATGCCGAGAGGAATTCCACGACCCCGCCGAAGATCGCGGTGATGGCCTGCGAGGGGGCGTGCTCCCGGGGCGAGGTGGCACGGCGGGTGGCGAACATGGTTGCCCACCGGCTGGCATGCGACGAGACGGTGCGAATCTGCCTGGGCGGGGCGTTCACGAAAGACACCGGCCAGCGGAACCTCGTGAGGAGAGCGGAGAAGGTGATCGCGATCGAGGGCTGCTTCATCCACTGTGCGGCGCGGATGATGGAGGGGGTCATTCCTGATCTGAAGCAGGTGATCGTGCAGGCCGACCAGATTTATGACGTCGACTTGCCGTTCGGGATCGATGAGGTGCCGGACGAGATGTTCACGGTGTACGCGTACAAGGTTGCGGAGCAGGTGGTCCGGGAGTATGTAAAGGCTGCTACCTGCTGTGGCACTCCGGAAAAAGAGTCTGATTGTGCTGCGGGCGGGTGCAGCCAGAAACCAAGGGGGGGTTGCGGGCAGTAGTGAAAAAACGCAGAGGGTTATCCCCTGCATTCACTCACCTCCGGCTGAAATTATTTGTTACAACAGAAAGCCGGAAAAACGCAGATAATTATTTTTTCGTGACTTCTCCGCCAAGAGGACCGAGAAGCGTTGTCATCATCGTGCTCAGGTTTTCTGCTTTCACCAGTGCCATACAGCAGAATCCTCCCTCTTTTTCAAAGGAGAACAATGCAAGTTTATCACCGGGCCGTATACCGTTTTTTTCCCTGAAGTCTTTGGGGAGCACCATCTGGCCGCGTTCATCGACACTCAGCAGTGCCTCCATGCTGTAAACCCCATTCACCGTACATTCACAGGAGTCACCGGGTGAAATTCCGGCGGGAACTGCAGTTTTTTTCTTTGTCATGGTCTCGTGCACTACTGATTATTTTTTACCTATTTAACCTTTCAGAATAATCAGAATGAAAAATCCGCACAGGCAGTTTTTTCATGCATGGTTTTCCGTAGATAAAAAGAAGATTCCGAGGCGCGTCCCTTCGAAACTATACCTGAAACCGGGGTTGATTCCCCTCATGTTGCCCATCTACCATTAGTTCAGTAAAATCTTACTGTTCTGATTGATCTGATAGATTTAAATATTCTGAACGTTCACATAATTTTTGTGATTTGGATATGACCAGGAAATGGACTGTCTGAATTCGGGGATGTATCATGAAAACAATACCCACGACTGAAAAAACAATCAAGGATGAGATAAAGGACAAATACGGAACTATCGCCAGGACCGGTGGATCGTGCTGCGGCCCTGCATCTTGCGGGGGTTCTCCCGCTTCCGACGCTTCGAAAAAGGTCGGGTATTCTGACGATGACATATCTGCTGCACCGGCAGGAGCCAACCTTGGCCTGGGCTGCGGGAACCCCGTTGCCATCGCTTCGCTCCGCCAGGGCGAGACAGTTCTCGATCTTGGATCGGGCGGGGGCTTCGATGCTTTCCTTGCGGCAAAAAAAGTCGGCCCGGCCGGCAGGGTGATCGGTGTCGACGTGACACCGGAGATGATCGAACGGGCAACTGCGAATGCAGAGCGGGGTGGGTATTCCAATGTCGAATTCCGCCTTGGTGAGATTGAGTCCCTGCCGGTGGATGATAATTCCGTTGATGTCATCATATCCAACTGCGTGATCAACCTCGCACCGGATAAGAGCAGGGTATTTTCAGAAGCACTCCGGGTCCTTAAACCCGGCGGCCGGTTCATGGTGTCCGATACGGTATTGACACGGCCTCTTCCCGAAGCGATCCAGAAATCCGTTGCCGCATACATGGGCTGTATCTCCGGGGCACTTATGAAAGAGGAGTACCAGTCAAGGCTCCTGTCTGCCGGCTTTGCAAGGGCCGATATTGTAAAGGATTCCCCCATTGACTTCACTTCCGCGATACGGGACCTGGGGTTCAAGGTAGATATCGAACCGGCAGAACTGGACAAGATCGTTGCAATACTTGACAAAAGCGTTACGAGCATAACCGTTTCAGCGGCCAAGAGGGATACTGGCCGGGAGAAGGCTCGTCGTGCATACCCCTGAACAGGCCGGCGGACCGGGAATGCTGATTAAAATCGTGAGAAGAGAACAGGAATGAAAGCAAATATCTATTATTTTTCCGGGACCGGGAACTCGCTTGCCGTTGCCCGTGACCTTGCAAAATGTCTGGATGAAGCGGTCCTTATTCCCATCCCGTTGGTGATGCACCAGATGGAGATCACGGATAATGCACAGATTGTCGGGATTGTATTCCCGGTCTATTTCTCCGACATGCCCCGGTATGTCAGGGAGTTTGTGAAAAAGCTGAGGTTTTCAGCAACGCCGTATATTTTCGGTATTGCAAGCTGTGGAAACGGTCCCGGGCATTCCCTCTTCACGCTCAGGTCTCTCCTCGAAAAGAAGGGAACAACACTTGCGGCCGGGTTCTTAATGGTCATGCCGGAAAATTATATCGCCCCCTTCGACCTGATAGAGCCTGCATCGGTCCAGCAGCAGAAAAACAAGGATGCCAAAGAGAAGATTCCCGCACTTGCTGCTGCCATTTCCCGGCGACAGGTCTCTGTACCGGAAGGGACCGGTTCCCTGGTATGGCGCATCCTTATCGGCATATTCTCGGTGTACACAACATCCGTGATCCGGATCCCAAACCAGATCCATGCTACTGACGCCTGCAACCGCTGCGGGGTGTGCGGGCGTATCTGCCCCACGAACAATATAACTGTCACCGAAAAAGCCGTGACCTGGGACGGGCGCTGCACCCAGTGCTATGCCTGTGTCCACTGGTGCCCCCGGGGAGCAATTGAGATTGGCAGTTATACGGCGGGCAAACCCCGCTACCATCACCCGGATATAGTTCTTAAGGATATGATCTTGCGGTAAGCCCAAGGATTTTTATGCACACGATCATGGAGCTATTGGATATGAAAAACCGGAACCCCGGCGAACTTCACGTCATCTTCATCCCTGACATCCTGGATCCGTAGTGCGGGTACGGAATTGTATGCACTCCTGCAGCATGATTTCTGCCATGAACCGGGGTGGGTCCCGGATTTACCAAACCTTACCGTACGTGTTGTGATACGTGAACGATGCCCTTTCCCTGCGCACCCTCAGGTAGTCAGGTTGTGCTGCCGGATACCCGAGCCTGACGGCAAAGGATACCGCCATATGCTCCGGAATTTTCAGGATTTTCTTTACGTCCTTCTGGACGGGACCGCTGAATGCGCTCATGATCTGGAAACCAATACCCAGTTCCTGGGCCATGAGCCACATGTTTTCCATCAGGCAGCCAAGACTCAGTGTCCCAAGCCTGTCACCTTCTGATGCCGGGGCCCGTTTCCGTGTATCGTATACTACAACGAGGATGACCGGACTTCCTTTGATCGTCTCGTTCAGGGTTCCGGGAGTGGTATCTTTCATCGCGGTCTCAAGGCGTGCTTTGTCCCGCCATGCCGGAGGGAACTGCATCCCCAGGATCCCGACCTTTTTCTGCAGCAACTCCTCTTCCGACATTGACAACTGCTCAAAATTTTCCCGGATAAAGTCCGGTGAAGGATAGGTCGTTATGTTCCCCAGCGGGTCCAGGACGTTCCTGTCATCAACGACAATGATCTCAAAATTCTGCATATTGTGAGCAGTCGGTGCCCACCGGCCTGCTTCCAGGATCTTTTTTACATCCCGTTCAGGTACTGGCCTATGGGGATCAAAGAATATCCTCGTCGAATGCCTGTCCTGTATAACCTTCATCAGATCGTCCATAGTTCCTGCCTCACCTTTCCTGTAACCGCGCTTGACTGTACGTTTGCATTGAACGATAGGTACCCATAAAGGTTACCCGGGATGGGATGCGGTGCCGGTTGCCGGGCGAGCGAAAAAAATACGGCCGGGAAATTGGTCGAAGAACTCCGGTGAGTTCTTCTTCTGCTTCGGGTCTGACGATCCTCAGCATTCTCCTGTTTCAGGTCCAATGGCCCCCGCCGGCTCCCCTTCTATCACCATTCCCGCCAGCCTCCTCGCTTCGTCCGCCCTCTTCCCCGCTGCCGGATCATTCTTCGCGAGCTCCGGATCGATCCGGTCCCGGACACTGTACCGTGGAGAGCCGTCGTCGCTCATCGAGCACCAGACAGACAGCCGGTACAGGCACAGCTCCCGGGTTTCGGTCTTGCGGATCGATGCGGAGAGGTGGCGGGTTGTCTGGTTGTCGATTCCCATGACGGTATCCTCGCAGACCTTCGAGACGAGCCGGATCTTCTCCTTCATCCATTCCGATGAAAGCGCTTTCTGGCTCATCGCGGCAATGTAATCGAAGGCGAGCGATTCCTTCCCCCGGTGTCGTTCAACAAACCCGATCACCTGAATCTCGAGGAGCATGAACTCTTCGCCTTCCAGCATCCCCTGCCGGGCCTCCTCCTCAGTCTGCTCTTTGATATCCAGCGGATAGTTCGTCTTCTCCAGGATCTCGAACATCTCCTCATACTCGTATTCATCTTCCCCGTCTTTTTTCGCCAGGAGCCGTTCGATCTGCTGCCGGCATCCGGCTGCCCGGCCGGCTGCCCCGGCGTCGATCCGGGCAAATGCCGGATCGATCCGGTCATCAACCCGGGTCACGTGTGAACCGTCTGCCGCAGTCTGCGCCGTCACGACAAGCCGGTACAGCAACCGGTCGGTCCCGCCATCCTGCTCTACGAGCGCGAGCAGCCGGAGCCGGGCGGGGTCGTCCATGTTCATCACGGTTGCCCGGCAGAGCCCGGGCCTGTCTCACCGGCCCGCATCACCCGGGCAGCCCCGCCCGGGTCAGGGAGTCCGCGAGCAGATGGGCCGCGTACCCAAGGAAGAAACAGGAGAACGCAAAGACGGGCGCAGGATCGGGAATACCGCGGGCGACCATGGCTGCTGCACCCGTGAGCAGGAACAACACGCCAGCAACGTTCAGTGCCCGCCGGCTGTGGAAGATCCTCCGGTGCCGGGGGCTTCTCGCGGGCTCCATGATGTCCGGGAAGAGCGAGCCGGCGGTGACTGCGATGATCCCGAATACGAACAGTTCACCGGTGGGGCCGTGGAACAGGCCGGTTACGTACAGGTATACCAGGAACAGCCCGAACCCGATAACGAGATGCACCTGCCGGTTCATGTCTGGTGTGCAGTTGCATGGGCCGGTATTAATACCCGGGATCGGGGCGGGTGAAAGTGACCGGTGATCCGGTCATGGGAGCGGGAGATATATCCACCGGGTTTCCGCCCGCCCCGGTCCACCGGTCCCCGCAGTGGCTCACTCCCGGTACGGTCCCTGCGGACAATTCCGCTGCAATAATCCGGTCCCGGGGACCGTGGTAGCCGGTACGGAGACCGGAAAGCGGTGCGGATACAGGTTGTGGTACCATCCCAATTGCTAAATATAATTCTGGTTACATCACTGCCCATGGCAAACATCGCATACTTCGAGATTCCAGCCGACAACGTCGATCGCGCAAAGAAGTTCTACCACTCCCTCCTCGGGTGGAAGATTGAACCGACGAAGACCCCGATGGACCCGTCGAAAGCGGCAGCAATGCAGTACCAGGATATCATCACCGGGGAACCACAGCAGGGCGCAATGGGAGGCACCCTGAACATGGGAGGCCTGTACAAGCGGCAGATGACCGAGCCTATCATCAACTACGTCATGGTCGATGACATCGACAAAGTACTTGCGAAGGTGGAGAAGCTGGGGGGCAGGATCGCTGTCCCGAAGATGGAGATAAAATCCGTAGGGTTCACAGCGATCATCCAGGACAGCGAAGGAAACGCCATCGGCATCTGGAAGCCGGTGATGGGATAAGGCAGGGGAAGCACGGCCTGCCGGCGAAAGACCGGAACATACCTGATATGAGCGGCCGGCAGGATCGGTCAGGATCTGATCGGTCGTGAAGATGACCGGGTCGAGGACCGGGCCCGCCACCGTTCCCCTGTTCACAAGATCTTTAAGGTAACCTGAATGCGCCTGCATGGCTATCGCTTCCGCGTCATTCATGTCGGCCGGAAATGTCGGGCAGGGAGCGACCAGTTTCAGCAGATAATACTTCTTTTCCGGAATCTTCTGCGGTAGTCTCCTGCATACGGTTACTTGTGGCAGGAGAATCTGATAAGATTGATCGGTTCACCCCGTTCCCGCTGTACATTATTTTCAGCGATCCCTGTCTGAAAATTTCATTTCCGGGATGGGGGTCCGGCAGGAAACACTCATATCCTCCCATCCGGAATCTCCTTATCAGTGATCGCATGAAAACGGAATTCGGGTGGATAGAGATCGGTGGCACCCGATACGAGCATGACATCATCATCCATACCGATGGTACGGTCTCAAAGCGCAGGAAGAAACTCTCGAAACTCCGGAGGGAAGAATACGGGCACACGCCGCTCTCTGCCGAAGAACTGGATTTCCTGGAGAAAGAACGCCCCAGCGTAGTCTATATCGGCACCGGCCAGTATGGAGACCTCCCGCTGACCCCGGATGCCACCGACCTGCTCGCGCCTTACGCACCCACAATCGGGCCGACACCGGACATCCTTTCCCTGATCGGGCAGGAAAAGCGGAAGTATGCCGCGGTAGTGCACGTAACCTGCTGAGGTGACTTTCCCTGCGGTATCCCGGGGGGTTCCCTGATCACCTCGCCCGGTTAATGATGAATGGACGCTGAACGTGTTCGATTGCCTGGTATCGTGGGAGAACAGAGTCCGCCCGGTTACCGGCCAGCCCGGTGCCGCGGGGAACGGGTGATGTCAGGTGCGGCTTCTTCCACGGGTCTCCCGCTGGAGCGGGGATGAGCGGGGGTGGATCGCGTATGGTCCCGTTTCGATGAACCTGCATGATCGCCTGCTCCCTCCTGAAGATCGGTGGAAGGTACCTCGTTACAACCCGTACGAATTTCCCCTGCCAGCCCCTCAAAAGGGTAGCGGATCCGGTCTCATATTTTTTAAACCTGAACGGAATAATTTATATATGCACCAATATCATCACTCTCCATAGAGGTTTTCATTATAAAATGCAGTATCCGGCAAGGCTGGTGCCCCCAGCAAGGTGCACAGTCAGAGTGCCAGGGGGTGTTCACCGGTGTTGATGTTCGCACATGACATCACGATCACCTGCCGCGCACGGGTGCGGGGCAGTTTCCCGGGGGGCTGAGTTCCGTTATGGACCTCCGCCTTAAGACGCTTGTATTCTTCACCGGGCTCACCATCGTCATCAGTATCATCGTCATGGGGTTGTCAGCCTCAATATTTCTCGACAATTACAGTACCCTTGAAACCCGCACCATCCATGACTATAGTCTGGTCATTGAGAAAAATATCGGCAATGAACAGAACAACCTGGAGATGACCGTTGCCGACTGGGGGGCATGGGATGATACCTACCGGTTCGTTTCATTGGGAGATCCTGATTTTATCAGGAATAATTTTATGCCGGAGACTTTTGAGAACCTGCACCTGAATTTTATCATAATAACCAACAGCTCCGGCGGGATCGTCTACCAGCAGGGATTTGGTTTTGCCAATAACACGTTTACCCCGGCGCGCCCTGATCTCGTAGCAGAAGTGTCACGCAACACATCCCCCCTCCACGCTGCGCTGACAACGGGCAGGCTATCCGGGATCCTCAACCTCCCCGGCGGTGCGGTACTGCTCGCAACCTATCCCGTTCTCCGCAGCGACTACTCCGGCCCTCAGGCAGGCATGGTGATCATGGGCCGGTATATCGATGACACCGAGAAGAAACGGCTCGCCGTAGTAGAAAACTCGGAAATCTTCGTGGTACCGGTCGGGCAGTCGTCGCTTTCACCTGCCCTGCTGGAAGATCTCACCGGTTCCGGCGGTTCACAGACAGTGATCCGTTACCCCGGCAGTGACATTATTGAAGAAGATATCCTGGTCCGGGACATTTCCGGAAACAATTCTATGGTCCTGGAACACCAGATGTCACGGACCATCTACCAGCAGGGACGAAATACCGTGCTCAGTTTTATCTTTATCCTGCTTGGGATTGTCCTCATTTTAGGTATCTTCCTGATCTGGCTGCTTGATGTGCTGGTGCTCAGGCGGCTGAGCAGGATCAATAAGGAAATTGAAGGGATGAACGTGCAGGGCGGCGGTGCCGTCCGGATAACGGACAGCGGGAATGACGAGATATCCCGTCTCGTGGATGCGCTCAACCGGATGTTCGACCAGAAGGAGCTAAGCCAGGCAGAACTCATTGAGAGCGAGAAGCGGTTCCGGGAGTGCACTGAACAGCTGCCCGTGATCTTCGTTGAGCTGGATCCCGGGGGGAGGCCGACCTATGCCAATAATGCAGCCCAGACCCTCCTTGGCATTTCCCGAAAAGGAGACGGAGAGACCCTGACATTCTTCGACAGAATCGCACCCGGGGATCGGGAGCGGGCACGGCAGGATCTTACCCGGCCGCTGCAGGACGGGCAGAGCCTGAGCGGTATCGAATATACGCTGCTCCGGCCCGATGGCGGCAGGTTCCATGCAATCCTCTCTTTCACACCTATCATCTACCAGGGTACACGTATCGGTACCCGGATCACCGCAGGAGATATCAGCGACCGCAAACAGATGGAAGATGCGCTGTTGCTGATAAATAAAAAGATGAATCTCCTGAACCAGATCACGCGCCACGACGTCCGTAACCAGCTGACTGCCCTCACAGGATTCCTAGAACTGAGCCTGGAAAATACCAGGGACCCGGAAGTACTCCGGTACCTGGGTATCCAGCTGCGTGCGGCCATGACGATAGAACACCAGATTACCTTTACCCGGGATTACCAGGATATCGGTGTCAAGGTCCCGCAATGGCAGAACGTCAGGGAGACGATCCTCACTGCAATATCAGCCTTCGACCCCTCGCTGATCACCTTATCGGGCGATCTGGGAAATATCGAAGTGTATGCCGACGGCCTGTTCGAAAAAGTATTCTACAACCTGGTGGATAATGCGACCCGGTATGGTGAAAATGTCACATGCATCCGGTTCACCCGGGAGATGACACCGGAGGGACTGGTCATCACCTGTGAAGATGACGGCGTGGGAATCCCCGAAGAGAAAAAAGAGGGTATCTTTACCAGGACATTTTATTCCAATACGGGCTTTGGCCTCTTCCTGTCACGTGAGATCCTCGCGATCACCGGGCTCTCGATACGGGAGACCGGCCGCTTCGGGCAGGGTGCACGGTTTGAGATCATTGTTCCTGAGGGGAAGTACCGCCTGAGGGATGACGGGAAAAACCCGGTGGCATGACCGGCTGCCGTCTCTCCTTCAGGCTCCCGCCCGGAACACCAGCCACTCGTTCTTTCCCGCCCGTTTGAACTTCACGAGTACGTACTGCCCGTGAAGCCTGCGGCCATGGAGTGTCACTTCAATCTTTTCGGGGTCCCAGTGCTTCGTTTCGTACGTGCCGCTGTCCCAGATGGTGACCGTGCCGGCCCCGTACTCGCCCTTTGGGATCTCGCCCTCGAACGTACCGTACTCGAGCGGGTGGTCCTCGACGGCGACCGCGAGGTGCTTCTCCCCCGCAGCCTCCGGGACGCCCTTTGGCACCGCCCAGCTCTTCAGCACCCCGTCCCGCTCCAGCCGCAGGTCATAGTGCAGTTTGTGGGAGTGGTGCTCCTGGATGACAAAACTGTTGCCGCTCATATCCGGCGCTCCTGCCGGTTCGGTTGTGACCATAAAATTCCGTTTCTCATGATAGTTCCTCAACTCTGGTTTTACTCGAGCCCCGTGCCCCCCGCCCGCCGGCCTGGCACCTGCCTGCGCCGCAGGACGCGGGTGTACCTCCGCGAGCTGATCTGTGGTGCAGGCAGCCGCCGGCTTGTCAGTGCGGAGCCGGAGGAACCGGGGGATCCGTAGTTTCCGGTCCCGGGTCACTTCCTGGTACGCCACCTCGCAGACAAGGACCGGCTCCAGCCAGATCACCGTCCCGCGTATGCCCGCGAGTTGCGGGACAGCGGTCACCAGCGGGGCGAACCGCTCCATCAGGTCCGCGAGCAGCCTGTCTGAGAAGCCGGTCCCTACCTTGCCGGCCGGCACGAGATGCCCCAGCTCGTACAGCCCGAGCAGCAGGGCACCGAAGGCCGGCCCGCGGCCGCCCTGTCCCGGCGTGTAGCCCGCGATCACGCAGTCGCAGCTCTGCTGCGCCTTGATCTTCAGCCATGACCCGCTCCGGAGACCGGGCTCGTACCGGCTGTCCTTCCTTTTCGCCATGATGCCTTCAAGGCCCTGTGCCACAGCGGCCCGGTAATAGTCCTCACCCTGCTCCCGGATCGGTACCGAGAGTACCACGTGCGGGCCTTCCCGCACCGCCGCTTCCAGCTGCTCCCGCCGCTCGGTGAGCGGGAGGCCGGTCAGGTCCTTCCCGTCACGTTCGAGGATATCGAAGACTATGTAGGTAACCGGCACCGTGCCGGTGCCGGGCATACCGGCCTGCAGCCGGGGCAGGAGCGCCTGCATGTCGGGCTTCCCGCCGTTCATCACCACGATCTCGCCGTCGAGCACCGTGCCGGGCGCGAGCCTGAGGAGCTCTGCGAGTTCCGGGAACCGGCCGGCCAGTTCGGTGTCGTTCCGGCTCCGGAGCGAGAGCGTGTCGTCGACGGCCGCGATCGCCCGCACGCCATCCCACTTGATCTCGAAGAGCCAGTCGCTGCCGCTGAACGGGGCGGGTGCGGATTTCGCGAGCATCGGGAGACGGCGGGAGGACATGCCTACTTCCGGGCGAGCGTGGCGATGGTCTCCTGCAGGGCCTGCATCAGCTCCTTTGCCTCCTCGGGCCGGGGCTCGGCGTACACGATCTTCTCGCCTGCCAGTTTCCGGTCGATCAGGGCAAGGACCGCATCCCGGTAATGGTCGGGGTAATCGGTGATGGAGAAATCCCCGGACAGGTCCGTGATGATCCGTTTTGCGAGCGCGAGCTCGGCCTCCTTTGGCTCCGGGAGGGCGGGCATGGCCGGGAACGCGTGCGGCATCGTCACCTCGTCGGCATGCCGGAGGGTGGTCAGGACGAGGGCGCCGTCGTACACGTGCACCACCACCGGGTACTCCCGTGTCCGGAGCGTGATCGTCCCGGCAGCGGCCCGGCCGAGTTCCTGCAGGGCAGTGACGAGCAGGCTGTACGCTTCCTCGCTCCGGTCGGGAATAAGGAGGTACGAGGTCTCGAAAAAGACTGGATCGAGGGAGAGGTAGTACACGAACTTATCGATCCGTATCTTCCGGTCGGCCCCCGGCATCACTGCCCTGAGTTCTTCGGGCTCAAAGACCAGGAACTCCCCTTTCCGCACCTCGTATCCCTTCACGGTATCCGCCCACGGGACCACACGGCCGTCCCGGGAACAGACCCGGTCATACTTCAGGGGCTGGCCGTCCGCCCGGTGGAGCAGCCGGAACGAGAAGGACCGGTCCGTGACCATCGTGTGGAGCCGGACCGGCACGTTGACAAGGCCGATCGTGATGCTCCCGCTCCAGAACGGCCTGCCGGCCCTGCCGTTCGGTTCGTTGTCGCCGGGCGACTCCGCTTTCCCGGCCCTCCCGGCTGTTCTTTCCTTCCCGGCACGCTTTCCTGCCGGGGGAACCGGTCGTTCCGGCTTTGCAGCGGCGGTCCCGGCAGGGCCGGCCGGCAGACCGGATGGCCCGGATTTCGCGATCATTCCCGTGGTACGGGCAGCTCCCGGCCTGCGCGATGCACCTGACCGTGGGGGTCCGTGCGGGCCGGGCGGTTCGGGTTTCGGTTCAGATCTTCTGCCGGGTGTCAAGAATGCCCCTCCATGGTTCCTCAGCTCTCGAAAGCACCGTCTTTATATTAAAATCTTCGGGACGTACCCCGTGCCGGAGTTCCTCCCACCGGACCGGGGAGGAGACCGTGGCCCCCGGAGTGGCCCGGAGGCTGTACGGTGCAATCATCGTCCTGCCGTGGGCATTCTGGAGATAGTCGATGAAGACTGTCCCGGGGTCACGGGACCGGGGGAATTCCGAGACTACACGAGGGCTGCTGCGGGCGATCTTTTTCCCAATCCCATGGGCAAACTCCCGGATCTCGCCGAAGCGGTAGCCGGGGACGAGCGGGACCACGATGTGGACGCCCTTCTTCCCGGATGTCTTGACATACGACCGGAGCCCGGCGGCCTCCAGCTCCTCCCGCACTACCATGGCTACATCGATCACGTCATCGAAAGTGAGCGGAGGTTCGGGGTCTATATCGAAGAGGAGGAGGTCGGGAGACTCGTAGGAGCCGGTTGTCGAGAGGGTGGTGTGGATCTCGAGGGAGGCGAGGTTCGCGATCCAGATGAGCGTATCGAGGTTATTGCAGAGGACAAAGTGGACGTCCCGGTCCGCGGTCTCCGAGTACCGGGTGAAGATCTCCACGTACTCAGGAGTACCGGCGGGCGCGTCCTTTTCGAAGAAACCCCCTCCGTCCACCCCGTCCGGGAACCGGTGCATGGTGAGCGGTCGGCTATGGAGAAACGGGAGGAGGATCGGGGCCACCCGGATATAGTACGCGAGCACATCCGCCTTAGTGATCTGTGCCGCCGGGTACAACACTTTGCCGAGCCGGGTGAGGCGGACACGGGTAAGCGCACCGATCCCCGTCTCCCCCGTGCTGCCCGGACCTCCTGCCATCGGGAGTAGTTGCCGGTGCCCGCCAAAAAGGGTTTCGCCCCGGTCCCCCATGTCCCCAAAACCGGTTGATCGGGACACCGGGAACCGGCAATCCTCTCGTCTGGACTTTTACCGGTGTCGTGGTCCGGGACACCCGTGAGCTATTTGATACCGGGGCCTGGAACTCCTACGCCACTCGCCATCCGCCACCCTTTTTTCCCAAAAGCGCCAACATTCTCAACATGAAGCAGATCGGGCACGGTTCATCATCCCCACGAACAGACCCTACGACCCCCCCGTTTTTCTCCGCCCACACCTCCCGGGCCGACTCCTTCACCGAATCCGTCATCCGCGAGATGACCCGGCTTGCCCTGAAACACGATGCGATCAACCTTGCGCAGGGCTTCCCTGACTTCCCCTGTCCGCCCGAGCTGAAGGCCGCTGCCTGCGAGGCGATAAACGCGGACATCAACCAGTACGCGATCACGTGGGGGGCAAAGGACCTCCGCGAAGCGCTGGCAGCGAGGGTGCAGAAGTTCAACGGCATGCTGTTCGATCCAGAAACGGAGTGCACCGTCACCTGCGGCTCGACCGAAGCGATGATGGCCTCGATGCTTGCCCTCATCAGCCCGGGTGACGAAGTGGTCGTACCGGAGCCCTTCTACGAGAACTACGGCCCGGATGCGCAGATCTCAGGGGCCGCCCCGCGCTTCGTCCCGCTTAAGGATGATTTCTCTCTTGACGAGGAAGCGTGGAAAGAGGCGTTCTCTAAAAAGACCCGGGCAGTGATCCTCAACTCGCCGAACAACCCGACCGGCAAGGTCTTCTCGGGAGCGGAACTCACGTTCATCGCTGACCTCTGCATTGAGCACGACGCAGTCGCGATCACGGACGAGATCTACGAGCACATCGTGTACGACGGGCACCGGCATGTCTCGCTCGGCACGCTGCCGGGTATGGAGGACCGGACGATCACGATCGGGAGTTTCTCAAAAACCTACAGCGTCACCGGGTGGCGGGTCGGCTACGCCCTCGCGGATGCCCGCCTCACCTCCCGGATCCGGAAGATCCACGACTTCCTCACGGTCGGTGCCCCGGCCCCCCTCCAGCGGGCCTGCGTTGCTGCCCTGCAGTTGCCGGAACCGTATTATAAGGATCTGGCGGCGGACTATGATCGCAAGCGCCGGATCCTCTTCGACGGGCTGAAAAAGGCAGGGTTTGCGTGCGAACTCCCGCAGGGGGCATATTACATCTTCACGGACATCAGCTCGTTCGGCATGACAGACACCGTGTTTGCCCGTCACCTTATTGAGACCGCCGGCGTTGCCGCGGTCCCCGGCAGTTCCTTCTACCATTCGGGTGGGGAGACGAAACTACGGTTCACCTTCTCCAAGAAGGACGAGACGCTGGCAGAAGCGTGCCGGCGGCTTGAACAACTCGGTTAATTCTCTCGCATCCCGTTGTCCTGCATCACCGGGGTGCAGGACCCATGGCACGATCCGGGCAGAACTGCAGAGAATATTACCAAGTAATACTTTGTCAGCTTTTTTTCAAAATGTTTTAAAACGATCAGGTACGATAGTCTGATCGAAGGTATTACCATGGACGACGACCTCTCCCGGATTGGCATCTCGCTGCCGAAAAACCTGCTCGACCGGTTCGACGAAATCCTGAACTACCGGGGTTACTCCTCCCGGTCGGAAGGCATACGGGACGCAATCCGCACGTATATCACTTACTACAAGTGGATGTCCGACGTCAAGGGCGAGCGGGAAGGCGTCATCACTATGGTCTACGATCACGACCAGCGCAACCTCCTGACCAACATCACGGATATCGAGCACGAGTTCAATGCGATCATCAAGGCCTCCCTCCACTCCCATGTCACCCACGACCGGTGCCTCGAAGTGATCCTGGTCCACGGAGACGGTACCAACCTCAAGTCGCTCGCCGAGCGGCTGATGTCCCAGAAGGGAGTCGAGTCGGTGAAGCTGACCACGATCCAGCTCGAGGATTAAATCCCTTTTTTCCGTTTTAACATTCAGCCCGGGTGAAATCCTTGTGGATAGTAACGCTCCCGGGATTTCACCCTGCCACTGTGGCAACCCCGGATGCGATAACTCCCGACAGGTAATTCCCTCAAAACATCGCAATGCACAGGGAACGTGAGCTGGGGCAGGCACTGTCCTCCCTGTCTTAAATTACAATCTCCAAAACAAGGATTTCCCAGAGGCCTGAAAATTCCGGAAAAGAGATACGTCTCTATCCGCTGATCCCCGCATTATAATGGTGCGGTCCCGGGTGAACAGCCGCGATCAGCGACCGGTCGAAGATCTCTTCCTCGTTAATTGGCCTGGAGATATACCCGAGCGCCTCCAGGGTGTGGACAAACTTCATCGTTGACCTGACGTACTCCATGGGCAGTGCGGCGCAGTACTTCGGGGAGATCCGGTACGTCTCCATAACGAAGTCAGGGTCCACCATGCCGGTCGTTTTTGCCACGACACCCGCCGCGGTCGCGGGGTCGTGCCGGATCATCTCGCAGGCCGCCTCGTGGGCAGTAAGGAACCGGGTGAGCAGGTCTTTCTTTTGCATCATCGCCCTTGTGACAATGATGCCGTAGCTCGGGTTGAACGGCCAGAGCTCGTCGGCCGGGATTGCGAGCCGTGCGCTCCCGTACCTGCGTGCGGTCACCGCAAGAGCCGGCGTCCCGGCAGCGGCAGCGATCTCCCCCGACTGGAGGGCATCGGACAGGAAATCCGCCCAGGGATAGTTCTTCACGGTGATGTCGCTGATCCCGTGCTCCCGCAGGAGCTCGTTCACGATCACATCGTGGATGGATCCCCGGGGTGGGGTGCCGATCGCTTTGCCGGAGAACTGGGAGAGGAACGCCTTCATGTCTCCCGATTCCCCCAGCGTCCGGGTTCCCGGTCCCGCGATCATGATCGTCCCTTCCACATGTCCGCCGGCAATGCAGGCAAGGGAGAGGCCCTTATCGATACCGATGATTACCGGGGGAAGTCCGATGTACCCGAGGTCGAGGTCTCCGCGCTGCATGGCGCTGATGATATCCGGTCCCGAGGGGAAGAGTCTCCACGTCGCCGTGAGGCCCTCCCGGTCCAGCAGGTCGGTTCCCCGGAGCAGGAATGCAGTATGGTACATTGTGGAAAGGTGGCCGATCCTGATCGATGAGGGTTCCTGTGCCATAATTCATCCGATCTTCTTTGCAACACTGGTAATAGCTTCGCTGACTACGGAGAGTTCCGGGCGGAGCATCGCAACCGGGATATCGACGATCTTCTCTACGATGGACGCAAGGATCGGGGCGCAAACGATCGCGGATGCCCCGTCCTTTTCCGCCCGGGCTGCGGCAATGATGCACTCGTCCAGCGAGTTGGCGGAATACCCCCGTATAAGGAACTTCTTCCCGTTCACCTCGGTCTCCCGCATCTCCAGGGATTCGAGCAGGAACCTGGCAGCAATCAGCGCAATGAACTTCTCGTGCCCGGGTTCGAGCACCGAAACGATCTTCCTGACGGTCGAAAGCCGCGGGTCCCGTTCTCCCACCGTGACCTTGTAGAGGGTCGAAACCGGGATGCCGGTCAGTTCTGCCAGCTCTTTTACCGACAGGTTCTTCCGCTCCAGTTCCTCGTTCAGCGCCGTGGTGAAATCCGTCTCGAAAATCCTCTTTGAGAGCATATTATCCTTTATGTATCACTTTAAAGATTATAATTGTTACTATGAGGATAATTTTTTTGGCAAATTGGAAAGTTATATGTGCACATATACAGGTATCCTAAGTATGCGCAGCGAACAGTTCAGGGAACTCACCGTACTTCCCGGCACCAACCGGTGCGGGGAGAAGGAGGGGTTCGACCGGATCACCCTCTGCCCCGGTGATACCCTCTCGATCGTCGGTTCTACCGGGTCGGGCAAATCAGCCTTTGTCAATGATATTGAGGTGCTTGCCCAGGGAGATACAATCACCGGCCGATCCATCCTGATCAATGGCCACCCACCGTCGGACGAGATGGTCCGGGACCCGGCAAAGAAACCCATCGCCCTCATTACCCAGAACACCCGCGTCATCGCCGACCTCACGGTCCAGCGTTTCCTCGCCCTGCACATAAAGGCCCGGGACACGGACGCGCTCGAACTGATTGCCAGGACTGTTACGCTTGCAAACGAATTTACCGGGGAGAAAATCGCCGAGTCCATGCGGATGACCTCGCTTTCCGGGGGGCAGACCCGCTCGCTCCTCATCGCTGACGCCATCCTGATCGGGCAGACCCCCATCCTCCTCCTCGACGAAGTGGAGAACGCCGGCATCTTCAAGGAGAAGGTGATCCGGTGCCTGAAACACTACCACAAGGCGGTCATCTTCGTCACCCATGACCCGCTCCTCGCCATGATCACCGACCGGCGGATCATTATGAAGAACGGTGCAGTTACTGACGTCATAGTACCCGACGGTGCCGAGAGGGAGATGGTATCGCATATCTCCGGTATCGATGCATTCCTCATAGAACTCCGGGAGAGGATCCGGGCCGGCGACCTGATCAAAAGCGATCAGCTGCCCCGGAAAAACCCGTTTGCACCGGCATGAAGCTCGTCATTGTTGCCGGCCCCCCGAGTGCCGGGAAGACCGCAGTTATACGGCAAATAATCCGTGAGTTCCGGAAGACACAGAACCCGGCCTTCCTCAAGATCGATGTGGTCAGGGCGTTTGAGGACGAAGAGCTCCGCGAGGAGTTCAGCATCCCGACCCGCAAGGTATACTCGGGCGATCTCTGCCCGGACCACATGGGCATCATGATCATGCGGGATGCGATCCGGTGGGCTGAAGGGCTCGGTGCCGGTATCCTCATTATTGAGAGTGCCGGCCTCTGCCTCCGCTGCACGCCCTACACCACCCAGTCATTTGGTATCGCGGTCCTCTCTGCGGTCTCCGGGAGTAACGCACCGCTCAAGATGGCTCCCATGATCGCGCTCGCTGATGCAGCGGTCGTCACGAAGACAGATCTTGTCTCGCAGGCCGAGAAGGAGGTGTTCCGGGAATGCATACGGATGGTCACGCAGAATATCGATATCATCGAGACCAATGCGATCCAGGGTACCGGGATGCGCTACCTGATGCAGGCAATTACAAAACACCCTGATATCGCCGACGCTGATACGATCACCCTCCGCGGGACACCGCCGCTCGGGGTCTGCACCATCTGCGTGGGTAAGAAGGAGATCGGGTGGCAGCACCACTTTGGCGTCATCCGCCCGCTCGACGAGGCGGACAACATCTACCGGGGCGACTGATCATGGCGTGGGTTCCCCCGGGCAGGGACTGCGGCGCCTGCGGATCGGCCCGTTGCGGGGAGTTCGAGGCGCGGATCGCTGCCGGTGAAAAGGCCCCTGCAGACTGCCCGTTCTATTCCCTGGAAAAAACCGGGTCCGCAGCCAGGACGGCATATTCCGGCAGCGACGTGCTGGGAAACCGGTATGATTTCGTACTAACCGCATTTCCCGGCGAGCCCTCGGCCCGCAAGTTCATAGTCCCTTTCCGGGCAGACCTCGTCGAGCGCTGGGACATCCGGCCCGGCGAGATCGTCATGGGCCGCCCTGCAGGCCCCGGGTGCCCGGTCTACCATGCCCTTGACGTGATCTCCGCAAACCCTGTAACGGGTGTGCTCGAATGCCACACGGTCGGCCCGCTTGCAGCACGGAACGGGCAGGTGAAGGTCCACGATGTTCAGGCCTACCATGTCCATGCGTTCGAAGGCATCGCCCATGTGATACAAAAGCCGCCGGTTCTCGGGACCCGGCAGCGGTTCCTGCCGGGCTACTGCATGATGGACCTGTCGCACACTGCAGTCGTGAATATGGTGCTGAAAAAGCAGACAGGTTTACATGTCAGGCTTGAAGATATCAGGATACAGTGAGATGGTGGCTTGATACCCAAGTACCAGCTCCGGTGCGTTGGCGGAGATGAGATCGCAGAGGATATCTCCCTCCTCTCCTGCCCGCATGGCCACGACAGCCTGCTCCGGACAGAGTACTGCAGCCGGAAACTCTGCCTGGCTCCCCACCCGGGGATATACCGGTACCTTGAGTGGCTCCCGGTCACCGCCCCTCTCCTCCCCTCCGGCGGGCCGGTAACGTTTACCTGCGATGAACTTTCCCGCGAGCTCGGGCTCACCCGGCTCTCGGTCTCGTTTTCCGGTTATTTTCCCGAGCGGGGAGCAAAACTCTCCACCGGTTCCTTCAAGGAACTCGAGGCATCACCCACCATGCAGCGGCTGCAGGAGCTGGGCGGGAAGATCCCTGTCATCGCATCGGCCGGCAATACCGGCAGGGCCTTTGCCGAACTATCAGCGAGATGTAAAAGGCCGGTCGTCATCGTGATCCCGGAGAAGGCTGTCCCCCGGCTCTGGACCACGGAGCCGGCACATGATATCTTCCTTGTCGCCGTGAAGGGAGATTACCTGGATGCAATCGTTCTCAGCAACGCCCTTGCCGCAGTGCCCGGGTGTGTCCCGGAAGGCGGGGCAAAGAACGTAGCCCGGCGGGACGGTATGGGCACGGTGATGCTCGATGCCGCCGTGACCACCGGCCGGATCCCCGATCACTATTTCCAGGCCGTGGGGAGCGGTACGGGTGCGATCGCCGCGTGGGAAGCTGCGATGCGCCTCATCCGCGATGGCTCGTACGGGGACCGGCTGCCCCGGCTCCACCTGGCCCAGAACGAACCGTTCACACCGATGGTGTCCGCATGGGCTGCACACCGGCGCGAGATCGTTCCCGCGGAGGATATGCCTGATGCGGTTGAGAGCATCGGGAAGGTCATGTCCGACGTACTGACGAACCGGAGCCCGCCCTATGGTATCCGCGGCGGCCTCTTTGACGCACTGGAGGCAACCGGAGGAATCATGTACGGTATCTCTAACGCATGCGGGGCGGACGCAGAGAAGCTGATCCGGGATACCGTCGGGATCGATCCCGACCCCGCCGCCGCGATCGCCACCGCGGCGCTCGTCCAGGCAGTAGAAAAGGATATCATCGGGGCAGGCGATCATATTCTCCTGAACCTGACGGGTGGGGGATACGAGCGGATACGTGAGGACTTCACCCTCCACCCGGTCAGCCCCTCCGCGGTTATCCGCCCGGATGAGCCGCGGGATGCCGTCATGGCACAACTAATGGAATGGACCAGGCACCATGGATGAGAACCAGATCATCGACGAACTGAAGTTGCAGGGGATCGACCTTGTCTGCGCCATCCCCTGCGACCGGGCAAAAGGGCTCTTCTTCAGGCTTCCGGAGGAGTTCCGGCATATCGGACTGACCCGGGAGGAAGACGGGGTAGGTATATCGGCCGGGGCGTACCTTGCCGGGGCACGGCCGCTGGTCGCGCTCCAGAGCTCGGGCCTCGGGAACATGCTCAATGCGATCCTGTCGCTCACGACTACGTTCGGCCTCCCGCTCCCGATCCTCGCCAGCTGGAGGGGCGGGACGAACGAGGCGATCCCGGCCCAGATCCCCTTCAACCGCCCGCTCCCCAGGATCCTCGCTGCGGCCGGGATTCCCTGCACGATAATCTCCGACCGGAACCGGACAACGGAGATCGGCGATGCCGTTGCCGCTGCATATAAGAAACGGACCCCGCATGTGATCCTGGTCCGGCCCGGGTGCCTTGATGAGACCGGGTGTTCACCGGACTCCCCTGCCACCGGCACAACCGTATGCCGCCCGGTTACGTTCACCTATACGCGGGAGTGGAAAACACCCATAATGACACGGTTCGATGCGATCAAGACGATCGCTGCCCGGACCACCGGTGAAGTCCTGGTCTCGAACATCGGTGTACCCTCCAAAGAGCTCTATGCAGCAAAAGACCGGCGGGAGAACTTCTACATGCTCGGGAGCTATACGCAGGCATCGGCGATTGGCCTCGGGATCGCCAGCGTCCGGCCGGAGAGGCGGGTGATCGTGATTGACGGTGACGGAAGCCTCCTCGGTTCATCGATCCTGCCGGTGATCGGTGCAGCCGCGCCAAAAAACCTCACGATCGTCGGGCTCGACAACGGGGTCTTTGGCAGTACCGGCAACCAGCCCCGCCCGGGCTGCGATACGGCCGACCTTGCCCTCATGGCAAGGGCCGCAGGATTTGACAAGACAAGCACAGTCCACGAACCGGGAGAACTCAGCAGCGCACTGCAGGACGCTGACGGGGACGGCCCGGCGTTCATCCATGTGCGGATCCTGCCCGGGAACAGCCCGGTGCCAAACATTCCCTTAAGCCCGGAGCAGATCCGCGACCGGTTCGCGACCGCACTCAGGAATGGGTCTTAAAAAACGGTTTTTTAAAGATACACTATTGACCTTGTGAAATTTTTGGTAAAAATACATTGAAAATTCCTGGCAGGAATATTTTCCATTTTTTGCCTTGGAGAAATCCTTGTGCTGGAACAAATAGTGTTGGATTATATTTTTGAGAGGAGGGGACAGTGCCTGTCCCCCTTCATTACCCCTGAGCATTGCGATGCTGCAGGAACTACCCGTTAAGCGGTTGCCACAACGGCTGAGGTGAAACACCTGATAGCGTTCCTCTTCGTAATGATTTCTACAGAGCACATTTTTCAATCTTTTGGAAACCGCCAGGTACCATTCGGGATCCGTATCTCGAACCTGGCCCCCTTCCCGAAAATCCCGTTCTCTTCAATGGATATTCCGGTAATTGCCAGAATTTCTGCTGTCAGGAAAAGGCCCATGCCTGTATTCTTTCCCACACCCCGTTTGAAGATCTCTCTTTTTTGCCCGGCTTCAACCCCGACCCCATTGTCCTCGAAAACCAGCGAGAAACCGGTATCGGAGATGGTGGGATAGATCGATATGGTCGTGAGCGTTTCTCCATACCTGATTGCATTATCCACAAGATTGTAAAACACTTTTTCCAGCAAAGGATCCGCATAGATCTCCATCTTTTCGAAGTCTGAAGAAAAGGTGATACCGGATTTTTCGAAATTCTGCAGTACTTTTTTGATAACGTCGTTGACATTCTGCCATTGAGCCAGGTGAACGCCGACTTCCTGGTATTCCCGGGTAAACGCGATATGGCGCTGGATTACCCGGGTCAGATCCCTTATATCATTGAGCAGCTGGTCCTTCAATTCAGGTCTGGTTGTGGCTTTTGCCATGTCCACGCATCCGAGTAACCCGGTGATCGTGTTGAGGATATCATGCCGGGTGATCTGGTTCATCAGGTTCAGCTTCTTATTGGCGATCTCAATTGCATCTTCAATCCGCTTTCCCTCGGTGACATCTCGCAGGATCCCGTAAATCCCGATCGGTTTTCCCGAGAGGTCGAGCCGGAGAAAACTTTTCTCCTCACACCAGTACACATTACCCCATTTATCCAGGATCCTGAACCGGAAAACGAACTGGGCACCTTTTTCCAGTTCCGTGGACATCTTGCTTTCCAGCTGCCGGATATCCGCCGGATGGACAAGAACATGCAGCGATTTCCCTATCACTTCTTCTTCAAGGTACCCATATTTATTGACCTGCGGAGAGGCATAGGTTATAATCCCGTCCATATCCGTAGAAAAGAGGATGTCCGGGGTATTCTCCGTGAGTGCCCGGTATTTTTCCTCGCTCTCCTTGAGTGCATCTTCGACCAGTTTCTGCTCGGTGATATCCGTGATCGTGCCGACCCACCCGTTAAGCCTGCCCTCATTATCAATGAGTGGGACGGTCTGGCTGAACAACCAGTACAGAGTTCCGTCAGGGTAGATGTACCGGGCCTCAAGCCGGATCGTTCTTCGTTTCCTGATGGATTCTCCAATATCCCTAAGCACGCGATCCCGGTCTGCCTGCGGGAGGAAATCTGCCCAGTATGTCCCCCGGATCGTCTCAAACGGGATGCCGGTAATCCTGGTGAAGGTCTCGTTGATAAATATGACCTGCCCGGAGGAGTCCAGCCGGAACACACCCACCGGAGATGCCTGCAGGATACCGGTGAGCAGTTCGGTGTTCTCGGTAAGAGCCACTTCAAGTTTTACCCGGTCGGTGATATCGAGGACTATGCCGCGGAACCCGGTCATTATGCCGTCCCGGTGGATGGGTCCCGTATATACGATGGCGCACATCTGCGTCCCGTCCAGCCTCTTCAGATGATAAATCTCTCCTGAAGACGGTGTACCTGACATGACGCGCTCCAGTCCTTTGCGCATGCGTTCAAAATCTTCGGGGATCAGGTATTCGCGGACATTTACTCCTTTCCGGATCATCTCGTCATCGATACCGAATATATCCAGCCCGGCGCGGTTGACAAACGAGAGTCCTCCCTGTAAATCTATTTCAAAGATAGTCTGGGGGAGGAGTTCTGCAAGGTCACGGAACCGCTTCTCGTTCTCCCGGAGTGATTCCTCCAGCAGTTTGCGCCGGGTGATATCCCGTGAGATGCAGACAATACCGGTACGTTCACCGTTTGCATTTCTTATCACCGACCCGGAAAAACTGATGGGGATTATTGTTCCCCCTTTTGAACGGTACGCAGTTTCGAGATCGGTGACAGGCTCGGTGCCGGCGATTGTCGACAGGATGGCATCACATTCCCGGGGATCGGAAAAAATGGCAGAAAAGGGCCGGCCGATGAGGTCCTTATCATGGCACCGTAAGATCTTCAGCGTTGCCTCATTTACCGAAATGATCGTGCGACTGTTATCGAGCAGGATCAGCGAGTCGGTCATGGTTGAGACAATGTTATCTGCTGCCATTGCAGGATTTATGACAAAAAGTTCGTGTTTCTGGATCGCGTACCCGATCATACCTGAGAAAAACAGGAAAAAAATGGTCTCTGATTCCGGGATCATGATCTTAAACGCAGGAAATATCACCTGGCTCATGAAACCGGCGATTATGACAACGCTGAAACCGGTAAGAATAAATTTTGTCTGGTTCTTCTCCCGTATCCCGGGGGCCAGGAAATAATAACGGATGCAGATGAGCACAGATACCACGAGTATCCCGAACACCCACACCAGTTCGACAAGAAACGGAAGGGGGTATGGCGAATAGCCGTACGTGTACCCCCAGTATTTCAATACCGGCGTGGTGATGATCTGGTTTGTGGTCAGTTCAATGATGCTGAAGAATGCAGCAGGGGCATAGACGAGAACATAGATCCATCTTCCCCTGCGGAGCAGATCGGATTTTGTGAATAACAGGATAAAATGAAGGCCGGCTGCAGGCAAAAAAACCCAGAGGAAGGTCAGCTTCATCCATACGTATGCGGAAGAGATGGTGTCTGCGTCACGAAGCATGGATTCCATGAACGTCCAGTAAAAGGCCAGCATGCAGATTAATAAAAAGACCTGGTTGAGTGGTATTTTCCGGTTTGTGGAGTATACAAAGATCCCCAGGGCTAATACGAGGATTGACGATATGAGTGATAGGAACGCAAAAATTTGCACAAAGGATCTCCTGTTCAGCCACTCCAGCTGTTCCCTTACCCGTACGAGTAATTCCCGGATGCTGAGAAGTCATCCGGCCGATACAGGGGAGCATCGCCTCCAACGTTCACTATGGTGCCCGCAGGAGGTGCGAATTCACCGGTGTCAGCACGATGTTCGTACCGGCCACGTTCGTAATTGAAACACCGGTCGTCCTGAAACCAGTTACCTTTGTCATGCCGGATATAGTAGGTGCAGCACCGCGAATAGCACTGGCAGTACCGACGTGCAGCAGATGATCTGCAATGAACAGGTAAAAAAGATGGTTCAGCTGGGTGATTCGTACAATCCTCCTCGGGGAATTATCCGGGGTTCCGGTAAACAAGACATCCGGCACCACTGCAGTGATCGGCTGGATGGTAATGGAAAGGAGCCACGACATTCCCGGTAGTATGATCGAGGATTATCTCTTTATGACTAAATATAAATCTGACTGGATTTTACAAATTTTGTTTCATTATTTTTGTTTTGTTTTTTTCTCTTTGTCCCTCAACCTACGAATATGTCCCGCACCTGCTACAATTTTTTAATAATCCGGACAGGTTCGTATTTGCGATGGGGTATCCGGATCATCGTGAAACATATGACCTGTCGTTATAGGGAAAAACGAAATAAGGAAAAACGAAAAAAACGCACGTACGGAAAAACCGGTATCACCGGTTACCTGATACCCCCGGGGGATGTGGACAAGTCCTCCGGGGGTACACCCTGATTTTCTGCATGAGGCGATTTATCGGGTATAGAGTTCTGGCGTACCGGACCAGGATGGGTGCGTGGGTCTGCAGGGTGTGCGTGGGACGTGAGTTTAATGGCGACGTGGTTATTGACACATACCAAACGCTGATCCGGGGTGGTGCATCTTCGGTTTCAGCCGTTCCTGTAGTGCGACGGTTGCATGCAGTCCGGGGCAACAATACTGCCCGGCGCTCCTGACACCGCTGAACAGGTCCCTTTGCTTCTCCCGTGTTACTCCGGGATAAGCACAGATCGATCCATCCGGGGATCCGGAGCGGATAGTTTTGTCAGCTGTGATCGTCTGGTCTGCGTTCATGTATCTCACCATGTTCACTATTGTGAACTATTACTTATGTTGGAACCCCTCTTATAAATAGGCTGATGATTCGACCATTTTTGCCGCAATCTTCCGGAACCGGGAGGTCCGATATGGTCATCCATGATCCAAGAGGAGATCCCGCGAAGGAGTCCGGTGGACAGGCTGAACATTCCCGCCGGTATCGAAAGCTTAAACATATCAGAATCATTCACTCACCAGTATGCGAGCCGGGATCCCCGTCGTCCTGATCATCACGGTCACACTGCTGGCAGCAGGCTGTATCCAGTTACCCGGCGTGCACATCCTCCGGAACGGACCGGACCCGGTGATAGGTCAGTGGGTTGGCGGCGAACTGCCGGCTTCCGACCTGCACGTGATATTATATGAAAACCAGACCTTCTTCAGCCGGAGTTTTTACCTGGGTCAGGGTGACCGGGTTACGAATGGGACCTGGTCACGGCCAGACAACGGACTGATCATTCTGCGGGAGAGTTCGGGCAATACCACCAGCTGGATGTACGATCCCAGCGATGATTCCATCTACATGACCGGCCTGCCCCAGAGAAAATACTACAGGTTCAAAGGATGACGGTCTCCTCCGGCTGCCTCAGGAATTTCTCATAACAATCTGTACCGCCGCGCCTGTATCCCAGGATATTCTGCCAAGAAACATATCGACGGTCACATCGCGTCCATCCATCCTTATGAGCCGGACTTTATCAAGGTTCATCCGTGCACCGAGGGCAGCCTGCGCAACCCGCTGACGGAATAGTTCCTGAAACCCCGGATCGATCATACTGATGATATCGCTGCCTGTCAGGTTTTCTCCGTGATCTCCTCCGAGCAACCGGATGCCGGCAGGATTTATGAACGCGATTCCTCCCTCCTCCCGGTATACAACGATCCCTTCAGGCAACCACTCAATGAGAGCGCGGTACCGCTCTTCGCTTGCGACAAGCACCTCGACATTCGATACGTAATCCTTGATGAAAAATGAGGCGATAATCAATACCAGCGCGAAGAAGACCCGGTCGATCAGCGCATACTCTACCGATATATCACGCGGGGAGAGGAAAAGACTCGCAGTCATAAGGAGAACAAACACGCCGGTTAACACCAGGGGTGCATATTTCCAGCTGAGGTACACGGTCAGGAACAGGGGGATGAGATACAGGATCCAGATCATCACCCCGAGAGGAGTGCCGATGTCGATGGCAAATATGAGTACCGTTGCAATTGTGATATATGCGACAATACGGAGGAAATCGTCCTCGCGCTTGACCGGCCATGTCAGCTTTCCCGTGTCCGCCATACAAGATCCTGTCAGCTGGTTGTATAAAAAACTGGTGAACACGTACAGGATCGTGTTTACGGCCTGAAATACGGTTATATAACGATAGAAATAGCGATAGAATGACTGGCGCAAAGAAAAGATACCGGCACGGGCAGGCCGACGATACAAATGGATTACGGGACTCCCATCCTTATTGAAGGAAGCGTCATACCCGGCGGACGATGGCAGGAAGATCGTGAGGAGCGGGTATCATCCTCAACATATTCCTGCAGGGTTCTGATAATGCAGCGGTGATTATTTGGTATTTCAATTCGGACAAAATAATTATCCCGGGCAGTCCATGAGGCTGCTATAACTTTCCGCGCGATCAAAAATTTTTATATGTAATATATTGGAAGGATTGTTCCACCTTTACGCATCTTTCGTCGTAGTTCTTCCATTTGACAAGACCCTTTGCACCACAGAAGGGTCAATGGACATATATACTTAAAATCAGCACGCTGGTATCGTGAGTGCCCCGTACTCAAAGATCCGGGGAGTTATCTCCAGCAAGGCGGTCACGCTATGACCACAGGCACCATTAAGTCGATGATCAGAAAGCAGATCAAACCGGCAATCGTTATTTTTTTGCTCCTCACGCTTGTCACGGGGATCGTATATCCCCTGTTTGTCACCGGTATCGCGCAAGTGATCTTCCCTGTTCAGGCAAACGGGAACCTGCTCGAACATAACGGCAAGGTTGCAGGCTCGGTACTGATAGGTCAGCCATTCGATTCCCCGGATTACTTCTGGGGCCGTCTTTCTGCAACCTCCCCGGTGCCCTACAACGCTGATGCATCGTCCGGCTCGAACCTCGGGCCGAATAATCCTGCACTCATCGATACCGTCAAAGCCCGTGTCGATGCCCTGCACGCCGCGGATCCCGGGAATACCCAGGAGATCCCCGTGGACCTGGTTACGGCATCCGGCAGTGGCCTCGATCCTGATATATCTGTCGCTTCTGCCGAGTACCAGGTCCCCCGTATAGCCCGGGAACGGAACCTGAGCGAACAGGATGTCCACGCACTGGTTGCAGAGCAGATCGAGCCCCGCCAGTTCGGGCTCTTCGGCGAGCCCCGGGTCAACGTCCTCTCCCTGAACCTTGCGCTCGATGACCTCAGTGCAGGTCGCATCACGGTCTCACCCGAGCCCCTGTCATGGTCTGCCCAGCTCCAGATGTATTTCCAGACTCCCGTATTTGGTATGAGGATGTCGGACTGGCTCCAGCTGATCCTCTTTGTCATCGTTATTGCCCTCTGCGTTGTCCCGCTCGGGGGGTGGATGGCAAAGGTTTACACCGGTAAGCCCAATTTCATGACGCCGGCTACTGACTTTGTTGAACAGAAATTCCTTGCCCTGGGAGGTGTGAACGGGACCGAGGAGATGGACTGGAAGGAGTTTGCCATTGCCCTCATGGTCTTTACTGTACCTTGCGTCCTTGTTGTATTCCTCCTTCAGCTTTCCCAGCAGTTCCTGCCGCTCAATCCTGCCGGGCTCGGCCCGGTGCCATGGGACCTTTCCTTAAACACCGCAGTCAGTTTTGCCACCAACACCAACTGGCAGGCCTATGTACCAGAAGTCACGGTCAGTTATTTCACCCAGATGGTCGGGCTTGCGGTCCAGAATTTCATGTCTGCAGCAAAAGGCATGGCCGTGCTGATAGCACTCATCCTTGCATTCTCCCGGCGTTCGGGCACCACCATCGGTAACTTCTGGGTCCTCCTCATCCGGAGCGTCATGATCCTGCTGCCCATCTGCCTTGCAATTGCACTTGTGCTGGTCTGGCAGGGTGTCCCCCAGACATTCAGCGGCCCGGTCACGGTCCCGCTCCTCGATCCGGTGAATGACAGCAACGGGAATGCAGTCACTACGCAAACGCTCCCGCTCGGGCCGGTGGCGTCCCAGATCGCAATCAAGCAGCTGGGCACAAACGGGGGCGGCTTCTACAATGCCAATTCCGCCCACCCGTTCGAGAACCCCACGCCGTTCTCCAACTTCCTCGAGACTCTGGCTATCCTCTTCATCCCCACAGCACTTTGTTATACGTTCGGGAAGATGATCGGCTCGGGGCGCAAGGGGATCGCCCTGCTGATGGCGATGACCCTCATCTTCCTGCCGCTTGCCGGTATAGCGATCTATTCGGAGCTGGGTGGCAACCCGGCATTCAATGTACTGGGCATCGACCAGGACCCCGGGCATGCACAGCCGGGAGGAAATATGGAGGGCAAGGAAGTCCGGTTCGGGATCGTCCCGTCGGCATTCTTCTCCGTGGTGACAACAGTCACTTCCTGTGGCGCAGTCGATTCAATGCATGATTCGTACATGCCGCTTGGCGGGTTAGTCCAGATGTTCGACATCCAGCTCGGGGAAGTGGTCTATGGCGGCGTCGGGTCAGGACTTTACGGCATGCTCGTCTTTGCGATCATCGCCATGTTCATTGCCGGCCTGATGGTAGGCAGGACCCCGGAACTCTACGGCAAGAAGATCGAACAGAACGAGATGAAAATCTCCACCATCATCATCCTGGTCCCGATCTTCCTGATCCTCACCTTCACGGCCCTTGCAGTAATGACCGGTGCGGGCCAGGCCGGGGCGTTCAACCCGGGACCACACGGGTTCTCTGAGATCCTGTACGCATTCACCTCAACGTCCCAGAACAATGGCAGCGCCTTTGCCGGGATCAATGCCGACAGTCTCTTCTATAATCTCACGGGGGCATTTGCAATGTTCGTAGGACGATACCTCGTGATCATCCTCACCCTTGCCTTGGCCGGTTCGCTCGTTGTAAAGAAGATCGTCCCGACCAGCGAAGGTACCCTGCGGGACCACCGCCCGCTCTTCATCATCTGGCTGGTGTTTGTCATCCTCATTATCGGAGGGCTTAGTTTCCTGCCTGCCCTCTCGCTTGGGCCTGTCGCTGAATACATGAGCATGGTCGCAGGAGGGATGATACATGTCTGACCATGGAAAGGCAAAAAATGCCTATGATACCCCGGGGCTCTACCGGCGGGCAGTCATCGATGCATTCATCAAACTTGATCCCCGCAGCCTGATCCGGAACCCGGTAATGTTCACGGTGGAGGCCGGAAGCGTTATCACGACCCTGCTCTGGCTCCAGGCTCTCACCGGCACAGGGGAAGCCCCTGCCGGGTTCATCGGCGCAGTCTCGGCATGGCTCTGGTTCACCGTGCTGTTCGCAAACTTTGCCGAGGCCCTTGCCGAGGGCAGGGGAAAAGCACAGGCAGACGCACTGCGCAAAATGCGGCAGGACACCTCGGCAAAAAAACTGCATCCTGGCCATGTGATCACCAAAGGCAAAGAGCCGTCATCCCTCGATTATATCGAAGTCTCGTCCTCCACCCTCATCAAGTCCGATCTCTTCTATGTCCGGGCAGGGGATACGATCCCGGTCGACGGGGAGATCGTCGAGGGGATTGCCTCAGTCAATGAGAGTGCCATCACCGGGGAGAGCGCACCGGTCATCCGCGAGTCCGGAGGGGACCGGAGTGCTGTCACCGGGGGGACTGCCCTCCTTTCCGACTGGCTCGTGGTCAGGGTCAGTGCGAACCCGGGCGAGGGATTCCTCGATCACATGATCAGCCTCATCGAAGGGGCAAAACGGCAGAAGACCCCTAACGAGATCGCCCTCAACATCCTCCTCATCGGCCTGACCGCGGTCTTCATGCTCGTCTCCGCCACCCTCTATGCATTCTCGAAATACAGTGTCGAGACTGCCGGCGCGGGTACGACCGTGACGATTACGGTCCTTATTGCCCTCTTCGTCTGCCTCGCCCCGACTACCATTGGCGGGCTGCTCAGCGCAATCGGTATCGCCGGCATGGATCGCCTGATCCAGCGCAACGTGATCACGACCTCCGGCCGGGCCATCGAAGCCGCCGGGGACGTGGATGTCCTCCTGCTCGACAAGACCGGGACGATCACGCTGGGTAACCGCCAGGCCGTGGAACTGATCCCGGTTGATGGCACCGACATGATGGATCTGGCCGAGACTGCACAGCTCGCCTCCCTGGCAGACGAGACCCCGGAAGGCCGGAGCATTGTCGTGCTCGTCAAGGAAAAATACAATCTCCGCGGCCGGTCGGTCGTCTCCGCCGACGCCGGGACCGATACCAAATTCATCCCATTCACGAGCCAGACAAGGATGAGCGGGGTGGACCAGGGAGAACTCCACGTCCGCAAAGGTGCGGCAGATGCAGTGTTTGCCCACATCCGGAAATGCGGCAAATACGGTGTGTCTGATCAGCTCACACAGGTCGTGGACAGCATCGCACGAGCTGGCGGCACCCCCCTCGTCGTTACGAAAAACGGGAAAGCTCTTGGGGTCATTCACTTGAAAGACATTGTCAAGGGAGGCATCAAGGAGAGGTTTGCCCAGCTTCGGAAGATGGGTATCAAGACTGTCATGATCACCGGGGACAACCGTCTCACGGCAGCCACTATTGCAGCGGAGGCCGGGGTAGACGATTTCCTCGCGGAGGCAACACCGGAGAGCAAGCTCAAACTCATACGGGAGTACCAGACCGGCGGGCGGATGGTCGCAATGACCGGAGACGGGACAAACGATGCCCCCGCCCTTGCGCAGGCAGATGTCGCTGTGGCGATGAATACCGGCACCCAGCCGGCCCGGGAAGCGGCAAACATGATCGATCTCGATTCCAATCCTACGAAACTGATCGAGATCGTGGAGATCGGAAAGCAGCTCCTGATGACCCGGGGGGCATTGACCACCTTCTCCATTGCAAACGATATAGCAAAATATTTCGCTATCATCCCGGTCGCGTTCGCCTCGACCTATCCTTCCCTTGCCAGTCTCAATGTGCTCGGTCTGCACAACGGTATCCTCTCGGCAGTGATCTTCAACGCCATTATCATCGTCCTCCTCATCCCGCTCGCCCTGCATGGCGTGAAATACAAGGCAATGTCAGCAGAAGAGGCGCTGCGCAACAATATTCTCATCTACGGAGTCGGAGGGCTTATTGCCCCGTTCATCGGAATAAAGATCATCGATATGCTGCTGATGCTGCTCGGAGTACATTGATATGCTGCTGCCCGGAGTGTGACACACTGGCCATGGCCGACACTCAAGAATGCCGTCCGGACCCGGACACACTTCTTGTCCACGTCACTGAGGATGAGCGGCAGAAGCACCGGGGGAAGCTGAAGATATTCCTTGGCTATATTGCCGGTGTTGGCAAGACCTACGAGATGCTCAGGGCGGCCCACCTGCGCAAGGACGAATGCATTGACGTCCAGATCGGGTATATCGAGACCCATGGCAGGATCGAGACAGAAGCCCTGGTAAAAGGGCTTCCGGTCATCCCGAGGAAGGAAGTGGAGTACCGGGGGATCAGGCTCGAGGAGATGGACCTGGACGGGATCCTGAAAAACCACCCTACACTGGTTCTCGTAGATGAACTGGCCCACACCAACGTGCCCGGTTCCCGTCATCCCAAGCGTTACCAGGATGTCGAAGAACTGCTTGCGGCAGGGATCGATGTCTATACCACGCTCAATATCCAGCACGTTGAAAGCCTCAACGACGTGGTCGCCCAGATCTCCGGTATCATTGTCCGGGAGACCATACCAGACCGGGTGATTGATGAGGCCACCGAGATCGAGGTGGTGGATCTTGCGCCGCCGGAACTCCTCCAGCGGCTGAGAGAAGGCAAGGTATACGTACCGGACATGGCCCGGACCGCGATCGAGCAATTTTTCAACGAAGGCAATCTGTATGCCCTCAGGGAACTTGCGCTCAGGCGGGCTGCCGAACGGGTCGATGACCAGATGCTTGCATATATGCAGACCCGGGCAATACCCGGCCCCTGGGCGGCAAGCGAGCACCTTCTGGTCTGTATCGGCCCAAGCCCCCTGTCAGAGCGGCTCGTCCGCACGGCCCGGCGGCAGGCCGACCGGATGAACGCCAGCTGGAGCGCGGTCTACATCGAGACCCCGTCGCACCACCGGCTCTCAAAAGAGGGAAAAGAGCAGCTCTGGCGTACTCTCCAGCTTGCTGAAAAGATGGGTGCCACCACGGCAACGCTCTTCGGGCTCAACGTGGCATCTGCGGTTCTCGAGTATGCCCGTCGGCACAACGTGACAAGAATTGTCATAGGCAAGACCCTGCGCCCCCGGTGGCAGGAGTTTGTATTCGGGTCGGTCGTCGACCAGCTCATCCATAACAGCGGTCCGATCGATATCTATGTCATCAGCAGCGGAAAAGACACGCCGGACAAACCGGCAGTAATGGAGCCGCTCCTGCCGGCGACGCCCCCGAAAGACTATATCGTAAGTCTCGTACTCGTCGTGATCATCACGATCGCCGGGTGGCCGATCCACCGGTACCTCTCGCCGACAAACCAGGCAATGATCTACCTGCTGGCAGTTGTCGCGGTAGCCTGGCGGCGGGGCCTGTGGCCTGCGATCTTCACCAGTATCATCGGTGTCCTTGCCTTCGACTTCTTCTTCGTGCCACCCTACCTGACCTTCAGGTTTACCGATTCGGAATACCTGATCACGTTTGCCGGTATGGTCATCGTGGGATCGCTGATCAGCCTCCTCGTGGCACGGGCAAAAAACTATGCCGATGCAGCGAGCATCCGGGAGAAAGAGACCGGGACGCTCTATGCCCTCTCGCAGGACCTCGCAGTGGCAGTTACAACGGATGCGATCATCACGGCGGTCCGGAACCACATCCGTGGAATCTTCGAGTGGGATTCTGTGTTCCTGCTGCCAAAACAGAACGGTCTCGTAGTCCACTCGGCAAGCCCGGGACTTGTCACCGATGACGACGACATTGCGGTCGCGACCTGGGCATTCCAGCACGGGGCCGTTGCCGGGTATGATACCGATACCCTGCACGGGTCGCGGCTGCGGTTCATCCCTCTCCAGGGCACCCAGGGCATTGTGGGGATCATGGGGGTCAGGCCTACGGAACCAAACGGCGTGATAACGCCGGAACAGTCCCGGATCCTGACCGCGTTTGCAAACCAGGCTGCCCTGGCACTCGAACGGGTGAACCTGACAATTACCAGAAAATAATACGACTTGCCAATGTTTTAACAAAGGACATAAAACAGATTGACGGAGGGACAGTGCCTGTCCCCCAATACCTCCTCTCCGCTTTGCGATGATGCGGGAATTACCTTGTCCTGGATTATCGCTGCATGGGGGCTGCCACAACAGCAGGAGTGAAGGCAAGAATTGCCGAAAACCTCTAGGAGCGTCTGAAGATTTTTCTGATGATTTCTACAGAGATAAAAAAATTGGAAATGGATCTGTACGAGACAGAGACACGATTAATGAGCGGGTTTCCCTGCACCGTGCGGGTGCTCGCCCGGCACCCAGCGGTCCCCGTCCTTACGGAGTTCCTTCTTCCAGATCGGGACGCCTTTTTTTATCTCCTCGATGATGTAGCGCGAGCCCGCGTACGCCTCGGGGCGGTGGCCGGCGCTGGCGACGATGATCAGGATATTCTCGCCAACCGGGAGCCTTCCGATCCGGTGGACGATATCCACATGAAAGAGATGGTGGAGTTTTTTTGCCTCCTCCGCGATCTTCTCAAGTTCTTTGAGTGCGACCTCCTCGTACGCCTCAAGTTCCATCTCCCGGATATCGTCGTCCCTCACAACCCCGTCGAAGACAACGACCGCACCTGTACCCGGGCGTTTTGCCTCGTTGATCAGCCGGTTGATATCAACGTCTTCGTGCTGGATGGAGATCATGGTTGTGCTGCCTGCCGGTTTATCCGCCGGCGACCGGAGGGAATACCGCAATCTCGTCCCCGTCCGCCACCTCGACTGTCGTGGTCTCCGCAGGCTCGAGGCGTTTGCCGTTCCGCATGACGATCACGAACTCACGGAAATTCCCCTTCTCGTCAAAGATCGCATCGTAGCCTTCCTTTTTCTTCTGTGCAATATCCTTTACCACGGTGGCAAGCACCATGCCGCTCTTCTTCTCGACCAGGATATCGGTACCGAGCAGCTCCCGGAACCGGGCAAAAAACCGTACTTTTACTGTCATTTCTTTTTCCTCGCAGGGATTTTTACGGGAATCGTTTCAGATTTTTTCGCAGGGGAGTGGCTGCCGCCGCAGACAGGGCACTTCGGGTCCCGCTCAACGCAGATCTCTTCGGCATGGGACTCAAGACCGTCCCAGATGAGGAGACGGCCGGTCAGCAGCCTGCCATCGTGGATCAGGTACTTGATCACCTCTGTGGCCTGGATCATCCCGATCAACCCGGGGGTGACACCAACAACCGGGAAGACTTCCTTTGGCGGTGCCTTTGGGAAGATACACTGCAGACACGGGGTCACATCGGGAATGATCGTGGTGGCCTGCCCGTACAGCCCGCGGATGGCGCCGTGGAAGAGTGGGATCTTCTTATGAACCGCGGTCTCGTTGAGCAGGTAACGGGTCGGGAAGTTATCCATAGCGTCGACTATCCCGCTGGAACTGCCAACGAGCCTTGCCACGTTCGTCTTATCGATGGTCGTATCAATAACCTTCACGGTTATGTCGGGATTGATCTCCCGCAGTTTCTCCGCTGCCGAAGCGGTCTTCTTCTTCCCGATATCCCGGTCATAATGGAGGATCTGCCGGTTGAGGTTAGTCAGTTCGACCACGTCCATATCGACAACCGTGAGCGTGCCGACGCCAGCTACAGCAAGATAGATGGAGATGGGCGAGCCAAGTCCGCCGGCCCCGGCTACAAAGATCTTCGCTTTTTTCAGTTTCTCCTGCCCTTCTTCCCCAAAGAGCAGGATCTGGCGCTTGTACCTGTCGAGTTCACGCTCTGATAACATGGGTCACCTTGGTAGTATTGAAAAACCCGTGGTGGAATGACACGGGAAAACCGGGCATACCGGCATTCGTTTCATTTCATCATTGACGGGAGACTTATATATGAAATCATGTATCGGCAAATTTTTCCTGATCCGGGCAACCGGTGGGGTCCTGCACGGGAACCCGGCTATCCCCGGGTTCCCTGAACTCCGGGATCAGTGCTGGCAGGTGAGGTCTTCCTCGTGGTCATGGGAATGCGGGTTCTTCTCTTCCCACTCGGGCAGACCGTGTTTCTTCCGGTAATCGTTGATCGCCTTGTGGATGCCCTCTTCGGCCAGTACCGAACAGTGCATCTTGATTGGCGGGAGTCCTTCAAGGGCTTCTGCTACCGCCTTGTTGGACACTTCCCAGGCTTCCTCAAGGGTCTTGCCCCGGACCAGCTCGGTCGCCATGCTGCTCGATGCGATTGCAGCGCCGCACCCGAAGGTCTTGAACTTCGCATCGGTGACGATGTTGTTCTCGATCTTCAGGAAGATCTTCATGATGTCACCGCAGACCGGGTTCCCGACTTCGCCGATTCCATCCGCATTCTCCAGTTCCCCGACATTGCGCGGGTTCTTGAAATGGTCCATGACCTTGTCACTGTACATTGCAGCCTCCTTCCTTTCCGCTCTTCAGGTACAAGGGAGACATATCCCTTAAGCGTGATACAACCTTCGGTAGCACTTCTAAAACGAAATCCACGTCTGCATCCGTGTTGATGTTCCCCAGCGTAAGCCGCAGGGAGCCATGCGAGATCTCGACCGGGAGCCCGGTGGCGAGCAGGACATGGGAGGGCTCAAGCGACCCCGAAGTACAGGCGCTGCCGGTCGAGGCGCAGATCCCTTCATCGTCGAGCCAGAGGAGCATTGACTCGCCTTCAATAAACTCGAAACTGATATTGATGTTGCCCGCAAGCCGTTTCTCCGGGTGTCCGTTGAGGCGGGAATGGGGGATCTTTTCGAGGATCCTCTCCATGAGCCTGTCTCTCAGTGCACGGATCTTCCGGTTGTGTCCCTCAATGTCAGCAGTTGCCAGCTCGATGGCTTTACCAAGCCCTACAATACCGGCAATATTCTCTGTTCCTGCCCTGCGCCTACGTTCCTGGCCGCCGCCGTGGATGAGGTTGTCGATTTTGGTACCTTTCCGGATATAGAGGGCGCCGACACCTTTGGGACCATAGAACTTGTGGGCAGAGAGTGAGAGGAGATCGATATTCTGGGCCTTCACGTCCACCGGGATATTCCCGATTACCTGGACAGCATCTGTGTGGAACAGGATCTTGTGATTCCGGGCAATCGCACCCAGTTCTGCGATCGGCTCGATGGTACCGATCTCGTTGTTCGCGTACATGACGGTGATCAGGATCGTCTGGTCCGTGATCGCCTTCTCGAGCTCCGCAGGGTCCACGAGGCCGAACTGGTCCACCGGGAGGTAGGTGACAGTGAATCCTTCCTTCTCCAGGTACTCGCAGGCATGGAGGACTGCATGGTGCTCGATGCTGCTCGTGATGATATGGTTGCCCTTCTTCCGGTTCGCCCAGGCAATACCCTTGATGGCCCAGTTGTCGGACTCGCTCCCTCCTGATGTGAAATAGATCTCGTCCGGCTCAGCGCCCAGCGCTTTTGCCACCTGCTCCCGGGCAGTGTCGATCGCTTTCTTGGATGCGCGGGCGATACTGTAGATGGAGGAGGGGTTTCCGAATAATTCGGTATGGTAGGGGATCATCGCGTCCAGTACCTCTTTGCGTACGTACGTGGTAGCGGAATGGTCCATGTAGACGATGCGTTTCTCACCCATGCTCTTCACCGTATACCAGAATATGTGGCTGGTCTTTTGATTATTCTTTCCTTGAATATTGATGATGTTTGATGATGTGGTTGCCCCGCCGGCCCGTTCCGGGCTGCTGAGTATCGGCAAGTTATATTAGTTGTCAGGATCAATTCACAATTGTGAATACAATCTATTATGTCGGGAATGTGACAACATAAAGGTTGTGTTGTGATGGAAGCTCCCTGTCAGAAAATCGTTTGGGATGTCCTGCCCGCAATCCGGGCGGCAATCGCGGTGGAACTTGTCAGGTGCGGCGTCTCCCAGGTGGAAGCGTCGCGTATGCTCGAGATCGCGCCCTCAGCAGTATCGCAGTACCTGTCGGGAAAGCGGGGGTACCGTATCGAATTTGAAAATGATGTGAAACAGTCGATCGAGCTGCTGGCACAGGATCTCAGGGACGGGAAGAGGGTGAACCTCGTCAAACGCACCTGTGACATCTGCCACCAGCTGCGCGATGGCGGGGAGAATCAGTGCGGCGGCTCCTCAGAAATACCCCCAAAAGAGCGGTGCGGTTCATAACTCCCTCCTCCCCTTCCAGCTGTTTTTTTTATCCAGTATGGTGACACCATGAGCGTTTCTGAGAAAAAGCAGGTTCTTCTTCGTAATATCCGTAACCAGGGTTCGATGCTCATTGCCTTCTCCGGGGGCGTCGACAGTACGCTCCTCGCCGCCCTTGCACGTGATGCGCTCGGGGCAAAGAGTCACTGTGTTCTTCTCGACAGCCCGGTAGTGCCGCGGGCCGCAGTTGAACAGGCAAAAGAGATCGCACGCGATCTCGGACTGGCACTGGACATCATCCCGGTCCCCCACATGGAGCACGAGCAGTTCTGTAAAAACCCTGACGACCGCTGCTATTACTGTAAGAAGATCTCCGCTGTCCACCTGAGGAAGCGAGCCGCTGAACTAGGGATTGCCGTCATTGCCGACGGGATCAACGTCTCGGACACAGGCGAGCACCGCCCGGGCCTCATGGCTTCGACCGAGGAGGGGATCCAACACCCGTTCATCGAGGCCGGGTGCACCAAGCAGGATATCCGGGAGATCGCGAGGGCATGCGGGCTTCCGGTCTGGCAGAAGCCGTCAGCTGCCTGCCTCTCGTCCCGCATCCCGTACGGTGACTGCATCACCTCGGAAAAACTCCGGATGATCGAAGAGGCCGAGGCCTTCCTTGCTGCACAGGGATTCGGCCAGCTGCGGGTCCGGCTGCACGGGAACATTGCCCGGATAGAAGTACATAAAGAGGAGATGGGGAGAATACTGGATCTGCAAGACGCAATAACCAGGGCCCTCAAATCGTTCGGGTTTTCCTACGTCACGCTCGATCTCGAAGGGTACCGCAGCGGCAGTATGGACGAAGTGCTGAAAGAATAACAGCCCCCCATCAGATAACGAGACACCCCATGTTCAAGAAAATCCCCTGCATCCGTGTCGAGGGCGAAACGTTCACCAGCGGCCAGCATGAAGTGATCGAAGAAGTGCCCCTTGCCCTCTTTGTCAACGGGCGGCACGCTATGACCGCGATGATGAGCCCGGTACAGCTTGAGGAGTTCGTCACCGGCTATCTCTTCACTGAACAGATCATCAAGGGTATCGACGAGATCGAGTCGATCAGGATCGACAAGAACCGGATGAGCGTCATCACGAAGAACCTCTTCAAGGTGCTCGGTCCCAAGAAGACCATCCTCTCGGGCTGCGGAGGAAGTACTTCCTACATCGATACCGAGAAGCTGCCGAAGATCACATCGGATTACGTCATCAGTCCCCGGGAGATCTGGAGCTCGGCAAAGGCAGTCCTCAACTCCGAGATCCACGTGACCACAGGGGGGATCCATATCGTCGCGCTCCTTGACCACGAGAAGATCCTTGCCGTATCCGAGGACATCGGCAGGCATAATGCCCTTGACCGGGTGATCGGGACCGCCCTCCGAGAGGGGATAGATCTCTCGCATACCTACGTGATCGTATCCGGGCGAATCTCATCGGAGATGGTCCGCAAGTGCCTTATTGCAAACATCCCCGTTATCGTCTCGCGGGGGGCAACCACCACCCTTGCCGTGGAGATCGCAGAGAAGACAGGGCTTGCCGTAGTCGGTTTTGCCCGGGGTGGGAAACTGAACCTCTACTCGCACCCTGAACGGATTACAGGTTCAGGGCCTGTTTCCGGATAATTCCCGGTCCAGTGTTTTTTTCAGCTGGCAGAGCTGGCAAAGCTCCCCGCTGCAGGGATCCCCGCACTCCCGGCAGCTGCGGAGGGGTCCGGCAGCAATGGCTCCAGTGCAGTTTTTTTCGATCTTTCCCTTGCTTTCCATGAGGCGCAGCATAGTGCCCGGGTGATGGTATTCGAGGGATGAGAGTATGGAACGCACTTCCCTGCGGAGAGCGTGCCGGGCGTACGGGCATTCCGGGAGGTCCATCCATGCCTCGTGGAGCATGAGGTAGGTGGCAATCTCTTTCTCCGACACCGCCATGAGGGGTTTTATCCGGGGGATGAACCGGCCCGATGAGTCGGCGCTGCTGTCCCGCATGAGCCGGGGCAGGTCTCCCCGGAGCACGTTCATCAGAACCGACTGGGCCTCGTCATCGAGATTGTGCCCGGTGGCAAGTTTTGTTGCCCCTGCATCCCGGGCAGCGCTGGCAAGCGCCTTTTTCCGCAGGATACCGCAGATGGTGCAGGCCTGGGATTCCCTCCCGCGGAGGATCGCGTCCAGAGAATCCCCGAACAGGTCGGGGAACGTCACATGACGGTACTCCACACCCAGCGTACGGGCAATGCGGTCGGCCGACCGGACCGTCTCTTCGCGGTACCCGCTGATCCCTTCATCCACTGTCACCGCCACCAACCGTACGTTCTTCCACGACGGGAGCAGCTTCGTGAGAATCATCATGAGGGCGGTCGAGTCCTTCCCCCCGCTCAGACCGACAGCAACGGTGTCGCCCTGGACGATCAGATTCCGATCAGAAACCGTATCGGCAACACGCTGCTCTATTGCAGTGAAGAGATGCGTACGGCAGAGATGGCGCTGTACCGGCCGGTAGAAGAAGACTGCGGGTTCAGAACAGAGAGAGCACCGGGGCTGCCCATACGTACCGCTGCCCGTTACCATGCGTCATCCCCCGTGCGCGATCCGGATCAGCCGGATCTCGTCGTCGTCACCAACCACCGTATCTTCCGGGATGAGAAAACCGCCCCGGGAGGCGATCACCTCGTTGGGGTTGATGCCTTCGGCAAGGAGCAGCTGGTCGAGAGGCATCGTCCCTTCCGTGATAACCCGTTCCGTCCGGTCCGGCAGGATGAGTTTCATAATCCAAGACAGTATGGGAGAGCAGGTTTCTTAAATATCCCGGTAAGGGAAATCATGCTCATCTGCCGTCTGGAAGGACGCGCTGCCAGCGACGCTTTGATAAAACTGCGGGTAGAAATGGATACAGGAGTTTTTGTGCAGGACCACGCAGCGATCAGGGATGAGATCCGCAGGCTGAAAGAGGAGAGGAATGCGATCCTCCTCGTCCACAACTACCAGCCGGCAGAGATCCAGGACATCGCTGACCTGACGGGAGATTCTCTCGAGCTCTCCCGGGCCGCGGCCACGATGGAATGTGAGGTGATCGTCTTCTGCGGTGTGGACTTCATGGCAGAGACCGCCGCGATCCTCTCGCCGGGAAAGACCGTCCTGCTGCCCGCGGAGGACGCCTGCTGCCCGATGGCGCAGATGATCACTGCCGATGAGCTGCGCCTCGTCAGATCCCGTCACCCGGGAGCAGCCGTAGTATGCTACGTGAATACTACGGCGGACGTCAAGGCCGGGAGCGATATCTGCTGCACCTCGTCAAACGCGGTGGACGTGGTCAACTCGCTTGAAGAGGAGGAGATCATATTTGTGCCCGATCAGAACCTCGCACGGTATGCCCAGCGGTTCACGACAAAGAAGATCCTGCCGTGGGAGGGGTTCTGCATTGTACACGACCGGATCACACCTGCACAGGTGCAGGAGGTAAAGCAGGCCCACCCGGGCGCGGAGGTGCTGGTGCACCCCGAGTGCCGGCAGGAAGTGATCGATCTTGCAGACCATGTGGCAAGCACCTCAGGGATTATAAAACATGTCTGCTCTTCGGCTGGACGGGAGTTCATCATCGGTACTGAGGTAGGGATCCTCCACCGCATACGGAAAGACTGCCCGGGGAAGCTCTGCTACCCGCTCGCACCCGCTGCGATCTGCAGGAACATGAAAAAGACCGACCTCGGGAAAGTCCGGGATTCTCTCGCCACGCTCAGTCCCCGGATCACAGTGCCGGAGGATATCGCAGCCCGGGCCCGTAGAGCGATTGAGCGCATGCTTGAGGTCTGAACTCCCCGTATCACTCTTTTCCGGCCGGGGCGTTCTTCAGGGCCATGATTTTATTATACATCTCTTCGCCCACGCATTCCTTTGCATGTCTGCACCACCGGACGCAGGACTCGATGTCGTTGTAAACTACAAAACCGCATTTACTGCACTTCACGGATATATCGTTTGAGAAGAGTTCAACTTCACCACCGCACCGGGGGCATTTCCTCACCGATAGCGTGGGGGTGCGCAGGTTCGCTGCACCCGGACAGTGATCGAGCATGGGTTATTCCGGGAGTGATGTCTGCATCCCGGCAGATGAAGCCAGCGGTTGTACTACCCGCTCGTCGTCCACGGCAGGGTTGTTCACGAGATCCGAAACCCTGGTTACTATCATATCCCTGGAAGGACGGGGACTGAACATATCTTCGGGGGTCCCGTGAGTGATGGGGCCTCCTGCGAGCCAGAGATGCTCATTATCCCGGGCCAGGATCGCGGGGTATCCGGTGGTGATCGGAACCACAGGGGAATTGGGTGCCGCAGTGATGATCGTGAAGCTTGAAAGATTCCGGCCATCTGTTTCCTGCCGGGTATCATAGAGCCCCTCACAGAGTCATTCCGGATCTTTGCCGACGGGTATTTCATCCGGCCGCTGGTGACGTGAACCTATCCGGCCGGCAGGGGAGCCCGGCTTCCCGGCCGCGTTCTTCTCCAGCCTGCAACGGCCTTAGGCCGTTACAGACTTATACAAACATGTAAGACCCCGGCTCGCCAACTATCCGGCTGATCATGGCCGGCAGGGAACTTATCTCCTCAGTAAAATATATGGCCGGGACAAAACCGGTCTTTTCCTTATCGGAGCTCCTCCCTTATCTCGACGAGCCGCTCACCATCGGGGAACTCTTCAGGGCAATTTCTGCCGACCTCTCCCCGCTCGGGCTCGTAGCAAAAAAGGCGGGGGAGGACTACATTATCTCCCGGATCCCTCCTGTCCAGCCCTATATCCTCAACGAAGAGGAGGAGAAACGCCTTTCTGCATTTCTTGACAGCAGGGCCATGCCTGCCGTACTGGAAGGCTATATAGAGCAGTATATCACCAGAAAAACAGGAAAGGACTGGACGGACCCGGTTTCCACCGAACGGCTCCGGAAGGCGATTGTCGCCCAGAAGGATGACTACTGGAAACCTGCGCACCGGCGCTCCCTCCAGTACTCAAAGGGCTACAGCGTACTCGGTTATCTTGCATACCATTTTCCGGTCTATTTCATGCAGACCGAACACCTGCTTGCGCAGCTGGCGCGTGACGGCCTCCTGAAAAAAACCATGACCATCCTCGATGTAGGTACCGGGCCTGGCGTTGTCCCGCTTGCCATCGCTGATTTCTGGTCCCGGCTCGACAATGCACAGGCCTCCGTGTATTCGATTGAACGTTCTGAGGAGCATATCGAGGCATTCCTGTACCTGAGGGACGCCTTTGTACCCCGGGGGGGAAACGTCTCGGTCAAGCCGCCGTTCAAGGCCGATATCACGCAGCCCGGGTCTGCTGCCCTCCCGGAGAAGATCGATCTCGTCATCTTCTCCAACGTGCTCAATGAACTGGAGGATGCCACGATGGATACCCGGGCAGCAATCGTGGAGAAGATCGCAGAACATCTGGCCCCGGACGGAACCATTTTGATCACAGAACCTGCCGATGAAGAGAACGCGGTCCGGATGAGGACCCTCACCGCGGAACTTCAGAAGAAAGGTCTTTTCGTCTATGCCCCGTGCTCGTTCATCTGGGGCACACCCTGCACTGCCCCCCGCTGCTGGAGTTTTCTTTCCGCACTCTATATCCGGAAGACCCGGCTGATGGAGCACCTTGCCCGGTGCGATGAGCCATACCGGTACGTGAATACCGATATCAAGTACAGTTATGCAGTCCTGCGAAAGGACGGCCTGCGAAAATCGGCGTACCGGGTTGGTCCCGGCTCAAAATTCCTCCGGCTGTCCAAAATCCACCTGCATGTGGGCAAACGGATCAACGTGGCCGGTGTAAAGATGAGCGGGGAACTGGGGGATGCGAAGAACCATCTCTTCAAGATCTGCGACGGGACCGCAAAGACCCCGGTTTATGCAGTACTCCCTTCATACCATGAGACACCGGAGAATGAGGCACTCCGTACTGCACCCTACGGCACGGTTCTGGAGATGCGGGGCGTGCTGGTCCGGTACAATAAGTCGCACGACGCGTACAACCTGCTGGTGAGCAGGAATACGGTAATACAAATGCCGGACAGTGAGATACCGGACAGGGATCTCTGAAGAAACCCGCAATAATATAAAAGGTGGCGCACAGTAACGTGTAGTAACGTGTGGTGCTATGGACGACCTGAACCTGTCAAGCGATGAGTCCGTTATTTACAAATCGCAGAAGATCATCAGCAGCGGCAGTGGTTATGAAGCGATCATTACCGACAGGAGGTTCATCCTTGCTGAAAGCGGGGCCGGAACGATCCGCGAGGACCTCCCCTTTACTGCAATCGCGCTTGCAGTTCCTGAGTTCAATTCCCTGCGGGAACCGGTTATTCTCCTCAGCATAGCATCACCTGACGGGGGCAAGCGGGAACTCGAGCTCATCTTCGTCCATGTGGTTGGGGACCTGAACGTCCAGGACCGTGACCGGTGCCTTGCAACCCTCCGGGCCCGGGACGTTACCGTAGAGGGCCCGGTCCACCAGGTTATACCCCCCTCACTGGTACGGAGGGGGACAGCAGAAGATTCTGTCGGCAGCGATGGAGAGAACGTCCGGCCCGCGGTACCGGAATGGACGGTCTATGGCACACCCCGGTATATCAAACAGGCCCCGGAAGAGGCTCCGCCCAGATCACCCCTTGTGCCGGTCATTGCCGCGCTCCTTGTCATAGGACTCTGCATCGGGGGCATTCTCATCGCCGGGCATCTGTTTGGATCAAATCCTGTCCCCGGGGCAGTTACCGTGTCGGGCCAGGAAGCCGGTGTGACGGAGACCGTTACTCCGACCCAGGCTCTGCTTCCTGAAACCACAGCCGTTCCTACCCTGAATCTCCCTTCCGCCGCGGGTGCGATTCCCTCAGACGGCGTGTGGGTCAGGGTATCTTACCCGGGGAATTTTTCCGGAACCGTGGGCGCAGAGGGATGGATGACGGAAGTGAACGGATCCGGGACACAATTGTACCAGCTCCCGGTCCATGACACGACAATCGGGGGGACAATTGAAAAACAGGATGGTTCGGGAAATATCCTTGATATCGTGCTGTACAATGGAGGTACACCCGTATCGGAAAGCACGACGGCAAAACCGTGGGGGGCTGTCGATCTCGATATTCCTGTTGGTCCCGCACTCATGAACGGACCGGTAACTACCGCTGCCACCCTTGCCACCCCTGCAGTTGCTGCCGCTGCCACACCTGATACATCACTCCTCCTGCATGAAATCCCTGCTACCGGTGTCTGGGTGCGGGTCGCCTACCCGGGCAATTTTACGGGCACGATCTCTGCAAACGGCATCGGCCAGGACGTGAATAGTTCCGGCGACCAGTTCTACCAGTTATCCATGGCCACCGGGACTATCGACGGGTTCATCGAGAAGGGTGACGGGTCCGGGGAGAACATGATTGTCCAGGTGTATAAGGACGGAACGCTCGTCACGTATGACAATACCTCCGCACCACTCGGCACCGTGGAGATCCATACGACGGTGTAGGAACAGACAGTCTGCTCCGGCTGTTCAGTCCCGCACGACGAATGGCTGAATGATACTTTTTTGGGGATTCTTCATAGAGAACCATATCCTTTTCAATGATGCCGTAACGATAATTTTTAGTTTCCCTTTCTGACTCCCTTGCAAACGGGAACACCCGTCCGGTGCTGGCAGGGGAAACATCCGCAGGGTACGATGAGCCATTTCATGGATAAAAAAAGAATGATTGCAGTTTATTGTGGCCGAAGTTTTCTCTCTGCCGTCCACTACCAGGGATTAATAGTACTTGATGATGACAATACCGGAGCCGCCGGCACCACCACTATAACTTGTCGATCCTTTATAACCCCCGCCGCCACCGCCACCGCCGGTATTCGCTGTTCCGGCTGTACCGGCAGCACCATCGCCCCCGGCACCGCCGCCTCCGGAAACTGTACCGACTGATAACGAATTCTGGCAACCTCCACCGCCGCCTCCGGCATAGGTTACCGATGCACCCGAAATGGACGATGCGGTTCCTGCTCCCCCATTACCGGCAACAGTAGTACTTGCAGTAGTACCAGCACCCCCGCCCCCGCCCCCGCCACCGCCGAGATAATTAGCTCCATTGGTATTTCCCGATCCTCCATTGTTTCCCTGACCGGCAGTACCCGTGCCGTAATTTGTTCCCGATCTTACGCCTCCACCGCCGGAACCCCCGTTTGCTCCGGTACTGACCGAAGCCGTGGTATTACTGGTACCGCCACCGCCTCCACCGGTCGCGGTGAATGCTGCAAATACAGAGTTCCCCCCGTTTGCACCATGAGCGGTTATCGTTGTTGCCCCGCTGCCACCGGCTCCTACCGTTACAGTTAATCCGTTTCCGGAAGTTACTGAATATCCTGTACCATTCAGGAATCCACCGGCACCCCCGCCGCCACCGTAATCCCCGCCGCCACCGCCACCACCTATTACAAGGTAATCAACCTTAGTGACTCCTGCGGGTACGGTCCAGGTAGTTGTCCCGACCGTGGTGAAACTTTGGATGATGTAATAATCGTATTTGTCACCTGTCACAATTCCGGATGTTCCACCGGTTGTAGTGACCGTGATATCAACGATGCCGGCTGAACCTACCGGGGAGGTCGCTGTAATCGACGTAACATTGTTCACCGTATACGAGCTTGCCGCCGTGCTGCCAAACATTACTTTTGTTGCTCCCGTAAAGCCTGTCCCGGAGATGGTCACCGATGTTCCACCGGCTGACGTTCCGGTTGTCGGTGAGATACTGGACACCGCAGGGGCGGCCACATAGGTGAACTGGTCAGCAGATGACGTCGCGGATGTCCCCCCGGTTGTACTGACGGTGATGTCAACAACTCCTGCGGAAACGGGCGGGGCTGTTGCGGTGATCGATGTGGCATTGTTTACGGTATATGAGCTTGCCGCCGTGCTGCCAAACAGCACTCCTGTCGCGCCGGTGAAATTCGTCCCGGTGATATTTACTATGGTCCCACCGGCTGACGGACCTGTTGACGGGTAAATGCTGGTGATAACCGGCGCAGGGGGTGTCACATTGATATACGACGACCTGACCAGGGTAGAATTAGTCACGGTCCCATTTCCTACGGTAAGACTTACGGAATAAAGACCGGCATTTGGATATGTGTATACCGGGTTCTGGGCGGCCGATGTATTCCCGTCGCCGAAAGCCCATGACCATGAACTGACGGGTCCCGTGGATCTGTCCGTGAATGTCACTGCCATGGGTCTGACACTGGTAACCGGAGTAGCGGTGAAATTCGCCAGTACCGGAAGCGGCGGGCTGATTATAACGTAATTCGTTTGTGTTACCGATCCGCTTCCACCGGCATTCGTCGCCGTAAGGGTTACATTGTAGGTGCCGGCTGCTGCATAGCGGTGGAGCGGGTTCTGCACCGTGGAATTCGTTGAATCCCCGTCACCGAAATTCCAGGACCACGAGGTAGGCGTATTGGTGGAGGAGTCTGTAAATGAGACGGGGAGCGGCGCATTTCCGGTGAGTGGCGTGGCGGAGAACCCCGCCACCGGGGGATACACCACCGCCACGTGCCAGACATTCGTCACCTGGGTGAGGGTAGTTATCGTGGTATTTGTATACTGGAGACGTGCAACCGCATACCCCTGGTTCTGGTACATATTCACTACGATGTGATGGTAACCTGGTGTCAGTGTCTCTGTGCCGGTGACCGTTGTTACGGCGTGGAGCCCCCCGTTGTTTATCAGCTCGGTGCCGTCTACCCACATGTACGAGCCGTCATCCGAACTGAGATCGAACGTATAGGAATCTTTTGCGGCAATCAGCAGGTAGCCGTCCCAGGTCACGCTGAAGTTGGTGGTCCCACCGGTCATCGGGATTGCCCAGTTCACTTCGTCGGATGGCTGGCCGGGCTGTGAGGCGTTATCGGAATAGCGGATCTCCGGATCTGTTCGCATGCCCGCCGGAGTCGTCCAGGTCTGCCCATAATAATAAGTGGCCATAAAGCCGGGGACATAGGAGCCGACGGTTATGTAATTCGTGTAGGTAATCGTACTGCTGCCGAATGAATTTGCCGCAGTGAGGGTGACATTGTAGGTGCCAATCGACGTGTAGGTATGGGCAGGGTTCTGGACATACGAGGCTGGTGACCCGTCCCCGAAATTCCATATCCAGGTGGTCGCATCGAGCGATGTATCATTGAACTGAACATTCAGGGGGGCATTGCCGGAAAGGGGGGAGCCGGTGAAACCGGCTGTCGGTACGGTGATGGGCGTATGGTAGAAAGGAATATTTTCGTTCTGGGTGATATTGGGCGAGGAATAATTCAGGTACACAACCGCTTGGCCGGGATCCTGGAAAAATTTGACGAAAAATGTATGGTAACCCGGTGTCAGCTGGAGGGGCGTATTACTTACCAGCTGGGCGCTGTGCTCATTACCGTTGTTGATCACCAAGTTTCCATCGATGTATAACCATGACCCGTCATCCGACGTAAGATAGAAGGTGTAAGCATCGGTCGTGTTGATCAGGATAAACCCGGTAAAGTTGGCCGACATCTGCGTCTGCTGGCCGTTCGTATACAGGCCCGGCCACGGGCTGACATCCGAATTGTAGGTAGGCAGACTGGTCGGGTCGGCAAAATGGATTCGGGGTGCTATGTTCGTTGATACCGGCACGGTCCAGGCCATGTCACTAAAGTAATTCGCAATACAGCCGGGTGTCATGTTCGAGGTGAACGTGGCAGCGAGGGTCTGGTTGGTAGTCACGTTGGTAAACGTATACGAGGACGGTACCGGAATCACCGGAGTCCCGTTCACCACGATTGAGCCGAGTAGGTATCCGGAATTGGGGGTGATGGTATATGTCTGGTTTGCTCCAAAGGAAACCGTCTGGTTACCGGGGGAGACCGTTCCACCCGGGCCGGCAGTAACATTAATCCAGTATGTATTTACTGCAACCGCGGTAAATGTGGAAGCAATCGTATGGGTGGCAGTCACATTCTGGAACGTGTAGGACGTCACTGCACCGACCGAACTGCCATCCACGGTTACCCCCAGAATCGTGTAGCCGCTGTTTGGCAGGATGGCAAACGTCGCCGGTGCCCCGGACGCGACCTGCACCGTCCCGGACGGGCTGATGGATCCCCCGGTCCCTGCGGTTGTAGTGATCGTATAAAGCGTCACATCCTGCTGGACACTTGTCGGGGTTCCGAGGAGGAGGCTTGCGATGAGATAGGATCCTGTGCCTACCGCAGCGGTCTGATTGTAAATAACATCGACCCTGCTTGGCATCGGTGCCGAAGCACTTACGGTATAACTGAGGGTCTCACCCAGCGTCCAGGTATTGTCGCTCCCCAAACCGGTGAAAGGCTCCGCCGTCCCATCCACCAGGATTTGGAGCCGGTTTCCCGAAAGTGCGTCGCCACCGGCATGATACAGGCTGATGGTCCTGCTCTGGTTGGTGGCAACGACATTCACGGCAGGAATTTTATCAGGAGGGGTTGTGGAGAAATACATAACGGCAAGCACGCCGGCTGCAACCACGAAAATGGAGATCAGCATCAGTACGCCGACCATCTCTGCTGCTCCGCGTTCCTTCCTGCTTTCCCTCGACATGTGAACTCCTGACGGTATTACCTGCCGGCATTCCCGAGAGCCTGTTGATACTATCATTTAAAGATACTTATGATATAAGAACGCATCCGTTTCTGTACACGGGTTGATCCGAAGATTTAGTGCTTTTAATAGATACTGGGGGAAATTACCCAAAAGTTCTGGCAGGAAAACCCGGGCACAGGTTTCCAGGAATAAAATTCCCTTTGATTACCCGGATGAAAACCGGAAAATTTACGGATATACCTGGTTACCGTTCACCGTGACCTGAGTTGTATTGCCTGCGAAAAATGTACTTTTCGTGGTGTTATCATACTGCAGGACAAAAAAACCCACACTGCCGGGTGAGACATTGTAAATATAAATCTGGCTGTTGTTGAGTCCGTTGATCAACTGGCTGGTAAGCTGCGGCGTGGTATTCACCAGATAATTATATTTCGTCAAACCTGTGTAATACGACCCGAGGGAAGTTGCGGTTGTAAGGGTAACCGTTGACTGGAAATTGGAATACCCGGTAATTACCGTATTATTAATCAGAATATTATTGCAGACGGTGTTGCCGTACGGATCGGCAACATTGAGGTTGACGTTGGCCGCAGTCAGCTCCCAGAGCTGGTTGCCTATTCCCGCTATTCTGAAACTCTGGTTGTAGCTGTTTGGCTGAGTGATCGTAACCACATCACTGACGTTCAGTTTGAGCGGGTTGCTGGCCAGGCAGGAGGCTGAGGACCATGCTATAGTAGAATTGGGCTGGGTGATCGTGAACTGGAGATATGGTGTAATGGTCTGGGATAGTGCAGTGTTATTTTCACGATAAAAAACGACGGAGCGGCTCGATACATTCTGTACCAGTTGGGGGACTGATATCACCGGGGGATACGCTGAAGCCGTGATCACGTCCAGGTTGTTTACCGGACTCGCTGACGTTATGTTGCTGGCAGTACCGGACTGAATGATAATCCCCCCGCTCCCAGGGGCGCCCCCCCCGGTGGCGTTGTAGATGATCGCTACGCTGTGCTGCTGGCCGGAGGTGATTCCGGAGATTACCAGGTTCTTGCCAAGCGACCAGGTATTGCCGCCACCGGAGACCGTGTAATTATGCACCACCCCGTCAACAAGGACTGAAAAAGTGCCCGTTGTCAGGCTGTCCCCGCCATTATGGTAGAGATAGAGATTGTTACCGTTATCCGTCCCGGTCATGAAATTGACATTGGGGATCTCCTGGGGTGTGCTCTGGGAGAAGAGGGCCACCCCCACAATGGCGACTGCCGCAATAACCACCGAGATCAGCAGGATGGCCCCGATCACTTCTGATACGCCGGAGTCTGTGAGATCGTTGTTTTGTGTGCGGAAATGGTGCTGCATGGATGGGGATCTTCTCTCATCAGTCCAGGTTCGATACGATACTGTTCAGGGTGACGGCGTACTGGGCTGGTTGTATGGCCATGTTGACATCCGGTGTGAGCACGCCACTAGAGGGACCGGTGATGTTCATGAATGCGGAACCCGGTATTGCTGACACCGGACTTATGCCGAATGTATAATTCCTTGCATCCAGGATACCCCCGTTCGAACGGCTGGTGTTGAACACGCCGAGCCACATCTGTGCCGCAGTATAATTTGACACGGTCACAGAGGTGTTTACCCAGTACTCCGCACCCGTGGCCGGAGGCGCGAGCGTCATCAGCCGTGAGTCCACCCGGACCGGGCCATTGCCTCCCATGCTGCCTATACCGTTGAGGGTGATGGGGGTGATTTCCACAAGATAGACCGAGTTGGCATTCACAAAGGAGATCGGTGGTGCGACACGGCATACCGATCCGTTGAGCTGGGTGAGGAATACGCCCCCGTCTTCATAGTAGTATGTCTGCTGGATCCAGTAGTTGTTCTGCGACTGGTACTGGAGGATGGTCAGAGGATATGTCAATGTATTTGTCCCGGACGGGCCGCTGTAGGTAACGTTCAGGGTATCTGAAGTGTTCAAAATGGACAGGGTTGCCGATGAGGGGATGGGGTTCATCATCGGCAGGAAGAGACCGCTGGCCTGCGTGTCTCCCCCGCCGGTACCGAGATCTATGGATGTGGAGACGGTCACACTGTTCTGGTTCCATGATGCGCCGTACGGGCTGTTGATCCAGAGGGAGTCCAGGCTGATCTTGTAATTGGTGAACTGGTCTTTCACCGTGTTCATCTGGGTGATCTCAGCCACCCTCCCGTTAACAGGGACCACATACACCATCCAGAGGGCAAAGGCCGTGACAAGTATCCCGAGAAGGAGAATAAACCCGATAACCTCGGAGAGTGCATAATCCCTGCCCTGTCCCGCATTACCGTCTCTCATAATCTATTAAATCGTGTATGGCTTGGCTAATAAAGATAGTAGTACGGCAGATTCCGGTGCTTTACGGAACACAGTTACATGGAGAAATTACCGGGACCAATGAATGTACCTCATAATCAGGGGAACTACCGGGCCGTTGGGGTCACCGGTCGAACTTCCTGGTATGGCTTCACGACAAACGCCCGGACGCAGTTGTTGAAAGAGGGGTCGCATGGGTACAATGTGATTCCCGGCAGAATTGCCTTCACAGGAAGTTCACGTCATAAATTTACCGTCATGCCGCTTTGTGTTCGGTCCCGTTTCGCATAATGTACCCATGCGACCCCCTACCACCATGTTCCGTTTTTCTGTAAAACTTTACATATTTCACGTTATAAAAATGAAGACAACGCAATCGGGATGAGTGGAGGGGGTCACATGGGTACAAACGTGACTCCCCACCGCAGCCTGGGTTGGAGTGATCCCCAGCCTCTCGCGGTACGGGTTATTGAGTTCGGATGGCGTTCACGCATATCCGGTATAAGCCCGGCACTGTCGGTTTCAGTTCACGGTTGCAATGGGAGGTTGCCGGGCCTAAGAAGGGTTTTGAATCCTGACACCAAACATAAAGATTACTTTTCATGTGTGATCTCTGTCAGTCCCGGGCCGGGTGGTCCCGGTGACCCTCGCAAAAGGCTGCGTGCTCTGCAACCAGGGTGCAAAGATGGTGCTCTTTGTCACGGGACGCTGCCATCGCTCCTGCTGGTACTGCCCGCTCTCATCAGAGAGGAAGGGGACCGACACGGTGTTTGCCAACGAGCGGCCGGTGGACATCCCCTCCCAGATCATAGAGGAAGCAGAGAACATGAGTGCGCTCGGGACCGGGATCACCGGCGGCGAACCGCTCCTCTGCCTTGACAAGGTGACGGCATACTGCAGGCTCTTAAAGGAGCATTTCGGCCCTGAGCACCAGATCCACCTGTATACGGCAAAAGCCCCGACACATACCGAACTTGCGGAGATGCAGGGACTGGTGGACGAGATCCGTCTGCACCCCCCGCACGAGTGCTGGGATACGATCCTTGAAACGGATTTTATCCGGTCAGCCCGGCTCGCAAAGGAGATGGGGTTTGATATCGGCATCGAAGTACCTTCCCTTCCCGGGCTGGAACACCTGGTCCCGGCGCTCCAGTACCTCGATTTCCTGAACATCAACGAACTCGAGTGGGGTGAGACCAACGCGTATGCAATGCGGGAGCGCGGGTTCGAGCTCGCCGACGAACTGCATAACGCCATCGACGGGGCAATAGGCTGGGCAGAGGAACTGTGCCGGCACGATAAGGTCCACTGGTGCTCCTCCGCGTTCAAGGACTCGGTCCAGCTCCGTGAACGCCTGAAGCGGATCGCGGAAAACACGGCCCGGCCGTTCGATGAGATCACCCCGGACGGGACGGTGGTCTATGGTGTCTTTGAACCGGAAAGCGGGAAAACCGCAGAGATCGCGCACTTCCTTGAAGAGCGGTTCGAGGCCGACAGCTTCGCGATCTTCACGGACAGGATCGAGACGGCATGGTGGCTCCTGGAGAAACACGCCGATGAGATGGCCGGGGAGAAATATGTCATCGAGCGCTACCCCAACGGGGGCATGATCGTGGAGAGGACGCCCCTGTGATCGCCAGAACCTTTATCGAATCCCTGTATGAGAAGCACCTGCGCCGGCAGTGCCGGCATGTACCCAATCACATAGCAATCATCCAGGACGGCAACCGGCGGTATGCAAAGCTCTTCGGGTTGGATACTGCAGACGGTCACCGCGCAGGGGCTGACAAGACCGAGGAGATGCTCGACTGGGCGCATGAACTCGGGATCCATCACATCACGCTCTATACCTTTTCAACGGAGAATTTCTCACGCCATGAGGAGGAAGTGAGCCATCTGTTCGCCCTGTTCAGGCTGAAATTCATGAGTGTTGTGACCGACGAGCGCGTAAACCGGTACAGGATACGCGTCCAGATGGTGGGGGACCGGTCCCTGCTTCCCGATGACCTGCTGGAAGCGATCAATACTGCCGAAGATGCCACAAAGAATCATACCGGGTTTCACCTCAATATCGCACTTGCCTATGGCGGCAGGAACGAGATCGTCCTCGCAGCCCGGGAGATCCTCGAAGAGATGGAAAAAACAGGGGCTGACCCATGCAGCATCGACGTCCAGACCGTGGAGGAACATCTCCACAGCGGCAAAGGGATCCCTCCCGTAGACCTGATCATCAGGACCGGCAACGAGTGCCGGACCTCTAACTTCCTGCCATGGCTTGCAAACGGGCATGAATCGGCAGTCTATTTCTGTGCCCCGTACTGGCCACTCTTCCGGAAGATCGATCTCCTCCGGGCGATTCGTATCTACGATCAGCGGGTTTCCGCACAGTCCTCCCCGTAACAGCTTCCCGAAACCCGGCATGGTGTGGGGAATCTATCGTTTACTATATTTCCCTGTACTCACAGAACAACACATGAGGGGTAATAACGGGAAAGAACAATGAGGGGGGGGAATGGCGCACGATCAGCCTGGCCGTGCGGGCCGACATTCTCGAAAAAGCGACGAAACAGGGTGCGGATATACGCGGGATATGCAATCGTGCGCTTGCCACTGCAGTAGGGGTTGACTACAATCAACGGGAGAAAGACCGGGTCACTGACAGGAAACCGGTCATTATCGCAAAGGAGTCTGCTGCCGCGGTACTCCCGCCGGTGATCCCGCTTCCACTGCCTGCTCCCAAGCCTGACGGCCATCTTCACCCGGTTATCAATGCCGATGACCCGTCCGCTGTCACTTCGGTGAAACGGACCCTTCGCACTCCAACGGTACCACCGGTGGCGGCACCATCCCCCGTGCAGGAGCGCAAAACGCCGGTGCCGTCAGCCCCGTCTGAAAAACCGGCCAAACCAAAATCAGGTAAGAGTACGCCGAAAAAGAGGGGGACCTCTCCTGATCTCAAAAAATTTGTCTCGGAGACGATCCTGCGTGAGGAAGCGGAGAATGCCTCAATCACCAAGGAAGCGCTCTACCAGGCCTTTGCCCGGTGGTGCCGGGAACGCAGGATCGCCACGGCACCAGACAAGAAAACCCTGACCGTGGCCCTCAAGAACCAGTTCGCCCTGAACGAGAAGGTCGTGGATGGCGAACCCTCGTGGGTGAATGTCCGGCTGAAATAACCGGTCACTTCCCGAACCTGCGGATCCGGGACTGGTAATCGCGCAGCACCCTCAGGAAATCCACCTGCCGGAACAACCTCCAGTTCACATCCGAGAAAAAGAGCTCGGAATAAACCGACTGCCAGATAAGGAAATCGGTGAGGTGGTCGCCCCCGCTCTTGATCACGACGTCCGGAGTGTACTGGAACGTCAGGTAGGACTCGAGCAGTTTCTCGTCAACGCAGTCAGGAGCTATGTGATCCCTGGCCATCTTCCGGATGCATTCCGTAATTTCTTCCCTGCCGCTCTTGCCCACTGCCACCACCACATCCATGCCCTGGCCGGCCACCTCTTCACGGTCCCCCATGTGGAGGATCAGGCGGGCAATAGTTCCGATCTTCCGGATCTCAGGCAGGCACTGCTCAAGGCTTTCCGATGACGGCGTGGCTATGTGGAACATGAGGCTGCGGATCCCGCCCGCCGGTCCCGGGGTCATGCGGGAGACCTGTGCCGAGATCCCGCTACACCATGCGGTGACGTTATAGAGGTTCTCCGGTGACTCCGCAAGGTCCTGCCCGCTGATCATGAAACAGACGTGCCCCGGGAGCACCGTGATCTGCCGCATGAGCAGGCGTGCATAAAGCCAGTACAACATCGCTGCCCAGTTATTGCGTGCCAAGGTTAAATAGCCTTGAGGATTTTCCGGGGCAATCACCCTTATTGACATGCCCCTCTCCCAAACTCCTGCCACGAAATGTTGACAGGGTGTAAAGAGATACACCTGCTGTGTTCCCTGCGGGAATATCACCTGGAAGGAACCCGGTTCTCTTTTAAAATCAGATCACGGCTCATGTCCCCGGTGCCTGCGGTTGTCCCGGCAGGAGTGGAGAACGGAATCCGGGAACCGGCCGGGCTTTAGTTCAACACGTTTAGGGTTGTCAGCCCATTCCTGTACCATGCGTATCCGCAATCTCTGTCCGGTACCGCCAGCAGGGACAAAGACCGGTTTTCTCACGTCGGTTCATACAATCTTCCTCGGTCTGCTGATAGGAGCAATTATAAACCTGCTGGCGAAATGATCATCCACTGAATGTACTGTTATAAAACAGGAATTGCACAAATCGACGATGTCAGTGGTGGATTCGAGGCAGGAACGAACATCCTCATACTTGCCCCCCCCATGAGCTATGCCGATCAGCTGGCATACGCCCTCACGAAACCCCTTGACGGAGAATATGCGATTGTCCTTTCCACAAATGAACGGGCCGCTGAAGTAGTGGATGCATTCAAGCTGGCAGGAGCGGACAAGCGGTTTACCGGGGTCATTGACGCGATTACCAAGAGCTCGACTACCGGCATTGCGGATACCCAGCGCCTGATGTTCGTCTCCAGCCCGACAGACCTGACGGGAATCGGCATCAAGTTCTCCAACATGGTCGAAACAATCTTCGAGGGGAACTTCGCTGAAGGGGAGACAGGTCTCTTCCCGCCACCGATCAGGTTCTGCGTAAACTCTATCTCCACGCTCCTGATGTACCGCAGGCTTGAGGTCCTCTACCAGTTCCTGCATGTCCTGACCGCCAAACTGAAGAAGATTGAGGGAGTGGGCATCTACCTCCTCAACAGCGAGTCGTTCGATGAAAAAACCCTCTCCCTGATCAAGCAGCTGATGAACTGCGTCATTGAGGTGAAGATCGAACAGAACATGAGTTATATGCGTATTCAGGGGATCCGGGGGGTACCCGGTGAGTGGCTCAAGTTCTCCGTAGTAAAAGGAAAGGTGACCATACTCTCATGATCTCAACGGGGGTCAGCGGGCTTGATGAAATGCTCGGCAGCGGCATCCCCCGGGGCAGCAGGGTGCTTTACAGTCTGGAGCCGGGTGTTGACGGCCAGCTCTTCATGCTCTCCTCGCTTTCCTGTGCGCTCGCAAAAAGGCTTTCCTGCCTTGTGATCCTTCCGCATACCACGGTGGATGCATTCCGGAACGATGCAACAAAGATGTACGGCGCACGGCTGGATCTCGTATCGGGACCTGTGGTCTTCATGGATGCAATTGACCGGGAGCGGATCCAGAAGGCCTCCCGTTCCGAAGAGGGCCGTGAACACGAATGGCAAGCCCGTATCCGGAAGATCTGCAGGGACCACAGCGTGGACGTGATCTTCGCGTATTTCGATCTCCTGTACGAGGATTTCGGTCCGGAGAAGGCGATCCGCCTCCTTGAATCTGCCCGCGAGGACCAAAAGACGACTCTTGTCCTCGAGCATCTTAACCTTGGGGGAACCGCACTGCTTGAACGGTTCATTGGCGAATTCTCCTTCGATCTGATCATCGCGGTCAGGGCGTCATTCCGCCCGATACCGCATTTTAACTATTTCACCATGGTCCATACGTCATGGTCACCGGCAGCCCCGCGATCCGTCCCGTTCATCATCAGGGAGGGAAGGATCATTCCTTTTATTCCCAGGATCGTTGTGACCGGCCCTGCGCATGCAGGAAAATCCACCTTTGTCGCACAGGCTTCTGATGACGGGCAGTCTGTAGATCGTCGCAGTCCTGAGGGAGAACCGACAACTGTTGCCATGGACTTCGGGTGGCTGCACTGGAAAGACTTTGACATCACCCTGTACGGGACGCCCGGGCATACACGGTTTGACTCCCTTCTCCCACCCTACCTCAGGCATGCGATAGGCGTTGTCCTTATCGTTGATGCAACAAAACCCGATACGTTCCCGAGGGCAAAATATCTCATCGATATGGCCGTAAAACGCAGGATCCCCTATGTTATCGCGGCCAACAAAAATGATCTCCCTCAGCTGATAAAACCCGGAGAGATCAGGGCTGCGCTGGGCATCGGCGACGACATTCCTGTCTTCCCCATCTCGGCGACTAGGAGATCGGACGTACATTTCGTCCTGGAATCGATGGTTGACTCCATCACGCAGTTCAGCTATTGACCCGCCTGCCGTGACAGGTCTTCTCACTTCACGGATATAAGGGAAATACCATGCTGACTTTTATCGGCCTCGGCCTGTATGACAAGACCGACATCTCGGAAAAAGGACTGGCCTGCATCCGTTCCGCGGACAGCGTCTTTCTCGAATGTTATACATCCCGCCTCATGGGCACAACACCAGGAGAACTTTCCGGTTATTACGGCAGGGCCGTCCATTCCCTGTACCGCGACGACGTCGAGCAGCACCCGGAAGCACTCCTTGCACAGGCAGAGCAGAAGAATGTTGTCTTTCTCTGTGCAGGAGACCCGATGGTCTCGACGACCCATGCGGATCTCCGTATGCGTGCTGCCGCACGGGGCATCCGGACCGCGATCATCCATGCGGCTTCCATCTCGAGCGCAGTCTGCGGCCTTTCAGGGCTCCAGAACTACCGTTTCGGAAAGTCCTGCTCCCTGCCGTTCCCGCAGAAGAACTGGTTCCCGACCACGCCTCTCGATGTGATTCTCCAGAACCTTTCGCTCAGGCTGCACACCCTGGTCTATCTCGATATCCACGATGACCGGTTCATGACTGTTCCGGAAGCGGTGGATCTGCTCGAACGGATGGCAGGAGACCGCCAGGTAACGATCCCGCTGTACGTAGGAATTGCCCGGGCCGGTTCGGGCGAGCCGGTCGTGCGTGCGGGTAACGCGAAGGCGATAAGATCCACGGATTTCGGCCCCCCCCTCCACATTCTCGTGATACCGGCTGAACTGCACGATATGGAACAGGAATACCTGGAAGTGTTTGCCGGTTTATGAGACTCCAGGACTGCCAGCACCTCCTTGCGGATTCCCTTGCCCGTTGCCGGAGCACTGCCCCTGACAACACGCTGCTCGGGCAGACCGCTGCATCGGTTCTCATTATGGTATCAGCGTACGAAAGCGACGGAAGGACATTCTTTGCCGGGGGGGATCCGGTCAATGCCCTGGCCGCATACTGGTACGGCTTTGGCTGGCTGCACGGGGGGGTTGCCATGGGACTGCTGACAACCGGTAACGGCACGGCGGGTTGCCCGTTTACATCGGTGATCGAAGCCATCCCTGAGTTCCACCGGGAAAAACTTGACGAGAAGACCGCACGGTACCTGCGACTGCTGGATACGGCCATCAGTTCCGTATCCCATGCCCCGCACCCCTCCACCCCCGCATACCGGTTCGCCGGCCAGGTGCTCTGTATCGCAGGTGCCTACCGGGAGCGGGGATGGCAGCGGATGGAAGAGGGGCACAAGGAAGATGCGCTTGCCTGCTACAGTTACGGCCACGGGTGGCTTGATGCAGGTGTTCAGGCAGGGCTATTTGCCGTGCTTGCCAACCGGGATATTTTCACGGTATGAAGGGTTGCAGGAATCACGATTAGACGAATTCCCGGGTCATGGGAATAAAAGGGTATATACTATGCCCCATAACCTGTTAAGGTAGTCACCAGACTGCCCTTCTGGCAGCGCGGGATGGGTTGTAACAATGGAGCGATCGCAGGTCAAGTGGCTGTATATTTCCGTGGGCTTCTCGCTTGCGGTCCTCATCGTTATTCTCTATCTCACTATTAACGCAAATACCATCACGTATGTAAAAAAGATCAATCCCCTTTATCTCCTCCTCGCTTTCCTTACCCACATCCTGACCATGTGCTTCTGGGCGATGCGGGTCAAGAAGATGTCCGGGTCGCTCGGGTACCCCATCGGGTTCTGGTACAGCCTGAACCTGGTCTTCGCAAACCTGCTTGCCGCTGCGATCACGCCGGCCCAGGCGGGAGGGGAGCCCGTAAGGATTCATGAACTCTATAAGGCAAACGTCCCTCTCGGGGATGCCACGGCTATCGTGATCATGGAGCGGGTGCTTGACGGTGTTGCACTTGCAGGGCTTGCCGCGTTTGCCATGATTGTCCTGACCGACCAGTGGAAGAGCCTCGGAGCTATCTCTGAGATCATGGTCTTTGTCACCTGGATATTTGTGGCAGGATGCCTGTTCCTCTTCTACCTGGCAATCCGGAGGCCCGACGTGGTAAAGCGGGTGGTCAACCGCTGCACGCTCTTCTTTACCAAAACCTGGGAGAACGGCCGTATCGAGGAACTCCTCACGCGGGCTGACAAGGAGATCGACAACTTCCACGACGCGGTTATCAAGTTCGTGCGGAGCGCTAAGGGCGGGCTTGTCTGGGGAATGGTCTTCACCCTGCTCTACTGGGTATCCGAGATCATCACTGCCTCCCTTATCCTGGTCGGGCTGGGCCAGCCGCCCCTCATTCTGGAATCGTTTGTGATCCAGTTGATCCTCGCGATCCTGATGATGATACCGCTCACACCGGGCAGTTCTGGCATAGCGGAAGTCGGGGCCACCTCCATGTATGCCATCTTCATCCCCGCGTCCGTTGTCGGGATCTTTGTCGTGATCTGGCGGATTGTCCTCTACTACTTCAACATCGCCCTTGGCATCCTCTCCAGCATCATCATCGTACGCCGCGAAGCAAAAAACGCCGAAAATGCTGAATGATCTCCCCGGGTGATCCATCAACCCTTATATCAGATGGAGGCAATGACTGCACAGGCATGACACAGGTCCGTTGTGAAGTCAGGGGCGTCTTCATGGCGATCAGCGAGGCGGCGACTGTCCCCCTCGTAATACTTGAAGACGGGAACGGTCGTCTGTTACCAATATTCATCGGCATCTGGGAGGCCGTGTCTATTAACAGCGCGAAGAATCACGAGGTGCTGCCCCGGCCCTTCACCCACGACCTCTTTCTGGACATGTGCTCCAAGTTCTCCATCACCGTGCGTTTTTTGCAGATCGACAGCATCGAGGGCGGGGTGTATTATGCCCAGCTCGTGCTCGTGAATGAAAACCATGAAGAGTTCATTGACTGTCGCCCGAGCGACGGCATCGCCCTGGCACTCAGGAGCGATGTCCCGATCTTTGTGGATGAGGGCGTGCTCTCTTCAGCAGCACAGAAAAATGAAGACCTGCCAAGGATGGTCGATCTCACCTCCTTCCTCAGTAAATAATGCGTACGCGGAGAGGAGGAGAGCTTATTTCCTGCGGTGCTCCAGTTCTTTCATTACGTCGGCGAGGTCGATATCTGCTGCCCGCAGGGCAACAAGAATATGGAAGAGGAGATCTGACGCTTCACTGACTGTTCTCCCGTCCACACCGTTCTTTACGGCCAGGATGAACTCGGTAGTCTCCTCACCTACTTTCTCCAGCACCTTATCGATTCCCTTCTCGTCAAGAAACAGGCGGGAGGTATAGGATGTCCCGGCCGGGTGTTCCTTCCGCTCGCAGATCACGCCCCAGAGTTCCGCGATCACCTTCGGGTCGATGCCGGGATCCATCATGCCTCCATTCCCAGGAGGACTTCACCGATCTCGATCGCGTAAAAGCGCCGGCAGAGAATGCGCGCCTTTTCGATGTTGCAACCGGCCTTCCCGATAGCGATGCCCAGATCGCTCCGCTGGCGGACAATTACGTTTACCGGCCCGGTCTCCACGGAGCTTTCGATCCCGGTGATCTCGGCAGGTTTGAAGATGTTTGCTATGAACGCATTCGCCGAATCCGCAAACTCGACCATCTCGATCCGCTTGCCGAGTACGTTCTGCAGGCGCCGGATATTCTCGCCTTTCTTGCCTATCGCAAGGCCCATGTCTCCCGGACGGATCACGTAGATGACCCTGTCGAACCGGTCGTCAATCACGCAGTCAAGGGCCGTGGACTTGGTGAGAATTCGCAGTTCTTCGATATAGCGTCGTTCCTTGAAGCCGATATTACGTTCCATGTCAAAATCAATCCTATTGTATACGCTGATTTGCTGGTATTCGAGATTTGGTATGAACGTCTTCATCCCCGACGTTCATTTTGGTTGGGAAATAACTTTCCGGTAAAGCCGGTTGTGCATTGTGATTTTATGAAATGATCACACTGCTATTTTAAAAACATTGTGAAGGGATTGCACAGACAGGAAAAGAGAATGACTGGGGAAGTTTAGTAGGTGTAGGTGACCGAAACCTGTGCATTCACGGTGATGTCACCGGGCTGGATTGGGGTCGGGGCCGCGGATTTTGCTGCACCCACTGCATCCCACTGGCTGTTGGAGTAGACCACCGGTGTGAAACTCTGGGTAATATCGACAGTTCCCATGCCGGTAATATTGACACCGAGAGCCCCGGCAACGGTATCCGCGTCAGCCCTTGCATTTGCTACCGCATCTTTCAGAGCCTCGCCGCGGAGTGCCTGGGCCTGGGCATCGGAGAGCATGAACTGGATGGAGTCTGCCTGGTTGACGCCGTTTGCCACAGCGATATCTATGATATCCCCTGTCCTGCTCACGTTGTCAAGCGTGACTGTCAGGGTGTTGGTAACCTGGTACGTCTTTACCTTGGGGTTCAGGATCCCGCCGGTTGAGTCGTCATATACGGGGCTGATGCTGTACCCGGATGTTTTGAGCGAATCCCGCGGGATACCGGCGCCGGCAATCGCATCGATCACCTGGCCCATCTGGTTGGCGTTATCCGACTGTGCAACTTTCACATCCGGGTTTTCTGTCTGTACGGAGAAGGTGATCTGTGCCCGGTCAGGAGTACCGACCACATTGCCGCTTCCGGCCGCATGGATCACGTGATCAGTCGATGAGTCCTGGGCAGATACGCTGCCGACAACCGCCGCCAGGAAGATTATAAGGATGGCGCAGAGGAAAGAGAGTCTTCGCATCATGGTATTCACACGATCTTGGCCCGATATAACGTTAAATCTTGCTTTGACTGCGAAAACGGTCGCAGTTATCAGAAGTGGTGCACGAGAAAGTACAATACCTCCGGATGTCAATAGTAGAGACGATTCGCATGGGAGCAACAATCGTAGAGAAGATCTTCTCACGGAAATGCGGCAAAGACATACGGGCAGGCGACGTGGTCATGGCCCCTCTTGACGGGGCAATGATCCACGATATTACCGGCCCGCTTGCCATCCAGAAGTTCTACGAGATGGGCGGAAAAGATGTCTTTGACCCAAAAGCCGTCATCATGCTCTTTGACCACCAGATACCGGCCGACTCCATCGAGGCCGCGAGCAACCATGTCTACATGCGGAAGTTCGCTGCTGAGCAGGGTATCCACAATTATGACATCAGTGAGGGCGTCTGCCACCAGGTGACGATCGAGAAAGGTCGTGCAGCACCGGGCGAGATCGTTGTGGGTGCAGATTCCCACACCTGTATGTATGGCGCAACCGGAGCGTTTGCAACTGGCATCGGGTCCACCGATATGGGATTTGCCCTGAAGTTCGGCGCACTCTATTTCAGGGTGCCCGAGACCATCTGTGCCGAAGTCTCCGGTAAGTTCCAGAAACGGGTCGGGGCAAAGGACCTGATCCTTGCGATTGCTGCCGATATCGGTGCCGATGGGGCAACCTACAAGGCGATCGAGTTTACCGGCAAGACCGTACGGAAACTCGACATGGCAGGCAGGATGACGCTCTGCAACATGGCGATAGAGATGGGCGGCAAGGCGGGCATTGTCGCGCCGGATAAAGTGACGTGGGAGTACATGAAAGGACGGCGGAAGATGAAACCGTTCGATCTGGATAGCGACCCCGGTGCGAAATTTGCGGAGAAACGTTCCTACGATGTATCGGGCCTGGAACCGCAGGTCGCTGTCCCTCATAACGTGGACACGGGTGTGCCGGTCAGCAAAGTGGCGGGAACACATGTCGACCAGGTCTTCATCGGTTCCTGCACGAACGGGCGTTTCGAAGACCTCGTGGAAGCGGCAGAGGTGCTGGGGAAGAAGAAGTTCAGCCCGAAGATCAGGACCATCATCATCCCGGCATCCCGGGACGAGTATCTCAAGACTCTCCGGGTAGGACTGATCGAAAAGTTCGTGAAGGCGGGCGCACTGGTCGAGGCGCCCTGCTGCGGCCCCTGCATGGGCGGGGCGTTCGGCCTGATCGCCCCCGGGGAGGTCTCGCTCTCGACCTCGAACCGGAACTTCAGGGGCCGTCAGGGAAGTACGGAGGGTAAAGTGTACCTCTGTTCCCCGGCAACGGCGGCAGCAAGTGCGATCACGGGCGAGATCACCGACCCGAGGGAGGTGTAACATGGCAGCGAAAAAGACGGTACCGGTCAAAAGTGTAGTAGTCCGGGAGCCCCATCCCGCACAGAACATGCGGGCCTGGAAGTTCGGCGACGACATTGACACCGACGCAATCATCCCGGGCAGGTTCCTCACCATCAACAATCCCGACGAGCTTGCAAAGCACGCCTTTGAGGGGACCCGTGACGAGTTTGCAAAGAAGGTAAAAGAAGGGGACGTGGTTGTCGGCGGCCGGAACTTCGGATGCGGCTCGTCCCGCGAACACGCCCCGCTTGCCCTGATCGGCGCCGGTGTGAAGGTCGTGGTAGCCCGGTCGTTTGCCCGGATATTCTTCAGGAACTCGATCAACGTCGGGGTGCTTCCCGTGGTCTGCCCGGATGCGGACAAAATTGCCGACGGGGCAAAGGTTACCCTGAAGATAAAGGATGGTTACCTTGAAGCCGACGGGAAAAAGTATGCCATCGAGCCCGTCCCGGTGTTCATGCAGGGTATCATCGACGCCGGCGGGCTCGTGGAATATGCGAAGAATTTAAAGGAGGTGCCGGTATGTACAGGATAGCGTCAATTGGCGGGGACGGGATCGGCCCGGAGATCGTGGCCGAGGGAAAGAAGGTACTGGAAGCAGCGGGCGAGAAGTATAACTTCGACATCCAGTGGACTGACTTCGATATCGGTGCGGACCGGTACATCCATTCGGGCAAGCTTATCACCGAGGAGGAGTTTGACGAACTCTCGAAGTTCAAGGCAATCTATTTCGGTGCCATCGGCGACGAGCGGGTGAAACCCGGCATCCTTGAGAAAGGGATCCTGCTTGCGCTCCGCTTCAGGTTTGATATGTATGTCAACCTCCGCCCGATCAGGCTCCTGCACGGCGTGGAAACACCGCTTGCCGGGAAGACGCCTCACGATATCGACTTCGTGGTAGTCCGCGAGAATACCGAGGACTTCTATGTCGGGATCGGCTCGCGGTTCAAAAAACACGAGAAAAAGGAACTGAACGTCATCCGCGACATCTACAGCGTGAAGTTCGGCCTCGATGTGGAAAGCGATGCCGAAGAGATTGCGTACCAGATCGGGGTCATTACCCGCGAAGGGGCACGCCGGGTCCAGACCTATGCGTTTGACCTTGCGATGCAGAGGAAGAAGAAACTCACTTCGGTGGACAAGGCAAACGTGCTCTCGGACGTGTACGGCCTCTGGCGGGACGTGTTCACAGAGACCGCGAAGTCTTACCCTGACGTAACAACAGAATTCAACTTCGTGGACGCGGTCACCATGTGGTTTGTGAAGAACCCCGAGTGGTTCGATGTCGTGGTCACGCCCAACATGTTCGGCGACATCATCACCGATCTCGGCGCCATGATCCAGGGTGGTCTCGGGCTTGCCCCGGGCGGCAACATCAACCCGGAGGGCACCTCCATGTTCGAGCCGATCCACGGTTCGGCACCCAAGTACAAGGATCTCGGCATTGCAAATCCCATCGCCACCATCTGGGCCGGTTCCCTGCTGCTCGATCATATCGGCGAGCACAAGGCAGCGGCAGCCGTGGTCAGTGCCATCGAACAGAGCATACGGGACGGTGTGGTGACAAAAGACCTGGGCGGCTCGGCCCGGACCACGAAGGCCGGCTCGTATATCGCTGACTGCGTCCGGAAAGGGCAGTAAATCCTTTTCTGAACAGGGCCTTATCCCTGAAATGGCCCCAAAGCAGTTCTCTTTTTTTGTTCGTGCCGGACGCCTTTCTGTTATCGTGACCGGCACCTTTATCGTCCTGCTCATCCTGAGCCTGTGATGGCCTGGTGTAAAGAAAACGGTTGCTCTTCACATTGCGGGAGAGACGACTGTTGCCCGTAAAAAGAGAGTAAAAAAGAAAGAGAGGGTAATCACGCTTTTTTCAGGAATTCAGGATGCTCTGCCATCACTTCGAGCGCCCTCTGCTTATGGACATATGCCGGATACCACATGGTAAAGACGATAGCGATGATGATAAAGAGCCATTGCACATTTTCCCAGAACATTATATGCATGTCAGGTCGGACCAGCAGAACGATGTTCACCACAAGGCCGAGCGTGAATGCAATTCCCCATACCGCGGTGATGATATAATTTACCCGCATGAATGGAGCGCTCCTTCCACGCTCGGGCTCCACGCCCTCTCTTGAATACTGGAGGGTGAAGGGGAACCGGAACAGTATCGTTGCCCAGCAGACGATCGTAAGGATCAGCATCGAGAGTACCGAGATGTAGTTCGCAAGATAGTACTGTTGTAATCCAACGATCAGGATGAAGAACACGACGAAGAACACGATCGTGACAACGGACAGGATATAGCCCTTGAGCAGTTGGCGGTAACTCGTCAGGACAGTGAGCACGATAGCGATGATAAAGGCAAGGATCAGGTTCATCAGGGGATTTCCCACGGGAGATTCCGCAACAAGAACGAACGCGATCCATGGCACGAACGCTGCAAGGAGTGATATCAGGTTCATTATAGTAGGAAAAAGGATCCAAAGAAGGATAATTCTTTTGTTTTATACGCCTGTTCCCGATTCCCCGGGGATCACAAATACAGACTTCCCGGAAGGAACAGCAGGTATTCCGAACCGGTCCGGATCGGGGAGTCCCTGTTTCCCGCGTTTACCCGAAGATGTACTCCACACCAAAAAAGACAATGGGGAGCGTCATATATATCGCAGTACTCCATGTGATTCCGGCCAATGCGAACAGGATGCCCACGATGGAGACCCCGGGAACAACGAGATTCCGGAAACGGATTTTCCTGATGTATGCCGGTTTCAGCGTCGATTCTGTCAGCCGGTGATCGTTCGTGGCATACCACCACTGGATGGACAAACCAATACCGATGAGAAGGAGATTCGTCTCAAATACCATTGCACCGACCGGGACACCGGAAAAAGCACCGGAGAAGGACGCTGAAAAGGGGAGGAGTGCAACAAACATGAGCGTCACGAGGTTAATCCAGGTGAATATCTTATCGGGAGTCCGTACCGAATGGAACTGCATGTGTTGGCTAAGCCAGAACGCACCGAGGATAAGAAACGCGAGAGCATAGTGCATGAAACCGGAATAGAGGTCGATGAGAACCTGAAGAGCATATGCATTTGATGGTACCAGTGTCGCCTTATCCGGCACACTCAGACCGATGACAAGGAGCGTCATCGCGAACGCAAATATGCCATCCGAGAGTGCTTCCAGCCTGCCCTTAGTGAGGTGGGATTCATTACTCCCATCATTTTCCTCAGTCATAGTCTTCATCCGTACTGGGAAGTGATCGGATTTATGTGCTTGGGATTTTTAGAAAATTTACATGGGCAGGATTCAGCCGGAACGATTGTGGCCATACAGAACGGATGACCGGGGTCTGCAGGATATTTTAAAAGAGGTTACCGGAGGTTTGTCGGAACGTCGGCAAACACATCTTCTTCTTCCTCGTCATCAGATGACCGGTTGAAAATGGACCGGAAGTACCCAAGAGGTCCGCCTTTTGCCTGTGGGGATGCCACCCGGGAGCGGTATTCGCTCACTTTTTTATCACCGGAGACGTCCTTGATCAGGAACTCCGCTTCTGCAAGGCCTTCCTCGACAGCCATCTTATCCGTGACGTCAGTTATAGATCCTGCGATCGCTACGGTTTTCCCGTTCTTTACGACCGGGACCTCATTTACCTCGATCCAGACCTTCCGCCCGTCCCGGGTTGCCATCTCAAGCCGGTACGGGGGTTCCCGCCGCCCGGAGGCGATGGCCCGGATCGTCCGCTCGAGACCGGAGGCGTTCATGGGATGATCGGTGAGGTAATCTGTCCAGATCCGTTTCCCGTCCCTTGGCCGGCAGCCGAGCAGGTCGCAGATCCTCGGGCTGACAAACACCATCGTGTGGTCAGGTGTATGGGTATAATACATCTGGCTCCCGCTCTCAAGCAGGACCATCAGTTCCTCGTCCCGTTTCCGGATCGCCTTCTGTTCGTGTTTTATCGGGGTGATGTCCCGTCCCGTGGCTACAATGGATGCCACGGTCTTGTCCTCCCCGAGAACAGATCTCGCAGACCAGCTGATGCACCGCATCCCCTTCCCGGTCTGTATCCACTGTTCCACCATGCAGGCAAAGGGGGGCCGGAAAAGCTTGGTCATCTGGGTAGCGATCACATCGGAATAGCGTTCATCCGTCACCGGCATGAAGATGCTGTTGACGAGGTGCTCCCGGGTCTTCCCGAGGGTTTCACAATAGGCAGTGTTGACAAAAAGGAGCCTGCCTTCAAGATTGAACCTGACAATGAGATCCTGCTGGTTCTCCACCAGGTCCCGGTAGGTATTATCAGCATCATCCATTCCAGACCACGTATACCTGTGCCATAACCCGGCACACCTTCTTGGACGGGATTACCCCTTCTCATAAGATCATCTGCTGACGAACTATTAATGGTACACGATACGGTGAAAAAAGAGCCGTGGCGGATGGATTTCTGGTGCAGATCCAGCCGGTATTTTGTCCGGTCCTGCCTTAGACCGCGGCGCTGATCTTCTGCTGCCCTTCCACAACCCTGCGGATCCTGACAGCGGGCGATTCCGGGATCTTCACTATCACTGCCATACGTTCCTTTCCGTACATTACTGCACGGAGCGTAGCCAGCGATAGCGTGAACGTTCCTGCTTCGAACAGGTCGATATTCAGCGCCTTGCCGGAAACAGAGACATGGGCGAGCCCGCGGGTCGGGCCGAGGTAATAATCCCAGTTCCGGGTGAGTTCCTCGATCTGGACATATACCTTACCGGAGACTGCCCTGAGCAGCTCTGCTTTCCGGATGGCATACCGTTCCCCGAGCACGTGAAGTTCCACGACTTCGTGTTCAATCCCTTCACCATCGATTGCCCTGCACCTTGTCTGCTGGAGATATCCTGATTTTTCCATCATACACGACCACCTTCTGTCGTATACTGGCGTTGCATGGGGGGGGTATATAGCCTGTCAGCATGAGCAGGGTGAAAGTGAAAACCTCCATCAAGGTTGAATTTCATGGACGTGAAAAGAAGTTGATGGGGAGTGGCCGGTTCACGCTTTCCGGTCCATACAGGCATTCAACACCTGCTCAACGAAGGAGAGGGTGCCGTTGACACCGGCGAGGGGGGCGGGGGAGAGCCGTACCGTGCCACGCAGGGGAGGGACGATGCCCACAAACGCGATGTCTTTACTGATCGCCCGTTCGAACGAGGACCCGATCACAAGATCGGGAGTGTGGGCCCGGATGAGTTCATGCACCTGCAGGATCCCGTCTGCCCTTGTCACCGGGAACTGCGATGCCCCTGCCGCATTCCGGGAGCCGATGCAACAGATCTCCGCATCGAGATAATGATCTAACACTTCAGCCGCAAACTGACCGTACGAATGCCCGGCGAAGATGACTGCCGCCGGCGGGTCGAACCTCTGCAGGTATTTGTCGCAGGCCCGCACCACCCGCTCTTCCTGCTGCCGGATCTCGAGGAGGACCGGATCGATATCCGCTTCCTCGACATGGCTCCCGATCTCGTGGAATGTGGCCCGGATCGCATCGAACCCGAGCGTTCCGCCAAGGGTCTTTCCAGTGCCTGAAGGAAAATCCGCATTTGTACTGACCGTCCACGGTGCTGCGTGATACACTTTCTCCAGCCGGTCCTGGCAGAAGACCGTAGCTGCCGGGACTGATGCCAGGGCAAACAGGCGCATTACCTCCTGGACGTTTCCGCCCGAGAACGGGTCGAAGAGGCAGGCTCCTTCAATGTTCACTCCCGTAGCATCCGGATCGATCCCCGGCCCGAGCCGGGCAAGCGCATTCTTATATCCGGCTTCCACGTCACCGGAGAATCCCGGGCTGTCGACAAGGATCACGTCTTCGTCCGCGAGTATGGATTGGATGTCCTCGCCAAGGATTGCGGGAACGCAGGTGGTGATCACCGCAATTCGCTTCCCGGTCCCGCCCAGGCTGCAGATCACTTCCCGGAGCCGGTCTTCCGACCCGAAGATCACCTCGTTTTCAAGGATGAATGTGCCGTGGAGGGGGGCATGGAGAAGGGTGGTGGGATAATAGTAGCACCCGCTCGACCCGTGGATAACTACCGCGACACCTTCGAATCCCGCGAGGCACGCCGCTGCCCCCGTCATTGCGCACGGCCAGAGTGGATTGTCACATTCAGGCATGGATCGCCCTCCTCCAGCGGTGCAGCATCCGCCGCATGCCGGTGGTCCCGACTGCAGGGCTGACCGGCAGGCGGGTATCGCTCCCACCGCCCGGCGAGAGCCCGAGTACTCCTGCCAGTTCTTCTGCAGCAGCAAGCCCATCCTGACCCGGCCAGGTATTGTCGAAGGCTGCACGGGATCCTTTGAGGTCCCCGAATGCAGCAATCATCTCTGCCTGCATGGACCGCTCACGCTCCATTGACTCATGCCCGTCAATCCCGCAGCAGCAGGCTACGGATTCGAGGAATGCGATAGTGTCAGACAGGCCGTGGGGAAACGAGGGGATGAACGGTGTGCCGAACCTCTGCTCCAGGTACTTCCCGACCGGCGCGAGAGCGGGGTTCCGGAGGATGTTGAGCTGTCCGGACCCGAGCCGGGACATCCGGTCAAAAGGGATGTCGTGGACGAACCGCAGGGAAACGGGCAGGTCCAGGCAGCCAAGGAGCCGGGCGATCTCGGTGTAATTCTCCTCTACTTCGTACTCCAGGTTCATCTCGCCGATAATGTTGACCCCGGGAGTCCTGCTACAGGGTTTCGCCGTGCCCGCCAGGGTGATCAGGGCGTTGTTCACCCCGTCCTGGAATGTCCCGCCAAGAAAACCCGCTGTGGGGATATGGATAACCGGTATCCCGTATTCCTGTTCGCAGACAGCCTCGACATCGTCCCCGATCGTTTCGACGATACAGGTCGAGAGGACAAAAACTGCTTTTACATTCCTGCCTGCAGCTTTGTCAAGGGCTTTGCGGAGGGCGTCTTCACCGCCAAACACAATATCCTGCTCTGAGAGCCCGGTCGAGACGAGATCCGGCAGCAGGACTTCGTCGTTGTCGAGCCACGTGGCGTGCAGCAGGGAGAAGTTATGGTGGCTGCAGCCTTTTGGCCCGTGCACGATCGTTGCGGCATCGCGGATACGAGTGGTGACCGAGAGAGCCCCCGTGAGAGTGCATCCCCCGAGCCTAGATGAATTCACGGGCAAGGGATTCAAGTTCATCGGTCTCAATGGGGGTGGGGACAGATAACCGGGTATTCCCCATGACGCGCCCGGCAAGGGAGCGGTACACTTCTGCCTGGGCAGATTCCGGGCTGTACTCGATCACCGTCTGCTGGTTCACTTCAGCCTGCTGTACGACATGGGCACGGGGGATGTACTGCACCATCGTGCTGTTCACCCGGCGCGAGAATTCTGCTACAAGTTCCTCCTCGCGGGGCTGGCCCCTCGCGTTACAGATTACGCCCCCCAGCCGGCACTTGCTCTTCACCCGGGAGGAGAGGCGCTGGATCGCCTTGCAGATGTTGTTTGCCGCGTACAGGGACATCAGTTCCCCGGAGGTAACCAGGTAAATTTCCTGCGCATAACCTTCCCGCATCGGCATCGCAAACCCGCCGCAGACCACATCGCCAAGGACGTCATAGACTATAACATCTCCGTCGAGTGCTCCGAACTTCTCCAGCAGGTGGAACGTGGCGATGATCCCCCTGCCGGCACAGCCTACGCCGGGCTCAGGACCTCCCGCTTCCACGCACCGGATCCCGTTGTACCCGGTAAAAACAATGTCCGACAGGGAGAGTGCAGCTTCCCCCTTGGTCCGGACGAGGTCCATCACGGTCGGGATGAACTTTCCCTGCATCAGCATCCTCGTGCTGTCCCGCTTGGGATCGCAGCCGATCTGGAGGATCGAGAGTCCCCTGGCGGAGAGTGCGGCCGAGAGATTGGCTGATGTAGTGGATTTCCCGATGCCGCCTTTACCGTACAGGGCGATCTGCTTCATCACCGTACCTATGGACCGGCAATTTATATTAGATCTCCTGATGTTAACCAAAGTAAACTTGTGTTGGATCGGGCACTCAAGATGCGCTGGGACGCGGGGCCTGTATTATTCCGGCGGTCCGGCACCTTCTCCGGAGGGTAGAGCCCGGTCAGAGGTTTTTTGGGAAGACAGGAGTAATCATGTAATTCAATGGACGCGGCGCAGACAGTGCTCAAGTTCGTTGCCGGCGGCAGCATCATTGTCGGGGTAACCTGGCTTGCACAGCAGGTCAATCCCCGGTACGGGGCCATCCTTGCCGCGGCACCGATCATCACCACCCTCGCATTCCTGTTCACCTATAACGAAGCGGGGGTGGCCACCACCCAGCAGCTGGTCATCGGAGCATTCTATTTTGCAATCCCGACACTGTTCTTCCTACTCACCCTGTATTTCCTGATGGGCAGGTTCGGCCTCCTCCCGAGTCTTGGCGGGGCATACGGAGTCTGGCTCGCGTGCGTTGTCATTACCAACCTGATCGTATCGTCGATCTGACGGGTATATGAAGTGGAAGCGGACACCTGCCATCAGACAGGAGGAAACGGGGGAATACCTGATTCAACCGGTACGGTATCCCTGCGAATTGGTCCCTTTTCCGTAACACGGTGTACGGATGTCCGTGGAGACAGACCTATTCCGCACCGCGGAACAGGGCAAGGACGAGCATCACGACCGGGATCACTTCAAGCCGGCCTACCCACATCACGACAATAAAGATCCACTTGGAGATGACCGGCATATCGGGCGAGACGTAACCGGTATTAATTCCGCAGGTGGAAAATGCCGATACCACTTCGAAGACGATCTCCGTGATAGAATAACTGGTGAACTGGAACTGGAGGACAAGAATCGTGGCGACGAAGATCGTGATAACCGAGAGGATGATGACGAGCATGTTCTTTGCGGTCTCAAGCTCTGCGGTGGCCCGTGGGATGACGCGTCCCTCGATCCGGAACGGCAGGAATACCTTCCCGCTCACGTAGAGCCGCCGGAACCACCAGAGGAGGGCCCGGAAAGCAAAGGCGACACGGTCGAGCTTGATCCCGCCTGCTGTGCTTCCCGCAGCCCCGCCGATGAAAGCAAGCATCGCGAGGAAGAGCAGGGTCACGCTGGCCCAGACGTGGAAATCCGCTGTCTGGAATCCGGTGGTGGTGAGGGCTGACGCCGCCATGAAGAGTCCCTGCTCGAGCGCAGGGAGGAGATCAAGGTTCCCGAAGAAGACCAGGTCATAGGTCAGGACAGCAGTCCCGAGGGCAAGGAAAAAGAAGAAGAGTTTGACCTGCTCGTCGCCAAACAGGCTCCAGCGGCGGTTCTCCAGGATGAGGTAATAGAGCCGGAACGGTAATGCCCCGGCAATCATGATCGCGACCAGGATCAGTTCGAGCAGCACGCTATGGTACGCGAGGATCCCGCCCGGGTGCAGGGTGAATCCCCCTGTCGAGATTGCCGAAAGGGCAAGGTTGACCGACTCCCACAGGGAGAGTCCGGTGAAGAGGACGAGCCCGATTGCGCAGAACGTGAGGACCCCGTAAATCTTCCAGAGGTTACGGCCAGTTGCAATCACGGTGGGCAGCAGCGGCTCGTCCCTGCTCTCGCTCCGGAAGATCCTGGACCGGAACAGGCCCGTGCTGCTGGCAAGTGCAAGGGAGAACGAGATGATTCCAAGCCCGCCTACCCATTGCATATAGGATCTCCAGAAGAGCAGGGTGAATGGCGTGGTATCAAGGGTGCGGATCATGGTAAACGCAGTCCCGGTCCATCCTGCCATCCCTTCGAAGACCGCATCGGTAAACCCCATGTGCAGGCCCAGCATGAACGGGATGCCGCTCACCATCGCACAGGAAAGCCAGAAGAGTGCTACCGTGCACATGGCAGACGAAAGCCTTGTCCCCTGCTGCCTGCGGGGAAATCTCCGCAGGATCATTCCCGCAGTAAAGAATATGCCCGGCACGAGTGCCATGGGGATGAGCATGTTCCACTCGGAAAAGATGACGGCAACGAACAGGGGGACGAGGGTTACCGGGGCGATGAATGCAAAAATGTCCCCGAGATCAGCGATGATCGTAGAGACGTGCTCGAACCGGCGCATCACTATTGGGTTGCCGCTTGTCCCCTAATAGTGTTTGCCCGGGCTGTTGCGGGATTAAAAAAGGGAGGGCGTCTCACGCCTTGTTCGTCCAAAGCCCGTGAACATTGCAGTATGCCCGGGCCTTGACCGTGACATCCGGGACGCAGAACTCGGCCTCAGGCCTGTCGCCCGGTTTAAGTTCATGGATATAGACCGTCCCGCCGTACCGGACTTCGATCCATTCGATATAGTGCTTCTCTTCCATAGGGTGGGGAACGGACCCGACTTTAACGATAATACCCTTTGCCGACTTCTCGACAACCGGCACATGCTTCTCCTTGCCCGCATCCTCGGTCTTCTCCGGCATGAGGGTCATGGGCTGGCCGCAGCAGACCATGGTCCCGCCCGAGGCATGAATGACCCGGGTGGTGTTCCCGCATACTCCACATTTGTAGACTTCATACAGGTTTGTCATAGTTCCTCCATACTTACACGATGTTACTTTCCTTATGCTTCTTCAATATTTCGTCCGCGAGCCGGTCGAGTGCAACCATGGCGGCCTCGTCCGGGGCACCCTTGATCACTACGGGTTCAAGCACCTCGACCCTGACATGGTCGAGCATTTTCACGATGGTCTCGGCCGACTTGCCGCCCCACCCGTATGACCCTATTACCGTGGCAAACCGGACTTTGGGCTTCAGTACATTGGCCAGGTACGTGGCATAGACCACCTGCGGGTGGGGGCCGAAGAGGACGGTCGGCGTTCCGACAACGACTGTTGCCGCGTCCACGAGAGAGAGGGCCAGCTCCCCGATATCGGTGTGCGTGAGGTTGAATGGTTTGACCCTGATGCCCCGTTCGATGAGCGCGGCCGTCAGGTGCTCCACCATCTTCTTTGTACTCCCGTGCATGGATACATAGGGGATTACAACCTCGTTTTTCACGTCGTCCGAGACCCATTCAGCATAGGCATCGAGAATGAACTTCGGGTTGCGGTGGATCGGGCCGTGGCTCGGTGCGATCATCTCAAGCGGGAGGGCCCGGACCTTCTCTATATACCCCCGGATACTGTTCCGGAACGGCATCATGATCTCGGCATAATACCGTTTCGCGGACCGGTAGGCATCTGCCTCGTCGGTTACGTACAGGTCGCTTGAGGCGACGTGGTACCCGAACAGGTCGCAGGGGAAGAGGATCTTATCCTCCTGCAGGTACGTAACCTGGGTCTCGGGCCAGTGGGTCCAGGGGGTGAGGAAGAACTGGAGGGTCCGATCCCCAAGGGAGAGTGTCTCCCCGTCCTTGATCACCGTGACAGACCCGGCGTCGATCTGCAGGAGGGATACGAGAAGGTCTTTGCATTTCTCGTTCGTCACCACTTTTGCCCCGGGGTACATCTCAAGGATCATCGGGAGCGAACCCGAATGGTCCTGCTCGGCATGGTTGATGACCACGTAATCGATCCGGTCCACCCCGAGCCGGATCAGGTTGAGGATCAGGTCCTCCTCTTTTGCCGGATCGACCGTGTCGATCAGTGCCGTCTTTGTACTTCCCCGGACCAGGTACGAGTTGTAACTCGTGCCGTCCGGAAGAGGGATCAGTTCGTCAAAGATCCGCCGGTCGAAGTCGAGTGCCCCGACCCAGTAGACCCCTTTTGTAATTTCACGTGATACCATTGCCATCAGCCATCCCTGCAGAATTTATCTTTTGATGCAAAACATACACAGCACGGGAAGTCACCGGGAAGTTCCTGAAAAATCGATTCCCGGGGAATTTCCAGGAGGACTCCCCCTTCTCCGGATCATACACATGCCCGCAGATACTGCACACATACCGTACCCTCAGAATCAACACCCTGTCCGGAATCTGGATAGTACAAGAGTGGCAGGGCGATTAAAAAATGATTCCGATACGGACAACATGGCCCGTGATCAACAGGCATAAAGGAACGCAGGCGGGATTGCCGGTATCAGGGTTCCGGTGGCTGCTGCAGATAATACCTGCTGGCAAAAAAGTCAAAGGAGTGGTTCCTGCGGGCCGCAGTCTCAATGGAGAATGACTTGAGGATCTCGAACATGAAGTCGATACGGGAATCAAATCTCCGGGGGATGAGGCGGTTGAAGTCCTCCTTTGTCAACTCGTCGGTGGATGCAGGGTCGGTGATACCCAGTTCCCGTGCCAGGTCTCCTGATATGCCCGCATAATACCAGCTTTCGATCTCCTTTATGACAATTACGATGCTTTTGCTGTCGATATTGCTGAACCGGTAATAAAGGATCTGTTTTTTGTCCCTGACAGAATGCTCGAAATCGATGTCGGCAACAAAGATGTAATCATTATTCATCTGGCGGACGCTCTGGAGGAACCGGTTCACCTTGTCGCGCTTGATACAGGCGTAGGGAATGATCTCCACGGAATCATACCGTGGTGCCAGGAGGGGCTTGACGATGCGGCCGAAGAACCGCACGTCGTCCTGCCCTTCGACCATGATGAAGAGACGCCGTTTCATTTACATTCCCAGCAGGTTCTGGACATACAGTTCCTCAATACCGATCTCGTTCTCCAGGAATGTCCTGACCTCTTCCTTATCTGAGGGCCGCGAGACAATGGAGAAACCCCCGCTGTCCCGGGAGATCAGCAGGATGTCGTTGAGGAACGCATGCTTGACCACCTCCGTGCTGTGGGTGGTGATCATGATCTGCTTGTTCCGCGATGCTTCCTTCATCATACCCATCACCCGGGCTACGAGGAACGGGTGGATGTGCCTGACCGGCTCCTCAATAATGATGAACGGTTTCTCTTCGAAATAGAGAGCAATGATAAGGCCGAAGATAGTGATTGTCCCATCGGACAGGGAGAATGCAGGGAGATCCCGGCCCTTCGCATACCGCTCGCGAAGGGTCAGGATGAGCGAGACATCCATGAACTTCTGCACGGAGAAGTCCTCAACGAACGGGAGGATGTCCCGGAGCAGGTTGGAGAATTTCCGTTTCTTTTCAGGGTCTTCGATCAGCTTCTTGACCACGAGGGCCAGGTTGCTGCCGTTCTCTTCGAGTTCCCGCCTGCCGGTGATCACGGCACCTTTCTTCGGGAGTTTCGGATCGAGATCATAGACCGCGATCCGGTCAAAGAATTTTTCCAGGTGCGGCAGCGGGGATCCGTACATGGTCTCGAGGAGGAGTGTCTTCTCCGGCAGTCTCTTGTTAAGGAAGAAGGCCGGGATGATCTCATCCGGACGGAGCGTGCATCCATGAGGGATCCGGACTTCGTACGCGATCTCCCCGTTTACGCTCGAGACAATGATCTCACCCCTGCCAACCGGTGTCGTCCCGGCCACATTCCCGTCACGGTGTTCGCATGCCGTCACATCACAGACTATCACGAGCTGGTCTTTTGTAATGACAAATTCGTCGCCATCCCCGGTAAACCGGAGTGCAAATTCATACGAGGATTCACAGTTCTTCATGTCAGGGGGCCGCGAATCTTCCCGGCCGGTCTCAGCAAATACCGTGGGGTCCGGCAGGTAAGTGACTTTTACGATAAGATCCCGGTCGGTCCCGATCTTCGTGTTCCGGATATATTCTGCACCCCCCTGGAGGGCGATGGCATTGACAATCCCGAGGGTAGCGATGTCCCGCAGGAACCGGAAGACGGCAATAAAGTTGGACTTGCCCGCCGCGTTTGAGCCGATAACGATATTGAACTGTGACAGATCGACGTCAAACTCAGAGAAACTCTTGAAATTTTCCACATGGACCCGTTGTATCGGCATACGTTTTCCTTTTAGTCATCGTTAGCCTTGAACAAAAAGAAGGTATTGGTCGCAGGTTGGTCCGGTACGGTGAACGGTTGACAACCGGCGCGTTCGTCCCTGCAGTACCGCTTGTCCCCGGGACCTGATACCGGCATATATATACCGGTGAGGGCCCGGGTGGCACGATGATCACCCGGATCTTGTCCTGCGGGAGATTTACTGCCCTTAACCACGACGATCCGGAACACTATTTTCCTTTCGGGCTGTAGCTGAGCGAGTCGATCCAGCGGAAGAACCGGTGGGAGTTCCGCTCCGGAAAGACACCTTCGGCAACAGATTTCACTTCTTCGATGGAGTAGAATGCGTTCGGGTGGAAATCCTTGATGATCCCGATCACGTGCGGGAGGTCCTGCCGCTTGATGATGGTAAAGACCATCTTGACCTTGCCGGTACCGCCTTCGCCGTCAATACTCGTCACACCGTAATTGTTGGAGCGTAAAAACTGCATGAGTTCTGCCGGGTCTTCCTTGGTGATGATGCGAACGCTCGTAAGGCCCAGGGAGAGTCTCTCCTCAAGGGTCATCCCGACGAATGTCCCGGTGGCAAACCCTGCCCCATACGCGATATAACATACGGCATTGGTCAGGTTGTTCATCACCTGCCCGATGGCAATGAGCCAGATGATCACTTCGAAGAACCCGATGAATGCCGGAAGGTACTGGATCCCCTTTGACATAAAAATAACCCGGATCGTGTCAAGGCTCATGTCACAGACGCGGGCACAGAAGATCAGGAGCGGGACTATGACATAGGCAAAAACAGTAGGAGATATGACAGATTCCAGCATTCTCATCTACTTTTTCGATTGGTGAGTTAATAGTTTGCGGTGAGCACACCGTAATGTCAGGGTTGATGAAGAGGGGATCAGGACCTGCAGAAGGGGTGTGCAGAAACAGGACAATTGCGATCCTCCCCGGAAAATGCAGCAAAATGGGATGAGGTTATGAAGATGATGTCGAGTTTGTGACAGTGAACTTCTGGGTCAGGGTCCCGCTCGTTGCATCACCAATATTCAGTACTTTTACATCCCACAGCCCTATAGTTGCACCCTGCTCAACGGTAAATGCGATCGGGCCGCAGGTGACCTTCGTGGAATCAACGGTTACCGGGTTTACGCAGGGAATTATCGTGGATCCCTGCAGGAAGGACACAGATACACCTGCCGCAAAATTCTGGCCGTCGATTGTGTACGTCGCTTCGGTACTGTTCATGGCTGCAGTATCCGGTGCAATATCGCTGACCACCGGGGGTGCATTCCCGATGTTGAACGCATTCTGGAGGATATCCGACCTGCCGTCAGGGTTGGTCACGATGACGTTGTAGTCGCCTTCATCCTTCTGGTACATGTTGAATGTCGTCGTGATGGAAGTGGAGGAGACCGAAACCGCAGTGCCGGTAACTGCTGCACTTCCGGGCTGGATCAGCTTGGGAACCGCACCGGTCTGGAAATTGTTCCCGGTGATCGTGACGGTAACCGTGGCATCCTTTGCAGCGCTGGCCGGCGTGATATTGGAGATTGACGGTCCGGCACCGACGTACGTGACGTTTGGGACCGCTGCTACCGTGGGGGTGACAACGGGAATTGCCGAGAGCGTAACATGCGCGATCTTGACCGGGTACACTTTCTCAATCACGCTCCGGTCCATGGTATCGGTCACGGTGTTAATGAAGTGCCCCCAGGTACCGTCTGAATTCTGGTAAATCCAGGCACGTGTATACTTGTCCGTTGCCGGATCATAGCTCCTGATCACATACAGCTGGTCTCCGCCGGCATTTGTCTTCGCAATGATATCCCCTGCGATATATTTTGCCGTAGGGGCAGCAGTAGTTGCGGGTGTTGCCACGGAATTATCCGACTGGTCCGAACAGCCTGCGATAAGCACAGCGGCAATGACAAGAAGGCAGAGAAACATTCCAAACCTGAGGTTCTCATTCATACGTGTATTTTCAGCGGGCGTCCGTATAAGATTTTTTATCCCGGGAAATGGTTTTCCATGCACGAAATGTCAAATGAGAGATAAAAACAGCAGTATTATTTTCCGCCCATATTATGGGCATGACATGATCTCTGCCTGCAGGAAGTGGGTTACTTCCGGGGAATTTGTATCGTTACAAAACGCAGGGACAGATACCTGTGGATTCCCACCAGCACGCCGGCCGTCACAATCGCTGCAGCATATACCCAGGGCAGCACCATGGAAATTTCCGCAGGGAGAATACTGCCGGAGAATAAGAATACCATGCATCCCGTTACGGCAATGCCCGTGGCATAGATATCGCGGACCGCAAAAAAGAAGACTGCCATGAGCATGCCGGCACCAAGATACAGGGTGAAAAGATCCGGGGAATGCTGCACCGGCACCATTACAAGCATGGCAATGCCAAAGAGGATACCGGTTACCACGATGCCGACAGGGATAGAGATCACGGGCCCGCCGTACCGGACCAGCGCCTGAACATGGGTTCCTGCCACCACCCAGCAGATCATGGCTGTGGAGATACCCGTTGGAACCATGAGAAGGAAACTCTGCACAAATACCTTCTGGTCAAGACCGGGGGGACTGAACAGCAGAACACACCCGTACAACATAACGCAGGTAAGGGCCACCGCAAAAATCGTCCGGATCATGGATCGGAATCCGAACTGGAACATAGTGATGGCACCCGAGATGAACGCCCTGCGTATGAGAAAGACAGGAAGGATCAGTCCCATGAGAATGCATGCCACCAGCGTATAGAGAACGAGTGCGGGGGCTGTGGGTGAAGGGAAGAGATGCACGACGCCGCCAAACAGGAAGATCTCGAGTACCCAGATAACATAAACGAGTACAGGGATGACGAGAAAACGGATCACCATGGTGAAGGATGCCGGCAGGTGAACAGCTGATACATCCACAGGGCCGGTCCCGGGGTTTCTGGTCATGCCATCACATCGCTGTTAGGACGGGTGTGTCGTCTTCCGATGTATAATTCACGGTCAGGGTTTCATCAGTTTTAAAAAACGGGTTTATTCCCGCGACGACATAATCCCGCGGACTGCCGCATCGCGCTGGTCCTGCCCCATCTCTATTTGCGCCATACGGTCGTCAAACGTCGGGAAGCGGGCCCGGTAAAACACGCCAAGGGGGATCTTTGCATCCCCGTTGTAATCCCATTCCCGGGCCCGGGTGCAGGCGGCCATGAACTGTGCCGGATCGTGATCCGCAAGATCGTAGACCCTTGGGGTGTAGTAGTCTGCTGCCGGGAAGAACGTGGCGCAGATCTGGAGGACGTCGATGAACGAGAAGCCATGGTGATCGATCCCTTCCCGGATAAGGCCTTTGAGCTGGTCCATCTTCTTCGTATACCCGCGGGCCACGTAGGTTGCCCCGCTCGCGAGCATCAGTTCGAGGGGATTGAACGGGAACTCTTCCGTTCCCATGGGTGTGGATTTTCCCCGGAATCCCAGGGGGGATGTGGGAGTATACTGGCCCGTGGTGAGCCCGTAGACCCGGTTGTTGTGGACCATGACCGTGATGTCGAGGTTGCGTTTTGCCGCAAAGAGGAGGTGGTCCAGCCCTTCGGCATAGCAGTCCCCGTCGCCGCAGCAGCAGATGACCGTGAGCCGGGGGTTTGCCAGCTTGATACCAGTCGCTACGGGGATTGTCCTTCCGTGGAGCGAGTAGAAACTGTTGATATTCAGGTAGTCGGCAATCTTTGCATGGCAGCCGATACCCGATACAAGGACCACGTCATCCAGTGATCGCCCCTCCTTCTCCATATCGGCGAGGATATTCTTGAGGGTGTGCTGGATGCTGAAATTGCCGCACCCCGGGCACCAGGTGTTCTGGATATCCGTGATAATCGGGCGGCCGGTCATGGGAGTACCTCCCTCACCCGGGCAAGCAGGCTCTCGTACGTGAACGGCCGGCCATCATACCGCAGCACCTTCTTGTGGATCGCAATCCCGTGTCGTTCGGCGAGGGTTGCAAGCTGGCCGGTAGCATTTTCTTCAACGCAGATCACTGTCGTTACGCCATTCAGTGCCGCATTCAGTGCGGTCATCGGGAACGGTGAGAGGACCACCGGCTGGACCACCCGCAGGCCCAGGGTGCCGGCGACTTCCCGGCATACTCCCCTTGTGGAGCCCCAGCAGAGCATGGCAGCTGATGTGCCCGCGGGTCCGGAACTGTTCACCTGGGGATATCCTTCCATCTCCGCGATCAGCCCGTCCCACTTGCGCAGGCGCTTCCTGGTCATCAGGTCCACCATATCCGCTTCCTCCGTCGTATACCCGGCTTCATCGTGGGCGTAACTGTTCACCTTTACCACGGCCTCCTTTGCCCCCGGATATGCCAGGGGTGAGATGCCTGCGGGCGTATCGGTATAACGTTTGTACCGGGAGCCCTGATCTGCGGTACCGGGGTCTTCCCGTTTTACCGGGGGGATACTGGTACTATTGACGCTGTAGCTGCCTTCGGAGAGGGTCTTGTCGGGCAGGATGAACGCCGGGACCTGGAATTTCCATGCAATGTTCATGGCAACGGCAGACCAGTACAGTGCTTCCTCAGCATCGCCCGGGGCAACAATGAGCCGGGGAAATTCTCCCTGGCCGGCGGTGAGCACGAACTGGAGTTCTGACTGGCCGGTATACGTCGGCAGCCCGGTGGACGGCCCGGTACGCTGCGAGACGACAAATACGAGCGGAAGTTCTGCCATCCCTGCAAGCGAGAGTCCCTCGGTCATGAGGCAGAATCCTCCGCCGGAGGTCCCTACGGCAGAGCGTTTACCCGCATAGGCAAACCCGAGCGCCATGAGCACCACAGAGATCTCGTTCTCCGGATGCACAACGGTAATTCCCAGCTTCTCTTTCTCTTCGGCAAGAAAATGGAGGATGCTCGATGAGGGTGTCATCGGGTACGAGACATAGGCTTCAAGTCCCCCCATCGCAAGACCGAGACCGATCGCCTCGTTCCCGGAAAGGAGCGGTAGTCCCGGGCTGTTGCACGGTTCGACAGGGTGCACGGTGGAAAGCAGGTCGTACGCTTTCCGTGCCACCTTCAGGTTCAGGTCAGTACCCCTGGGGATATGGGACCTGAATACTGCTTCAACCGTCTCCCAGGGGATGCCTGCCGCTTTTGCAAACCCGCCGATCAGCGCAGAATTGCCCATGATTGCGGGTGCCTGTTCTTCGTGGAGTATAGACGTAACCGGAACGCCCTGCCCCTCCCCCTTCACGAGATCCGCGTTAAAGATGATCGCAGCGCCGGGGTTCATATGGTCACGGTGGCGCTGCACCGTCTCCTGGTTTAAGGCCAGGAGAAAATCCACATTCTCCCGGCAGGTCCCGATGCTGGTCCCGGCACCCCGGATCACTGCAAAATTGTGGCCTCCCCGGATGAGGGATGGATAATCAAAATACAGATAGATGTGATAGCCCATGTGACCGAGGAGCTGGGCGACCATTGCCCCGGCACTGTTGATACCATCGCCTGCCTTGCCGCCAATCAGGACAGATAATTCTTTCATACCGGTTCTCCGTATGTTCTGATCATGCCGGGGGAGGTATATAATTTGGCATAACGCTAACGGACAGATCACATGCGTGGCAGGAACCGGTGCGGGATCTTGCTGCACGCCACGACGGGCCATCCGGTACTTCGACCATTCATATAGTTATATTCAAATAGGGTTACAACCTTCATCAACATTACACAGAGTACCATATTTTCTTACGTGAGATGATGCTGCGGTTTTATTAAAATCCGGGGTGTCAGGACTACTCCAACAGTACAACCGGAGAACCCGGTACAACCATACACGAACAAGGAGGTGAAACACATGAACACAAATCGCCTGGGTGAAGACAAGAAGGCGTATTACCTGCACACGACAAGCGGTATGGACATGGACGGGCTGATCAAGGCAATCCGTCACCCCAATCTCGGGATCCGCTGGAGGGCAGCACTTGCACTCGGGGATATCGGTGAACCTGCGATCAAACCCCTGATCCGGGCGCTCAAGGAGAGTGACCAGGATGTACGGTGGCTCGCCGGTCTCGCTCTTGGCAGGATTGGCGAAGCGGCGATTCCCCAGCTTATCCGCGTATTGTCCGAGAACGATCACGATGCCCGCTGGCATGCGACACGGGTTCTGGCAGAGATCGGGGAGCCGGCTATCCTGCCGCTCATCGCATCCCTGCGGGAGGATGACAGCGACGTCCAGTGGCGAAGTGCCTTTGCCCTCTCCCTTATCGGGGAACCTGCCGTCGACCACCTGATCTATGCCCTGAAAGACAAGCTCTGGTGGGTCAGGGTCAGGGCAGTCTGGGCTCTCGGGGAGATCAAGGATCGACGGGCCGTGGAGCCGCTGATCCAGTCAGTGAATGACCAGGACTGGTACGTACGCTGGAGTGCGGCAGACGCACTGGGAAAAATCGGCGATAAAAGGGCAGCGATGTGCCTTGGGAAAGCCCTCAAGGAATCTGACTCGTTTGTCCAGGTCCCGGCTACCTGGGCACTGGGCAAAATCGGCAGCGATGCGCCCGTTGACTCCCTGATCCAGTCCCTGAAAAATTCGGACTGGTATGTCCGCTGGGGTGCAGCAGACGCTCTCGGCAACATCGGCGACAGGCGTGCCCTGGACTCCTTAAGGAAACTTCTGGGCGACAAGGACGAATACGTGCGCCATGCAGCGGATGAAGCTGTCGCAAAGATTGATGCCAAAAGTGCGAAACCGGTAAAACGGTAATGCAGCAACCGGGACCCCGGTTCCCCTTATTTTTTCATCAGCTGTTCCAGCACGGTCTTCATGTCGTTGATCTTGTAGGGCTTCGCCAGCTTGCCCGAGAACCCGTAATCTGAAAAATCGATCACCGCGGGGTCATGCGTATACCCGCTCGAGACAATGGCCTTTACGGAGGGATCGAATGCCCTGAGGTGCCCGATTGCCTCTTTCCCGCCCATTCCCTCGGGAATGGAGAGATCGAGGATAACGGCATCGAACGGTACACCGGCATTCTTCTCCTTTTTGTAGAGTTCGATCGCAGCCCCCCCGTCCCTGGCAAACAGTACGTCATACCCGAGAAACCGGAGCACCTCGAGAGTCACGTCAAGGATGATCTGCTCGTCATCCATCAGGAGGATCTTTCCCTTGCTGGCCATAATCAAACCCCGGTAGTACTATTAGTCATTCACATTACGCTATATAGTCTATGATATATTCCTGCCGCCTGTCCGGGTCCAGAAACCGAGGGAGTGTACGCAATCATTTCTTCAGGAGACGCAGCCGTGCAGCTTCATCCTTGTCCTCCACCCGGAGGAGGAACGTGCCGTGGCACGGTTTTGTGTACGGGAAAATGACAAAGTCACCGTCAAGACCGATTGCGATCGGCGGCAGGCCGATCACGTAGACATCAAAGATCTTGAACCCGGGCTGGACATCGATGGACTCTTTGAAGTTGCCCCGGATAAAATCGCGGGACTCCTTGAACGTTGCATCCCGGAGGAGGATCTCGTAATTCATTGACTCTACGCAGCCCATGGTGCCACCTCGTCAATCGCCTTTTTAAGGGGCAGGGGGTTGTGGACTGCCTTGGCTGCTATCACCGTGCAGGGGAAATCGATCTTCTTCACCTGCTCGTCAAAATGCTCGCCATACACAAGCGCGTAGAGTTTAGCCCCGGAGATGACGCCCATGGTAGCAGCATAGCTGACACCGGCATCGTTGTGGATGAAGACGAAGCAGCGATCGAAATCCCGTTTCTTCTCTGTGATCATCGCAACAGCCCGGTCAAGGTCCATCACTTCGCCGAGGTAATGCCGGTCCGGGTCGGAGACGACAAGCAGGGTATTCGCTGCCTTGTTGCCGGCGACGACGGGCGTGATACCCGCTTTTTTCAACCGGCTGATAAGGTAGAATGCAATACTCGTCTGCACCGGTACCTGCGGGCACCCGAGCACGAGGAGTGCGGTTAGTGTCCGGGGGGGTGTTTCATCTGCCAAGAATACCAGTCCCTGCCATGTGGTACAGAGTCTTTACCCGTCTCCACGAAATAACCTTGCGCACAAACCACATTTCCCGCTGCCTTCTTCCGGTATTATTCCTGCGTCTCCTCATGCACCCATGCAAGGTACGGCAGGTGCCCGCCCGTAACCGGCAGGACGATAATCTCCGGCACTTCGTACGGGTGCAATGCTTTCAGTTCCCGGATCACCGTCTCCGCCATCTCCTTCCGGGTCTTCAGGACCAGCAGGTGTTCCTCATCGTCGCAGAACCCGCCTTTCCACCGGTACCAGGACCGGACCGGCATCAGATTCACACAGGCTACAAGATGACGATCGAGGAGTGCCCGGGCAATTTCCTGGGACTTCAATACAGGGACCGTTGAGAAGATCACGCAGATCTCCGGTACCGGCTCAAGGCTTCCGGTTTCCACCATAGCGATGAATGTTGGAGTGCCGGATAATAAGCATAGTTCTTCTGCCGGACCGGGGCAGATTCCCGTGTCCTCCCCGGGGTCGCAGGTCTGCGTAAATGGACCCCCGGGTGCGCCGGAAGATAAATTCTATAGAATACAGCACCCATACTAGAGTACCTATGTACGCATCACGCATGGACAATCTCCCGCCGTACCTTTTTGCACGGATCGACGAGATGAAAGCGGAGCAGCAGAAAAAAGGCGTAGACATCATCGACCTCGGCGTAGGGGATCCGGACCTTCCTACGCCTCCCCACATTGTGGCCGCCCTCTGCAAGGCAGCACAGGACCCGGACAATCACCACTACCCCTCCTATGCCGGCATGCCGGCCTACAAGAGCGCCGTGGCAGGCTGGTACAGGAAGCGCTTCGGCGTCACCCTTGATGCAGGGAAGGAAGTACTCGCCCTGATGGGCTCCAAGGACGGGATCGCCCATATCGCGGAAGCGTTTGTCAACCCCGGTGACTATGTCCTCGCCCCGAGCCCTGGTTACCCGGTCTACCGCACGGGCACCCTCTTCGCTGAAGGAAAAGTTCACGATATGCCGCTCCTGCGGGAGAATAATTTTGTTCCCGTGCTCGCGGACATCCCGAAAAAGGTGGCAAAAGAGGCAAAGATCCTCTACATCAACTACCCGAACAACCCGACAGCCGCTGTCGCACCCCCGGGGTTCTACAAGGAAGTCGTCGATTTCGCAACTGAGCACGACATCGTCGTGGTCTCGGACAATGCGTACTCCGAGATCGCCTACGACGGGTACAGTGCCCCCTCGTTCCTCGGGACGAAAGGCGCGATGGAAGTGGGTATCGAGATGCACTCGCTCTCCAAGACCTACAACATGACCGGCTGGCGGATCGGGATGGCAGTCGGGAATGCCGGGATCCTTGCCGGTCTCGGCCGGGTCAAGACGAACGTGGACTCCGGGGTATTCAACGCGGTCCAGCACGCGGCGATCACCGCACTCAGCGGCCCGCAGGACTGCGTAGCGGACGCCTGTAAGATCTACCAGGAGCGCCGCGACGTGCTGGTCAGGGGGCTGCGGAGCCTCGGGTTCGATCTCCCCACCCCGAAAGCCACCTTCTATGTCTGGCTGCCGGTGAAGGATTGCATGGCGTTCTCTGCCCGGCTCCTCAACGAGGCAGGAATCGTAGCCACACCGGGCGTAGGTTTCGGCGCCAGCGGGGAGGGCTACGTGCGATTCGCAATCACCCGACCGGTAGCCAGGATTCAGGAAGCGATCGAGCGGATGCGGAGGATGAAACTGTGAGGCTCGCCCACCATCTCACCATCCGGAACGGCCACCTCCACATCAACGGGCAGGACTGCGTTGCACTAGCGGAGAAGTTCGGGACGCCGCTCTACGTGACGAGCGAGGATCGGGTCATCGAGCAGTTCGAGAGCTACCAAAAAGCCCTCGGCGCCCGCTACCCGAAGGTGCAGGTGCTCTTTGCCGCCAAGGCAAACGGCAACCTCGCCCTGATGCGGGCGCTGGCGGCAAAAGGTGCAGGTGCGGATGTATTCTCCTCAGGAGAACTTCACCTTGCCCTGAGCGCCGGCATGGCCCCGGAGAAACTCCTCTTCAATGGCAGCTCCAAGACCCCCGCCGACCTCCGGCTCGCGGTCGAAAAGGACGTGAAGGTCTCGCTCGATTCCCTCGACGAGCTCCACCAGCTCGATGCAGCTGCACATGCAGCAGGGAAGACCGCACAGGTCTCGTTCCGGGTGAACCCGGCGCTCGAAGTGCCCACCCACCCGAAGATCGCGACCGGCCTTGCGACGAGCAAGTTCGGCATCCCTCACAGGGAGATCCCCGCAGCGTACCGGGAAGCCCTTGCCTGCAGACACATACGGCCGGTCGGGATCCACTGCCACATCGGCTCCCAGATCCTCGATGTCGAGCCCTTCGCCCGGGCCGCGGAAGTGATGGTACGGATCGCAAAGGAGCTCACGGAGATGGGCGTGAAACTCGAGTTCATTGACCTCGGGGGGGGCCTTGGTATCCCGTACCACCACGATACCGACCCGGCCCCGACTGCAGAAGACTATGCGGCTAAGGTCATCCCGGTCTTCAAAGCGGGTGTAGAAGCCTGCGGGATTACACCCGAACTATGGGTTGAGCCCGGCCGGTCGCTCGTGGCCGATTCTACCGTCCTCCTCACCCGGGTCAACTCCACGAAATCCGCCCACAAGCGGTTTGCAAATGTGGACGCAGGGTTCAACCTCCTGATCCGGCCCGCGATGTACGATTCCTATCACGAGGTCATTGTTGCCAACAAGGCGGACGAGCCGCTGGCAACCGAGTACACGGTCACCGGCCCCATCTGCGAGACCGGCGATATCTTTGCACCGGACCGGAAACTTCCGGCACTTGCTGCCGGTGATATCATCGCGGTTCTTGATGCGGGAGCGTACGGCTATGCAATGTCCTCGCAGTATAATGGCCGGCCCAGGTGTCCCGAGGTGCTTCTCAAGGGAACACAGGCCGGTCTCATGCGCAGGGGCGAGACGATCGACGATCTCAAGGCTGCGATAGAACGCCCCCCCTGGCAGGCATAAGCGGAGGCACCCTTGGTACTCTTTCACTATGCGCTTGTCGATGACCTCATCACCAAAGAGGAGTTCGAACGGCGCGTAGAGGAGAAGATCGAGGAATGCGGGGACCTGGTGGACGAGCCCACGGCCGCGATGATGGTGGTCGGCGAGCTCGGCCGGGAGCACGTGAAGATCAGGGGGCTCTTTGCAAAGTCCAGCCTCTTCTCGTTTTTCGGGAAAATTATTGACAAGACCGAGCCGAAGGAGTTCGACCGTGCCGACGGGGAGAAGGGCTGGGTGGCCACCATTCTCCTCGGGGACGAGACCGGGACCACCCGGGTAGTGCTCTGGGACCAGAAAGCCGGTGCGGTGCTCGATACGGCAGTCGGTGAGGTGCTCGAGGTAATCGGCCGCCACCCGGGCAAGAGTACCAGGGAGATCTATGCACTGGCCCTCCGGAAAGCGAGCTGCGAGATCTCCTGTTCTGCACAGGCCGGTACCGGTTCGGCGAGCCTCTCCACCGATCCTGTTGACCTGGACGCGATCGTGATCGCTGTTGAACCTGTTCGCACGTTCACAAAACGGGACGGGACGACCGGCGAGATGGCAGAGGCAATCCTGGGCGATGCTGAGGGAACGGCCCGGATCGTGGCCTGGGAACCGGAGCTTCTCACCGGATTGCAGCCGGGCACCACGGTCCATATCACGAACGCGAAGCCGAACAGCCGCTCGGAAGGGCGCAATTACAGCCTGGACGAGAAGAGCACGGTGACCCCTGCCGGGACGGCAGTAACCGTTCCGTTCGCCCCGCTGGCAACAGTCGCCGACCAGGGGACGTATTCCGTGAAGGGCGAAGTAAAACTGGTGCAGCAGCCCCGGTCATTTACTACCCGGAACGGCACCCCGTCCTGGGTCAGGAATGTGGTAATCCATGATAGTAGTGATGAACTGAACGTGGTCCTCTGGGGGGAGAATGCCCTTATTCCCCTCGCCCCGGGTGATCTGGTCGAGATTTATAATGCCCCGGCAAAGCCCGGCCGTTCCGGGGATATCGAACTGGGTGTAGGCAGGGGCAGTGTGATCAGGGTGCCCAAGGATGCCCCGCAGCCCATCGTATTCCGGGGGACCATCCTGCCGGGACAGGGTTGCACTTTCATCGACGACGGGAAGGAACGGTACCTGATCGAGGGGAACTTCCCGGTCGGAACGGAGCTGCAGGTGACCGGGGTTCTTGCCGGCAGCCGCATCATTCCGGAGCAGGTCATTCCGGTAGAGATCAGTGCCATCGATCTCCTCGCACGAATACACAAACTTGCGGAAGGCCCAGGACCTTAAACCCACACTTTCACCCCGCACAGTCCGGGGGTTTATATGGCAGTCTTTAACATCTTGTTGTGCCATAGGAGTGTTACAAGAAATGGCTGAAGGACCATTGGATATTGAAGATTTACCGGGCGTAGGCCCGAGCACTGCAGAGAAACTCCGCGAAGCCGGGTACCTCTCGGTGGAAAGCATAGCAACGGCAGCACCTGCCGAACTCTCCGAAGTCTCCGAGATCTCGGAGTCCACGGCAAAGAAGATTATCAAGGCGGCCCGCGAAGCGGCGGATGTCGGAGGGTTCAAGACCGGCAAGGACATATTTGAGGCACGAAAGGACGTGCGAAAGCTCTCGTTCCGCGTTCCCGAGCTGGATACCCTGCTTGGCGGGGGTATGGAGACCCAGGCTATCACGGAGATGTATGGTGAGTTCGGTTCCGGTAAGAGCCAGATCGTCCACCAGATGTCCGTGAACGTCCAGCTCCCGGAGGAGCAGGGTGGCCTGAACGGCAGCGTCATCTACATCGATACCGAGAACACCTTCCGGCCCGAGCGTATCGAGCAGATGGTCAACGGTCTTGGCCTTGACGACATCCCTGACGCCCAGGAGTTCCTGAACAATATCCATATCGCACGGGCCCACACGTCTGATCACCAGATGCTTCTCATCGACAACTCCCGCGAGCTCGCAACCGAACTCAAGGACAACGGGACCCCGGTCAAGCTCATCATCATCGACTCCCTGACTGCTCACTTCCGGGCCGAATACGCAGGCCGTGGAACCCTCGCCGCACGCCAGCAGAAGCTGAACCGGCACATGCACGAGCTCTTCAAGCTGATCGATGAGCACAACGCGGTGGGACTCGTCACCAACCAGGTCATGTCCAACCCCGCGGTATTCTTCGGGGACCCGACGAAGCCGATCGGTGGCAACATCGTGGGCCACACGGCCACGTTCCGTCTCTACCTGCGCAAGAGTAAGGGCGGCAAACGCATCGCCCGTCTCGTGGACAGCCCAAACCTCCCCGAAGGCGAAGCACCGTTCATGGTGGAAGAGGCTGGTCTAAAATCGTGCTGAAGGCACTCCTCACGGATATCGACGGGACGATCACGGATTCGTCCCGCAGGATCCATACGGGATCCATTGATACAATCCGGTCTCTCGTAGACGAGGGTATAATCGTAGTGCTCGCCAGCGGGAATGCCCCCTGCTTCATGGAGGCCCTCTGCAAGATGATCGGCACGCAGGGGACATTCATCGCCGAGAACGGCGGGGTGATCCGGATCGGCTATACCGGCACCCTCCAGGTAATCGGGGATCAGCGGGCTCCCCGGGAAGCCCTTGCAATTTTGCAGGCCCATTATCACCTGCAGGGAAAGGAACTGGAGCTCTTCAGCCCGACATACCGCCATGCAGACCTGGCATTTGCCCGCACGGTCCCTGCCACGGAAGTGCAGGAGCTTCTCACGGATTTCCCCGTCCAGGTGATCGATACCGGCTACGCCATCCACCTCCAGTCACCCGGCATCAACAAGGGAACCGCTCTCGTGGAGCTGGCCGGAAAACTGGGACTTGCCCCGCACGAATTCCTTGCGATCGGGGACTCGGTGAACGATATCCAGATGCTCAGGACTGCAGGCATCGGGATCACGGTGGCAAATGCCCACCCGGAGACAAAGGCAGCAGCGGCATATGTTGCTGAAAAACAATACGGTGACGGCTTTGTGGAAGCCGTAAAAAAGTATTCCTCTTATTTCCGCGCAAGGTAGCGGTCAACAACAATATAATCCTTGATGTCCTTGACGGACTCGAACGGGATGATGAGGAGCTTGTCGTCTTCAAGATTGTAGCCATCGGTTGCGAATGTCTGGTCAGGGTGGACGATCATCTCCTGGACCACGCCGGAATCAAAATCCACCCGGATGTTCTTGAGGGTGCCGATGAGTTTCCCATCGTTGCTCATAATCTTTTTTCTTGAAAGGCTTCGGGCAAATACACGAGTCATAAAAAAATTGACGATGTATAAATATTTAAATTGTTCTGAATTGGCGGGAAAAAAGAGTTTTTCAAGAATAAAAAGATAAGAACGTTATTTGAACATTTCAGCGGCCATTCTGATGTCAGTACCCCGGAGAGTTTTCCTGCCCGCATGGTCAGACATCTTCTTTGCCTCCTTTGCAAGGAAAGTGCCGTGCTCCTCCATCAGCCCGGCAAGGGTCTCTGTGGCATCGGCACTGACGCGTTCGGCACCGGCTTTCTTGATGATACGTTCTACTGCAGCCTGGGATAATTCGGTCATGATTCCTTGATTCCTCACAATAGCATTTGGCGTGGATTATCTAAAGATTATTGCACTTACAGCGAGGGAAACACCCGGATGACATCGGACTGGGTGAGGATGCCAACAGGTTTGTCGCCTTCCATGACGATGAGACGCCCGATCTCCCGCTCCTTGAACCGCCGGATCACTTCGAAGAGCTTCACGTTGGAGGGTATTATCTCCACCGCTGTGGTCATCACTTCGTGGACTGGCATTGAAAGGGAGAGCCGGTTCTCAACTGCACAGGAAATATCGCTCATAGTAATGATGCCACTGAGCCTGCCGTTGTCAACGACCGGTGCTCCGTGGATGTGCTCGTGGTTGAAAAGGACAAGGGCATCGTGGAGAGAGTCCAGGCTCCGCAGGGTCTTGAGCGGTGCAGACATGTAGGTGCTGATGGGTTTCTTGGGCAGGGAGATCATCTCGGACGTGGTGATCAGGAGCGCCTGCCTGGACTCGTCCTTGCCGAAGACCTCGCCCCGGATCAGCAGCTTGTTGACCGGGGTCGGGCCGATCGTGATCTGGTCGCCGATCTCGAACAGCTTGGCGCTGCCGACCAGTTTTATCAGTGCATGACAGACGTCCGGGTGGCAAAGGGTGGTGAAATCGATCTCCTGGACATTCACCCCCGGGACCTCATCCCCGTTCCGGCTGATCTTCACATCGTAGTCCCCTTCGCTCATGCTCAGGTTGAGTTCCTTGTAGGCGAGCCCCGTAGGGATGTAGCCTCCTTTCGGGCCGGGCACCCCGTCCACGAGCCCGACTGCTTTTAAGGCCTGCATCTGGTTGCGCACTGTCCCCGGGTTCCTCTGGATCATGTTGGCAATATCCTCTCCCTTGATGGAGTGCGACTGCTTGTGGTAGAGGGTGATTAACGTGATGAGGATATCTTTCTGGATCAGGGACAGGTCCATAACGCTAAACCGTTTGGAGTTCAATAAATATATAATTAGGCAGGCGATTTGTGGAATTTGAGAAAATGCCGACGGTACCAACTGCGGACGAGATCCTTGACCGGAGTTTCCGCCGTGCAGCCAGGAAGATGAAGGAGAAGACCAACAAGGAGCGGGCGAACGAGGAGTTCGTCCGGGCTGTGGGCGCTGCTGTCCATGACCGGATGGTAGCGATCATCCAGGGATTCCCCGAGTTCAACGAGCTCTCCCCGTTTTACCGCGAGATGGCCGACATCCTCTTCGGCATCGAGAAGATCAAGCAGTCCCTTGGCGCTGTGGGCTGGGCGGCCAAGCACACGAAGATGGTAGGCAACCAGATTGCGGTGCAGTCCCGCAGGGCCGAAGATACCCTCATCCTCAGGAAGCGGGCCGTAGCCCGGCTCGCCTCCATGGTCCACCAGATCGACAAGGACCTCATCTTCTTAAACGAAGTACGTAACGGCCTGCGCCAGCTCCCGAACGTAGAGGACGAGTTCACCATCGTCATTGCGGGCTACCCGAACGTGGGGAAGTCCTCATTCATCCGCCGGGTCTCCTCTGCCGACCCGCAGGTGGCTTCGTACCCGTTCACTACGAAAGGGATCATTGTCGGCCACCGCGATACCGGCAGGCACCGGACCCAGTTCGTGGACACTCCCGGCATTCTCGACCGCCCCGTGGAGGAGCGGAACCAGATCGAGAAGCAGGCGCTCTCCGCGATCATGAACGTGGCCCATGCGATCCTCTTCATCATCGACCCGTCCGAGCACTGCGGGTACCCTATGGAGGTGCAGCTGCACCTGCTTGAGGAAGTGAAGGCGATGGTGACCGTTCCGGTTCTGGTGGTCGCGAATAAGTCGGACCTTATTACGGCTGACGGCTACACTACGATGTCGACCGCTGACGGGACCGGTGTCGACGATGTGCTCGCGGAGCTCCTCACGTACAAACCGATCCCGGCGAAACGGGTCCCCACACTGCGGGGGCCGGACCCGGAGGCGAAAGCACCGGCACAGGAAGAGGTTATCATCGTCGAATACGCTGCCCCGGCAGAGGAAGACACCGGCGCACGGAGAGCAAGGCCCAAGCGGGCACGGAAACCCCGGACGAGATAGAGTTTTTCTCTACCGATGATGGGGGTTGATACCCCATACCCCCACGTGCGATGTGTGCCGCCGCCCCGAAGGGTGCCCCGCGGCGGATTAAAACCGGAGTAGATCTCCTATAGATCTTTTCTCTCAAAAAAAATTCCGTATTCGGTTTCAAAGCAGATATGAGAAGACAGAAAAATCATCTGCCCCGCCGTGCCTCGGAGAGGCTCTGGGGCGGAGAACCCTCACAAATATTCTTATCTAACTGGATGGGCATCATTTGCAGCGGATTCGCCGAATTCAAAAAAGATTACCCCATCCCCGTCATCAGCGCCCATCCGGCCAGGAACCCGAGGATCGTCCCGCCGCACAGGGGTGGCAGGCCGGCCTGCGGTTTTCCGGACATCACAAAGTGGAGCAGCACGACAAGACCAGCAAGCGAGCCAATAATAGCACCGAGTGCCGGGAGGTTGACCATCCCCGCGAGCCTCCAGCCTTTCAGGAATACATTTGCCGAGACGACAAGGATCGCGGGCATGATCATGTCGCCCATGCCGATGATGAATGCTGACCGTTCGCCCCCGTCGGCAATTTTGCCGATTCCCTCTTTTATGAACGAATAATCCCTGCGCTTCGGGATGACGAAGAGGATCGGGGTCTTCTGGTCGATCACGCCTTCTGCGAGCGTGATCATGTGTTTGGTCTTGTACACGGAGATCGCATCGTAGACCGCGAGCAGGGCAAGGAGGATAACGACCGGGAGCACATCGAGCGAGGCTCCGAAAATCGCGGCAACCCCGGCTCCCATCAGGACCCCGAGACCGTCGATGATATACCATTCCGGGTATTTATACAGGATGACCGTAACGAGCACGGAAAGGACGATCACGATAACTGTTGCCAGGTCGGACTCACCCATCACCGCATAGACAATTGCCATGAATATGTAGATGAACGTCAGGAAGATCGAGATCCCGATGACGGCCCCGATCACCTTCTTGAGATCGTATTTGATCAGCACGAGCAGGAACGCAGTGAACGCGAGGATGATGGCAATAAAGATGACCGGGTTGGCATACGATGTGGGGTCCTGGAAGGCTACGATCCCTGAAGCCTGCACGGGAAGCGAGAGGAGCAGTGCCCCGATTTCTACGGCGAGCAGGAGGGCAGGCATCGCGAGGAGGGGGATGAGGTTCTTGGTGTCCATGATTGATCTCCGGAGTGCTGATACAGATCAGCATAATATTAGTTAGTTTAATTAGTGTGCTCTCATCATCTAAAAGCATGGAGATACGCGAGTACGTGCCCGATATCATACTCACCGTCATAATGGTAGTTTCCACGCTGGTCCTGATCCTCCGGTTCTGGCAGGACCTGATCATCGCCATCGCCGCCGCCCTGATGATGCTCTCGATCGGGGGGCTCTTCCTCTCGCTCCAGGTCAAGATGCGCAGGCTCGAACAGAGTGTAGTTACCCGCGAGCGTATGCTGCGCACGAACCTCGAGGAGATCTCGACCCGGATGGTGGACAAGTACGACCTCGCGATCAGCCACCTCGACGAGCTCGTGGCCGAGATGGCCAGGCGTGCCTACAAATAACGGGCGCACATACCTGATCGGGAGACGTGACTGGCCATGGGTGTTGCATTACGGGATATCCTCGCTGAGTACAAGACACCGGTGACATGGGAGGCCCTGCCCGGCATTGCGGCAATCGATGCGAATAACACCCTGTACCAGTTCCTGACCATCATCCGGCAGCCGGACGGGACACCGCTGATGGACCGCAGGGGCCGGGTCACCTCCCACCTCTCCGGCATACTCTTCCGGATCTCAAGTTTCATGGAGAAAGGGATCAGGCCGGTCTTCGTCTTTGACGGGAAGCCGGCGGAGCTGAAGCAGACGACGATCGACGAGCGCCGGAAGATCCGCGATATGGCCGGGGAGAAGTGGCAGGAGGCACTTGAACGGGGGGATGAAGTGGAGGCGTACAAGCAGGCCCGGTCCTCCACCCGGGTCGACGCAAATATCCTGGAGACCTCCAGGGAACTGCTCCGGCTTATGGGCATCCCGGTAGTGCAGGCGCCGGGCGAGGGCGAGGCGCAGGCATCGTACATGGTAGCGAAGGGGGACGCGAACTACGTGGTCTCGCAGGATTACGACACGCTCCTCTTCGGGGCCCCGCTCCTGGTCCGGAACCTGACCGTGAGCGGGAAGCGGAAGATCCGGGGCCGGCAGATCACGGTGAGCCCCGAGCGGATTGTGCTTGCCGATACGCTGGCCGGCCTCCGGCTGACCCGCGAACAGCTCATCGAGATCGGGATCCTGATCGGCACGGACTTCAACCCGGGGGTCGAAGGAGTCGGCGCAAAGACCGGGCTTAAGATCGTCCGGAATGGCGGGTTTGCCCGGAAGCTGAAGGAGAAGCTGCCGGACTTCGACCCGGCCCCGGTCATGGCGATGTTCCTCCACCCGGCTGTCACGGACGATTATTCGGTTACGGCCGGTCACCCGGATGCTGAAGGGCTCAAAAAGATGCTCTGTGACGGGTACGACTTCTCACCCGAGCGGGTGGACAGGGCGCTTGAAGGGTTCGCGGTGAAGGCCGGGCAGAAAACGCTCGGGAGCTGGTTCTGAAGGTTACCCTGAACGGGAGAATACGGGAGGTCATGTCCAGAATTTATGAAACGATGTGACGAGGCTGGGGTATCCTTTTTCTTTAAAAAAAACAGTTGTTCAGAAATACAACCCAGCCCTCTCCTC
>NZ_JBAVIG010000068.1:0-12535 GCF_049686655.1 Methanoregula sp.
GGACCCGGGAGTCGCGGGGAGCGTGTGGCAATATCCTATAAAATGCCCCCAAATATCTATGAAAAGGTCAATAAACTCGTGTATGAGGAAAAGAAGTTCTCTACGGTCTCCGACTGCATCACGCAAGCTTTATTATCCTTCGTCGATAATCACCACGATATGGGACAGTTCAGGGAACTGTTCAAGGACTACATGTCATCGGAGGAGGGGCGGGAACTCATGAGAACCATGATGAAAGAAGTGCTCCTGGATGTGTTATCCAACCAGAAGATTGATCCAAAGGATCGCAAGAGTAATCCATAGGTAACATACTTCCACCCCCGCTCTTTTTATCACGTTAATACCGGTTATGGCATTCCGGTAAGGTTTGTAAAGGAGAGATTTATGCAGCTCACGATTATCGCTGTCGGGAAGATCAAGGAGAAGTTCCTGCAGGAGGCGATCGCGGAGTACGAAAAGCGCCTCCGTCCCTACGTGAAGCTGCATATCCACGAAATCCCCGAGGAGAAACGGCCGGGATCTGCAACGGAACCGGTGGAAGTCCGTGCCATGGAGAAGGAAGCCGAACGCATCCTCGCTGCCGTTCCCGCCGGTTCCTTTGTTGTCGCTCTCGATCCGGATGGGACGGGGCGGTCCAGCGAAGAGTTTGCCGGTGGGTTCCGGCAGTGGGAGCTGGCCGGCAAAAGCCATATCTGCTTCCTTATCGGGGGAGACCTGGGGTTTGCGCCCGCAGTTCTCACCCGCTCCGACCAGCGGCTCTCCCTTTCACGGATGACCTTCACCCACCCGATAGCCCGTTTTATCCTGCTGGAGCAGGTCTACCGGGCACAGCGGATCAACCACGGCGAACCGTACCACAAATGAGTGCGGGTTCCTGAAACCGGTGCAAACCGGGGCTCCAGCACCCAACATTATTAAAAAGGTCAGTGCAAGCCGTGATGGCCGGTCTTGTGAGCGGCTGTGGCAGAATATGTTTTTGGGCTTTAAATGACAGAAAACAAAGTTTGATGTATTTGTATCCCTATTAAGAGTAGACACAATTCCGGATATTTTCGTTATTCCGGAACAACCTGCATAATACCCTGGAGCAGGAATAACGCGGACTATTGGCAGACCTGCCAGATTGAGGATACAGCATCTGGAAACGATACTGATGCTTGTAAATGTCATGATGATCCACGATTTCGTGGTGATGGCCCACTCATAGGTTCTGGACCCTGCCAACCGACCAACATCTGCGATGTAATAGGGGGCTGTCGACACATCGTGCACGGCTTGCCACCGGTGTACTATTGAGTGGCGAAGGGATGGTAACGACGCGGAGTCGCCGCTTCCGGTTACCCCTTTCAGCAACCCGATAAGTCCCGAAGTCGCCTGGTGGAATGAATGGGAACATGCGCGAACTGCCCGGGGCTGCGGGGGGGCGGGATCGTTCTTATACCGCTGATCCCGGAGGGTGTTCATTGCAACCGGAGTGCGTTCTCCAATAGACACGCATTCCGCGGAGAAGAGAGAATCGCGTTCCGGGCCGGATCGGGACAGGCAGCAGCAGAGGCGTTCCTTTGTCCCGTTGACGATCACACCGGAGATCGACCGGACCGGAGCAGATCGCGCGATACCATAACAACCGGGAACTTTTTCCAACAGATGCCCAGCAAGACAAAAAGATCAGGAGATACAAAGCAATGGAAATAGAGATTATAGCCGTAGGTGGATATGACGAGGTCGGGCGGAACATGACCGCCGTCCGCTGCGGAAAGGAAATTGTCATTTTTGATATGGGACTCCGCCTGGACCAGTTGATGATCCACGAGGATGCCGAGGTTGACGAGATGCATTCCCTGGATCTGATCAAGATCAAGGCGATCCCGGACGATACCGTAATGCAGTCTGTCGAAGGTACGGTGAAGGCCATCGTATGCTCGCACGGGCATCTCGATCACATCGGCGCGATCCCGAAACTTGCACACCGGTATAACGCACCGATCATTGCAACCCCGTATGCAACAGAACTGATACGCCAGCAGATCTCTGGCGAGAAGAAATTCGCGTCCAACAACAAGCTCTTTGCACTCAGGTCAGGGCAGAAATATACGCTCTCCCAGAACCTGGTGCTGGAGTTTGTCCGGACGCAGCACTCGATCATAGATACCGTGACCCCGGTGCTCCACACACCTCACGGTGCAATCGTCTATGCCTGCGACTTCAAGCTGGACCGGACCCCGGTTATCGGTGAACCGCCGGATTTTGCCCGGTTCCGGCAGCTCGGCAAGGAAGGCGTACTCGCCCTGATCGTAGAGAGTACCTATATCCACCGTTCAGGCCGGTGCCCAAGCGAGCGGATCGCCCGCGATCTCGTGCGGGACGTGATCACCAGTTTCGAGGATGACAAGAGCGCGATCGTAGTTTCGACCTTCTCATCCCATATCGCCCGGGTGAAGACCATCGCAGAGTGTGCCCACGAGATCGGCAGGAAGCCCGTATTTCTCGGGCGCTCGATGGAGAAATACTCTGTTGCTGCAGAGCAGATGAAACTGGTCTCGTTCCCTGAGACTGCAAGTGTCTTTGGGAACCGGAGGACTGTCGATCGCGTAATGCGGAGGATGATGAAGGAGGGAAAGGAAAAGTTCCTGCCCATTGTCACCGGTCACCAGGGCGAGCCCGGGTCGATCCTCACACGCCTGGCGCTTGGCGATACCCCGTACCAGCTGAGCAAGGGTGACAAGGTACTCTTCTCGGCAAATGTGATCCCGAACCCGATGAATTTCGGGCAGCGGTACGTAGTAGAACAGCATCTCAGGAAGGCAGGCGCCCGGATCTTTGAAGATCTGCATGTGAGCGGCCATGCCTACCGGGAGGACCATTACGAGTTCCTCCAGCTCCTCCAGCCGCAGCATATCATCCCGGCACATGCGGATATGAAAATGACTGCAAGCTATGCCGATTTCGCAGCCGATCTCGGGTACACGCTGGATAACGATGTCCACCTGATGAGGAACGGACAGCGGCTGATGATCAAGTAATCAACTGGATGCTTCCGGGTTTCCCCACCCGGATTTTTTTTATCCGGATTCTGATTGTTTTTTGTTATCAAACTCTGATTGGAAAATCCCATCGCGATAATGATCGTGATTGAAAATGTGATCCGGATCGATCGAACTTTGATTTTATTTTTTTCGGCAGACTTTGATTTTTTATTTTCCATCAAACCCTGACGAAAATTTTTTCAGCAGACTCTGGTGGGAAAACAGCCTCTTTTTCTCTGTTCATGTCGAAGAGTCGGCATTCAGACTCATTCACAACAGCTTAACTTTTTACAACCGGAGCTTGATTAAAAAAATTTCAGCAGACTTTGATGAAAATTTTTTCATCAGGTTTTGATTTTAAAATTTTCATCTCGATCATGATCGTGATTGAAAAGCTGATCCGGATCGATTGGACTTTGATTGAAAAATTGCATGGGGGGTAGTGGGAACCCTCCGCGATCCGGCCGCCCAGCCACCTCACTCTGGATTCCCCGTTGGCAAACGGAACGCTCATGGGAACTAGCCCGGGTGTCAGACCGGGGTTCCCGGCCAACCCCCCCACCCCCACGCAGGGGGGTCGCAACGATTTCGAAACAAGATGGTGAGGGGTTGCCCGTGAATCCCCTTCCCCATTTTTGCGTAACGCGGTGTTCCGGGCAGCCGATCGGCCTGGGTTTCGCGTGGAGTTGCAGACGGTAAGGTCAGTTCTGCGGGATTATCGAATATGAGTAAGGGGGGTCTCCCGGGCACAAACGGGGGGAGGGGTCAGCCGCTAACCCCCCTGGAGCAGGGTAGGGGAGTCGGTGCGTTTGAGAATCCGGGTGAAGGGGGGGTTCCTGCTATAATCCCTAAAATGTTCTTTTTTCTGCAGAGATCAGGCAATGGAACCAGTAGCTGACTGGAATAGGATCACGACAAACCCCTCTCTGTCCCATTCGAGCGCACTCCGGCTGTCACAGAGATGACTCCGCAATTGGTATGTTTCCAGATTTTGCAAACTGCCGTAACTTATAAAAATAATCCTTTCACTGATGGAGTTGGAAAGGTGGCCCGGAAACAAACGGGCACCCGGAGGTGATCGTATGGTAAACGTCCAACATGCCGGCGAGGTATACCGGTGCACTATCTGTGGAAATGTCGTACTCGTGAGCGAGGCCGGTGGTGGGGAACTTATCTGCCACGGCGAGCCTATGCAACTGATGGAAGGTGTAAAGAATAATCGCGGTTAGTGTCAAAATGTCAGAGTTGATGGCTTTTACCCCGAAAGAATCGCTTTTCCAGTGCAGGGGTCATTAGTATGGCGGAAGTATCGTATCTGGTGGCATTCCTTGCCGGTATCGTCTCGTTTCTCGCACCGTGCGTACTGCCCCTGGTACCGGGATTCCTTGCCTATCTCGCCGGCACAACCGTCAGGGAAGGGGCCGCGAAGCGGTGGGATATCTTTGTGGCAAGTCTCCTCTTTGTCGCCGGGTTCTCGCTCGTCTTCTCCATCCTTGGCGTCCTCCTGAATACGGTGCTGAACTCGGTTGCGTACAGTGTGCAGCTCTGGCTCTCCCGGGCCGGGGGGCTGATTATCATCTTCTTTGGCCTGTACCTGACCGGCCTCATCAGGATAGGCTGGCTCGAACAGGAGCATAAAATCGCAGTCACCGGGGTAAAATCCAAGTACCTGACATCTTTCCTGTTCGGCGTAGCGTTTGCCGCGGGGTGGACTCCCTGCGTGGGGGCAGCCCTCGGGGCGATCATCGGCCTTGCAGCAACCCAGCCGGCGCTCACGTTCAGCCTCCTCCTCGCATACTCCCTGGGCCTGGGCCTGCCGTTCATCATCACCGGGCTCTTTGCCTCGCGGGCAGCAGCGTGGATAACACGGTACTCCCACATCCTGTATTATGTGAACATCGTCTTTGGTGTCCTGCTGATTATCGTGGGTATCCTGATCTTCACGCAGACGCTGGCCCTTGTCGCTAACCTGCCCCTGCTCAACAACTTCCTCCTGGGGGGTTGATCTCCATGGAAAAAAGAACGATTGCACTGGTGGTAGCGGTGATCCTGATTGCGGGAGCCATCGTATACCTGCAGCAGTTCACCCCGAACAAATCCTACGTTGGAACACCAGTGGCACCGGGAAACCGGGCTGCGATCAATGCCGAGAAGGTTAAGATCTATCCCTATGCAAAAGAGATAGCCGAACCTTCGGGGTTCGTGAACGTCGACAACATCACTGTCGGCAGCCTGATCGGCAAGGATGTCATCCTCGTGGATTTCTGGACATACAGCTGCATCAACTGCGAGCGCACAATCCCGTACCTGAACATGTGGTATGCAGAATACCATGACCAGGGCCTCGAAATCATCGGCGTCCATACCCCGGAGTTCCCGTTCGAGCACGACATCGGTAACGTCCGGCGGGCTGTCAATAAGTTCGGCATCCAGTACCCCGTTGTGCTGGACAACGACTATGCGACATGGGATTCGTACGGGAACCAGTACTGGCCCGAGGACTACCTGATCGACATCGACGGCTTTATTGTCGACCGCCACATCGGAGAGGGCGACTACAATACAACCGAGACGGAGATCCAGAGCCTCTTGCGGGAGCGGGCTGACGCGCTCGGGATCCAGGTTAACATCTCCAACACAACGGAGACCCCTGCGGACGCTGTCAGCGTTGACTTCTCAAAGGTCGGCAGCCCGGAGACATACTTCGGTGCTGCACGAAACCAGTACCTGGGTAACGGAAAACAATCGGTGAACGGGATGCAAACCCTGGTGCTGCCGGTTTCGGCCCTTCCCAATGTGCTCTACCTTGGAGGGACGTGGAACTTTACTGACCAGTATGCCGAGACTGCCGGGAATGACACTATCGTCTTCCAGTACAATGCAAAGAACGTCTATTTTGTAGCGAGCGCCGGGGATTCAACAAACGTGAGCGTTATGGTGGACGGCAGGCCGGCCGGTGATATTGCCGGCCCTGACGTCTCCGGGGACGTAGCCACAGTGAAGGACGAGCAGCTGTACCAGCTCGTGGCGGGAAAGGACTACGGTGAACACACGCTGGAACTGGACATCCCGCAGCCGGGCCTGCGGGCGTATACGTTTACGTTCGGGTGACGGGAGATAAGTGGAATACTATGGACAAAAAACTGATGAAGGCAACGTTTGCAGGGGGCTGCTTCTGGTGCATGCAGCCGCCGTTCCAGCAGATCGAGGGCGTGACGGAAGTGGTGGCCGGGTATGCCGGCGGGACAAAGGAGAACCCGAGCTACGGGGAAGTCTCGTCCGGTACCACAGGGCACCTCGAATCGGTGCAGGTCACCTACGACCCTGAAAAGGTACCGTACGGGAAGCTCCTCGATGTCTTCTGGACACAGATCGATCCGACTGACGAGGAGGGCCAGTTCGCGGACACGGGGTCCCAGTACAGGACTGCCATTTTCTACCATGATGAGGAGCAGAGGCGGAGTGCGGAGAGCTCAAAGAAGGCTCTTAACGATTCAGGGAAGTTCAAAAAACCCGTGGCAACGGAGATACGGCCATATACGAATTTTTACCCTGCCGAAGAATACCATCAGGACTATGCGAAGAAGAAGCCCCGGGAATACCAGGTGTACAAGTCCTATTCCGGGCGCGAGGCCTTTATCGAGAAGATGTGGGGCGGAGGAAAACCTGGAGATGGGAAAAAAGTGACCATCTACTCAACCCCGCGGTGCCATAACTGCCACGAGATAAAAGAATACCTCACCGGCCGGCATGTCGGGTTCGAGGAGATCGATCTCGCTTCCAATGATGAGGCACGAGATATGATAATCGAGAAGACCGGACACCTGGGGGCTCCTATAGTCCGGATCGGGGACGAATTTATCTTCGGATTCGACCGGAAGAAGATGGAAGAGCTCCTGAAATAAAGCCCGCGGGGATGGATAGAACCGGCTGGCCGTGCAAAAGCAAAACCGGAAGCCCTTCTGATCTCTCCGGGTGCATTTGCCGGACCCTGCCCCCGGCTCTGTATGAATTTAGTCAGGTGTGAAATCATCTGCCGGCGTTCCGGTACTGAACATCCGTTTTCTATGCCGGGTTCTGCTGTATTCCCTTATCCGGATGATAAAAAAGGTGAACGGGTTATGAGGAATTGTTCACAGCAGGGTGTTCCCCGGATTCCTCTTCCTCGCCCGGTTTCTGGGTCTTCATCGAGGGGAAGAGGATCACTTCCTTGATGGAGTTGTTGTTGGTGAGGAGCATCACGAGCCGGTCGATCCCGATCCCGACCCCGCCGGTCGGGGGCATTCCGTACCCGAGCGCGTTGATGAAATCGTAATCGATCATCTGGGCTTCCACATCGCCCAGCCGCCTTTTCTCGTCCTGCGCCTCGAACCGTTCCTTCTGGTCCACCGGGTCGTTCAGCTCAGAGAACCCGTTGCCCACTTCCATGCCGTTGATGAAGAATTCGAACCGCTCGGTGAAGCCCTCCCTGGAGCGGTGGCGCTTTGCGAGCGGCGAGTTCTCGACCGGGTAGTCGTAGATGAAGGTCGGCTGGATCAGCTTCTCCTCGACAAGCCCTTCAAAGAATGCGATCAGGAACTCGCGCTGGGAGTTTGCTTTCTCCCAACCCTCGATTTTGTGCTGCTGGGCGAGGGTCCTGAGTTCCTCTACGCTGTGGGTAAAGACATCGATGCCCCCGATCTCCTTCACTGCATCTGTCATGGAAAGTTTCTTCCATGGCTTTGTAAAGTTGAGGGTGATCTCCCCGTAGGGAATCTCGAACTTCCCGTGGACTTCCTGGATGATGGAGCAGACGATGTCCTCGGTCAGGGCCATCATGTCGCTGAAGTCCCGGTACGCCCAGTAGATCTCCACCATTGAGAACTCGGGGTTGTGGTCCGCGTCCACCGCCTCGTTCCGGAAGTTCCTGGCGATCTCAAAGACCTTCTCGAATCCGCCCACAACGAGCCGCTTCAGGTAGAGCTCGGGGGCGATCCGGAGGAAGAGTTTCTGGTCGAGGAAGTTGTGGTAGGAGGTGAACGGCCGGGCGTTTGCCCCGCCATAAACCGGCTGGAGGATCGGGGTCTCGAACTCGAGGAAGCCATGGTCGTCGAGGTACCTGCGGATGAGGGAGACGATGCGGCTCCGGTTCCGGAAGGTCTGTTTGCTCTCCTCGTTGACAATCAGGTCGACGTACCGCTGACGGTAGCGCTTCTCTACGTCGGTAAGCCCGTGGAACTTCTCGGGCAGGGAGCAGACCGCCTTGCAGAGAAGGGTGAAGGTGTCTACCCAAATCGTGATCTCCCCGAGCTTTGTCCGGAATACGTGGCCGGTCACTCCGATGATGTCCCCCCGCTCGATGAACTGGTTGAAGAGATCGAACTGTTCGTCCCCGAGGTCGTTCTTCCGGAGGTAAAGCTGGATCTTCCCGGTCTCGTCCCCGAGGTCGGCGAAGATAGTCTTGCCGTGGTTCCGGACAATGTAGATCCTCCCCGCGGTAGAGATGCTCTCCACACTCTTGTCATGCGTGATCTCCGCGTATTTTGTCTTGATCTCCTGCACGGTTACCTGCCGGTCGAAGGTGGGCGGGAAGATGGAGACGCCTTTCTCCCTGAGTGCATGGATCTTGTCGAGCCGTGTCTGGTCGAATGCCGTATTCTCGGTGGGGCTGGTCATGGGAAAAACACCCGGGGACTCATGCGGGATATGTATCGTAATAATGCGATCCCGGATGTAATAATACCTTCAGCATTTGCGTCGGAAGGCGCACACAACGGTGCATGCCTTTGGGGTGCCGGGAGTGGCAGGAATCCCCCGGTATTATATCCCGTGTTCTGGTCAGGACATGTTTTTTTATGAACCGCTTTTTTTCTTCAGGATCTCCGAGGCGTACTTCGCAAGGCCGTACACCCCGTCCGTGGTTGGATGGACCTCGATGAACTCTTCGAAATCATGGACTGATAAGTGGTGCTTCATCAGGAACGCCATGTAGGCAGCGATCAGGCCCCCGCCGGGTGATGCCGAGACGATCCCGCTGATCGATCCGTCAGCCTCCACGAGGATCTTCGCGAAACCCGTCCGGGATGATAGAACCGACCAGAAGGTGTCCGGTCCCGCGGGACCCGGGATGGAGAGCGGCTTTGCCGTCCCGCTCCCGTCAAGGGCGTACGCAAGCTCGTTTTCGAGGTAGATTGCCTGCGGGATCGTGGGGAGGTCCATCGCGTGCCGCTTCCCGAGGATGTTATCGGCGGCCACGATCCCCTGGTGCCGGGCCACAGGTGTCAGGTATGGCGGACCGGTTACATCCCCGCCGGCATAGACGCCGGGTACGCTTGTCTCCATGTATTCGTTGACGATCACTTCCCCGGACAGGCCCTTATTGACGCCGCTGATCATGTCCGACCTGGGTACGAGACCGGCAGCGACAAAAACTGCGTTGCAGGGTATTTCCTGTGCTGCACCCCCAATCTTTACCGTGACGCTGCTGACCCGTCCCTCACCGGAGATCGACCGCAGGTCGGCATGCTCAAGAATTGTTACACCGGAGAGTTCCTTTATAGCCTCGGCCCTGAGCGCCGGGTCGACGCTCTTCAGGAATGTGCTCCGGGAGATGACAGTTACCCTGCTCCCGAACCGGGAGAAGATGTACGCGTACTCAGCGGCCATCACCGCCCCACCGATGATAACGATGTGCGCCGGCAGCGCTTTCATCTGCCCGAGAATCCGCGGGGTGAAGACACCGGGCATGGTGATCCCGGCCACCGGGGGAATGTTGGACCGTGACCCGGTAGCCACGATCACGGCATCCGGTACGATCCGCTCTTCATCGAGCCAGACGATTTTCCCGTCAAGCCGGCCTGCCTTTCCGTAGATGATATCAACACCGGCGCCGCGGGTCTCGTGATCGAGGATAATGGCGATCTTTGCCTGGATGCCCTGCATCTCCCTGAGCACGCGGGGAAAGTCCGGCTGCGGCGCCGGCCCGGTCAGCCCGAGCCCCTCAAACCTCTTCGCCATGTCGAGGAACCGTGCCACGTCGTTCAGGGCACAGACCGGCATGCAGCCGAAGTGGAGGCACTGGCCCCCAATACCGGCACTGACGCCGCCCTGCTCGATCAACCTGACATCTTTTCCTGCAGAGGCGAGCCTGATGGAGGCAATACGACCAGCCGGGCCGCCGCCGAGGATGACTATCACGGGTATCCCTTTCGTCGGATCGAATAGTCCGTGTCAGAATGGATACCCAGTACCATCACTGAACCGGATAAAAAAAGGCAGGGGGACCCCGCTCTTCCCGCTGGAATTGGTGAAGGGGTGGTCATCCGTCTTAAAAGACTTCGACGCCCTCATCCATCGGTTCCGAGAGCAGCTCGCCGGTGAATGCGTTCACTTCCACGATCTTCTTGCCACGGATCTGCCATACGGGAATATAGACCTGCTTGGTATCGATGGTGATGTTCTTGCGGTCGGGCTTGAGGATCTTCTCTTCGTAGAAGATCGCATCGCCCTTCTCCTGCTTGATCCGGACCTTCTGGGTAAGCCGGTCGATCAGCTCGCTGACAATACGTTCGGTGGCCTCATCCTTCCGGATGTGGGGATCGCAGACTTCCGCACCGCCGGGGATCTCGGACTCCTCCACAAGTTTCCCGTCGAGATCGATCTTGATCCCGTTGATTGCATTGATCGCTCCCCAGCCATCGGCATCGAACGGGATGCGGCGGTCCTTATAGACCTGTTCGCCAGAGCTCTGGTAGTGGAAGAGGAAATAGGGGATGAACCTGAGCTTGGCAGCGCCTTGTACACCGCCGGCCCGGATTGCGGCCTGCTCGCTCAGTTTTATCGGGAAATGGGGAAGGGTGATACCCGAGGGCTCTTCTCTCTCTGCAACTGCTGCCGCTACGGCAGCCTTCTTTGCTTTTGTCGGTGTCAGGTCAAGGGCCAGTTCCCGGCCAAGGATATCGGCGAGGACGGCCTCACCGGTATACCGTACGAACTCATCGATACCCCACTGGATACAGTTCTCGGTCGCCGTATCCTTCTCAAGAGTGAAGAGAAGTTTCTTGCAGTTCATCTCGTGATCATCGATCATGAGACTATAATTCGTCTTGTCAAACTGCCCGATCAGGTCGCGGTCGTTGGAACAGAGCACCAGAAGGCACACACCGTCACGTACTGCCGAGAGGTCAAGAGGATCATCCACCTCTTCCACCTCAAAACGAGCCGCTTCAAGAATGAGTCTCATCGCATTCTTGGCTTTTTCCCGCATTTCTTGTTCCATCATACATAAATTGCCATGGTCTTATAGAACAATTTTTCTATTGCGCTGTCAGAAGTTTAGGATAATGAACCCTCCCTTGAAGTTCGTCAACAACAAGATCGAGGATTATGCCATGCAGGTCACCTTTGATCCCATAAAGGGGGAAGGCCTGGTAGTCTACAACCTCTCCCTGATCAAAAACGAGGACCTCGAGTTTGCCATCTCTATCTTAAAAGACGCGTTCAGGAGCGGGATCAGCGTCAGCGGCCTGGTCAAGTTCTTCGCTTCGGGGCACAGGATTGCTGATTACGTTGTCCCGGTCGGGTACACGGCCATCGGGACCATTTGCAGCATCACGTTCGACGGGCTCCTGATCCGGCGGGGGATTCCTGTCAAACCGATTGGTGGCGGTGTGGTCGAGATCGAGAACCGGACACCGATCCGGTTTACGCATATCATCCTGTACGAGCATACCACCATCGATCCGTTGGAGGTATTCATCTCCCAGAAAACCACGTCCATAATGAATGTGATGCGGAAAGGAAGCGGCAACATTCTTGCCAATGTCCGGGAATTCCACATGGAGGCCGAACCCCTTGTCGGGACGGTACTGGATGAACTATCAGGCAGCAGTTACTCCGGCATCCTCGAAGTCGGTATGCCCAATGTTCCCCTGCTGGGTGTCCCGGTGGATCCGCAGTTCATTGCGATCGCCGCGATAGGCGGGACGAACCCGATGGCCGCGATCCGGGAGAATGATCGCTGGGTGAAGACTCAGGCAATGAAAGGGCTCATGGAGATCTCGGAGATGGAAGAGATCCGGGATTATTAAGGTGAATAAATAGAATATCAGGAGCCTGACGGCTCTTATTGTATGTTCGATGAACCTGGCCGGCCACCGGGTAAGCCGATGCGCGCGTAACACCGGGTGATTTATGGATCTTTCGTAAGCGTGGCACTTTTTACCCTCATCAGGGCAATACAGGTAAGCATATTGTATTTTGCTAGTTCAGGGGATTTGAGAGATTCCAGGCCGGATATGGGAATCGTGCGGCAGTAGCACCTGAACATCATTTATATCTGCAATATTAAATGTTGTTATACCATGGGTACCATGTGATCTTCAATGAAATTACTCAAAACGGTAGTCATTTTCGTGCTCCTGTTATTGGTGTTAGCAGAACCTGTAATGGGCATTGACACGTTTCAGGGCGGGGCCCCCCTGATATCGGCATCGATGTCGGGCACCAATGAATACTCGCCCGGCCAGGAA
>NZ_JBAVIG010000069.1:0-1820 GCF_049686655.1 Methanoregula sp.
GTCGGGCAGCATCCGGGTCGATACAGCCTCCTCGGCAGGGGAAGGCTTGAAAAAACTCCGGGCCGCATCTTGGGACATTGTGATCTCGGATTACCAGATGCCGGGAATGGACGGGATCAAATTTTTGAAAGCCGTCCGTGCCCAGTACCCGGTGCTCCCCTTCATCATCTTCACCGGACGGGGGCGGGAGGAGGTGGCCATGGAGGCACTCAACTGCGGGGCGGACCGCTACATTCAGAAAGGCGGCGATCCCAAGTCCCAGTTCACCGAGCTGATCTATGCAGTCCGGAGCACCGTGGAGAAGAGGCGGGCCCAGGAAACCGTCCTCCATCTCAACCGGCTGTACTCGGTGATTTCCCGGACCAACCGGGCGATCATTCATATCCGGGACCGGCAGGCGCTTCTCGAAGAGGCCTGCCGGATCGCAGTCGAGGAAGGGAAGTTTTTAATGGCCTGGATAGGTCTTGTGGACCTTGTTACCCGCGAGGTAAGGCCGGTCGCTGCCTCCGGGTACGAGGCGGGGTACCTAAGCCTGCTCTCTATCACCACCGATAACGTGCCGCAGGGCATGGGCCTGACCGGCTCCTGCATACGGGAGAGCCGGCCGATGATCTGCAACGACATCCCGTCCGACTCCCGGATGGAGGACTTCCGGGGGGAGGCGGCCAGGCGCGGCTACTGCTCGTCCGCGGCATTTCCCATCAGGAACGGGAGCATGGTCGTGGGAGCCATGCGGTTTTACGCAGCAGAGTGCAACTTCTTCGACGACCGGGAGCTGGCTCTCCTGCAGGAGCTCACTGACGATATCTCGTTTGCGCTCGAGATGATGGAGCGCGACCTTACGCTTGTGGAGCTGCGGCGGGTGAGCGATGCGCTCCGGCTTGCCAACCGGAAACTCAACCTCTTAAACAACATCATCCGCCACGATATCCTCAACACGATCACCGGGCTGCTCGGCCTGGAGGACATGGCCCTCTCCCGGCTCTCCGATCCGGAAGAGACCGGCCATCTCCTTTCCGGCATCAAGGACAGCACGCGCCGGATCCAGCAGCAGATCACCTTTACCCGGGATTACCAGAACATCGGGGTGCATGCCCCGCAGTGGCAGAACGTGCACGCCGTGGTGTCGCGGGCTGCAGCCTCCGCGGCCTGCGGACCTGTGATCGCATCCGTGATAGCTGACGAGGGCTTCGAAGTCTTCGCAGACGCCATGCTCGAGAAGGTCTTCTATAACCTCATCGACAACGCCCTCCGGTACGGGGGAAACCTCACCCGGATCACCTTCTCTGCCCGGTTGGAGGGTACAGCCCTCATCCTTACCTGTGCCGACAACGGCATGGGGATCCCGGATGCTGAAAAGGAGCAGATTTTTGCCTCCGGCTACGGGAAAAATACCGGGCAGGGCCTTTTCTTGGCCCGGGAGATCCTCGGGATTTCGGGGATCACGATCCGCGAGACCGGAACGCCCGGCGTGGGGGCCTGTTTTTGGATCACGGTGCCCCCCGGTGCCTGGCGTCGTGCCGGGGATCAGTCCTAAGGCGGTGCCTGCTGGCTGCAGAAGGTTCTGTTGCGTTGGCGGGACCTTTAAATAGTCGACATCGATATGTCACGACGTTATCATTTTCATTAATTCCCGAACAATTCAACAGCACCTCAGATCACAAGAATAAGATGATAACAATCAATTTTTTTAAAGTACATGGATTATAACTATATTTAACTATTGAGTCTTTGCGCAAAAATATATAAATATCAGGGGCCAGAATGATAATGTATACGGTAATTCAGGATGAAAACAGGTTACGGTTGGATTGAAATCG
>NZ_JBAVIG010000070.1:0-50135 GCF_049686655.1 Methanoregula sp.
GTCATCAGGTGTCTGCTCGATTGCCGTGCAGTAATCATTTTTCACACCCTTAAAAAAACGGCTCCATTCTTCGATTCCCTGATCATCCGTCTTCAGGATATAGCCGTCCCAGTTTGACGAACCGGGCCCGCTGTCTCCCTGTACAGAGCCGGCGATCACATAGCCCCCATCGCTGGTTATCCTGATGGCATCTGCCTGCCCGGAGGTTCCCGCAAGGAATGTCCTGTTCCATTCGATCCTCCCCCCGCTGTCCAGTTTCAGGAGGAGCACCCCGGTTCGCACCCCATCGCCGGAACTGCCGGCAACAATAAACCCGCCATCAGGAGTCTGCACAAGGGAATTTCCTTCATAGGTTCCCTCCCCGCCCACGTATTCCCAGAGCAGGTTTCCGTTACCGTCTGCAGTGACAACAGAGAGGCGCGGTATCCCGTCGGTTCCCAATACTTCGCCGGTTGCAGCAACGCCCCCGTTGTTTGTCATGATGACGGCATGACCGCTGCCCTGTATATGCTGCCCGAACGTTCTCTCCCACACTATCCCGGACATGTTTTCCGGACCGGCCGATGGTGCAGCAAGCACCGGGTACAGGATCAGGGAGACGAGGATGAGGACAAAAAGAACCCTGGCACAGGAAAACCGGTTCCGATGGGATCCGCACCCTCTTACCGGAAGATCCGGGGTATTGTCTGCCATATGTCAATCCGGTAACCGGCCGTGATCTCCTACCAGCGGCTTGTTAATGTATCCGATTAAGGCAGTAGCAGACATCAATGTTTCGAAAATGCCGGGAGGTACGGACAGGACCCCTTTTACGGTTACAGGAATATGCGCTCACTGGCAGGCTTCCCGATTTCACGCCTCACACCGTGACTCGTGCAGTGCTGCCACCCATGCGCCGGAACAGCAGGTTCCGGTAAACGCCCTCATCAGATCAGCCCGCGTTCCCGCAGGCTCAGGTGCCCGGTCCTCGTCACGATCACATGGTCAACCAGCTGGATACCAATGAGGGATCCGGCTTCTTTGAGCTGGGTGGTAATCGCGATATCCTGGCTGCTTGGTTCCAGGGACCCCGAAGGATGGTTGTGCACGCAAATAACGGAGGCTGCCCTGTCCGTGATCGCATCGGCAAATACCTCCCTCGGGTGGACAAGGCTGTGGTTTAAGAGGCCGACCGTGATGACCCGGTTCCCCAGCACCTCCCCGGCACCGTTGAGGGTGATGCAGGTGAAGTGCTCCTGCCGTTTGTCCCGGAGGTGGGCGACCAGCGGGAGGATATCTTCCGGTTTTGTGACCCGATCTGCCGGTGCTGTCTCAAAGTAGCGCCTCCCCATTTCGAAGCAGGCCAGGATCTGGGATGCCTTCCCGGGACCGATCCCCTCGATGGCGCACAGGTCCTCGTACCGGATACCCTGCCGCCGGTCCCTGAGGATCCCGCAGATCTCCTGTGAGATCATCCGTACATCCTTTGTCCGCGTCCCTCTGCCGATAATCGCCTCGATCAGCTCGTTATCAGAGAGAGCAGCTGCTCCCCGTTTCGCAATCTTCTCCCGCGGCCGATCCTGCAGGGGCATGTCTTTCATCTTTCGCATGGTATCCCGTGTTGGCCTTCCCGAGGCCTCCTGTGTTTCTTTCCCGGCTGTTGCCGATGATTTGTGGAATATCCCGTGTGGTGTTGAGTTACGGGGTATTGATTTGCAGCAGTATATTCTTTCTTTTTATCGATGTTAAATTATTCGATTTGAGATATGCGATACCCGTGGCGGGATCCCCCGGCCACGCCCACTCCCTGATACGGGCTTGTTCCGCGGTGCCCCTTGAAGAATCTTTAAATTAAGCCCCTGTCATATCATTCCCTCATGGTAACAAGCGACAATGCAAAGGAGGCGTTTGCCGGGGAATCTCAGGCAAGCCGGAAATACCTGGCGTTTTCTGAGAAAGCTGCCGAGGAAGGATTCACGAATGTGGCAACGCTCTTCAAGGCCGCATCGGAAGCCGAGACGATCCATGCAAAAAAGCTGTTAAAAGTCCTTGCTATGGTCGGTCCGACCGAGAAGAACCTTGAGGCAAGCATTGCAGGAGAAACCCACGAGTTCACGTCCATGTACCCCGGTTTTGTCAGGGTGGCAGAGGATGAGAAAAAGACTGACGCGATCATTGCGTTCACTCACGCGATGAAGGCAGAGCAGGTGCACGCGGCACTTTACAAGAAGGCCCTTGACGCAATCAAGGCGGGCCACGACCTCGGGAGGGAGAAAATTTTCCTCTGTCCGGTCTGCGGCAATATCGAATTCGTGAAAGCACCCGACAAGTGCCCGATCTGCGGGGTTTTTGGCAAGCAGTTCCGGGAAATCACCCTGTAAATCTTTTACTCTTTCTCTTTTCCGGCTCCGGTTTCTTCTTTACGGCGCTCCGATCTGCGCCTGTGCAGCCAGATGACCACGAGCAGGACAGCGATCAGGGTCGCCCATGAGGCCGAATAGATCGCGATGATGGGGTTGGTCAGGATATTCTGCGGGATGATTATGGGTGGAAGTTGAGGCGCCGGGACGGACTGGAACCAGACGGCAACGCTGACCGGGAACCGGTACGTGCCATCAAAATAGTGGACCGTGACGGTTGCATTCCCTGAAGGGATCACCCCTTCGATCGGGGTATTGTGGGTATTAGGGAAGGCCACCGACCGGTCGATCCTTCCTCTGGAATCTGCGATCTCGATATACCACGAATCGGGACTTGTCGTGGAATAACGATCGTCTGCCCCCACCACCAGCCTGGAACCCGGTGGAACGGAGACCTGCCATGTCCCGTTCTGGTTTTTGTCGGTGAAAACGAGGGTCCGCGCAATCGTATCACCGTTTCCGAGCAGGACAGATCCGGAATTGATCGTGCATGCAGGGGAGATGGCAGTTGCATTCGGGGGCTCATGCGAAAGTGTCCCCGGCGCTGGCGAGCACCGGAACCGATCGTCCATGACCTGGCTGTATTCCAGTGCCACATTGTAGATCCTGACCTCGTCAAGGCCCCCCTGCAGGTAGTGGGGACAGGGTGTGTCCGGCGCAGAATCCGTACCGGCGTCGGCGCCGAGGATTACATAATTATTGTATTCGTAATTGATCGTGCCCGACGCGTTGACCTGGTTCCTGAGCACACCGTCGAGGTATATTTTTAAAATATTGCCATCATACGTGCCGGTAACATAGTGCCACTGGCGGGGAGTGATCCCCTCGTGCAGGACCGCTACCGAGACGTCCCCGGTTCCCACAAGGTTCACCGTCCAGTACAGGTCGTTGCCATCGTCAAATCCCAGCTGGTATCCCCCGTCCTTGTAGGCTGAGACCAGTGTCTGGGGTTCGAGTTGATCAACGTAAAACCACGTCGAGACCGTGATCTCCTGTGTCGGGTGGTTCAGGGTACTTGGGGGGATGGTGACATAGGCGTTCTCACCGTTGAATACCAGTGCGCCCCCGCATCCCCCGCTCTCGGTACGTGTAGGGCCGTAGAGTGTTCCTGCATCCCCGTGGCCAGACGCGTCAAGCGCTATATTGCCGCTCCCCTCATTGAAGTCAAGGTATACCGCAGGTTCAGCCTGTGTGCCGGTCGCTGCACCGGCAGGAATGGCATGAACGCACCCGGCAAGGACCAGAAATGCAAGATAGATAAGGACGTACCGGTGCAGCCTCGTTATCGGGTGCGGGGAATTCATACGGGTATCTCTAGTGGTGTATAGGGAGTCGTCCAAAAAGAAGATTGCGTTTGACCGGGTACGAATCGTTCTGGTTATCCCAGTCAACATCTTTATATTTTTCTGGAACGTTTACGGCTTAATGACCAAAGTCACCGTATATTCGACGAAGAACTGCCCGTACTGCCGTATGGCCAAGGCCTTCCTGGAGAAATATGGCGTCCCGTACGAAAGCATCGATGTCGGTGCCGATGAGGCTGCTGCACAGAAGATGATCGAGCTGTCAGGCCAGCGCGGGGTCCCGGTCATTACTGTTGACAACGAAGTGATTGTAGGGTTCGACGCACCCCGGCTCAACGAGCTCTTCGGCGAATCTGAGGCAACGGATATCTATGCAGTCCTGATTGTCGGTGCAGGTCCTGCAGGACTGACGGCGGCCGTCTACTGCGCACGGAAGATGCTCAATACCATGGTCATCAGCGAGAATATCGGCGGGCAGGCGCTGGAATCATGGGCGATCGAGAACTACATGGGCTACCGGATGATCTCCGGTGAGGACCTGATGAAGAAATTCGAAGAGCACGTCAGGACCCTCAATATCCGCCTGGAGCTGGACAAGGTCGTGTCCATCACCCGGGAGGAGGACATATTCGTTGTCAAAACCCTCTCGGACAATACGATCCGGGCAAGGGCACTGATCCTCACGCAGGGGAACCGGCCGAAAAAGCTGGGCGTGGCAAACGAGGAGCATTACCTCGGCCGCGGGCTCTCGATCTGCTCCACCTGCGACGGGCCGCTCTACAAGGGCAAGATGGTGGCGGTAGTCGGTGGCGGGAACTCCGCACTCCAGACTGCGCTTGAGATGAGCGAGATCGCAAAGTCGGTGAGCCTCATCGTCAGGAGCACGATCCGGGCCGATCCGGTTTATACCGAGAAACTGAATACGAAGAAAAATATCACCGTGCACAAGAACACCGTTATCACCGCCCTGCACGGGGAGAAGTTCCTCTCCGGCATCACCATTAAGGATGAGTCGGGAGCCGAGCAGAAGATCCCCCTTGACGGGATATTCATCGAGATAGGCTGGCTCCCCAACAGCGAGATGCTCGAAGGCCTGGTCGACCTCAACGAGAAGAAGGAGGTCGTGGTGGATATCAACGGCTGCACGAGCGCCCCCGGAATTTTTGCTGCCGGCGATGTCACGAACGCAAAGAGCAAACAGATCATCATCGCTGCCGGTGATGGGGCGAAGGCGGCGCTCGAGGCGTTCGAGTACCTGGTGAAGCAGTAAGGTGGGAAGTCACCCGGCTTTAATCCGGCCGCGAAATTTTTCCGGTATTAACGGCGTGAAATGGCCAGCAGAAATTCCGGTCCGGTAATTTTTTTAATTATCTGTGAGAAAATCCACAACAAAGTTTTAAGAAATTTTTTTGCGGTACCTGGGGCAGCCGACAATTTCCGGATCCGGTAGCTCTGCGCGATCAGGACTCGGGACCGCGGGCTCCTTCGGATATCCTAGCAGGAGAAGCCCCACGTCGGAGAACCGTATCATAGGGAGTACCTCCCCGGCTTGGGAATACCCTGTTGCAAATCAGGCTTATTTTGACAAGCGGGGGTTATTTTGGACGTTTCGCGAATCACCCGAAAATTTAGATCTCCCCAAAAACTACGGAATTCGCAAAAACACCTGCGGAAATCATTTTAAATCGTTCAGTCTGGCCCCCGATTTTCATTTTTTACGCTGGAGAGGCAAAACTGCGCTAACAGAACCCTTCCAGTCTGAGGATCGGGCAGGGGAACGGGATTCAGGGCATGTCCGGGAGGGTGATCGGGTGTCCGGGGTCCGGAGAATTTTTTAGAGCGGGTGTCCAACAAAAAATTTTCTGAAAAAAAATCCGGAAAATTTTGTAAAAAAATTTTATGGGTTTTTGGAAAATTTTCCCGGTTATGTTCCGGGTCTCTTCTTCCACCAGACGATTCCCGCGATGAGAAGCGCGAACACTCCGATACCGGCTGCAATGTATGGAATGAGGAATCTCCTGTCATCACACCCGAGACAATGTGACGCATCCTGATCATGGAGAGCGTCACTATAGGATTCGTTTCCCATCTCGTACGCTTCCTGTGCATTTGCGCGAGCCGCAGAATAGTTGCCACTGGTGATCTCATCATTTGCGGCAGAGAGGTAATTCGCGGCAAGATCCCGTTCTGCAATAATCTGAGCAAGGTCCGGGTTATTTGCTGTGCTGCTGTTGCCTTTGAACCATGCGATAACTGCATCTGCGTTATTGATCGGGACTCGGGCATTCGCGACTTCACTCTCCGCCCACGCTTTATCGAGCGCTGTCTCCCCTTGATTAATCGCAGCCTTTGCAGCGTCCAGGTCATTATATGCCTCAGCGAACTGCGTCTTAGGTCGTGCACGTGCAGAAGCGATATCCTGTTGTGCTTCATTGTATTTTGCCTCCGCCTCTGTGGTATCGATGCCCAGTGACGAGTTTTCATCAATATCGGTTTGGAACGGCTTAAGATCAGGAATTGAGGGTGAAAGACAGATGCAGGCACAATCGACCACAAATGGGGTATAAAGGAATTTTTCTGTGGATTCAGTTTGACTTTCTGTGGTGTCCAGCTCGCGGATACTCAGCACGGTCAGATTTGTTGGTTGTGAAATCTCCGGTAGTGTCCAGCCGGAGAAAGAAACCTGTAAGGTTCGGTCTGATCCCGGGTTACCTGAGCCCGTCATGTTGAGGGACGAAAGGAAAAATGTCTTGTTATTGATCGAAACCCTGGAAGTTTCCACGCCGTCGCTGAACAGGATTACCGACCAGTCCGGATGATCGATATCGGTAAAAAATTCCCCGTCATATACTGAGGGGAGCGTCCCGGTCTCATTCGGGGATAAGGTGATGGTAAAATTTCCGGAGACGGCCTCACACTGCGTAAGGGATCCCCTGGGGTTGATGGAAAATGAAGATACGGTAAATGCTGAAGCCGCGGTCGAAAATACCAGCGACAAACAAACCGCCAGCAGCACCGCCCTGCCCGGACTCCATCCCTGCATTATTGAAAATATATTGGATCCATAATATTACTGCCGCTTTGATTTTAGTGCCGGATAAAGGGTCCGGCCCTTTTACTTCTTCCCGCTCAGCCGGTCCTTCTCCCAGTACCCTTCCAGCAAAACCGTGGCGATATTCTTCACCGGCTTGTCCGTGTGCCCCATGATGTGGAACTCGCAGAACGGGCACGAGGTAATCACGATCTCCGCGCCGGTCTTCTTGATCTCCTCGCCCCGCCTGCTTCCGAGCGCTGCCGCCTCCTCCGGGTTGCCGGACCGCACGCCCCCGCCGGATCCGCAGCAGATCGAGGGCATCTCCACGAGATCGACGACCTGCCGGATCAGCTCCCGGGGCTGATCGCGGATCCCCTGGCCCCGCATAAGGTGGCAGGGGTCATGGTAGGTTGCTTTGATCGGGAGCCGTGCCGGGGGCTCGATCCCGAACTTGGTCAGGACCTCATTGATGTCCATCACTTTGAACGGGGTTTTGTAATCGTTCTTCAGCGTAGAGCCGCACCCGGCGCACATCGTCATGACGGTATCGATCTTCCGGGTGGTGAATGTCCCGATGTTCCGCTGTTTGAGTGAATCAACGATAGCGAGCTGGCCGGTACGGATCAGGGGCGAACCGCAGCAGACCTGCTCTTTTGGGATTATTACCCGGATGCCATTCCGCCTCAGCACTTCCATTGCATCGAGCGCTGACTGGACCTGGCGCATGTTGTACATGCAGCCGATGAAGAACCCGACCGTTGCCTTCACGGGCCTGTAGGGTTCCAGGATTTCCCCGACTTGTTCGAGGAATGTGGTGCCGGTCCGGGGCACGCTCCTGCCGGTCTCTTTGATGAGGGCCGCAACTTCAAGATGCCGGGGGAGGGTAAGCCCCTTCCGGTTCGCGTGTGCCCGGAGCTTCTCGATCGCCTTTGCCGGGATCTCGATCTCCTTGGGGCAGACCTTCCAGCAAGCCTGGCAGGTGGTGCAGGTGAAGAGGCCGTCCCGGACCGCGTCGGGGACCCGGTCGCCGCTGTCCCGGGGGTCGAGCACGAGCCGCATCTCCTGACGCATCGCGGTCGGGCCGAGGAACTTTGTCACGTCCACTGCAGGGCAGACCGAGACACAGCAGAGGCATTCTATGCAGTCCTTGAGGGGTTTCATCGCATCGATGTCGGCCTTCTTCGGGAGCACCGTCTCCTTCTTTGGTATGAGAGAGGCAATCTGTTCGAGGCGCGGCACGAGATCGGTGACAAGGTCCTTCTTCACATCGAGATTCAGGGGCCCGATCGTGATCCCGTCCTTTGCCTCCTCCATGCAGGCAAGGACCGGCTCGCCGTTCACCCGCACAGCACAGCTCCCGCACTGGCCTGATGAACAGGAATAGCGGTACGAGAGGGTGGGATCGATTTCATCGTGGATCGCGTGGAGCACGTTGAGGACCCGGGCGCCTTCGTTGACTTTCACTGTGTAGGTCTCAAGATGCGGTGCCTTGTCCTTGTCCGGATCGAACCGTGATATCCTGACCGCGAGTTCCTTCATGGCGTCACCTCACGGGGTTCGATACCTTCGCGGGACTGCGAGATAAACGTATGGCCGAAGGGCGAGTGCTCTGCATCGTACGACTGCGCGATATCCGTACGGACGTGCGCCCCGCGGGACTCGCGACGGAGCAGGGCGCTCCGGCAGACAAGCGAAGCGACACAGCACATGTTCTGCACAATGCAGCACTCGGCAAGGTTACGGGCTGATGCTGCCCGGAGGTGCATACCTGAAAGTTGCGTTGCCGTGGCAAGGGTGTTCTCAAGCTCACCCGCGTTCCGGAATATCCCGGCCCCCTGCCACATCGCGAGCTGGAGTTCCCTGCGCACGAGAGCAGGGTTTGTGTTCCCGTCAAGGAAACCGGCGATCCGCTTCTGCTGGCCCCCGACCTGCTCCCTGTCCACGGTCTTTTTCCGCGTTCCGGCTTTTCCTGCGGCCTCTCCAGCCCGTTTACCGAAGACCTGGGTGTCGGCCAGCGCATTGCCGCCGAGCCGGTTTGCACCGTGGACCCCCCCTGCCACTTCCCCGCAGGCGAATAGCCCGGGGAGGGTGGACTGTCCGTGGGGGGTGATCCGGAGACCGCCCATGACATGGTGGGCAGTGGGGGCAACTTCCATCGGCGTGATGCGGATATCGACACCGAACCTGAGGAACTGCTCGAGCATCACCGGGAGGCGTGCCTCGATCTGCTCCCGGGGGAGATGGGTCACATCGAGGTAGACCCCGCCATGTACGGTTCCCCTGTCCTGCTGGATTTCGGTTGCAATTGCCCGGGCTACCACGTCCCGGGTGGAGAGCTCCATCCGTGCGGGATCATAATTCTTCATGAACCGCTCACCCTTCGCGTTCTTCAGGATCCCGCCCTCGCCCCGGACCGCCTCGGTAACGAGCCGGCCCCGTGCATCGTAGGGGTAGACCGCACCGGTCGGGTGGAACTGGACCATCTCCATGTCGATCAGTTCTGCGCCGGCCCGGTATCCCATCGCGAACCCGTCCCCGGTGCCGCTTGAGGAGTTGGTGGAGATATCGTAGATCTTCGTTCCTCCTCCCGTAGCAAGGATCGTACTGTCCGCTTTCAGTAGGACGAGGTCTCCTTTTTCGTCCAGCGCCATCGCCCCGATCACGGCATCGCCATCTTTCAGCAGGTCGATGACGGTATATTCCTGCAGAGTCGTAACTCCCGTGCCATCGAGCCGCTCTACCAGGGTCACCATCATCTCGTGGCCGGTCCGGTCGCCGGCATAGCAGGTGCGGGGGAACCGCTGGCCCCCGAACGGCCGCTGGGCGAGCTCGTCGTCCTCCGTAAAATCAAAAACAGCGCCCCACTTCACAAGGTCGCCCATGCGGAGCGGTGACTCCCTGACCAGGTGATCGACCAGTTCCGGATTGTTGAGGTATGCCCCGCCTTTCAGGGTGTCCTCGAAATGGATCCCGCAGGCATCCTGCTCCCGCAGGACCGCGTTGTATCCCCCTTCCGCCATCGGGGTACAGCCACCTTTTCCCACGATAGTCTTGGAGATGAGGACGGTTTCGCCGTACTGCGAGGCCTCGATCGCCGCGCGGACGCCCGCTCCTCCGCTCCCGATCACAAGCACGTGGCAGTCACAAACCTCATCTGCAGGCATCTTATTATTTTGTGGATCGTATAGTTACATAAATAAATGGCACGTCCAAAAGTGAGCGAAAGAATGAGATTTTTGATGAAATTCGGTGGGACATCCGTTGCCGATGCCCAGTGCATCCAGCGTGTTGTCGATATCCTCGAAAAGCACCACAAGGCAGGAGACGAACTCGCCGTCGTCGTGTCTGCCAAGCGTGGCGTGACCGACCAGCTCATCGGGATCGCCACCGCGCTTCCGACCGCAAAGGATGACACCGCTATCGCCCCCCTGATCCAGGCGCTCAGCAGGCGCCATATTACCACGCTCGAAGGAGCGGCACCTGATTATGTGGGAGAAGTCGGGGCGGAGATGGAAGAGCAGCTCATTCGGCTCCAGAACATCCTCTTTGCGATCTACCACCTGCGGGAACTCACTCCCCGCTCAAAGGACTATGTCATATCGTTTGGCGAGCGGCTCCTCGCCCCGATCCTATCAGCGGCTATCAGGCAGCGGGGCATCGCATCGACCGTGATGGACGGTTGCGAGGCCGGGATCCTGACAACCCCCCAGCACGGGGAATCCACGTCACTCCCTGAGAGCGACGAGCGGATCAAGAGGCGGGTTGGCCCCCTCCTCGGGAAAGAGATCCCGGTGATCATGGGGTTCATGGGCTGCACCCGGGACGGGGTTCTCACCACGCTCGGCAGGAGCGGTTCAGACTACTCTGCCTCCATTATCGGCGCCGGTATCGACGCGGACGAGATCTGGATCTGGACCGATGTCGATGGCATCATGACCTGCGACCCCCGCGTAATCAACGACGCCCGGGTGATGCCCTCGCTTTCCTACCTGGAAGTGATGGAGCTCTCATATTTCGGCGCCAAGGTGATGCACCCCCGTTCAATCGAGCCGGCGATGCGCAAGAATATCCTCGTCCGGGTCAAGAATACCTTCAATCCCTCCCACCCGGGAACAGTTATCGTGCGCAACGGCAAGCGCGACAACCGCGTGGTAAAAGCCCTGACGTATATCGACAAAGTTGCAGCAATCAATATCAACGGCGCCCAGATGATCGGAAGGCCCGGCGTGGCAAAGGCGATCTTCACGATCCTTGCCGACCACGAGGTGAACGTGATGATGATCTCGCAGGGCTCGAGCGAGGCGAACATTTCGCTGATCGTGGACGAGTCCCATCTTTCAGCCGCGGTAAAAGCCCTCTCCGAGCTCATGAAGCAGGGCGTGGTGCGGGAAGTGTCCCACAACCACGATGTCTGTGCGGTCGCGGTGGTCGGGGCCGGCATGGCGGGTGCCCCGGGCACCGGTGGACGAATCTTCACGGCACTCGGCCATGCAGAAGTGAACGTGATGATGATCTCGCAGGGTTCGAGCGAAGCGAACATCTCGTTTGTCGTTAGCCAGAGCGACGGCCCCCGGGCGGTCCGCGTGCTCCATGACGAGTTCCGTCTCTCGGAGGAAAGCGATGAGTAAGACAGCAGGTAAGAGTGCCTATGCAGAAGCCGGCGTGGACATCGATCTCGAAGTAACGGCAATAAAAGCACTGATCGGCAACCTTGGTTACCGGCGCAAAGGAAGCACGAAGATGATGGGATCCGTGGGGCACTTTGCCGGACTGATCGATTTCGGCGAGATGGCCCTTGCCCTGACTACTGATGGCGTGGGCACGAAGATGCTCGTCGCCGACCAGCAGAAAGACTGGAGCACGGTCGGCATCGACTGCATTGCGATGAACGTCAACGATCTCTACGTGATGAACGTGGAACCCATCGCGTTCGTCGATTACATAGCGACCGACAAGCTGTCCATTGAGAAGATGGCCCAGATCGGGATCGGCCTCAACGCGGGGGCGAAGCAGGCGAACATCGATATCGTGGGTGGCGAGACCGCGTCACTCAAGGGCCTCGTGAACGGCCTCGACCTTGCCGGCACCTGCCTTGGCATACAGAAGAAGGACAAGATCATTGCCGGGGAAAAGATCAGACCGGGTGATGTGATCATCGGTGTCGCATCGACCGGTGTCCACAGCAACGGTCTCTCCCTTGCCCGCCGTGTAGTGGAGAAGTATGCCGGCTATGACAAGAAATTCAGAGGCAGGAAGACGTTCGGCGAGGAACTCCTCACCCCGACCCGGATCTACAGCGAGAGCCTGAAGGTCGCGGCATCCTGCACGGTGCACGGCATGTGCCACGTCACGGGCGGCGGCCTGCTCAACTTCAACCGGCTCAGCAGGTACGGGTTCCGGTTCGACACCCCCATCACCCCGCCGGAGATCTTCACGTGGATCCAGAAGGCAGGCGACATCTCTTCGGTCGAGATGTACCGCACGTTCAACATGGGCATGGGGTATGCGTATGTTGTGCCGAAGGGAAGCATTGACTGCGTGTTGAAGATGGTGAAGGGTGCACAGATCGTTGGGAAGGTTGTGAAGGAGCCCGGGGCGTGGCTTGGGAAGATGGAGATTACGTAAGGCGGAATTCTCTTAGCCTTTATTCTAATCGAATCTTGGCTGAAATTTTTCATCGCGATCATGAGTGCGATTGAAAATTTGATCCGGATCGATCAAAGTTTGATTCAATCGCACTTTGATTTGGCGTCTTCATGGCCATATCGACATTCTGGCGCATCTGTTCTATGGGTTGCGATACACGCCGCCGCCCCCGACGGGGCGCCCCCGCGGCGGTTCAGGACATTTTCGATTTACGGAGACTAAATTAATTCTGGTAAACTGGTAATACGGCGCTATCGCGACCGGGGGCGCCACAACGGCGGGGGCGGAGCCCCCGGGAGCGTCTTGAGATGGTGCTGAAATGTGATCGGGTACATTATGAGCCAACAGCAATGAAGAGGGGGTCGCGTCGGTACAAAATCCCTGAGGCAGCCACCCTGGGCGTGAACCCTCTGAAAGAAATCCAAAAAAAGATCTACCGGGAAAAAGAACCGGAACTTACTCTTCAGAAATTTTTACCTGAGGATACTCCTCTTCCGGCACGTACGCTTCCTTCACCGTCTTATCGGAAATGATCCCGCTGTTCCCGGAGGGGTCTTCGAGAATCAGCGTAATCGGGAACGTCCCGGCCTTCACCCGCACAATATCCGCAAGGAGTGCCGCTGCATTCTCCTTCTCAACGTCATTCCCCCACTGCAGGGCACCTTTTACAACCTGTTCGATCCGGTCGAGCACACCTTCCACATTGGACACGAACCCCTGGCACGAGGGGCCCGGGCTGATATGTACCCCGAGTTCCGGAATCTCGATCGCGGCACTCATGCTCCGTACGACCCTGATCGAGAGATCGTCCTGCGTATCCACCGCAACTGTATACCGTGCAGGCTCTCCATGTTTCAGGAGCTGTGTATCGACGAACTTGTACCCGCAGGAGGGACAGATCGCCGAAATAATGAGGATATCAGAAAAATAGGGAATATTTTCCGTCTTATACAGGTATTTGATTTCAGTATTGCAACAGGGGCACGGACCCGGGACGACTGCCTTCGTTTCTGCCTGCACTTATGCTCCACCGATCTTGTCGCGGGAGATCTTTACGGACATGGGGGTCAGGACGACATACCGCTGGTCCCCGAGACCGATGATGTCGCCGTTGACATCCTTTGCCACTTCTTTTAAGTCCTTGAGCACACGCTCGTAGGAGATCTTGTCCATCTTCAGGCGGGAGATATCCACGATTACGATGTTGCCGGAGTAGACCTCGTCCTTGACGCGGGGGGTATCCTTGAGGTCGGTGATAGTTGCAATCTTCACGAGCAGTGCCGGGGAGGATCCCCCGTGTTCCTCGTACGATGCGAGGTCAAGTTCCATGTAATCGTCGTCCGAGTTCGCGGAACTCTTGCCAAGAAGGGTGTCTATGATCTTAACCATAAAAAAACTGTATGACGAAACTTATTTAATAGTATCTATTTTGAAACCGTCTTGGGACCATTTATGCGAAAAAAATGGGCAAAACTGCCCGTTTCCCGCACGCGAAAAGAGACTGTTGCCGATCAGATTTCCATGTTCCAGATCTCGTCACCGACGTGATGGAACTTTTTTACCATCTTTCCTCCCGTACTGGCACGCAGATCGGGCGCATCCAGGAGGGCAATGCCGATCGCAAGCGGCTTGCCGTGCCGCTCATCTACGATCTGCACGGGACTGCCCGCTTTCACGTCATCTGTGCACGAGACGATCCCGGGACGCATAATATCCGCCCCGTTCACTACGTAGGGAATTGCCCCGGCATCGACAACTACACGGCGCTCCGGGAACGGCAGCTGGACCGCTCCTTTCAGCGTAGGGAAGACCCAGTCGTCTGTGGCCATCAGGAGCGGTTTCTTACCGACCATGAAGAGCGAGACGTTTGCGTTCGTTTCCAGTACCTCGATCATCTCCGCGTGGAAGAGGGTTGCCGATGGCCCGATCTGGGCTTCGAGCCGCTCCAGCAGCTCCTGGCCCTGGCTCTTGCGGATCGAATGACGTTTCTTTACGACAATCTTTTTCATCGTTCTGCATCAATATTCAGAGCGCAGGCTAAAAAATAATATGCATCCTGCAGGACCCGTTTATACGCCGCGTGCGCACGCTGCATTCCCTGTCTTTCCCGTCATTCCCCGGCACAGGAAACCTTATTGCCCTGAGGGGATCTACGGTATGTTTAAGTAAACTGCTCGCACACATATATTACTCCAGAGCGATGGTAACAGGGTATTATTATGACCAAAAGGCCGTTGGATATTTTGGATCTGGTGCTGAACCGTCAGCCCGTTATTGTATCTCTCAAAGGCGGGAGAGAAATACGGGGTGTTCTCCAGGGATATGATGTACATATGAACCTCGTGCTCGACAAGGCAGAGGAAGTGGAGAACGGGCAGGTCCAGAAAGTAGGCACGCTCATCGTCCGTGGGGATAATGTAATTTATATCTCTCCATCACTCGAACAATAAGGTGAAGTAACATGTCAAAAGGCACTCCATCAATGGGAAAGAGGAACAAGTTCACTCACATCGCCTGCCGGCGCTGTGGGAAGATCTCGTTCCACGCCCAGAAGAAAGTCTGCTCTGCCTGTGGTTTTGGCAGGAGCACAAAGATGATCAGCAACAAGTGGAACACCAAGAGACCGAAAATCCCGACGCATTAAGAGTTGTACCATGTGCGGAATCGTTGGCATCGTCGATGCTGGCGGTGTATCAATCCAGCTCTATTATGCCCTGTACGCTCTCCAGCACCGTGGCCAGGAGAGCGCCGGAATATCCACTTTTGACGGCACCCTGCTCCACAAGTTCAAGGGAAACGGGCTTGTCGCCGATGTGTTTTCCCCCTCTGTTTTATCCGATCTGAAAGGCACCGCCGGCATCGGCCATGTGCGGTATCCGACGACGGGCGCAAACCTTCCTGAGAATATCCAGCCTTTGAACTTCCAGTTTCAGGAACACTTCATCTCTATTGCACACAACGGGAACCTGGTCAATACCTGTGAGCTCCGGGCAGAGTACGAGCAGGCCGGGCAGATCTTCACGACGACGACCGATACTGAGATCATCGCAAAGATCCTGATCGATGCGATCAGCAACTCGGGATCCGTGGAAGATGCAGTAAGCTTCTGCATGCGTAAGCTTGTCGGATCCTACTCGGTCGTAATCATGATCGATGGAGTCCTCTACGGCTTCCGGGATCCGCTGGGCATCAAGCCGTTCTGCATCGGAAAGACCGGAAGCGGGTACATGGTGGCCTCGGAGAGTGTTGCAGTCGACGCCCTGAGTGCAAAGTTCCTCCGGGACGTGAAGCCGGGCGAACTGATCCGGATCGATGCAGAAGGAGTCAAGTGCATGCAGATTGCGGTGGCCGGCAAACGTGCCCACTGCATCTTTGAATATATCTATTTCGCACGGGCGGATGCAGTCATCGATGGCGTACTCGTGTACGATGTCCGCCGGCAGATTGGCCAGAAACTCTTTGAGGAAGACCCGGTGAAGGCCGACTCGGTCTGTTCGGTGCCCGATTCGGGAACCGCATACGCGATCGGGTACGCGGAACGTTCGAAAATTCCGTTTGTTGAATCCCTTATGAAGAACCGGTACATGGGCAGGACATTCATTATGCCCTCCCAAAAAGAGCGGGAGAAGGCGGTGCGGATCAAGCTCAACCCCATCCCTGCACACCTCAAGGACAAGTCAGTCGTGCTCGTTGACGACAGCATTGTCCGGGGCACGACCTCCAAGCGTATCATCGAGATGATGCGGGACGCGGGTGCCCGGGAAGTCCATATGCGGATCGGCTCCCCTGCGATCAAGGCCCCCTGTTACCTTGGTGTGGACATGCCGACCCGCGAAGAGCTGATCGCGAGCAACAAGGTCGAGGACGAAGTCCGTCACAGCATTACAGCCACAACCCTCCACCATGTCTCGATCGATGCGCTGGTCGAGGCGATCGGATTTGACCGCGAGAGCCTCTGTACGGGCTGCCTCACGGGATGTTACCCCCTGCCGATAGAGGGGGAAAAGGCCAAGACATGCCAGGTCAACTTCGTTGACGGCACGGTCCAGTCCAAGCTCGGGTCGTTCGAAGCGTAAATACTGCGGGATCCGGCATCGCTCCCGCCGTTTTTTTGTCATCATGAATCGTCCGGTTTCCCGGCAATCCCCGGCCTGGTTTTAAAACCACATTTTAACCGATAAGATAATGATTGTACCCTTACAGAACCTGAGGATCAGCTGGTTATGGTTTCAACTCCCCGCATCCTGATTGTCGATGACGATGCCATCATCACCCACGTGCTTTCAACCATGCTCCAGAAGAGGGGGTACACGATTGCCGGCACCGCCTCTTCCGGTGCGGAAGCCATCATGAAATCCGCTGAGCTGATGCCCGACCTGGTGATGATGGATGTCAACCTGTCCGGGGCGATGGATGGCATGGACGCAGCCCATTACATCTTCCAGCTCTTCCATTGTCCCCTTATTTTTATAACAGGCATATCGGATGAGAAGCAGCTCGAACGGGTCAAGTACTCGCAGCCGTACGGGATCATCTTCAAACCGTTCACTGCAATCGAGATCTCGACGAATGTGGATCTTGCGATCTACAATCACAGCAACCGGCCCAGTGGCCCGGAGCAGTATCCCGCGGGAGATCCAAAAAAGATCATGGAACTGCTCGAGGCGATCCTCATCATGGATAAACGCGGCCGGATCATCTTTTTCAATCCCTACGCGGCGTGGCTTCTCGATATTCCGGCCAACCGGATCCTTATGAAACACTGGCGGGACGTCCTGATGCTTATCAACGAACAGACTGAAGAGCAACTGAAGGACCCCGTTACTGATGCTGCCAATCAGATGGCCGGTATATTTCATGATTCCAATACCGCGATGGTAACAACCACGTCAAAGCGCCGGAAAGTGAAGGTGTCGGTTCGTCCGGTATTGGATACGCGCGGAAAGTTCCTTGCCGTTTTCATGTCCATAAAAGAGAAATCGCCAAAACCCTATTCCTGATTATAACAAATCCCCGTATAAGAGGCAGGATCTTCCATGGAGCACATCAGGCAGGCGTTCAACCGGTTCGCACAGGATTACGACACGCAGCGGGAGTACATCATCCCGGAGATGCGGCAGTTTTACCGTACTGCGGTCTGGGCAGCGGAATCGGGAGACTCCGAACCGGAAGTTCTCGACATCGGTGCTGGCACCGGCCTCATGAGTGCGTACCTGCTGGAAAAATTCCCGCAGGCACACCTGACGCTCGTGGATATCGCGGAGAACATGCTGGGGATGGCACGACAGCGGTTTGCCGGCCGTAAGTATACCCGGTATGTGGTGAGTGATTATTCAACGGGAGATCTCGGAGGACCGTACAATATTGTCTGCTCAGCGCTCTCCATCCATCACCTTGCACCTGAGGAGAAGCGGCTCCTCTTCCGGCGCATTTTTGCATACCTGAAACCGGGCGGGATGTTCGTGAACGCGGACCAGGCAGATGGCGAGACACCGTACTTCCGGCAGCGTTACCTGGATTACTGGAACGGGTTCCTGAAGAGCGGCCCGATGACCGGATCGCAGCAGGCGGAGATCCTGAAACGCCGGGATGAGCTTGACAGGAACGAGAAACTATCAGACCAGCTCGCCTGGCTGCGGGAGGCCGGGTTCTCCGATGTTGATGTGGTGTACCGGAACCGGACATTCATCGTGACGGTGGCGAGGAAGGTATGAATTTGCCATCGGGTGCTCACGGTCTTCCCTGCAGGAAGAATGATGGCCTGTTCCGAATAACCGAGGTATATTACTCCGCGTTCAATTTTTCCGGAGGAAACCGCAATCCTGCATAACTCACGAAAAACAGTAGCGAGGGATGGATTTGAACCATCGATCTACGGGTTATGAGCCCGTCGGGATATCCTGACTACCCTACCTCGCTTCCTATAATCAGGGTTATAATATAGTCGGCATCCGCAGATATACTTTACTCACTTACAGGAGATTGTGCAGGGATGCCGTGTTCGTTAGCATTAAATGAACCATGCCGGCATATCTGGATCATGGATGATGAGATCCAGCGCCTCCGCGAGAAGCGGATGCAGGAGATGAGGGAGAAGATGAGACACGCAGATAAGGGTGCGGTACAGCATGTCGACGAGATGCATTTCCAGCAGTTCCTCGCCACAAACCAGTATGCCGTGGTAGACTTTTGGGCGGAATGGTGCGGTCCCTGCCAGCGGATTGCGCCCATCATGGACGAGCTTGCGAAAGAGTACGGTGACAAGGTGGCATTCGGAAAGTGCAATACCGATGAGAACCGGAGGCTTGCAATGCAGTTCAACATAGACGCGATTCCCGCGATGATGCTCTTTTCCAAAGGCCAGCTGGTGGACCGGATCATCGGCGCCTACCCAAAGGAAGCGATCAGGGAGAAGATTGTCCGGAAGTTCGGCCTGGATTAAAAACATTTTTGCTCTGTAGAAAACCTCATAATCGCTGACGCTCTTTTGGGCTTTGCCCCCGCCGCTATGGCATCCCCCGGTTGCGATGACGATGTATTACCTGCCATTTGACTCGGGTCATCGCACTGCGCCCCGTCCCCCGCGGGGACTGGTGGCGCAAGAGGGGGGCATCGTCTCTTCGAAAAAAATGATTTCTACAGAGCAAACATTTTTTAAAAAACCCGGGCACCGGCCGTTACGGCTGCAAGATTCCTTTTTGTTACGACCAGACGCATACCCGTCACTCATGCGGTCATTCCCGCACGAGAGCAAAAACGTTACCAGGCAGGTTTATTTGTCCGCATACCGGAACGGGAAAAACCGGCAGAATGACGTTGCCAATCTTTAGAGTTCACTTTGCCGGGCTGTTCCCCTTCCGGCAGAGCGAGGTGCATTCCCAGCAGGTACCCTTGCACGGTTCGATGTGGATGGTGATGCTCGTCCGCGGGAATGCAAGGAGGATATCGGATTCCAGGTGGTCGGAGAGATCATGGGCCTCTTCCACGGTCGTGTCCTTTGCCACCACGAGATGGAGGTCGATGAACCGGTCCGCCCCGGACCGACGGGTCCGCAGGTCATGGAAGTTGGCAAAATCGGTTGCATGATCGCACAGGATCTCTTTGATCCTGTTCTCCTCCTCGTCCGAGAGCTTGCGATCGGTGAGGGTGCCAAACGACCGCACCGTCAGTTCGTACGCAGCATGCATGATGATGACGGCAACCCCGAAGGCAAAGAGCTGGTCGAGGATCAGGATACCCGTGAGCTTGATCAGGACAAGGCCCGCCATGATCCCGGCCGAGGTGTAGACATCGGTCCGCAGGTGCCAGGCATCGCTCTCGAGGGCTATGGACTCGGTCTCCTTTGCCACCTTCATCAGCCGGCTGGAGACATAGAAGTTGATGACGGCAGAGATACCCATCACGAGGATACCAATCCCGAACAACCCGAACAGGTCCTCGTTGAGGAGGGTGGGCGACCCGTGGATCAGCTTCATGATCGCCTCGTACATGATCAGTACGGCGGCGGCAAAGATCAGCAGCGCCTCAAAAAAGCCGGACATATCCTCGAACTTGCCGTGCCCGAACTCATGGATTTCGTCCGGAGGTTCGCTCGCCTTCTTCACCGAGATGTACGCGATCACCGCAGCAAGGAGATCGATGCCCGAGTGGATCGCCTCGGAGATGATCGCAAGGGAGCCGACCGCGAACCCGACGGAAAGTTTCATCAGGACAAGGGTGATGTTGGAGAGGACCGAGAGATGGGCGGTTTTCTGTTTTTCCTCATCGGCAGAACGTTTCTGCACATTCCGTGTGCGCGAAAACAACTCGGGCATGCTGGTGAGGATATTGGGCGGAAGGGGAAAAAAGGCTTATGTAGAACGGTTTGGGCCAAAGGGTGCACGTCCACGGGGGATCCATATCGGGTTCACTGATCACCACGGCATCAGCTCCTCCATAGGAGGCACGGAGACTGCAATAAAAAACTATTGAAAAAAAAGCTGGATCAGGCCGCTGTCCGGTTCTTGATCATCTCAAGGGCTTCGAATGCCTCTTTCCTGACTGTGACATTATCATCGGAGAGCAGGCCGGTGAGATGATCCACCGCTTTCTGGTCGCCGATCTCGCCGAGCAGGAGGGCCGCCCGCTTCCGGACATCGCTCTGATCGTCTTTTAGCACCATGATGAGGGGTGTAGTGGCCGGCTGGCCGAGCATCCAGAGCGCCTCCATTGCGCCGGTCCGCATATGGCCGTCGCCTTCGCGGAAGACCTGCATGAGAGGAGCGATTGCAGGGACGCCGAGTGCGGCAAGGGCCTTGACGGACTCGATCCGGACCAGCCGCTCGGGGTCCCTGAGGCTTTCAATGATCTTTGGTATGGCACGGGTGTTCCCGATCTGGCCAAGCGCCTCGGCAGCACCCCTGCGGATGCCCGGGTTCTGGTCGCCCAGTGCCGCGATCAGTGCATCCATGGCCGGCTCCCCGATCGTTACCAGCGCAAGCGACGCCCTACGACAGACATCCTCGTTCAGATCAACGAGAGCATGGATCAGCGGCTCAATGGACGGGGCACCGAGTGAGCAGAGCGTGGCCATGGCGGCAACACGCACGTGTTCCTGCGGGTCGTTCAGGCTCTCGATGAGCGGGGGGACGCTACGGGGATCCCCGATGCGGCCGAGAGCCACCGTGGCCTCGTACCTGACACCGGCATCCGGGTCCTTCAGGGCATCGATAAGGACCGGGACTGCACGCCCCTCGCCCATGATACCGAGTGCCTGGACCGCACCCCGCCGGATCAGCGGGTGGCCGTGCTTTGTTGCCTGGACCAGGGGACCCACGGAAGGTTCCCCGACCAGCTGGAGGGCCCGGATCGTTTCCTGACGGATGTCCTCAAGCGGCTCATCAAGCGCCCCGATCAACGGTTTTACGGCAGGCGCCCCGATCTTGCCCAGTGTATCGGCTGAACCCCGCCTTATGATCCAGTACTCGTCCTTGAGCCCCCGGATCAACGGTTCGATAAACGGCTCGCCAAGATCGCCAACCGACCTTACAGCTGCCCAGCGGGCATCGAGATCGCCCTCGGTGAGAGCCCTGAGGAGATTGTCATAGCGCTCCTTCTGTGCCTGAAGGCGCGCTTCGTCCTCTTCTCCTTTCCCTGACTTGAACAGGTTGAGGAATTTCTTGATGATACTCATATTACATCTCCGAACAAATATTAGTATATAAATCCTTCAAATAGGTATCGGATGGAAAATTACCGAAATTTGCACAACTCACGTTTTTTTTACAGTGTTTGAAAGAGATCCGCCCGGAAAATGGCAACCAGTTATCGTGGGAAAAAACCGGGTGAAAAGACCTTTTCCCGGTCCTCATGGCCTGCCCGGGAGTGTATATACCGGCAGCACCCCCTTCCCCCTCAGGAAAAACAGGGAATCTTACTGTTCCCTGCGTCCTTTCCGTCCGACAGCCAGTCCTGCGATTGCCAGTCCTGCGATCAGGGCCGGAATGGGATCGGGGGAGTGGGTCGTTGATACTGCTGGCGAGAGACTGCCTGAGAGGCTGATCCCTGTATCCGGTATCACGGTCACGGTCGTTGACCAGTCGCTATAGCCTGCCTCTTTCAGAAGTATGGCGTGGTTGCCAGGTGACAGGTCAGCCACCGTCAGCGGTGAGACTCCACGATAGGAATTATCCACATATATACCCGCTCCTGCCGGTATGGACGAAACGATCACTGCTCCTGTACCCGGCGCTGTGATTGCCGTGGTCGCGGAAGCAGACGGATTCATAGCGGGAATATCGGGGGCAAACCACTGGACCGACGAGTCCACGGCTACGGCGAGCTGGGTGCCGTCAGAAGACAGGGCCACATCGTACACCTTTCCCGAGGTCTGGGTCTGCCAGAGCAGGAGACCGGCATCAGAGATGATCTTTGCACTGCCGTCCTGAGTGCCCACGGCAATCCGGGTCCCGTCCCGGGACATCGAGACCCCGTTTATGGGACTGCCGCAGTCATAGGCTCCGAGCAGCGTCCCGTCATTTGAGAATATGTACAGGTCCTGTCCTGCCCCGGCTGCTACCCGCGTGCCCTGGTATGAGACATCCACGTCGCTGATCTGGGCATCCGGGTCATAGGTCCAGCGCAGGCTTTCGTTCCGGTCATACAGGTATACCCGGTGGTCCGGGTTCGTTGTGCCTGTTGCGATGTACGTCCCGTCGGTTGAGATTGCAAACCGCCAGACCGTGCTTGCGGTCTTCAGGGTAAAGAGCGGGTTTCCGGTCTTGTCAAAAAAAAACAGGTTGTTACCGGAAGTCGTATACCCGTAGCCATCGGTCGAGATTGCCACGTCCTCCACACTTGCCTGCCGGACCCGCTGGTCGCTCCAGATCTCCGCACCCGTATCGTTGAGCATGTACACTGCCGATCCCGAAGCACCCAGCACAGTCGTGCCGGAAGGGTGGATGGCGGCAACCGAGTACTGCGAGTTGCTCTTGGTATTGAAATAGCCCCAGGCCGCGCCATTATTACGACTCAGCAGGAGTATCGTGCCGTCCTGGGTCGCTGCCGAGACAAAGGAACCGTCCGAAGTCATGGACAACATAGTCACGGCGCCATGGCCGAGATCAATGCTTTTGATGAACCCCCCGCCGGCAGAAGCAGCGGAAGCGGTTGCCACAAGGAAAAGGAGCGCGAAAAAGGACGCGGAATATACGGGAAAATCTCTCATATCTCTCACGTAAATCGTTATTGCGCAGCATGATATAGGTTTGCTGCCGGGAGGCTTTGCACGTAAAGTCAATCCTGCACGTAAAGTCCGGTGTCTGCACGTAATGTCAGGCCAAATCCCTACTTTACGTGCAAAGCCCTGCCGGGATATTCATGCAGGAGTCATCCCGGCATGTGCCGCGTTCAATGTTTTTCGATCAGCCGCAGGATCTCCTGCGCCAGCGCCACGCTCTTGTCCTCATCAACCATCAGGGTATCGAACCTCACCGACTGGCTCACGTTCACCGGGTCCCGGGTGTCCTGGATGAACACATCGGGGAGTCCCCGGTAGCAGTTGAACGTCCCGATCGCGCTCGGTTCGTACCCCGCTGCCTCCATGAAGGCGCCGGCCGGGCCGCTGATGGGCGCGTTGCCGATGAACGGGCTTACCGCGACAACGAACTTGTTCTTTATTGCCTCCCTGATCCCGGCACAGTCAAGGATCGGCAGGATGCTCGTGATCGGGTTCGAGGGGCCGATAACGATCGCATCGCTCGCCTCGATGGCCTCAAGCGCTTCCGGTGTCGCCACCGGAGGCTCATCAAAACTCCTCACGATCTGCTGGATCTCAATCTTTCCCTTTGCCCGGATCCAGTACTCCTGGAAATGGATCAGGCCGAGATCGGTCTTCACCTGCGTTGTCACTTCAGTGTCAGTCATAGGCAGCACGGTCTCGCGGACCCCGAACCGCTCGCAGAGCACCTTGGTCACGTTCGTTAAGCGCATCCCGCTGCGGAGCATCTCGGCCCGGGCAATGTGCACGGCCCGGTCCCGGTCGCCAATAGCGATGAATTCATCGATGCCGAGCCGGGTTGTCTCCTCATGCGTGGTGAACGTGTCGTTCCGGACACCCCACCACGTGTCTGTATTGAGGATACCGGCAAAGAGATACATCACCGTGTCCACGTCAGGCGAGATGTGGTTGCCTGATATCCAGATGTCCTCGGCCGTGTTGACAATCACTGCGATTTCGTGCCGGTCCACCACTTTCTGCATGCCCCGCAGGAGCTTCGGGGTGCCAGTCCCGCCCGATAGGAAGGTAATCATTACTCAATACTTTTATGCGATGTATATGAAGATTCTTTAGTGACCCTGAAGATCATCAAGGACCCGGTCCATGGCTACATTGAGGTCGAGGATTTTGCCCGGGCACTGCTGGACGCTCCCGCACTCCAGCGCCTGCGCTATGTACGGCAGCTCGGTTTCTCGTTCCTCGTCTACCCGGGTGCAAACCATACCCGGTTCGAGCATTCCCTTGGGACCATGCATCTCGCTGACGTTGCGAGCCGGCGGTTCCAGCTGGCTGATGACGAGCGGCAGCTGATCGTTGCCTCCGCTCTCCTCCATGATATCGGTCACGGACCTTTCTCCCATGCGAGCGAGCCCCTGATGGAAAAATACCTTCACCGCACGCATGACGATATCGGCCCGGTCCTGGAAGAGACGGTGGGAGGCCTGCTCGAACAGCAGGGCATCGATCCCGGGGAACTTTGTGCCGTAGTGAACGGGAGGCACAGGCTTTCGGCGATCATCCACGGTGATTTCGACGTGGACCGGATGGATTACCTCCTCCGGGACGCCTACTATACCGGCGCGCCGTATGGCACGGTCGACGCCCAGCGCCTGATCCGGCACCTGGTCTGGACCTCCGGAGGCACCGTGCTGGATGAGAACGGTGTGAATGCGGCGGAGTCGCTCCTGATCGCCCGGACACTGATGCGCCCGAGCGTCTATTACCACCATGTCAGCCGGATCGGCGAGAGCATGTTCCAGCTTGCGGCCCTCGCGCACCTGCAGGATAATGGCGGGAACGACGCGGAGCAATTCCTCCGTCTCGACGATGCGGGGTGCATGCATGTACTGGCCAGCTCGGGCAGCACCGTATCCCGGGAGATCATGTCCCGGCTCTACGAACGCCGGCTCTACAAGCGGGCGATCACGGTCGGCAGCGAACAGGTATCAGTCGCGGCGTACCAGGACGGCGTCCCGCTGGAGAAGAGCCGGGAGTATGCAGGCCTGATCGCGGAGCTTGCCGGCATCCGGCCCCACGAAGTACTGGTGGATATCCCTTCCGTTCCCCGCGAGATGTCCCTTGCGGTCCGGGTCCGGAACCGGCATTCCGAGACCAGTTTCGAGGAGATCTCCCCCCGGGTCCGCACGCTCAATGCGACCCGGCGCGAGCAGTGGCGTCTCGGTGTGTACACGCTGCCGGCGTTCCGGGAACAGGTTACGGATGCGGCTTGCGAGATCCTGCACATCAGGAAACCGACCCGGCAGGATACACTTTTTTAGGAGACGCTTTTCAAAAACAGTTCCGTTTGCCGGGAGTGTCCCCATGTTTACCCATCGGGGGCCTGCCAGGAAGCAGGGTAAAAACGGGTGGGATGCAACGAAATCACAAATAACCATAATATATTACAATCCCCAAACACTCACTCATATGCAACACAGTGTACTCGTAGCTCTTGTCCTGATCATTGCAGCGGTCGTAATCGCCGGATGCACCCAGAACCAGGCCCCCGTCGCTACTGCGACGCCGGTCCCGGCAGGTATCCCTGCTGCGGCTGCAACAGCGGTCGTGCCGCACCCCTCCTTTTCCCTGGGCGACCACTACCTGCAGAAGTCCTACTCGTTCCAGAGCGAAAGTGACCATTATACCGAACAGTTCCATGTGGACAACTCCTCGTGGGGGATCGATTTTGTCGTCCTCCCGCTTAACGTCGACCCGCAGTCCTGCTGGTTCCGGATGAATGTGACGAACGTGGACACCGGCCACACCGATACCTACGGCTACGACGGGAACGGTAACTCATACAGGAATGATACACACCAGCAGTACCCGATGTACACGATCGGGTCGTACAGGATTGATATGACCGGCAACCTTGTCAAGGTGGACGTGACAGCGGCGAAAAGGAACCCGTAACACCAAAGAAAATCTGAGGCAATCCCATGCTTGAAGACACAATTGTCATAACTGCCGGCCTGGTGGCAGTGATCATCATCCTTGCCGTTGTCCTGTGGAAACTCCGGAGCGCCGAGACAAAGATGCACGAGAGCACCCACAAGCTCAAGGTCTATACCGATCTCCTCAACGCGATCACGGAACTGAACCTTGCCGGGGGCGATCCCTACAAGATGGACGTAGCAAAGAAGAACCTCGCCCTGACGCTCAACCGGCTCAACCTCGTGGGGAGCACCGGCGTCCTGCGGAGTACGAACGACCTGCTTGACTTCCTGAACGAGCACAAGGACAAGGACTACGATACCCTCCGGCTCCATAACATCCTCAATACGCTCGTGATCGAGGCACGCCGCGACCTCAACCCATCGCATGCAAAGAAGGTCGAGGAGGGCCAGGTCCGGTACCGCTTCTTTGCACCGCCGAAGAAATAATGTACAGAAAAAGGATCAGCCGGCCGGAACTTCTCCCGGCACAAACTCTTTTTGCCTTCACTCCGACATTGGTATCACAGGAGAGGCTACTTTGGCAACCATGAAAAAAGAGATCGTAGTCGGGGTGACAGGTGCGAGCGGGGCGATCTATGCCCGGCGCCTGCTTGAGGTGCTTTGCAAGGATGCAAAGGTCCACATCATCGTCTCGGACGTGGCGGCGAAGATCGCTGCCCACGAGGGCGTCTCGTTCGAGGGGATGAATGCCGAGTACCATCCGATCGACAAGCTCTTTGCGTCCATTGCGAGCGGGTCACACAAGTACGACGGGATGGTAGTGATACCCTGCAGTTCCAAGACCCTTGCGGCGATAGCGAACGGGTATGCCGACAACCTGATCACACGCACTGCCGATGTCTGCCTCAAGGAGCACCGGAAATGCATCCTCGTCACCCGCGAGATGCCGCTCTCGAAGATCCACCTGAAGAATATGCTAGCCGCCGACGACGCTGGAGCGACGATCATGCCCGCAAGCCCCGGGTTTTACCACAAGCCGAAAAAGATCGACGATCTCGTGGACATGGTCGTGGCCCGCGTGCTCGACCACCTTGAAATAGAACACGACCTCATAGAGCGCTGGAGCGGTTACGATGCGTGAATTTATCGAAAAGATGCGGAAGGCAGGACTCGTTGTGGACGTAAAAGAGGAAGTCTCCGTAGACATGGAGGCGCCGAAGATGGCAGCCGGCACTGATAAGCTCCTCTTCTTCCATAAGATTGGGGGCTCGCGTGCCGTGATGAACCTCACCGCGAGCCGGACCTCCCTCTCCCTTGCGCTCGGCATCGACGAAACGAAGATTGTCAAAACCCTCGCGGATGCCCAGTTCAACGGCAAGGTCATCGAAGACGGCACCCTCCCGATGCAGAAACCCGATCTTGCAAAGATCCCGATCATGCACCACTACCCGAAAGATGCCGGGAAATATCTCACCTCCGCCATCGTCTTCTCCCGCTGGGACGGTGTGGAGAATGCCTCGATCCACCGGATGCAGGTGCTGGACGACCACCGGGTCGCTGCCCGGCTTGTCGAGGGCAGGCATACGCACGTGATGCTCAGGAAAGCCCTTGCGAAGGGAGAGAAACTCCCCATCGCGATCACGATCGGTACGCACCCGGCCGTGACCTTTGCCAGCTGTACGCGGGTACCGACCGGCATGGAGCTCCCGTTCGCCGCAGAACTGATGGGCGGCGAGATGAAGGTGATGCGGTGCAGTAACGGCGTGCTGGTGCCTGACGCGGAGATCGTGCTGGAAGGATTCATCACCGGGGATCTCACCGAGGAAGGGCCGTTTGTCGACATCACCGGCACCTATGACCCGGTTCGCATGCAGCATATCATCGAGTTCACCGGGATGTACACGAAGCCGGACTTCATCTATCACGGCATACTTCCTGGCGGCGACGAACACAAGATGCTGATGGGGGCTCCCTACGAGCCGAAGATCTACAAGGCCGTTGCCGGCGTGACCGAAGTAAGGAACGTAGTCCTCACGAAGGGCGGCTGCGGCTATCTCCATGCCGTGATCCAGATCAGGAAGAGCACGCAGGGCGATGCCAAGAACGCGATCATGGCCGCGTTTGCCGCCCATACCTCGCTCAAGCACGTGGTTGTGGTGGACGAGGATATCGATCCCCTGGACCCTCACGAGGTCGAGTACGCGATTGCTACGCGTGTCAGCGGCGACCGGGACATCATGGTGATCACCGGTGTCCGCGGATCCTCGCTCGATCCGTGCCAGCTCGAGGACGGCACGAACGTGAAGGTCGGGGTCGACGCAACGATGGTGCTCGGGCGCGAGGCGGACTTCTCGCGGGCCACGTGGTGAGCAAAATGCTGCTCGATAAGGACGAGGAACGGATCCTTGCCGGTGAAGAGGGCGAGACCCGGCAGAAGATGCTTGAACTCCTCGTGGCACTCGGGAAGGTCTTCGGGGCCGAACGGCTCGTCCCGATCAGGAGCGCCCAGGTAAGTGGTGCGTCCTACAAGACGATCGGGGAGTACGGCCTCCAATGGCTCAACTCGCTCGATGCGAAAGCGGTAGTCCCGGCCGTGCTTAACCCGATCGGCATGCCCCGTGAACGATGGCAGGAGATGGGCGTGAACGAGGACTTTGCGCAGAAGCAGCAGGCCGTTATCGCCGCCTACGAAAGGCTCGGTATTGGCCTTGAGTGTACCTGCACGCCCTACTATCTCCGCGAGACAAACTTTGGCGACCACCTCGCGTGGTCCGAGTCCTCCGCGGTCAGTTATGCGAACTCGGTGATTGGTGCCCGGACGAACCGGGAGGGCGGGCCCGGCGCCCTTGCCGCTGCACTTGTGGGGAAGACACCCTGTTATGGTCTCCATCTCAAAGAGAACCGGAAGCCGCAAGTGGTCGTCCGGGTGCAGGCCGACACCCGCGAATGGTCTATCGCGGACTACGGGGCGCTCGGTTACCATACAGGGAAGCTCGTGGGCAACCGGATCCCGTTCTTCTCCGGGATCAACCCGGACAAGGATCAGCTCAAGGGGCTGGGGGCGGCGATGGCGGCTACCGGTGCCGTGGCGCTCTACCACGTGGAAGGCGTGACACCGGAAGCACTGAAAATACCAACCGATCTCACCGGCCTCGACACAATCGCCGTGGAAGCTGCGGAGATCAGGAAGCTGTTCAAAGAGATCCCGGTCGAAGCGGTCGCGGTGGGCTGCCCGCACTGCTCTCCCGCGGAGCTGGAGGAGATCGCCCGGCTCCTCAAGGGGCAGCTGGTGACCATGCCGTTCTATGTCTTCGCAGCGCAGGGTGTGATCGAGAAGAACCAGCGGACGGTTGATTCGATTGAGAAGAGTGGGGCCCGGGTCTTTGCCGACACCTGCATGGTGGTCTCGCCCGTGATGGAGCAGTACGAAGCGATCATGGTGAACAGCGGAAAGGCCCTCGCGTACGTGCCGGATATGTGTGCTGCCGTCGCAAGGATCGGGACGATCGCGGAGTGTGTGCGGGTGGGGACGGAGTGAAATCCCCGGTCCTTCAAAACTCACTTATCGCGGGGTCCGCCGCACCGGGTTCCTGCTGTCGCACGGAACCCCGGTCTGGCACATCCCGCAGCCGTAATCATCGATCCCGTATCGCAGTTTTACGTAGGGCTTTGTGATGCCCATGAGGTACGCATTGCATACCAGCTTGTTATGTCCCTTCTTCGAGACTGCCCGTGCCGGGCAGCGGGTGATACATTTTCCGCAGGTCTCGTTCGTGTAGTGCAGGCAGTATGCATGGTGATCCATATACGGCCGGGGTGTTGGCGGGACCGCTATCCGTGCAATGACCGAACCACAGATGATGGCCTTTCCCTTCTGCGTGATCAGCCCATCGCAGAGGCCGAAGGTCCCGAGACCGGAGACGTGTGCGGCGTGCCGCTCGGACCAGGCCGATGCAAGTCCGTACTTTTTTGACATTCCCACGGACCAGAACGAAGTATATTGAGGGGCTACGGCCACGTACCCTGCCTCTTCCAGGAGGCTGACGACGTGCCGGGACAATTCCTTTACAAAACCCGCGCCGAAATGCTTGGCCCGTGCCCACCGCTCGGAAGGCAGGAACCTCCGGTCGGCATTATCCGCAATGGTCGCCGGAATATGGGGCAGGGCCCAGCTGATCACGGTGAGTTCTTCAGCCGTGGCATCAGTCTCCGGAAACGATCTACGGAATATTTCTGCCGGGGTCATCAGGGGAGCACCGATGTCCTTTTGCAGGAACGCATACAACGGGTCCGCCCCGCTGGAGAATCCGACAAGGGGCTCATCAAAGGCCCGGTCATGTGCCGCATTCTGAAGGCTGTTCTCCGGGGAGTTCCGGCAGAACTTCCGGATGCTCTCTGTCAGCCAGGCTGCCAGATCCTGTGCAGGAAGTTTCTGGTCGTTTTCCTGTCCAGGCACTTGTTCATCTTCCGGGTGTTTCATGGTCTCAGAACTGGTATACTAATAATACCACTTTAATAGCGCAGGCTCCAAAAGTATACCATGAAAAAGGCGCAACCGCCGACAGCTGACCGACCCCTGGTCCCTGCGGTGGAATTGCTGGCATGCCCCCTCCTTGTCACGATGGGAGTGCTTGGAAAAAAGTGGACGCTCCTCATCCTCCGGGACATTGCGCTGCTGAAGATCAACCGGTTTAACCAGATACGGCGCTCCCTACCCGGCCTGACGTCACGGGTTCTTGTCATGCGGCTGCATGAACTGGAAGCGTGCGGACTGATCGAGGCAGTTGTCGTGAAGGAGAGCCCGCGGGTAGTCGGGTGGGTGCTCACGGAAAAAGGGAAGGACACGATCCCGATCCTGATGAGCATCATAGCCTTTGGCATAAAATGGTACGCCGATGAGATTTTCGAAGATCACCGGCCACGTACCATGAGCGAACTGTATCCCGGTTCGGGATGTCCGTGACCGGGCCCGGACAATTGGGCGTGATGACAAGTCCAAAAGGAAAAAATTGAAAAATTATCTGCTCTGTAGAAATCATTTTTTTCGAAGAGACGATGCCCCGGGTCAAATGGCAGGTAATACGTCGTCATCGCAACCGGGGGATGCCATAGCGGCGGGGGCAAAGCCCAAAAGAGCGTCAGCGATTATGAGGTTTTCTACAAAGCAAAATTATCTGGAAAAATCTTCAGAAATTTTTTCCGGAAAATTTTCGGACCGGCCAGGAATCTTTTTTGTGATTGTCCCTGCCGGAATAAAAAAATTTCAAAAAAAAATTCCGGGATGAACCGGTACTCCTCAAAATATTTCCGGACCTGCTACCGTAACCATCAATATTCTCCCGGCGTACACTTATTCCGGTATGCCACCACCAAAACCCCACAGGTTCCCGCCGGGAAAGACACTCCCTGAGGAACTTCGCATTGCCATGAAACGGATCGAAGCCTATGGTGTCGTCTATCCTGACGGATATTACCAGGCACTCCTGGAGAAGTACACCCGGGAGGAGGTCCGCTATCCCCACATCCTCATGATCATCGGGCAGCCGCGGATCAACAACCACTTTTTCTATCCCCATGTGCTCAGGAGAACCGGCAGGCTTTTGGATTACGGGTGCGGCACCGGGGACAATGTCCGGCAGCTGCTCCGCGACGGTTTTCCCCGGGAGATGATCACCGCATTCGACATCAACCGGGCAAGCATCGACCTTGGCTTCGACCTGTATTGTGACCAGGGGGAGATCAGCGACCTCTTCACGGTTTCAGGTACGCTCACGTTCGGGCCGGCGAAGTTCGAAATGGTGTATTCCGCCTCCGTCTTCCACGTGATCGCTGACGACCAGGAATTCGGAACATATATTGCGAATGCCTGGTCTGTCCTCAGGCCCGGGGGAATATTCTTCGGTTCAACGCTGGGGCAGGCCGGGGAAGCGGCTGCCCCGTCTCCTGAGGAATGGGGGCCGCCACGCGTAATGACAAAAGAGCAGCTGGCCGGTAGTCTCACCGGCGCCGGCTTCGTGTCACCTGAGATTGTCCAGCGTCACCATGTCCCGCATTATATCGCGGACAACCGGTGCGTCTTCGAATTCTGTACACGGAAGCCGGCATAACCGCGGGAGGGGACCGGCCCTGCCCTCCCGTGAGCCTTGTTATTTCCGGGACCGCCGGTCCACCAGCCCGCCGGTTATCTCCCGGACCCATGCCTGCCGGTCCGCCCAGCTCTCCCACACGGCCGCCACCCACTGCAGGATCATGGCGTCTCTCTCCGGGCCGGTGCTTACGTTCAGGACATCCATCACGGTCAGTGCCGCCGGCCGGACAGGTGGTTCGAGCCGGGGCCAGTCCCTCCTGAGCTTCGCGATCCTCATGTGGGCCCGCTGCACCTCCCTGCCGGAATATCCCTTCTCCAACGCAAGGTACAGCCCGATCAGGCCAAAGACCGCAGTGATCGGCCGCGAGTTCCCGCCGGCATGCTGCGCCTCGTAAGCATCGACCGCGTGCTGGTGGATGAACGCCGCATCTCCCTTTGCCACCGTATAACAGAAGAGATCGCTGAAGGCCTGCCAGCACTCGCCCGAGGCATTAAACCGGCACGGCGGCGGCGGGTCAAGGTGCCGGTCCGGCAGTTCCAGCAGGCACCCGGGACATATGATTGCCATTCCTGCACGTACCTTCGCATTTTTATTTTAAATAAACCGCCCGGGAGCGCTTGTCACGGATCCTGGCAGGTACCGGAAAAAGAATCGAAAGCAGGGAAGCTCAGCCGATCGCAAGCAGGATCTTCCCGATCTCGTTTACCTGCGCCGGCTCCGGGTTCCGTCCCGGCTTCACACCTTCGCCGTACGTGAGGATCTTCTGGACATCGATCATTTTTACATTTACGAACGCGATCCTGTCCCAGACCCCCTGGTCGATCGTATTCCACGTGCACTGGAGCAGGTGCGAAAGCAGGTGCACATCCGACTCGGAGAAGTGCTTCCAGTCAGATCCCAGCCCCTGCTGCATCATCTTCATTGCCTGCTCGACCATCTTCTCGCGGTGGACATGGTACATCCGCCTGCCCAGCGCTGCCTGGGTTATATCCGGCATACATATTCCTCCCGCCCCGTTTCGGGGATGATGAGAGAATCCCGCTGCCGGACAATAAACTTTGTGCCGGTACCGTCGGGTACCGCTCAGTACCGGGCTCTCCGGAATATTCCGGCACCCGCCACGATGCTCAGGAGGTCAGCCCGGAAATACCTGTTTTTCCGGACATTCTGCTGACTTTTCCATATCTTAATATAGGACGAACCTGTTAGGTTGTATCATGAGTGTGGCTGGTTGGGAAGTTCCTATCGGTGCAGCGATCGCCTTTGCAGGAGGTGCCATCGGGACGGGCTGGGCCCAGTCCCGGATCGGTTCAGCCGGTGCGGGAGCGATTGCCGAGCGGCCGGAGGTTGTCGGGTCCATTATCATCCTGGAGGCAATCCCGGAGACGCTGGTGATCCTCGGGTTTGTCGTCGCTGCAATGATCATCCTGATGGTGAAGTAAGCAGGGTCCGGGACCATTCCCGGTGATCCCCGGCATCATCCGGACAATACCAGAAGCATCGGGTGAGGCCATGGCGTTTGAAAACCTGTTGAGATCCGTGGAGGAGAGTGCGCAGGAGAAGGAGCGGGAGCTCCGCGAGAAGGCCCGTGTTACTTCCGAATCGATCCGGTCGGATGCAAAACGCCGGGCACAGGAGATCGAAGAGACGTACATTGCCGATGCGGAACGCTCCGCTGAGACCGAGCGGAATAAGGAGCTCTTCCTGGCCCGGGCGGAGATCCGTGCCCTCCAGACGAAGAACCGGCAGCAGGTCTTCCAGGCGGCCTTCGCCGGGGCCAGCCGCCGGCTTGCGCAGGTCCGGCAGGACCCGGAGTACCCTGCAGTCTTTGAACGGCTGGCCCGCGAGGCGATCGGTGCGATCGGGGAGAGGGGGACGATCCGGATCCGTGTCGACTCTCAGGATGCGGAGCTCTGCCGGAAGATTACTGCTGCCCTGCAGCTCTCCTGCGAGATCGTCACCGACCTCACGAGCATGGGGGGCCTCGTGATCAGTTCGGCCGATGGCGAAGTGATCGTCTCTAATACTTTTGAGTCCAGGCTCCAGCGGGCCGTGGAGCACCGGCAGCTCGAGCTCTATGCGATCCTTGCGGGGGACTAACCATGGACTGGGGCTATACCAATGCCCGGATCCGGGGCATGAAGAGCAGGCTGCTGGACCACCATGCGCTCGATACCCTGATCCTCCAGCCGGACCTCGAATCCCTGATGGGGGAGCTCGAGAAGACCCCGTACCGGGAAGATATCGTCGCAGCCCGTGGGAAATATACCGGTCTTGCCTGCATCGAGCATGCACTGCGGGAGAACTTCACCCGGACCTTCCGGAAGATCATCGGTTTTGTCCGGCAGGAGGAGGCAGAGCAGTATATCACGATCTTCCTCCACCGCTGGGACGTCCAGAACATTAAGACGATACTCCGGGGAAAGAATATCCATGTGACGAACGAGGAGATCCGCGACTGCCTGGTGCCGGCCGGCGAACTTGACGAAGCGACCCTGACCGAACTCGTCCGCCAGCCTGACCTCCGGGCTACAATCGACCTGCTCGCTACCTGGCGCATCCCGTACGCAAAGCCTCTCACCGAAGGCTTCCCGGCATTTGCAAAGAGCGGCGACCTTTCCGTGCTCGAATGCTCGCTGGACCAGTACTATTACCGGGATGCCCTTGATACGGTGAAGGCGCCGTCCGCAAACCACGCTATGATCCGGAATATCCTCGCGATCGAGATCGACGTGCTGAACCTCAGGACGGTCCTGCGGATGATCCACGACCAGGTCAGCCCGGAGGATGCAGGCCCGTTCCTCATCGATGGCGGCCGGGAATTCGACGCAAAGAAGCTCGATCATCTCCTCCGGCTTCACTCGACCGATGAAGTGATCGCGGCTCTCGGGACTACGCAGTACCGGTTCCCCGGCACGGCACAGGAGCCGGGCCTCCGTCCTGAGAAGATCTCCGTCATCGAGCGTGAGCTCGAGCGGTTCCTTGTCCGGCAGGGTGTAGGCCTGTTCCGTAGGGACCCGCTCAGCGTGGCCTCCCTGATCGCCTACTTCTGGGCAAAGTACAACGAGATCACGAATATCCGGATCATCTCCCGGTGCAAGACAGCGGACTTCCCGGTTGAGCACCTCAGGGAGGAGCTCGTGTATGTATAAGTTCGTCATCGTCACGGACAGCGACCGGGCCTCGGGGTTCCGTCTCGCGGGTGCGGAGGTCTTCGAGGCGAAGGATGCAGCCGAGGCGGGAACGATCATCCCGCCCCTCCTGAAGAGGGACGAGATCGGGATCGTGGGTATGAACGAGGAGTACATGCTCGCCCTTGACCCGAAACTGATGGACCGGATCGAGAAGCTCCACCGCCCGCTCGTGATCCCCATCCCCTCGAGGACAAAAGAGGTGGACCGGCGGACCTACATTGAGCGGCTGCTCAAAAAAGCGATCGGCTACAACATCGTACTGAAGAGGTGACGCACATGATCTCGGGAACTATTATACGGATCTCCGGCCCGGTCATCATCGCCCGGGGCATGAAAGGCTCCAAGATGTATGATGTGGTGACCGTGGGAAGTGAAGCTCTCCGGGGGGAGATCATCCGGCTCGAGGGGAGCGACGCGGTGATCCAGGTTTATGAGGACACGACCGGGTTAACTCTTGGCGAATCCGTGGCAAACACGGAGACGCCGCTCTCGGTAGAGCTCGGGCCCGGGCTGCTTGCCTCCATCTACGATGGTGTACAGCGACCCCTGCCGGTCCTTCTTGCGCTGAGCGGCGACTTCATCGGTCGCGGCATCACCGCACCGGGGCTTGACCGGTCCCGGAAATGGGCGTTTGTCCCGGCCGTAAAGACCGGCGACGTGGTAAAGGGCGGGGACGTGCTTGGGACCGTGCGCGAATTTCGGTTCGAGCACCGGGTGCTCGTTCCCCCGCTGGACGGCGGGACCGTGACGGAGGTCCGTGACGGAGAGTTCACTGTTGATGAAACGGTCTGCGTACTCGACAACAGGCGGCAGCTCTCCATGATGCACCACTGGCCGGTCCGGATCCCACGGCCCCACAAAAAGAAACTCGACCCGGTCCTGCCGCTGATCACGGGGCAGCGGGTGTTCGACTGCATGTTCCCGGTGACCAAAGGCGGTACGGCAATGATCCCGGGCGGCTTCGGGACCGGCAAGACCGTCTCCGAGCAGACGCTCGCGAAATGGGCGGACACGCAAATCGTGGTCTACATAGGCTGCGGTGAGCGGGGCAACGAGATGACGGACGTGCTCGTGGAGTTTCCCGAACTGATCGATCCCCACACGAAACAGCCCCTGATCGAGCGGACGATCCTGATAGCGAACACCTCGAACATGCCGGTTGCCGCCCGCGAGGCTTCGATCTATACCGGGATCACGATCGCGGAGTACTTCCGGGACATGGGGTACGATGTAGCGCTGATGGCGGACTCCACCTCCCGGTGGGGCGAGGCGCTGAGGGAAGTTTCCGGCCGTCTCGAGGAGATGCCCGGCGAAGAGGGTTACCCGGCGTATCTCGCGACCCGGCTCTCGGCCTTCTACGAGCGGGCAGGCCGCGTAATCTGTTCCGGTTCCGGGGAGCGGAACGGTTCGATCACGGTGGTCGGGGCGGTCTCGCCCCCGGGTGGCGACTTCTCCGAGCCGATCACGCAGAATACGCTGCGGGTGGTCGGGACGTTCTGGGCGCTGGACACGAACCTTGCCTACCGGCGCCACTTCCCGTCAGTGAACTGGATCAAGAGCTATTCGCTCTATCTTGACAGTATCTCGGAATGGTACAGCAAGACCATTGCCCGGGACTGGCGGGAGCTCCGGGACAAGGCGATCTTCCTGCTCCAGAAAGAGGTCGAGCTGCAGGAGATCGTCCAGCTCGTGGGCCCGGACGCCCTTCCCGACAGCGAGAAGGCGATCCTCGACGTTACCCGGATGATCCGCGAGGACTTCCTCCAGCAGAGCGCGTACAGCGATACCGATTCGTTCTGCCCGATCGAGAAACAGTACCTGATGCTCAAAGTGATCGTTACGTATTTCACCGGCGTGAACCTCGCGATGGAGCGGGGGATCTCCCTGCGGCAGGTCCAGGCGCTCCCGCTGAGGGCAGCGATCGGCCGGATGAAGGATACACCTGATGCCGCTGCAGTCCGGCAGATCCTGGACGACGTGAACGTGACCCTCTCAACCGTGGAGGCAGAGAAATGAGGAAAGCGGACCTGCTGACCCGGGAATACCGCACGATCGATTACGTCTCCGGCCCGCTGATCTTTGTCACCCGGGTCACCGGGGCATCGTTTGGCGAGATCGTGCGGATCACCCTACAGGATGGGGAAGTCCGGACCGGCCAGGTGCTCGACATCTCGGAGGACCATGCGGTGGTGCAGGTCTATGAGGGCACCCGGGGCATCGACACGGCCGGCACGACCGTCAGGTTTACCGGTGAGCCGGCCCGGATCAGCGTCTCTCATGATATGCTGGGCCGGGTCTTCAGCGGTGTCGGGAAGCCCCGGGACGACGGCCCGGAGATCGTCCCCGAGGCGGTACTCGACATCGCGGGCACGCCCATCAATCCATCCGCCCGGGATAAGCCCGCGGATTTCATCCAGACCGGGATGTCGGCAATTGACGGCCTCAACACGCTGGTCCGGGGCCAGAAGCTGCCGATCTTCTCCGGCTCCGGCCTGCCGGCAAGCAAGCTCGCCGCCCAGATCACCCGGCAGGCAAAAGTCCGGGGCGAGGGGGAAGAGTTCGCGGTAGTCTTCGTGGCTATGGGCATCACGCACAAGGAGGCCTCGTTCTTCATGCAGGACTTCGAGCGGACAGGAGCCCTGGACCGGGTGGTCTTCTTCATGAACCTGGCGGACGATCCCACGGTCGAGCGGCTCGCGGCCCCCCGGTGCGGCCTTACGGTCGCCGAGTTCCTTGCCTTCACCCACAACCTCCACGTGCTTGTGATCCTGACTGACATGATCAACTACTGCGAAGCGCTCCGCGAGATCTCGACCGCCCGCGAGGAAGTCCCCGGCCGGCGCGGCTACCCGGGCTACATGTACACCGATCTCGCCTCGATCTACGAGCGGGCCGGGCGGCTGAAAGGCAGGACCGGATCCATTACCCAGATCCCGATCCTGACGATGCCGGACGATGACATCACCCACCCGGTCCCCGACCTTACGGGCTACATCACCGAGGGGCAGATCGTGCTCTCGCGTGACCTCTTCCGGCGCGGTGCAGACCCGCCGGTCGACGCCCTCCCCTGCCTGTCACGACTGATGAACCTCGGCATCGGACCCGGCAAGACCCGGGAGGACCACCGGGGCGTGGCGGACCAGCTCTACGCCTCGTATACCTATGGCCGGGACCTCCGCAGGCTCGTCGCGATCGTAGGGGAAGAGGCGCTGACCGAGCTGGACCGGAAGTACCTGAAGTTCGCGGAAGGCTTCGAACGGGGTTTCATCACGCAGGGCGACGAGGACCGGCCGATCGAGAAGACGCTTTCCATTGCCTGGGACCTCTTTGCCACGCTGCCGGAGGACGAGCTCAAGCGGATCAGGAAGGAGCATATCGCGAAGTACCATCCTGCACGGCAGGGGTCAGCGGGTGAAGGGCCGGCCAAGGGAACAGGGGAGTGAAGCGATGGAGCAGGTAAAGCCCACCCGCATGGAACTGATGAAAACACGGGCCCAGATCCGGCTCGCCGAACAGGGCCGCGATCTCCTCCGGCAGAAGATGGATGCACTTATACGGGAGTTTTTTGCAATCCTCTCCACGGTCTCCGAGTCAAGAGACGAACTCGAGCAGGTTTCCCGGGCCGCTGACCTCGCCCTGCTGATCGCAGAGGCCACGGATGACCCGGTCACGCTGCGGTCCGCGTCGTTTGCCACCCGCCGCTCGATCACGGTCGATATCGGCGGGAAGAATATTATGGGCGTCCCGGTCCCGGTGATCGAAAAGAAACGGGCTTCGCGAAAACTGCTGGAGCGGGGCTACGGCATCATCACCACGAGTGCACGGATCGATGAGACGGCCGAGCGGTACGAGGCGGAGCTCGACCTCCTGATCAAGCTCGCCGAGACCGAGACCGCGATGCGGCGTCTGGGCAGCGAGATCCAGATGACCCGGAGGCGGGTAAACGCCCTGGAACAGATCCTGATCCCGGAACTGAAGCAGAACGCGAAGTACATCAAGAATGCAATTGACGAGCGGGAGCGGGAAGATCTCTTCCGGCTGAAGAAGGTGAAGAGTATCCTTGAGAAGAAGAAAAAGAAGGCGAGGGAGAAGCGGGCTGAATCCCATGAACAGGACCGCAGTTGATGTACTAAGTTGATTATACTAATGACATAAACGCCAGACTTTTTTCAACTACTAAAATCTACCAATCTCTACCAAATTAGTAATTGCTCCGACAGAATTATGGTTAAAATCCTTATTTTTAATCAATTTACTTTATGAAATATTTGTAACCTGAAACCAACGGATATTTGAAAAACCTGAAAACTTTTGAAATTTTTACACGTTTTTACAGGATGTCACACCTGCCCCGATTTCCTGGAGGGGAGCAACCTCTCTATTGCCCCGGTCCTTTCGTTCCTGTCTCTTTCTTGAACGGCCGGTACACCACGCCGCCCCCTTCATAGAACTTCGAGAAGAACTCCACGAGGTGCAGACGTACCGCATGGATCGAGGGGCTGAACATCGCGAGCAGCAGGTTGAGAGCATGCAGCAGGATCGCGACTACGATGCCGATGATCGCGATCCCGAAGGCGCCGCTGAGCCGGTTTGCCACTATCGCAAGGATCACCGAGGCCATGCCGATCGCCATCAGACGGGCGTACGAGAGGATGTTGCCGGCCGTGCTCATCACCTCGATCGTACCGAAGACTCCTGCCCCGAGGAGGATCAGCGGCAGGGAGATGACCATGAGGATGACGACTGGCCAGACCAGCGTATCGGGTACGAGGCCACCGAGCATGAGGACGAGGAGGATCAGAGCAGAGATCATCATCAGCATGCCGGTCTTCTCCATCAGGTGCTTCCGGTTCTTCCTCACGATCGCGTTCCGGATGCCGATCGCAAGCCCGAGGAAGACGTGGATGACGCCGAGCGTGATGGCAAAGGCGAGCATCGGGATCATCGCGTCCACCCGGTTCCAGCTTATCCCGAGCAGGGTTACCGGGTGGATCCAGCCCATCGTCTCCCCGAGATCCCCGAAGAACTCCCCGAAGAGGAACCCGAAGAAAATCGTCGGGATCGAGGAGATTATCAGGATATCGGCCAAGTGCTTTGCAAACGCGATAGCGGCATACCGGTGCCGGACGGCGAGAGCGATGGCGAGGATCAGGATGCCGTACCCGATGTCGCCGACCATGATCCCGAAGAACAGCGGGAAGAAGATCGCGAGGATTGGGGATGGGTCGACCTCGCGGTACCGGGGTGCGGCCACGAGCTGCATGATGAACTCGAACGGCTTCACCCAGCGGGGGTTATCGTAGAAGACCGGTGCGTCCTCCATGTCTTCTGCTTTCACCTTCATCTCCTGGACCACCACACGGTCGCCGAACACGTCGTGCAGGGCCAGCCGGGTCTTCCTGAGATATTTTTTCGGGATCCAGCCCATGATGACAAAGGTATATTCCGAGAGCCCGAAGTTCGAGTAGGCCGAGAGCTCCGCATGGACGTCTTCTAGGTGTTTTTTCAGGACAACCAGTTCCTGGTACCAGACCGAGGAGAGGGACTGGAGCTGCGTATCGATCGCCTGGATCTCCTCCTGCGCCCGGAGCCGGCTCTCCGCGATCAGGGCATACATCTCGTAAAACGGTTTGCCGGTATACTCTTTCGGGAGCCGGACCTCGTTCACGTTCACGGAGTAGATGAACGCATGCACCTGTTCTGAATATGATTTCGGGAAGACCATGATGGCGGCGAGGGTCTCGGCATCCACCGTGGTCGAGATCATATCGAACCTTTCCCCGGTGATCGTGGCAATCTCCTGCCGGATCAGCCCGATGACGTCGCTGTGCTCCTGCTGGATGAGGAGGATCGTGACCTCGAACCCTTCGAGAGCTGGCAGTTCCTTCTCGATCGGGTGGATGATGTCCAGTACCTTTGCGTACCGGGCGAGGGCAGTTACCGAGAGGGCGAGTTCGCTCTTCTTTGCCGAGAGTGCCCGGGTGGTGGTCTCGAGTTCCCGGATGATCTCCCGGGCCCGGAGCACGAGTTCACGGTGGGACCGGGCATCCATACCGGCACTGATCATCGCCTGTCGCAGGGGATTGTTTTCAACCACCGGCAGTGTGCCGGTGATTGCATCGATCGCACTGAGCACATCTGCGATGTCCCGTGCCTGTTCGACTTCCACCGGGACAAGGCCAATTTCGTTCTGCGGGACCAGCCGTGTGGCATTTTCAAGATGGATCGTTCCCGCCCGGTAAAGGATGTCGACAGCCCGGCCCAGGTCCGCTTTTGGCCCGACCACCTGGATGCGTTTCATCACCTGGAGCATGAACACCCTGTGCCGGGTCTTTCCGGCTACTCACCCTTCACGTACCGGACAATCCTCTCCACCGCGGGCGCGAGGTTCCTCTCACTCTGGAGTCCTGTGGTTTCCCGTGCAAGTTCCGCCTCCCGTTTCAGATCCGCGATCTCATCAGCGGTTGCTCCCCGTGCTTTCCAGTACACCTGCTCGGCAGTCGTCTTCCCGGCCTTGTCGGCAGTGCAGACCAGGTCTTCTGCTTCGTTGCGGGCCGCAGTGATCGCGGCGTCAGTCTCGGCTTTTACTTTGTCTACCTCGACTGCAAGTTCCTGCTCCTTCTCGCGTATCTGTTGCAGCAGTGTCTTTTCTTCAGCCATCGGTATCACCTATAGGTTGTACCAGCTCTTCAGTATCATGGTCACGCCGTAACTGGTGGTGCTGCCCGGTCCCTCATCATCATGCCGGGGGATCGACGGGACCAGCTGCCCTTCGCCTTTCCGCAAGCCTGCTGCGATCCGCTTCCGATAATTTCCGAGTGCTGCTTCCCGAAGCGCCCGGACGGCTCTTTCGAGATCCTGCACCATAGTCAATCAGGCCCCTTACCGGGATACCGTTGCTCACAGGTCTGTAATACGGCAGTTACCTATATACTTTCCTGCGTTGCACGGGCGGCCCGCGGGAAAAAATCCCAAAAGGAATTCATTAATGTCCCGGACGCACACCCTTCAATCAGGAACCGGCCGAAACGGTAGCCGGATTTTTCAAAGGTGACGACATGGACGTGCTTGCGAACCTCGGGTTGCTTGTGATCTTCCTTCTCGTACTCATCCTCCCGTTCCGGGTGAAACGCATCGAACGCAACCTCGAGGTCTTCCTCTTTGCCTGCGGAGTTACGGCCCTGACGATCGCAGGGTTCATCGCGGTCTCCGGGGTGAAGACCGGCTGGAGCCTTGCGATAATAGGGGAAGCACTCTGCACTCCTGTCAGCATCACGAACCTGTTCGGGATTCCGGTGGGCATCGTCCAGATTGTACTCGTGGCAGGGCTCCTGATCCATTTCTTCTACCACCGGATGCAGGAAGCAATCGTTGGCCTTGTCGGCCGTCTCTCCTTGCAGGTGATTATTTTCTGCCTCATCGTCATCCTTGGCCTGGTCTCCAGTCTCATCTCCGCGATCCTCGCAGCGATCATCCTGGTCGAGATCGTCAACGCCCTCCCGGTCGTGAAGAAGGCAAAGACGGAGATAGTTGTGGTCGCCTGTTTTGCGATCGGCCTTGGAGCGGGCCTTACCCCGCTTGGCGAGCCCCTCACTACCATCGTGGTTGCAAAACTTGCAGGCGCCCCGTATCATGCAGGGTTCACGTATCTCTTCAATAAGCTGGGCTGGTATGTTGTCCCGTCCATGTTCCTCTTCGGTGTGATCGGGGTTGTCCTCTTCCGCCGGAGCCACAAAGGGGACGTCACGCTCTCCTGCACAGTTGAGCGGGAGACGATCCCCGAAATCTTTCTCCGGGCTGGCAAGGTCTACCTGTTCATCGTGGCACTCGTCTTCCTCGGCGAGGGTTTCAAGCCGCTCATCCTTGAATACGTGATCGCGATCTCCTCGCCAGGGCTGTACTGGATCAACATCGTCTCGGCGGTGCTGGATAATGCGACCCTTGCTGCAGCAGAGATCAGCCCGGCACTTACCTCCCAGCAGATCACGAGTGCCCTCATGGGCCTGCTGGTTGCAGGTGGCATGCTGATCCCGGGCAACATCCCAAACATCATCGCCGCCGGCAAGCTCGATATCAGCAGCAGCGAATGGGCAAAGACCGGCATCCCTCTCGGCGTAGCGCTGATGCTCGTCTTCTTTGTCGTCCTGTTTGTACCCGGCTGGCTTGGCCTTGCGTAACCCTCACCCACCGGGTTGGAATCCCGATAAACAAAGGGAAAAAAACAAGAATGCTGAGTGCCCAGATCAGTTTAGTATGGCAAAAACCGGTGGGAAGACAAAGGTGACCGATGAGGAGATCCGGGAGCAGATCGCAGCCCTCGGGTCACCGTTGATCGGTCAGCGGCATGAGGCCATCGCAGCCCTGCGGGAGACCGGGAGGCCCGCAATCGCCCCCCTCATTGAAGCCCTCGCGGATGCAGAGGACAATGACCGGCGCTGGTACACAGCAGTCGCCCTTGCGAAGATTGGAGAGTCCTCGGTTGCCCCGCTGATCGCGGCGATGCAGGCGGACGTGGGTAGGGATTTCCGGCGTTATGCTGCGGCAGCACTCGGCGAGATTGGCATTCCGGCAATAGGACACCTGATCACGGCAATGGGGAGCGACGATAAGGAACTGCGGGGTTTCCTGTCGCAGGCGCTCTGCCGGATCGGCACGCCGGCCGTTGAGCCCCTGCGGCAACGGCTCGATGATGCCGATGATATCATCCGGTCCTGTGCCACCCTGACCCTCTGGCAGATGGGAGAGGCCGGGGTGCAGACGATCGTGAAAGATGCAGGGAAAGACGAGTAAACAGAGCCGGCCTGCAACAGTTCCCGGATCCTCGTCCTGATCCATCTGGCCTGCCGGGACTATTCCCATGTTCCACGCTCCTGACCGGGCTGTAACACTCCCGTAATACCGGAAAAGCACGTTTTTTAATTTATTTTCTTTCCTGTACGTTCCTTCTCCCGTTTTTTCCCCGAACCGAACAGATATATCTCCTCCCGCGCAACCGTACCCCTATGCTGATATGCTCACCCATGATGGAGGCGTACGAGAAGTCCCTCATGGACGAGCTGCACCGGGCAATTGCAATCGCAAAGGAGGCCCGGTCCCGAGGGCTCGACCCGACCATGGACGTAGAGATCCCGATCGCAAGCGACCTTGCGGACCGGGTGGAGGCGCTCCTCAATATAAAGGGTGTTGCGGCCCGGATCCGGGAGCTCGAGGCATCAATGTCCCGGGAAGAGGTGGCGCTCCGGATCGGCGACGATTTTGTTGCCCATAAATTCGGGGAAAAGAACAACGACGAGGTGCTGGACCATGCGATCCGCGTTGCTATGGCCCTCCTCACGGAAGGGGTCGTGGCCGCTCCCACCGAAGGGATCGCAAAGATCGGCCTTGGCAGAAACGACGACGGTACCTCGTACCTGATGATATTTTATGCAGGCCCTATCCGGAGCGCTGGCGGCACGGCACAGGCGCTGTCAGTGCTTGTCGGGGACTATGTCCGGCAGAAACTGGGGATCAGCCGCTACATTCCCCGGCAGGAAGAGGTGGAGCGGTACATCGAGGAGATCCGGCAGTACAACTCGATCATGAACCTCCAGTACCTGCCAAGCGAGGCAGAGATCCGTCTCATAATCGAGAACTGCCCTGTCTGCATTGACGGCGAAGCGACCGAGCAGGAAGAGGTCTCGGGCCACCGGAACCTCGAGCGGGTGGAGACGAACACCGTCCGGGGCGGCATGGCGCTCGTTATCGGGGAAGGCATTGCCGGCAAGGCCCGGAAGCTCAAGAGCCGGGTCGAGAAGATGAAGATGGAGGGCTGGGACTGGCTCGACAAGCTGATCGCCGGGGCAAAGACCGGTGATGACGATAAGACGGGGGGTATCAAACCCCTTGACAAGTACCTCCGCGATCTTATCGGCGGCCGGCCTGTCTTTGCGTACCCGATGCGCAAAGGGGGCTTCCGGCTCCGGTACGGGAGGTCGCGGAACACCGGCTTTGCTGCTGCCGGGATGCATCCCTCGACGCTCTATGTGCTCGGCGAATTCCTCGCCACCGGCACCCAGATGAAGACCGAGCGGCCGGGCAAGGCCTGCGGTGTCGTGCCGGTCGACACGATCGAGGGCCCGACCGTGCGGCTCTACAGTGGCGACGTGCTCCGTATCGATGACGAGGCAACTGCAAAACGGCTTGAGAAGGGGATCGAGAAGATCCTCGATGTGGGTGAGATCCTGATCTCGTTCGGTGAGTTCCTCGAGAACAACCATCCGCTCGTGCCGGCCGGCTACTGCGAGGAGTGGTGGCAGCTGGATGTCGGCGATAGTGTGAAGATCCCAACGAATGAAGAGGAGGCGCTTTCCCTCGCACGGAACGGGAGCTATCTCCACCCTGCCTGGACCTGGTTCTGGGACGATATCACGGCCGACCAGCTCCGGTCCCTTGCCGAAGCAATCGCCACAAAGGGCTCAGTGGTCGAAGGAGTTCTTATGGCTTCCCTTGACCCGGCAGAAAAGGAATCGCTCGAACTGCTCCTGATCCCGCACGAGGTCCGTGACGGGAAGGTCCTTGTCCGGACCTACCGGACGCTCATTACCGGTCTCGGGCTTGGTGATGACCTGAAGAAGCGGGAGTCCTGGCAGACTGCTTCAGCTTATGCCGACACGCTCTCCCTGGCCATGCACCTCTCCGGACTGAAGATGCGGTCCCGGTCCGGCACCCGGATCGGCGGCCGGATGGGCAGGCCCGGGAAGTCGAAGCCCCGGAAGATGAACCCGCCTCCCCATGTCCTCTTCCCTCTCGGGGACTCCGGTGGGGCACGGCGCTCGTTCCAGTCCGCCTCTGCACATACGGCAGAAGTAGATGCAAACGATACGGAGATCGACTTCCAGAAGGAGGGCGGGATCATCGATATCGAGGTTGGCCGACGGCGCTGCTCGAAGTGCGGGGAGATCACGTACCTGAACCGGTGCACATGCGGCGGACACACGACCGCTGTTTTCACCTGTACAAAGTGCGGGCGGGAGATCGGGCAGGACCGGTGCCCGGCCTGTAATGCCCCGGCCGCATGCAGTCAGCGGATCTCCCTGAACGTGAAGGGCGAGTACGCGAAGGCGATGGAGCGGCTCGGGATGAAGGCTGACAGCGTGGCGCTTGTCAAGGGTGTGAAGGGTGTGATCTCCCGTGAGAAGACCGTGGAGGCGATGGAGAAGGGGATCCTCCGGGCCAAGCAGAACATCTTCGTCTTCAAGGACGGCACCACCCGGTTCGACATGATCGACCTGCCCCTCACCCATATCCGCCCCGACGAGGTCCGGGTATCGGTCGAGCAGATGCGGGCCCTCGGGTACACAAAAGATACGAAAGGCTATGACCTCCAGAACGGTTCGCAGGTAGTGGAGCTCCACCCGCAGGACCTCCTTGTCTCGGACTCCTGCGCCGAGTACATGGTGAGCGTAGCTCTGTTCATGGATGACCTGCTCGTCAAATGTTATGGTCTTGAACCGTTCTACAACATCAGGAAGCCCGCCGACCTCGTGGGCCATCTCGTCATCGGGCTCGCCCCGCACACGAGTGCCGGTGTCCTTGCCCGGATAGTAGGGTTCACCCGGGCTAACGTGGGGTATGCCCACCCGTTCTTCCATGCCGCGAAACGCAGGAACTGCTTCTGGGGCGATACCAGTATCGAGGTCTCTGACGGGAGGACCTGGACAAAAACCCCGATCCGGAAGTTCGTGCTGGAGAATTTCGACCTGAGCCGGCCCGGTATCGACCGGCTTGGCACCTACTACTCGGACCCGGCCCGGCCGTTCTATACCCGGACCGTGGACACGAACGGCCAGATGCACCTCCGGAAGATCACTACGGTTTCGATCCACCGGGCGCCGGCACACCTGATCCGGTTCGTCACCTCCCGTGGAAAAGAGCTTGTGGTCACTCCTGACCATGCGATGCTTTGCTGGGATACAAGTTACCTCCGGAAGATCAAGGCGATGGAACTCAAGCCCGGCGATGCAGTACCGGTCTTCGAAGGATCGTGCGTGATCTCCGACACTATCCGGGTCGCTGAGCCCGTTCCTGCCCCCGAGGAACGGGTCTACTGCCTCACGGTTGCTGACGACCATACGCTCGTGGCAAACGGGATCTTCACCGGCCAGTGCGACGGCGACGAGGACTGCATCATGCTCCTCCTCGACGGCCTGATCAACTTCTCGCGCTCGTTTCTGCCACAGAACCGCGGCGGCTCCATGGACGCCCCGCTGGTGCTGACGAGCCGGATCGATCCGGCCGAGATCGACAAGGAGGCACTCAACGTTGATGTCTGCGAAAAGTACCCGATCGAGCTCTACACGGGAGCGCTCACATTCATCGAGCCCAAGACGATTGCCGGGCTCATCGACCGGGTCGAACGCCGGCTCGGTACGCCGGCGCAGCTCGAGGGCTTCCAGTTCACGCACGACACCTCAGACATCTCCGCGGGTCCTCTCGAGTCAATGTACACCCAGATGAAGACAATGACCGACAAACTCGAGGCAGAGCTTGTCCTTGCCGAGAAGATCCGGGCTGTGGACGCCGACGATGTGGCTGAACGGGTGCTCAATACGCACTTCATCCGCGACCTGATGGGCAACCTCTCGGCCTTCTCCAAGCAGAAGTTCCGTTGCACGAAGTGCAACACGAGTTACCGACGGATGCCGCTCGCCGGGAAGTGCACAAAGTTCCGGGGCAAGGGCATCTGCAACGGTCCTATCATCCCGACCGTGCACGAGGGATCCGTGAAGAAATATCTCGAGATGTCCCGTGAGATCTGCCGGAAGTACAAGATCTCGGAGTACACCAAGCAGCGGGTCGAGGTGATAGACCTTGCGATCACCTCCACATTCGGCGAGGAGAAGCATGAGCAGCTGGGTCTTGCGGACTTTATGTAAATAGACTTTTCCCGTTTCTGTTACCCGGAGCGATTCGGGCTGAAAGGCGTCAGGTTCATGGCAGGTACCTTTTTGGTGTTTTTATCTGGTTGTCCCCGTATGCAGATGGTCCGGGCAAAAAAGTTCTGAAGGGTCAAAGGATTTTACTATCCTTGTGACCAATATAACAGGGACGCGAGAATATCTAAGTGGTCAACAGAGGCGGACTCAAGATTTCATAACCAAGTTTGGCAAAAGAACACAATTACCCCCAAACTCAAAGCCTTTTACTTCTTGAAACAAATAATATCCCGAGCGAGAATACCCAAGTGGTCAACGGGGATCGACTCAAGATCGATTCGCGCAGGCGTTCGCAGGTTCGACTCCTGCTTCTCGCATCCTGTTTTTAAACATCGTCCTTATTAATGGAATGATTATTGAATTATCCTAAACATTTAGAGAAAACTATTTAATAAATCCCTTTCCTAAATTGTATCAATTAAAGGTATACCTAAAAGGTATAGGTTAAATGTATAGGTTAAAGGAACAGGAATGAAACCAGAACTTTCAGACGAAGAACGACGGATCGTAAATGGTATTATAAGTTTAAAGGGAAATGCTAGTCAGAAACTGATTGCAAAAAAAGCAGAAATGAGTACTGCAACAGCATCAAAATACCTGGCAAAATTAGAAGGCAGAGGTATCATAAAGGCAGACAGATCCAAATTGCCCTACGTGTTCTGGGAAATTGTTAATGAGGATGTCTTATGATTGAGTCCTTCCCCCTGAGGGAGTTAACAATTGAAATTACAAAACAGTGCCCGATGCAGTGTATCATCTGCTCATCGGAAGCTGGAAGCAAGGACATTAATGAAATGTCTTTGTCAGAGCTAAAACGGATTGTTGATGATGCAAAGGTTTTGGGGTTAAAGACGGTTGTCTTATCTGGTGGAGAACCCCTAGAATCTACCAATACCGTCGATTTTATCCGGTATATCAAACAAAATGGACTTGAGTTAAACCTTTACTCCTGTGGAAATTTAAAAAAGGGACTCAATGGCATAGGTCCGTTGCCCAATTCTCTTCTCAAGGATCTGAAGGAGTTAAATGTCGATAAAATAATTTTTAGTATTCATGGACCGGATCCGGAAATTCATGATGCTATCACATCCAAAAAAGGTAGTTTTTCCAATTTAATGACTTCCATTAAAAGGGCAAATAAAATTGGACATCAGATCGAGTTACACTTTGTTCCGATTTTGCAAAATTACTTGACCCTGTCAAAGGTTGTTCAATTAGCCAAGGACTTAAAAATAAACAGAATTAGTATTTTGCGTTTTGTTCCACAGGGAAGGGGATTATCGAACCGCGATTCGTTGGAAATTAAGGACGACAAAATTCTTGAATTAAAAAACATTCTAGATGGAATTTTAAAGGACAAACAGGTTGAAGTTCGGTTAGGGACCCCCTTCAATTGTTTCCATCTTGACTGCCAATCAAACTGTTCCGCTGGTATTACCAAAGCAACAATTAGACCGGATGGGCTGGTCGTTCCGTGCGTTAGCATGAAAAGAGTCGGTTTCTCAAACAGTCTTGACGACATCCATTCGACAACACTCGAGACAATTTGGAAGACATCCAAATTATTTGATTACATCAGAAAGTACCATAAAAAAATAGGTCTTTCAAGGTGTAATTCCTGTGATTATTACCCTATTTGTAAAGGCGGTTGTTTAACTCAAAGATTAATCAGGACCGATTCTGTTGATGGGGTCGATTCTTACTGTTTAATGAAAGATACAGAATCGCTTAGGCAAAAAGAAAAAGGAGGTGAGATTTTACTTGGCTCCTCTTGATCCTATCTGGGACGAATCCAAACCGATTAACGATGAGCTTCTTATCGAATGGTTCAGGGCAAAATAT
>NZ_JBAVIG010000071.1:0-28109 GCF_049686655.1 Methanoregula sp.
CACCGAGAGCCGGTCGAGCGACCGGGCCAGATCGGTCCTGCTCCCGCCGGGGAAGTCGTAGCGGCCGAAATACCCGTCGGCAAAGACGGTGTCCCCGGAGATGAGGACATGGTCAGCTTCTGACCAGAGGCAGATGCTCCCCGGTGTGTGGCCCGGAGTATGGATGACCACGAGATCGCCAATGGTATCTCCATCCGCGAGTTTGATATCCGGCAGGATCCCCGGTGACCGGGCACCGAAGTGCAACGAGAGGCTCCGCGCATCCTCGACCAGTCCAGCGGCATCGTTTGCAAGGATGGCGACCTTCGCTTTGCACATGTGCGCGATTTCCTTTACCCGTGCGATATGATCGAAATGGCAGTGCGAGAGTACGACCGTCTCGATCTGCTCCTTGTAGGGAGCCACTGCCATCGGCATGACCCCTGCATCCACGAGCACGCTTCCGTAGAGATACGCGTTGGCAAATGCCGATTCACCGGGAATCCACCTGACCTGCATGCACAATAATAAGGACTCCCGGCAGATGTTTCTTATGGATTTACTCATCCGCAGGTGCCGCAAAGGGCTTCCCAAAGAACTGGAGGCCGTGGCACGGGCGGAAGGAATGGAACCCGCACGATTTGCCCGGGGTATCGCCGACGGACGGATCGTGGTCCCGAAGAACCCGGGCCGGAAACACAAGGCGTGTGCGATCGGTGAAGGATGCACGGTCAAGATCAATATCAATATCGGGACTTCGGGTTCCCGCTGCGACCCGGCACTCGAAATGAAGAAGGCCCAGGCAGCGCTCGACAATGGCGCCGATGCCCTCATGGACCTCTCCACGGGAGGCGACCTTGTCGCGATCCGGAAGAAGATTCTCAAACTCGATACCACGGTCGGCACGGTCCCCGTGTACGAAGCGGTCCGCAGGGCTGGCAATGCCGGCGATGTCACCGGCGACCTGCTCTTCAAGGTGATACGGGAGCACTGCAAACAGGGCGTGGACTTCCTCACCCTCCATTGCGGCGTGAACCTCCAGGCACTCGATGCCCTCAAAGCCGACCCCCGGCTGATGGGGGTCGTCAGCAGGGGCGGGTCGTTCCATTGCGCGATGATGATGCAGCGGGAGGAGGAGAACCCGCTCTATGCCGAGTACGACTACCTGCTGGAGATCCTTGCCGAGTACGATGTTACGGTCAGCCTCGGCGACGGGATGCGTCCGGGCTGCCTGCAGGACGCGGAGAAGCTGGCAAAGTCGGTGGAATACAATACCCTCGGCCTGCTGGCAAAAAGGGCGCACGCCGCCGGTGTCCAGCGGATGATCGAGGGCCCGGGTCACATGCCGCTCGACCAGGTGGGCTACAATGTCCGGATGATCAAGGAGATCACCGATCACGCCCCGCTCTACCTGCTCGGCCCGCTCGTCACCGATATCGCCCCGGGCTACGATCACGTGGTCGCGGCTATCGGCGGTGCTACTGCCTGCCTGAACGGCGCAGACTTCCTCTGCATGGTCTCGCCGAGCGAGCACCTTGCCCTTCCTGACGTTTCGGATATCATCGAGGGCACCCGGATCGCGAAGATCGCGGCACATGTCGGCGATACCGTCCGCAGGCCAGAAGGGTTCCGGATGGAGCGCGAGGTGCAGATGGCCGAGGCCCGGCACGAGCTCGACTGGGACGAGCAGTTCCGGCTCGCTTTGTATGGGGAACATGCCCGGAAGATCCATGAGCGGGACGGGGAGACGGAGACCTGCTCGATGTGCGGGGATCTGTGCGCCGTCAAGATGGTGAACGAGCTGTTCGGGACAGGGAAGAAGAAGACCAGTAAAAAGAGGAAATAAACAACTTACTCTTTTTAATAATTTATTTAATATTACAATTTGATCTTTATTTGATGGAAACTGAAAAAATCAAATTTGACTGGCGCATGTGGGGTGTCACATTTCTCGCAAGAGATGTTCCTGCTGCGTACCTTGGTGGACCGTCTCATAAAGCAGGGGCTCCACTATTTCACTCTTCATTGACCCGAACCGCTAGTAACGACCTTATTGGATTTATTCGACCCCGCCCCGCTGCTTTGGCAATACATATAGCAATAGAATCGTCATCAAAAGCGGTTTCCTTGAGAAATACATTATCTCTTCAGCCAACGGTCACCCCGTATGGAGCTGGGAAACAAGTAGTATTAGAAAATCATCCACATCTTTACAACTATTTTGAGTACTGTATGATTACCGTGGCTTTTAGTGCACAATCTCTCGATACATTTTGTAATGAAATTATTGAAAATTACCTAACTGGGACTATTCCTGTAATTATGAATGGAAAAGCAAAATTTCTAAATAAAATCCAACTTCAGGAAAGTCATATTTCCACGAAAATGAAATTGGGCATAATACTCCCAAAAATTCTCAAAATCGATTCTCCGGAATCTCAAAATTCAAAGGTTTGGACTGATTACCTAATTCTTGAACGCGTAAGAAATAGTACGTTTCATTTGAAAGCCAGTGATGAAAATTCTGGTGTAAACATTGATAAAGAATCATTATTTTTTGAATTTTTTAGAGTTGATGCAACGGATTATCCTAAATATGCAATTAATTTGTTGACATATTTTCAACCAAAGATCCACAATATAGAATGGATTACGGAAGCTCAAAGAAGCTTGAGTAAATTTATTGAATAGGTTTTGAGAAACAATTTTTGAGGACGCTCTCGGGGGTTTCACTCCCGTCGCTGGGGCAGCCCCCGATTACGATAACGCCCGAATAGGTAATACCCGCAGCATCGCGATGCGCAGGGGCGGTGGGGACAGGCACTGTCCCCTCCTCTTGTGATCAGTAATAAACTCTAACCGGGAGGAGGGGGTACCCCCTCCCCCCCACCTCCTTTTGCACGTCCAAACTCCCGGCTTCCACTGCACTTCCCGTCTGCAAACCCCATTTTCCCAAGCGGTCAGGGAGGGGGGTAGTCCCCCCACCATCAGCAGCAGGCACCCCCACCCCCTCAGAAAATATTTGGCAGGGGGGGTATGGGTGGAACCCCCCCTACCTGTCCGCTCAACACCCCGGACTTCAGGTTCTTACATCTGAAATCACATTCCCGGACCTCCCTGCATGGGGGGGTTCCCTGCCGCTTGCCTGCAACAGGGCAGGGGGGTCTGCGCGAAAAAAAATCCGGGTTGTGGGGGGGTCTCCGGCCAACCCCCTCCTATGGAGGTCCGGCTGGACCGGTAGCCGGCGCTCACTCCTTCTTTTTCTGCCCGGTAAGGGAATCGGCGACCTGCTCCATAGTCACCGGCAGGGTTTTCGTAAACGGAACCGACCAGCCGAACAGGAGGCAGTCGATGATCGCCGTCCCTTTGATCGTGACCTGCACGTTCCCCCGGGTGACGAAAGCGGCAAGCGCCCCGATGAGTGCTGCGTTCTGCGATCTGACCGGGACATGCAGCAGGGTATTTCCATGGGCAGCAATCTTCACCCGGCCTGTATTTCCTGCAGCGATCTGCCGCGTCTGCTCAGTGTCGCGGCACAACACGGTGAACGGCAGTTCCCGCAGGGTAACACCGATCGGGTTTGCATTCTGCACCCGGATCACCACGTCCAGCTCAAGGGACGAAAGCGAGAGGGCCCGGAGTTTCACCTCTTCGAGCGTAATGACCGGCTCGTGCAGGATGGGCATAGTAAGAACGTTTCAGCAGGAGGACTCATAATCCTGCCCATGAGCCGGACTATTTCCCTGTCCTGAGCTCCCGTTCCTGACCCGGGTGAAAGCCTGGTGAAAAAATGTACGGCCTTTTTTTATTTCAGCTTCAGGATCCGGACCGCGAGCCATGCGGCATTGTCCCCGTTGTCCACGCCAACGCAGGCCACCGGCACGCCTTTTGGCATCTGGGCGATTGCGAGGAGCGCATCGAGCCCGTTGAGAGTCCCGCTGACCGGCACACCGATCACCGGTTTATCGGTCTTTGAGGCGATCACGCCGGGCAGGGCTGCGGAAAGGCCGGCGATCGCAATGAAGACCTTTGCATCACTGCTCTTGATGTAGGCATCGAGCTTATCAGGATCCCGGTGGGCTGAGATGATCTGGGCGTCGTACGATACGTTGTTCTCTTCAAGGACTTTTTTTACTTTATCGGTGATCTTAGCGTCAGAAGCGGATCCCGAAATAACTGCCACGTCAGTCATATGAGCCATCCAAACATATATTGTGCTTATCCAGATATACTATGAGCAGATCCACATGGAAAAAGAACCACTCCTGATGCTGCCGGGCCCGGTGCCGATGCCGGAACGGGTCAGGTTCGCGATGTCGCGTCAGGCAATAAACCACCGCAGCGCCGAGTTCGGGGCCGCATATGCCGACTGTGTTCGGGTACTGAAGACCACGTTTGGGACCGCCAATGATCTTTTTGTCATCAGCGGATCCGGCACGGCCGGCATGGAAGCCGCGGTGTCGAACATCGGAAAGGACAAGGAGATTGCCTGCCTCGTGAACGGAAAGTTCGGTGAGCGGCTCTTCAAGATCAGCCAGCGCTACGGGAAAGCGCACGAGATCAAGTCCGGGTGGGGCACCCCGCTCGACCTCGCGGCACTTGAGGCGCAGCTCGAGAAGGGGGCAGAGGTTGTCACCCTCGTCCACAACGAGACGTCGGCAGGTATCAAAAACCCGGCAGAGGAAGTCGGGAAGCTCTGCCGGAAACATGATGCACTCTTCATCATGGACGGCATAACCTCTATCGGCGGCGATATTGTCGAAGCCGACAAGTGGAGCGTCGATATCGCGATCACCGGCTCCCAGAAATGCCTGGCGGCCCCCGCTGGGCTCGCAATGGTCTCGGTGAGCAGCAGGGCATGGGAGCGGCTCACAAAGAACCCGCCGTATTACCTCGATCTCGCGGCGTACAAAAAGAGCGCCGCGGGAAAACCGATGGAAACTCCTTACACGCCCGCCGTACCGCTCTTCCTTGCGCTCCGCGAGGCGTGCCTGATCATCGAGGAGGAAGGCCTCACCGCACGGATCGCACGCCACCAGAAGATGTCTCACGCCGTCCAGGCAGCTGCAAAGGCATGGGGGCTCTCCCTTTTCCCGAAGATCGATAAACTTCACGGGTACTCGACTACCGTGACTGCTGTTGAATATCCCGAGGGTGTCAAGGACGACGTGATGCGGGGATACATCAAGAAGATGGGCATCATCATCGCGGGTGGCCAGGACCACCTGAACGGGAAGATCTTCCGTATTGGGAATATGGGTGCAGTCAGTGCACCGGAGATCCTCGCTACGCTCGCTGCAACCCAGATCGCACTGAAGAAGTCGGGATACACGCCGAAAGGCGACGGTGTCCTGGCAGCCGGTGAGGTGCTGGGATGAAGGTGGGCGTAGCCGATACCACCTTCTCACGCGTCAACATGGGAGCCGTTGCTGTCGACGAGCTCAAAAAACATGCAAGTATTGCCATCGAACGGGTGACCGTGCCCGGTATCAAGGACCTGCCGGTGGCCTGCAAGAAACTGATCGAGGAACGCAGGTGCGACATCGTGATGGCGCTCGGTATGCCCGGGGGAAAAGACAAGGACCGGATGTGCGCCCACGAGGCCTCGCAGGGCCTGATCATGTGCCAGCTCATGACGAACACTCACATCATTGAGGTCTTCGTGCACGAGGACGAGGCAAAGGACGGGAAGGAGCTTGCCTGGCTTGCCGAGCAGCGCACCCGGGAGCACGCGGTCAACACGGTCAAGCTGGTCCTTCACCCGAAGGACCTGGAAAAGGAGGCTGGTACCGGCCAGCGGCAGGGATTCGCCGATGCCGGCCCCGCCCGTCGCTGACCTCACGCCCATGACCGGGCGTACGGATTTATGACCATTCACAAGAGATGATCTGCTATGTGTGATACAAACCCGATTAAACTGGGATTCGTGGTCGCGGAGTTCAACCGCGACATCACGTACATGATGGAGATTGAAGGCCGCGAGCATGCCGCATTCCTCGGCGCGGAAGTGACCGAGACCTTCTACGTACCGGGCGCCTACGACATGCCGCTCGCGATCAAGAAGATGCTGACCGGCGGCAAGGTGGACGCGGTCGTCACGATCGGCTGCGTGATCGAGGGTTCGACCCAGCACGACGAGATCGTGGTCCAGCATGCGGCCCGGAAGATCATCGACCTCTCGCTTGAGTTCGGCAAGCCGGTCACGCTCGGCATCTCCGGGCCCGGCATGACCCGGCTCGAGGCGAACGAGCGGATCGATTACGCGAAGCGGGCCGTTGAATCCGCTATCAAGCTTGTCAAGCGATTAAAATGAAGTCCCTCTCGGCAAAGATCGCGGCCGTGGCCCCTTCAGCCACGATCGCCATCTCCGATAAAGCCAAGAAGATGGAGCGGGAAGGCATCGACGTCATCAGTATGTCGATCGGCGAACCCGATTTCGATACCCCGAAGCACATCACCGACGCGTGTATCGATGCCCTGAAGCGGGGGGAGACCCATTATGCCCCGAGCAATGGTATTCCCGAACTGCTCGGTGCGATCAGCGAGAAGATCAACCGCGAGAATGGGTTTACCTGCACTCCCCAGCAGGTGATCGTTGCCTGCGGGGCCAAGGATGCGATCTACGAGACAACGGAGGCGGTCCTGAACCCCGGTGACGAGACGCTCCTCCTCACCCCGGCATGGGTTTCGTACGAGCCCTGTGTCCAGATCGCCGGCGGCAAAGTCGTCAAGCATGCGGTCAACCAGAAGAGTTTCCAGCTCGACGATTCGATCCTCGAACGTGTCACGCCGAAGACCAAGATGATCATAGTTAACACCCCCTCAAACCCTTCGGGGGCCGTGCTGAACAAGAACTCGCTGAAGCTCGTGGCCGATCTTTGCCAGGACAGGGATATCTACGCAATGTCCGATGAGATATATGAGAAACTGGTGTACGGTAAGGAGCACATCTCGCTCGCCTCCCTTGGGGACATGGCGCAGCGCACGATCACCATCAACGGTTTTTCGAAGTCTTACGCGATGACCGGCTGGCGTCTCGGGTATGCGGTCGCCCCGGTCGAGATCATTAAAGCCATGTCCAAGGTGCAACAGCATTCGGTCAGCCAGGCCACCACCTTTGCGATGTTTGGCGGGGTGGCTGCCCTCAGGAGTGACCAGCAGTGTGTCGAAGATATGCGGAATGAGTTTGACAGGCGGCGTAAATACGTGATTGCCGAACTGAAGAATATGGGCTACGCAACTGCACCGGCAGACGGGGCATTCTATGCCTTTGTCAAGGTGGCCGGGGATGACACGGAGATTGCCACCCGCTGGCTGGAGAATGCCCACGTCGCAGTGACGCCCGGCAGTGCATTCGATGCACCCGGATGGCTCCGGCTCTCGTATGCGACCTCGATGGAGCGGCTGAAAGAAGCCATGCTGCGCATACGTAGACTCGACGGAAACTAAATATCAATCTTTACTGTTTTTCCACCAGATCTTTGCGAATGTTGAGTTCCCGGAAATTACAATCCCGCCGCCTTCCACCCGGATCAGCGGTGCTAGGTACTGATGCACGATCTCCTGTTGCTCCACAGACTGCGCATTGAACCGCTGGTTAAAGAATGTCTCCATATCCTCCCGTGAGGAGAACCGGTACTCCTTATCGAGTGGCATCATCTCCACGTCAGGATAGATCCCCATCTGGTACAGGACATTGAATAAGCAGTCGGCCTTCGGACCGGAATAATACGGGGTCCCGTGGAGCGGTTCCCAGAGATCGGCGTGCATCTTCTCCCAGAATGGCATGTCCGCAAACCAGTAGAGGCATACCATCCCTTGCGCCACGGCATCCATCTTCTGGAGGGAAGCACGGATATCCTCCATCGTCAGCGAAAGGGAAGCAATCACGACATCGTAGGGGCCTGTGAGATCCTGTCCAGGATCAACCTCCTCCCACCGTTTCTGTACGCAGCGGATCGTGGCGATGCCCTCACGTGCAGCCCGTTCTTTCAGGAGGGAGACCATGCCGGCACCCGGTTCGACCACAGTTACGGAACTCACCCGGGGCGCAAGCGGGATTGCGAGCGTGCCCGGGCCGGCACCGATGTCCAGCACACGGGAACCCCGGGTAACCGTAAGTCCATCGAGTGTCATGCGGATGCGGGCATCGTACTCACTGCGGGAGTTGGCATCGTACCGCTCCGCGCTCTCCCGGTTGTTCCAGTTGTGGGTCTTGTCTTCAGGGAGTTTTGAGGACTCATGTCGGGCCTGCTGGTACTTCCAGACCTCGTTCCAGTCAGAGGCAGTACACGTTGGTACTGTTTTCCGGCTCATCACACTGAGTATCCTCCCATCCGGTTATAGATGTTTTCAAAGTGGAATAGAGTGAAAGCGAGACAGGACCGGGGCGAAAACCAGGCAACCGGTGAATACCGGGAGAACACGTACCGGAATCTTCTCATAATGCCGGAACACCTCCCGACTCTTTGGATCGGGCAGAACAAAAAATGCATAATAAATTACACTAATACACAATTTTGTTCCACAATGTATTTATTTATACAAAGTAAGTACTGTATATGAAGACAAAGATCCTCCTCGATGAGGAGCAGATGCCGAAGAAATGGTATAATATTCAGGCAGACCTGCCCTCCCCGCTCGATCCCCCGCTCCATCCCGCCACGCACAAGCCGGTCGGCCCCGATGACCTGAAAGCGATCTTCCCGATGGAGCTGATCCGGCAGGAAGTGACTACCGACCGTCATATCGATATCCCGGAAGAGGTACAAGACGTCCTGCACCTGTGGAGGCCGAGCCCGCTGTACCGTGCACACCGGCTGGAAAAATTCCTCAAGACTCCGGCGAAGATCTACTACAAGTGGGAAGGAGTCAGCCCGGCCGGGAGCCACAAGACCAACACTTCCATCCCCCAGGCTTATTACAACATGAAGGCCGGGATCGAGCGGATCGCAACCGAGACCGGCGCAGGGCAGTGGGGATCGGCCCTCGCCTTTGCCACGATGCTCTACGATCTCCAGTGTACTATCTACATGGTCAGGTCCAGCTATGCCCAGAAGCCTTACCGGAAATCGATGATGCAGGTCTGGGGAGCGGAATGCATCCCGAGCCCCAGCACAAAAACGAATTCCGGTCGTGCGGTTCTTGAAAAGGATCCGGAGACGCCGGGGGCTCTGGGTATTGCCATCTCCGAGGCTGTCGAAGATGCAGCAACGCATGAGAACACCAACTATGCGCTGGGTTCCGTGCTGAACCATGTCTGCCTCCACCAGACCGTGATCGGGCTCGAATGCCGCGAGCAGCTTGCAATGGTGGATGCATATCCCGATATAGTGATCGGCTGTGTCGGCGGCGGGTCAAACTTCGCCGGGATATCGTTCCCGTTTGCAGGTGACAAGATGACCGGAAAGCACAAGGATGTGGATCTCATCGGTGTCGAACCCGCTTCGTGCCCCACGCTCACGAAGGGACTCTATACATACGATTTCGGCGATGTGGCCGGCCTCACGCCGCTCATGAAGATGTTCACGCTGGGCCATGATTTCGTACCTCCGTCAATTCATGCCGGGGGCCTCCGTTACCATGGGGATTCTCCGATTGTCTCACGTCTTGTCCACGACGGTGTGATGCGGGCGGTCTCTTATCACCAGAGCGAAGTCTTCGAGGCAGCCCAGACCTTTGCCCGGACGGAAGGGATCATCGTTGCCCCCGAGACCTCCCATGCGGTCAGATGTGCGATCGATGAGGCACTTGTGTGCAAGAAGACCGGTGAAGAGAAGACGATCCTCTTCAACTGCTCGGGTCACGGCAATTTCGATATGTCGGCATACGATGCCTACTATGCCGGCAAGCTGGTGGACTATGAATACCCGGACGAGCTGATCAAACAGGCCATCAGCCGGATCCCCAAAATAACCTGACCTTTTTTATGTACCGGATCGGCTTTGTCGTCAACCCGGTGGCCGGCATGGGAGGCGCAGTCGGCCTCAAGGGAACCGATGGCAGGGTCGGTGAGGCCAGGTCCCTGGGAGCGACGCCGCAGTCCGGGAACCGGGCGAAGATGACACTTAGCCTGCTGAAAAAGGATCCCGACCTGCTGTTTTTAACCTGCTCAGGTGATATGGGAGAGACGATCCTCAAGGAGGCCGGGATACCCGGCTATCGGGTAGTTTTTACTGGCAAGAGTGAGAGTTCCGCTGATGATACAAAGGCCGCTGTGCAGGAATTCCTCAATGAGGGTGTCGATCTCATCCTCTTCTGCGGGGGAGACGGGACGGCCCGGGACGTTTTTTCGGTAACAGGGAGGAAGATCCCCATCCTTGGTATTCCTGCAGGAGTGAAGATGTACTCGGGGGTCTTTGCGATAACCCCCGGTGCGGCGGCTGAAATGATCGCCGGGTCGGATAAGACTATCCTGAGGGATGCAGAGATCATGGACGTGGACGAAGAAGCGTACCGCTCCGGAATCCTCACAACCCGGCTGTTTGGTGTCGCCTCCGTTCCTGTCATTGCCGGCATGGTCCAGGTTCCCAAGCAGGTGTTTGAAGAGACCGACGAGAAGCGTGCAAAAGATGAGATCGCCCGGTTCATCCATGAAGTGATGGTACCGGACACGCTCTATATTCTTGGGGCCGGGACGACAACGGAAGCAATCGCACGAAACCTTGGGATTCCAAAAACCCTCCTTGGCATTGACGTAATAAAAAACGGAAGGATTGTAACGCAGGATGCCAATGAAAAAACCCTCTGTAACCTGGTGGAAAATGAGGAGGACATCCGGATTATCATCAGTCCTATCGGGGCCCAAGGCTTCATTCTGGGGCGGGGGAATCAGCAGGTCAGCGCAGCGATCGTCAGACGAGCGGGCATACGAAATATTATCGTCGTCGCCACGCCGCACAAACTACAGGAGACGCCTGAACTGCTGGTGGATACCGGCGATAGTGAGCTCGACTCGGAATTCGGAAGCTCGATCCAGGTCATTTCCGGGTACCGGATAGCCCAGCGCAAAAGGATTCGGCAGATGTCCTGAAAGTCAGTCATCTCCGGAAAATAATCGCGGGAAACCAGTTTCTTTGAATATACCGGATATCTTTAGTATTTTTCCGGAAAAAATGAGAAGAGTTCGTTTTTTATTCCCGGAATCTGCAATCATCCGAGCGGTGCAACCGTCTTTTTGTACATTTCGTTGAGCACCTGCGCAAGACCCGCATAGATCGCGGAGAAGCCGCAGAGGAGTCCTTCGTATCCTGCGATCATGGTGATGGTCCCGTTACCTGTTGCTTCCCCGAGTGCGAGGAGGATGAACAGGATTGTCAACGAACCAAAGACGAACTGCAGAGCCCTGTTCGCCCGGAGGGTACCGATGAACATGACTGCGGTGAACAGCCCCCACATGATAAGGTAGGCAGCCATTGCACCTTTTGTTGTTGCTGCGGCAAGCCCCATCGCCGGTAGCACGATCAGGGCAACAAGGGAGAGCCAGAAAAACCCGTACGAGAGGAATGCAGTCGTCCCAAACGTGTTGTTCTTTTTCCACTCCATGATCCCTGCAACGACTTGGGCGAGTCCTCCGTAGAAGATCCCCATGGCGAGGATCATCGATCCCAGTTCAAAGAACCCGGCGTTGTGCAGGTTCAGGAGCACGGTGGTCATTCCGAACGCCGTTAGTCCGAGGGGCGCGGGATTTGCGGTCAGGTCGAGATTTTTTACGATTGTTGTTGTTTCTTGCGTTTCCATTATTTTTCATCTCCAAGATTGTACACAGTTTCCACTATTCGGATCCGCCTGTGAATCCATGTTCGTCGTTCTTGCGTCTCTTACTCTTCGAGTGTTGAGATATCCCCGGGATCCAAACCCATCTCTTTAGCCTTGAGCACGCGGCGCATGATCTTCCCGCTCCGGGTCTTGGGCAGTTTCTCCACGAATTCGATCTCTTGCGGGACTGCGATGGGTCCGAGTGTCATCCTGACATGGTAAATCAGGTCCTGCATAAGCTTTTCCCCGGGCGTGTTGCCTACCCTGAGGATGACGAACGCCTTGATGGAATTCCCCTTCACCGGATCGGGCTTGCCAATGACCGCTGCTTCCGCCACCGCGTGGTGGGATACCAGCGCACTCTCCACTTCTGCAGTACCGATCCTGTGCCCGGCAACTTTGATGATGTCGTCAGTCCTTCCCAGGACCATGATATAGCCGTCTTTCCCCTTGACTGCGAGATCACCCGCTGCATAGCAGTCCTTGATCGTATACCAGTATTTCCGGTACCGCTCGTCATTGTTGTACACTGTCCGGAACATGGCAGGCCAGGGCTCTTTTATTGCAAGGAACCCCCCGGTTCCGGGCGGTACGGAATTCCCGTCTTTGTCTACCACATCCACAATCACGCCTGGTATTGCCTTTCCGGCAAACCCTGGACGCATAGGTTCCCCTACCATGGTTGTTAACATCTGCATCCCGGTTTCGGTCTGCCACCAGGTATCTACAATGGGGCACCGGTCTCCGCCAATCGTGTGGTGATACCACACGAACGCCTCCGGGTTGAGGGGTTCTCCTACGGATCCGATCACGCGCAGGGAGCTGAGGTCGTATTTTTTGGGCCATTCCTCTCCCATCTTCATGAACATCCGGATCGCTGTCGGCGCCGTGTAGAAGATGTTGATCTTCTGTTCCTCGATCAGTTTCCACCAGATCCCGGGATCCGGGTAATCGGGGGTCATCTCGGTAACAAACACCGTGGCACCAACCGCGAGCGGGCCGTACACGATGTAGCTGTGGCCGGTGATCCAACCGGGATCGGCCGTGCACCAGTAGATATCGTTCTCCTTGAGATCGAAGACATACTTCGTGGTGTAATAGGTCCCGACCATATAACCGGCGCAGGTATGCACGATCCCTTTGGGAGATCCCGTGGAACCACTCGTATAGAGCATGAACAGGGGATCTTCCGCATCCAAAACTTCCGGTTCGCAGACCGCGGGAGCCCCTTCCATCAGGCCGTAGAAATCGATCTCGAAGTCAGCCCGGATCTCGACAGGTGGCTCTTTCCTTCTCCGGTAGATGATGAGATGCTCAACACTCGGGGCATGGAGGATCGACTCCTGGACCGTCGTGATGAGCGGGATTGCCTTTCCCCTGCGGATCGAGATATCTGCTGTGATGACGACTTTTGCCTCCGCCTCCCTGATACGCATATTCAGAGCGGTCACGCCGAACCCGGCAAAGACCACGCTGTGGATGGCACCAATGCGTGCGCATGCAAGCATCGCGATGATCTGCTCTGGTACCATGGGCATATAGATACATACCCGGTCGCCTTTCGTCACGCCTATTTTCTTTAACCCACTCGCAAACCGCATAACATCCGAGAGAAGTTTCTGGTACGTGTAGATCCTCTCTGCACCCCCTTCACCTCTCCAGATAAGTGCGACTTTGTTCCGCCGGTGGTTCTTTACATGGCGATCAAGACAGTTGGCTGTGATGTTGAGTTTCGCGTTCACGAACCATTTGGCATAAGGATAATTCCATTCTTTGACTGCATCCCATTGATGGATCCAGTCCAGGTCCTGTGCAATTTTATTCCAGAAAGCATCAGGGTCGGCAAGGAACTCCCGGTATGCCGTTTCATAGTCACCCAGCCAGGAATTCTGTTTGTATTCCGGGCCCGGTATATAGCGGACGGTACTTTCAACCAGCTTGACATCGAAGTCCTCAGTCATGCTCCTCCTATTCTACATTATTAATCATGTTAAACATTCTATATAAAAATTCCGTTGCCTCTGAACATTTGATATAAAAAATCCATTTTCCCATGAACCCGGCACACCCGCGGCTGTCAAATTTTAAAAACGACACGCGGCTCACCAGTGTTCTTCTTAAAAACGAGGTCGATATACGAAGGGTTATCTATCCGGGTTTTTCAATATAAGATCGATGCTCAAGAAATTCAAGGGGTGCCTGCTGGGTGCGGCGATTGGCGACGCGCTGGGTATGCCCAATGAGAGTACCTCTCCCAACCTGAATAAGATGAAATACGGGTACCGCCGCCCGTACAAGGGGCATCCCAACGAGGGCCTGAACCCGGGGCAATATACCGATGATACCCAGATGATGATTCTCGCGGGGACTCTTCTTGCCGATGGCAAATACAATGAGGACCGCTATGGGACAGCGCTCCGGGAGCTCTATGCCCGCGGGGCAATGCGGTTTCCGGATGGATCGATATCAGCGGCCTGCGAGCATATGATGAAGAACGCCACAGGCCAGAAAGGAGTCAAATCCACGACATCGGGTTGTCTTCCTCTTGCCGCGCCATTCGCTCTTGCATTTCCCGATATGAACGAAGCCTGTGAGCGTGCGGTCCGGGCTGCAAATGTCACCCATACCCACCCGGCGGCTCATGCGGCCGTCTCCACGTTTGTCACCCTTCTCTACCACTCGCTTCATGAGACTCCCGATGCCATAGAACGCGCTGTGCAGAAAGCTCTTGTGGAAGATGAAGTGCTGGGGGGAAAAATCCGGAATGCGCTCGCCCTTGAGAAAGAGGGCATGGAAACGGAAACTGCCCTCCTCAAGATAGGCAACGACGTGTCAGTCTTCCAGACCCTGCCCATCGCATTCTTCCTGATCAGCCGTTATACCCACCCGCCCGATCTTCTCACGGTGTCTGCAAATACGGGGGGCAATACCGATACAATTGCGTTTCTCTGCGGTGCCTATCTCGGGGCCGCCCGGGGCATGGACGCACTCCCGCAGGATCTGCTCGACGGCCTTGAAGACCGGGACCGGATCGAATTGCTTGGCCAGCGGCTCTACAATGTCTGTTGCCGCAAACTCGAGTAAATACGGCCCCGAATTACAATACGCTTTTTAAAACATCCCTGCCGCAGGAAAAGAGTCTTAAAAAGCATTAAATTTTTACAACCGGATATGAGTGTATGAAAATTGCGATTATCGGGGCCTCCGGTTATGCCGGGGGCGAGCTGATTCGCCTCCTCGTTCACCACTCAGCTGCAAAGGTGACCTGTGCCACATCGCGCTCCCTCGCCGGCACCCCTCTCGACCAGATCCATCCCCATCTCAAGGGATTCACCGATCTCCGGTTCGAGAACCCTGCCATCGATGATATCGATGCTGACGTTGCCTTCCTCGCGGTTCCCCATACAGCGGCAATGACCTATGCGGGAAAACTCCTCTCCCGCGGTATAAAAGTGGTCGACCTGAGCGCGGACTACCGTCTGCCCAAAGAGGTTTTCGAGAAAGTATACGGCGTCCCCCATACCGACTATTTCCCCGCCCCTTATGGCATCCCGGAGCTTCACCGCAAGGACTGCATAAATGCCAGGTTTGTGGCAAACCCCGGCTGTTTCCCGACCGGGGCAACCCTTGCCGCGGCCCCTCTGGCAGGATATGCCCACACGGTTATATTCGACTCCAAGACCGGTGTCAGCGGAGCGGGTGACAACCCCTCTGCGACTACGCATTACCCGAATGTGGGTGATAATGTCGGACCGTATAAGTGGACGAGCCATCGCCATCTTGCCGAGATGAAGCAGGAGCTCGCGTTCCTTGGGTCAAAGGCGAAATGCTACTTCACTCCCCATCTCGTCCCGGTCAATCGTGGCATCCTGACCACCGCACACATCCTGCTCAACGAACCGCTGGAACAGAAAGAAGTGGAGAAAATCTACACAGACTTCTACAAAGGAGAATACTTCGTCCGCTACCAGAAACCCTCGCTCGCCGCAGTCCGCGGGAGCAACTTCTGCGACCTGATGGTGGAGAGCGAAGGCCTCCGGGTGGTAGCAGTTTCTGCAATAGACAACCTTGTCAAAGGTGCCAGCGGGCAGGCCATCCAGAACATGAACCTGATGTGCGGGTATCCCGAGAAGGATGGCCTCGCCGGAGCCGGGATGCTTCCCTGAGGAGTGGTCAATGATGCTTGTAAAAGATGCAATGACAAAAGATCCGGTGGTCTGCACGGCAACCACCCCCCTCCGGGATGTAGTTGCTCTCTTCCGGAAGAACCACATCGGTGGTCTGCCGGTCATGGAAGGAAAAGAACTCGTCGGCATGGTCACGGAGTCCGATCTTATTTCCCTGCTCAGGACAGAGCGGATCTCGGACGATCTCTGGCTCCCGTCCCCGTTTGAGATCATCGAGGTTCCTGTCCGCGAATTTATCAACTGGGAAAAGACAAAGGAGGCGCTGACAAATATCGGCGACATGCCGGTGAAAAAAGTGATGACCCACCGGGTGATTACAGCAACAGAAGAGATGACTGTCGAAGCCGCTGCTGCACTCATGCTCAAGGAAGGAATCTCACGCCTGCCGGTCCTCAAAGGCAAAAATGTTACAGGAATCATTACCCGGGCGGATATCATCAATGCCGTAGGTGCAACCTACGCCGGTGACGGGGAAGCTGGTGCATAGATGACATTCAAAAGTATCTGTGCCATAGATGGCGTAAAAACCTGGGGAATGAAGGAAGGCAAGTTCGGTCTTGCCCTGATTGAGGCCCACGGTACCGCAGCCGGCGTCTTCACCCGGAACCTGGCCCGGGCGGCACCCGTTGAACTGATGCGCAAACAGATCAAGGCCGGCAAGCTCGAAGCAGTTATCGTGAACAGCGGCTGCGCGAATGCCTACACGGGAAAGCGGGGATATGACGATGCGGTCACCATGACCGGGTACGCAGGGTCGGCCCTCGGCATAAAGCCCAGGCATGTCGGTGTAGCAAGCACCGGTGTCATCGGGCGGTATCTAGACCTGCCGCTCATAAAACGCCAGTGCGAGACCGTGGCCCCGAAGATCGACCGCACACCTGAAGCAGAGATCCTTGCCGCCAAAGCGATCATGACCACGGACACGTTCCCCAAACATGCCCTCGTGGAGAATGAAACGTTCCGTATCGGTGGTATCTCAAAGGGCAGCGGCATGATCGCCCCGAACATGGGCACCATGCTCGCATTCATCTACACCGATGCCGAAATTGGCGCAAAACCCCTGGCGGACGCAATGAAGCAGGCTTCCCGCCGGTCTTTCAACCGGGTCGTAGTTGACGGTGATACCAGTACCAATGACATTGCCCTTTGCACTGCAACCGGTACTGCGGGAAAAGTGAAGCACGCAGAATTCACCGCAGCACTCGGGGAATGCTGCCGGTCCCTTGCAGAGCAGATTGCTACTGATGGTGAAGGGGCGACCAAACTGATCGAAGTGCTGGTCAGGGGTGCAAAGAAAGAAGACGATGCGGCAAAGGTGGCCCGCACGATTATTGAATCCCCGCTTGTGAAGACGGCAGTATACGGCGAAGACCCCAACTGGGGCCGTATCGTGGCGGCAGCGGGCCGGGCCGGGGTTAAGTTCGATCCAAATTCGGTCTCCCTGTGGATCAGCGATGGCAAAAAGGAACACCCGCTCGTGAAGTCCGGTGAGATCATTGCCGATCTGGATGCGGCCAAGAAGGCGATGGCCGGTAAAAAAGTGATCTTCATCCTCGACCTTGCAACCGGCAAAGAAGAAGCGACTGCCTGGGGGTGCGATCTCACCGAGCGCTACGTGGAGATCAACGGGAGGTACACCACATGATGAAGCGGGAGGATGTCCTGATGGAGGCGCTGCCGTACATCCAGCAGTTTCACGGCAAGACCATCGTGATCAAACTTGGCGGCCATGCAATGGTAGACCCTGAGGTTCTGGAAAACGCGATCCGGGATGCAGTGCTCCTCTATTACGTCGGCATACGGGTGGTGCTGGTTCATGGCGGCGGCCCGGAGATCAGCGAGAAGATGAAGCAGATGGGCAAGGAATCGGTCTTTGTCGGGGGACTGCGGGTGACTGATGAAGAGACCCTCGAGATCGCCCAGATGGTGCTTGTCGGGAAGATCAACAAGGGCATTGTCTCCCTGATCGCCAAGTGCGGCGCCCGGGGCGTCGGCCTCTCCGGTAGCGATGGAAACCTGATCCTCGCAAAGAAGATGGATCTCCAGAAGGTCGAGATCGGAGGAGTGGAGAAGGAAGTGGACCTTGGGCATGTGGGGGAGATTGAATGGATTGATCCCGCGATCCTCAATACCCTCCTCGACAAGAACTACATCCCGGTTGTTTCCCCGATCGCAATCGACAAGCACGGGGGCAGCCTGAACATCAACGCCGATACCGCGGCCGGGGACATCGCCATCGCTCTCCATGCATACAAACTGGTAAACATGACCGATGTTGATGGTGTCATGGATAAGGATCGCACCAGGGTCTTCCGGAAACTGACCATCCGCGAAGCGAACGATCTGCTGAAATCAGGAGCGATTGGTGAGGGGATGATCCCTAAAGTCATGTCAGTGACAAAGGCCGTTGAGAACGGCGTCAGCTATGCCCATATCATCAATGGCAACATCGAGCACAACCTCATCCTTGAGCTCTTCACTCACGATGGTGTCGGGACGATGATCTCCCTTACCTGACTTTTTTCCCCGTTGCCAGCTTTGCCTTCATAGGCATTTTATTAAATCATCAGTTTTCAAAATAACTACCAGGTTTCTCTCTATGGATAAGATCATCAAGGTTGTTGCCGGCCTGGTCGTTGTTGTTGTCATTGCCTGCCTCGCAATTTTCCTCGCGGGCTCCCCGCAGCAGGCAAGCCCGTCCACCTCCGCCACCACGATCTATTATTTCTGGGGTGACGGGTGCCCGCACTGCAAAGATATCAAACCGTTCATGGACAACATCACGCAGAAATATCCGGATGCCAATATCCAGGTCCTCGAAGTCTGGAAAAACCAGACTAACCAGAAAATCTACGCTCAGGTAAATGCTGCCGCCGGACTAGCCACACCACCCGGCGTGCCTGAAGTGGTTCTCGGCAAGACCGTACTCGTGGGAGAAAAGGATATCCCCGACAAGCTTGAGGCGCTGGTCCAGGATTACCTCAAAAAAAAACAGTAAATAATACCGCCTCACCTCTTCCCTCACCGGGAAATACCACGCCGTTAAACCTCACTTCTTCGAACGTCACCATCAGCGCCGTCTATTTTTATGGCGACGGGTGCGAACACTGCGAACATCTGAAACCCGTTATTGCAGATCTTCAGGAGCGGTATCCGGAACTCCGCCTTGAATCCCTGGAAGTCTACCATAATTCCAGCAACCAGCAGAGGTTCATTGAGATGAACAACCAGTATGCCACGGGAAATTCCGGTATCCCGGTCGTGTTTATCGGGGGTACGGCGCTCGTTGGGGAAGACCAGATCCGGGAGCATTTTGAAGAAGAGATCCGTGCAGAACAGCAGCGGCTTGCCGGGAATAACACCCCATCCCCTGCCATTTCACAGACCGGTTACTCCCTCATGGGGCTCTCCCTGTCGCCCGGTCTTGTCATCTTCTCCGCCCTGGCCGACAGCGCAAATCCCTGTGCATTGTCGGTCCTGATCTTCCTCCTGATCTCTATGGCCGCGGCAGAGAACCGGAAGCGCCTCCTTCTCATCGGCGGCACGTACGTGACCGCAGTCTTCCTCTTCCATCTCATCACGGGAATCGGGCTCTTCTCCGTGGTCTCCCTGTCAGGTCTCTCAAAAATCTTCTCCCTCCTGGGAGGAGCCGCTGCCCTCGTCCTTGGCCTGATCACGATCGCTGATGTGGCACGGAACCGGGAGCACTATCTCCTTTCCATCCCGGAAGCAGGAAAAGGGCTCATTGGCCGGTATATCCGTCAGGCCTCTCTCCCCGCTGCCTTTGTCCTCGGTATCCTCGCCGGGTTGTTCGGGTTCTCCTGCACCGGTGGGATTTACATAAGCATCCTGGGCCTCATGGGCCAGAACCTGAGCCTTGCGGAAGGGTTCCCGTACCTGATCCTGTATAATCTCGTCTTTGTCCTGCCCCTCGTGTTCGTGACGCTCCTTGTGGCCTATGGGATTCCCCCGGAGCGGGCAGAGCAGTGGAGAAGCGATAACCGGCGGATCCTCCGGCTGGCCATCGGCCTTATTATGATCGCCCTTGGCGCAGTGATCTTCCTTGGATGGCTTGGATAAAGCCACTATTTTACCGGAATGAATTTCGAACGAATTAAAAAAATATTACGGCAGATTCTCCTCATCGGTAAATTCCTTCTGTCGCTCTTCACTCATAGCAATAAGGATCTCAAAGACCTTCTGGACCGCGACAGGATTGATCTTCCTTTCGACCGCCTGGTCAAAGACCGATGACAGGACTTCTGCGGTTCTCTTCTCATCGTGGATGGCGATCCCGTTTTTGGTCTTGATATGCGCCACCCGGTCTGCCAGCTCCTGCCGCTCTGCAATCAGCCGGATGATCCCGGCGTCCACCCGGGAGATCTCGGAGCGCACCTGTTCAAGGGACATATCATGTACATTCCCGGGCATTTGCATAAACGTAATCCTTACGAGCAGGAACGCCCAACCTATGAGGCAGAACATCATCTCTGGTGAATGATCACATGCTCGAACGAATTACCCGGCGCGAAGAAGCCGACCTGTTTGTGGCCTGGATGGCCATCGCAATCTCCTTTACCATCATCAAGATCGCTCCCTACGGAATAACCGGGCCGGTCTCGCGCATTGACCCCGTGATCGTGCTGCTCTATTTCGGGATCTCCTTAATCACGGTCGGGATCGGGTTCATCCTCCACGAGATGGCCCACAAGTTTACCGCGATCCGGTACGGGTACTGGGCAGAGTTCCGTAAAGACAATATCATGCTCATGATCGCAGTCGTGATGGCTGCGCTCGTCGGTTTTGTGTTTGCTGCGCCCGGAGCGACCGTCATCTACTCCAATACCGGTGACGGGCGGATCATGACCCGCGAGCAGAACGGGATTATATCAGCGGCAGGCCCGGCCCTCAACCTTTTCCTCTGTGTCCTCTTTGCTATCGTATTCTTCAGTGCCGGTGGTGTCGTTGCTTTAGAAACCGGCAGCATTCTTGCAATACTCGGCCTTGCTGGGATCCAGATCAACTCGATGATAGCTGCTTTCAATCTCATACCCATCAGTGTCCTTGATGGCCGAAAGGTGTTTGCCTGGAATATTCCCGTTTTTCTGGTACTGGCAGTAGCAGCCTTCGGAACACTTTATGTCTCGTTCACAATACACTGAACGCTGCCCACTCACTTTTTTTGCCGGTCCTGTATCCGGGGTCCCATCTCTGCCTGGACGTTTCACCGGGCCTTTAATTTCTCAATGACCCTGACCACTTCGATCCCCTTGGCATAGGCTGCCTTGAGCGCAGTCGGGTGGTTCTTGATCCCCTTGAATTCGTCCATGCTGTTTGCGATGATATTGTCGTAGTACTCAAAGCCCGTACCATTGAAGATCGCTGTTATCGCAGGAAATGCCCCGTCGAACACGTGATCCCAGTTCTGCCCGGCGGTCGAGATGAAGAGCCCCTTATGGCGCCGGATATGGTCGTCAGAAAAATACAGGGTTTTCAATATGAATTTCCGGGCCCAAAGATACTGCCCGCGATCGATGAGCCCTTTGAGCTCAGCCGTGATCCCCATCGTATAGATCGGGGAGGCCACGGCAATACAGTCAACGGCAAGGATCTTCTCGAAAAGGGCGATCGCGTCGTCTTTTACAACACACTCCCCGGTTTTATGGCAGGCATTGCACCCCCGGCAAGGCGTGTAGGTGAGATCCTTGAGCACTACCTTCTCAACGGACGCTCCTGCCGATCGTGTCCCGTCGAGGAAACTGTCGAGCAGGGTCTCAGTGTTCCCGTGCCGGTGCGGGCTTCCTGATATTCCAAGGACCGTAACGACCATGGCGACCTCAGGCAGCGAGCCGTCTCTTCAGTTCGGCAATCACGGTCTTCCCGAGCCGGGTGGCATCGGCCTTTGCGGTCGGGTGCTGCTCGATCGCCCCTTTCTCGTCCACATGGTTGATCATCAGGTAACTGATATCGCCATCCCTGATATCGATCACATGATAGAAACACTTGACCGATGGGATGGCTGCATCAAAGACGTGGCTCCAGTCCTGGCCGGCGCTTGCAAGGAAGACGCCGAGCCGTTTTCCCTTTCGTTCCGGTGGGACTACGGGAAGTTTGAGGACATATTTCCGGGACCGGAATACCTGTGCCCGGTCGATCAATGCCTTGGGGAGGGCGGCGATCCCCATACAGTATATGGGGGAGGAGAGGAGGATGCAGTCAGCTTCGATGATCTTATCGTGCCAGATGTCCATTCCGTCGCGCTGGATACACATATTGAGTTTCTCGCAGGCATTGCACCCCCGGCAGATATTGATATTTGCCTCGGTAAGCGGGACTTTCTGGACGGAGACATCAGGGTCTTCTGCCATTGATGCCAGTACCCAGTCGAGCAGCGTCTCCGAGTTCCCGTTCCGGCGCGGGCTTCCGGCAAACGCGAGGACCTTGATCGTCATTACACTGTTCTATGTCATCCTCGTTGAAAAATAATTGGATTCTGGATATCCGGGGCGGGTCTCTTTCAGAGCGAAGGCAGGGCCCACTATGGATCCGTTCCGGTATGCGGTCCAATCCGCACGTGCTGGCGTTGCCGGCCCGAGTCGTAATGGGCATTCCGGAACCGGATCAGTTCGTTGCAGAACTCGCCCAGGTACTCATCCATGGAGAGACTCCCCTCCTCAAAGACACAGTCTCCTTCCTCCACAATCTTGTTGATCATGTCCCGTGTGGGGAGGATCAGGTCGATTGGGACACCGGCCTTTTCCGAACCCCGGACCAGCGCCTCCCGGAAGAGCCCGATGCAGTACCCGATACGGTATGTGTAGGTATGCCGGGTCTTTTCGAGATACCCGGCGACACGATCTGTCTCGATGCGGAGGAAGTCATCGAGGACTTTTTGGTCTTTGCACTTCCCGAGCATGTACTTGTAATGGGCGTACGGGTACATCTCCTCGAGTTCTGCCGGGACGATTCCGCATGTGCCGAAGATAACGACATGGTACTGTGGTTCGTCGAATACCTGTCCGATGATCATCCTGATCAGCTGGTGGCTCGGGCTCGCGCTGTAGGGTTTCCTGATCGCACAGGGCATGAAAATGGCAATATCTTTCGGGGTCACATCGTATTCGTCGATAATGTACCGGTACGACTGCTCAAACTCCGGAAGGTAAAACGGGGGGTCGGTGAGGATCGGCCGTGAGCCTGGTTTCCTGTCTTCCGGTCCAGTGTCCGCCATCGTCTTCCATATCAGATCGTCCCGGGATCAAATGAACCAACCGTCCGGATTAAGGCCCGAGTCAATGTCAGGATTGTGTAAAGTGTTGATACTATTGCTCTGTAGAAAACCTCATAATCGCTGACGCTCTTTTGGGCTTTGCCCCCGCCGCTATGGCATCCCCCAGTTGCGATGACGATGTTTTACCTGCCATTTGACTCGGGTCATCGCACTGCGCCCCGTTCCCGCGGGGGACTGGTGGCGCAGAGGGGGGGCATCGTCTCATCGAAAAAAAATGATTTCTACAGAGCAGATACTATTGAAAAAGAGTTTCCGGTATGGACTTACCGGACTTATATTTTCTTGAAACAGAGGTACCAGTCCTTGCACTCGTACCCCTCGGTCGGCCGCTTCTCCATCTCGGCCGCGGTCTTGGGCGCAGGTATGACTACCTTGTCCCCCGGCTGCCAGTTGGCCGGTGTCGAAACCTTGAACTTGTCCGTGGTCTGGAGGGCCTTGACGAGCCTGATGATCTCCGGCATGAACCTTCCGTTCTGCAGGGGATAGTAGATCATCGCCCGCATGATTCCCTTGTCGTCGATGAAGAAGACACAGCGGACCGCGGCAGTCGAGCTCTGGCCCGGGTGGATCATTCCGTACTTGTGGGCGACCTTCATGGTCAGGTCAGCGATGATCGGGAACGGGATCTGGACACCCATCTTCTCTTTGATATCATGCACCCATGCAAGGTGGGCAGAGATGCTGTCTACCGAGAGCCCGAGCAGCTGGACGTTCAGGCTTTTGAGTTCCTCATAGATCGAGGCGAATGCCAGGAATTCGGTGGTGCAGACCGGCGTGAAATCAGCCGGGTGGGAGAAGAGTACCACCCACTTCCCTTTCAGTCCCGAAAGGGTGATTGGGCCCTGGGTGGTCTCCGCCTCAAAGTCCGGTGCCGGCTCTCCCAGCACCGGAAATGAGATACATCCTTCAATGTCCATCGCAGGTGCCCCCTTACTTCTTCATCACTTCGTCGAGCTGGGCCTTCCCGTAAACGTACGCCGGCATGCCCGAGAGGAGGAAAGTGACGCGGAGCGCCTCTTCCACCTCTGCCTTGGTAACACCAAGGTTTGCAGCCCCCATAAGCTGGGCCCGGACTGCGTGCTGGTCCCGGAGGGCGGCAGCGATCGCGATCGCGATCAGCTTCTTGGTCTTCTTCGAGATCTTACCGTCGTCCCAGATATGCTGCTCGAACTTCATTACAAGTTCGAACATTTCAGGCTCGTTCGTGGTCAGTTCCTTGAAGAATTTCGGTACTTTGCCGATCTTCTTCTCAAGTTCACTGAGGCTCTTCTTCGTTGCAGCTGCCTTTGAAGGTGCAGATGCTTTCCTGGTTACAGGTGTTTTCTTTGTTACCGTTTTTGCCATTTTCTGTTCACTCCACAAGTTGCATGGGTTCCCCGCAGCAGATCAGTTCTCCGCCGCCGGCTTCTTTCACGATCACAACATTTCCGCAGATCTCGCACTTGAAGACCTGCCCTTCCTTCGATACATTAACCATTGGGAGCTCTTCTCCATATCCTGATATTCCTGGAGCTGAACGCCGGATGATCGTGCGTTCACGGGCTGCCCGTGGTGTTCAACACCAGTAGTCACAATGACGGTACGGTGCCTCTAAAAAAATAAGGAGTTACTGGAAGCTCTTACCGCGTTTCGGCGGGTTCTTGGCATCTTCCGGGGTCTTGACATCCGGCCGGATATGGGTCATCGGGAAACACTGGTATTCGGCACAGGAGCAGGCCGGGCACTTCCTGAGGTCCTGCTCGCTCTTGTCGAGCGTAAGTTCTTTTCCGCAGTCGATACACACGTATTTGCCCGGGCCCACTTTCTGCCCAGCACTGTAGGTCTTCTGTTCGGTCAGATGTATCACCAGAACTCACATTCACGTCAAAGATATATATGGATTGTGTTCGTGCACCAACGGGAAACGCCGTCTTTTCTCGGCAGGCCGGGCTGTGGGAAGTCATGACAAAATCCGTTTTTTTTGCATACGCTTTTCTGCACAACTATTATCGCCCGTGTCCTTCCAGTTGTATTATGGCAGGCAGGGTCATCGGGATCCTCGGCAGCCCGCTGGCTGACGGGAATACGGCACGCCTCCTTGACGAGGCGATCAGGGGTGCGGAGGATGCCGGTTGTACAGTTGAGAAGATATCGGTTACCGGTCTCAGTTTCGAGGCATGCCAGGAGATGATGTTCTGTAAGGATCATGATACCTGCATCATGGATGATGACATGCAGCAGCTGTACCCGAAGATCAGGGAAGCGGACGCATTCATCATCGCAACTCCCGTGATGTGCATGGGGATTCCCGGGAAGCTCAAGTCCTTCATGGACCGCTGCCAGATCTTTTTCATGGCGAAGTACCTGCGCAAAGACTCTCTCGTTGCCCCGGAGAAAAGAGGTTCAAGGACCGCTCTGTTCATCTGCATCTCCGGCATGAATATTCCCGAAGTGTTCGTTGGCCCGAAACTCACGGTACGGGCATTCCTGGATATCATCGATTGCCGTTTCGGGGACGAGCTGCTGGTGAGCGATATGGATACGATCCGGGATCTCACCACACAGCCCGGTTTTCTCAAGGCGGCCTATACAAAAGGGTTTGCGCTCGGGAAGACAGGCAACCCCTGATCCATAAGGGCCTGTCCTTCACAATCTGACGGGTTTATTTTTTCCGGAACATGACGATGATCATCATTATGACCAGGGTAATGAACCCGCAACCTATCACCAGGTAGGCAAGAGTGTCCCCCGAAGGAAGTTGGATTTCGGGGATCTGGAGCCGGAATCCGGGGGATGGATTCACCCCCGGATCATCCGGGTAGGTAGCCCGGAACCTGCCGATGGCACTGGAAAAATTCACGGTTTTGAGCAGGCTGCCGGTCCTTTTATCCGTAAGATCGAGGGTCATCTGGTCTGCATAATATGGCATGACGAGCGTGAAATCCGCGGTATCAGAATAGTTGACTGCACCTGTAATGGACAGGTTCGTGCTGTTGTCGCTGATAACGACACCATCACCCAGCTGGTATCTCGGGTCCGAGAGGTCGAACTCGTTGATAACCTTCCCCTCGGATGTTTTAAGGATTCCATGGATGTCCCCGGTCTGGAACCCGAGGCTCGGGGGATGGCCGTACTGCATCTCAACCGATTGCTCGTTCACCGTCCCGTTGCTGATGTTGAGATGAAGGATGAGCACCTTGGAATAATCCTCCGTGGGATATGCACCGCAAACCGGTCCTACGAGCAAGAGGCATATGAGGAGGCATCCGATAACAAGGCTGCGGAGCTTCACGCCTTTTTCACACCCCCGATGTTATTGAAGATATAATCTATCCTTGTTGTCTCGGCCTCGCCAAACTTACCGAAATACGAATACACACCGACACCCATGATGTTCGGCTCCGGGTCATATTCCCAGAATTGTTTCGAGCAGCTCGCACTTCCGGGTGACAGTGCAGGCCCGGTAATCTGTTTGCACGTAGAGGTATTCCAGCTGGTTGCAGCCTTGCTGCAGGCAGCACCGGTGCTCCAGACATTGGGAAACGGGTCATCCTCGGTATAATAGGTATCCCCGCAGTACGCATCGATGAGCCCGAAGATCGCGTGGCCGCTCTCGTGAAGGATGAGCTTGCCCCCGTCCGCCGGGACTTTGACCCACGAGTGTGTCCCCAGCCCCAGCCCGCTCGCGCAACCATCCGGCTGGCACGTCCCGGAATACAGCCCGGTGTACGTCGGGTATACGATGATAACAACATCCGCAAAAGGGGCGTTCTCCCAGAAATGATCCGGGAGCGTTCCGGCACACCCGTCAAACGCATCGGCGAAGTTGTCCTTGTCCCAGTAGTAATAGAAATTGAACCGGTCCTTGTAATCTGACGGGAGCCCGATCTGTCCTGAAGTATACTGGTCGAGGCTCAGGTAATTGTCAGAAATAAGGTTGCTTACATCCTGCTGGAATGACGTCCGGTTTGCAGTATAGGTATCGGTGGCTACTTTTTCCTGGTTCGTGCAGTCATACTGCGTTTTCGATGCTACAAAGACGACATCGATCTTTCCCTCAGGAGGTCCGTTAACGATAACCGGGATGACCTTTGAGGGGCTTAAGAAAACCGTGAGGTTCTGGTCCCCCTCGATATTCACGGTTTTCGTTGTCTCTGCAAATCCATCCCTGGTCACGCGGATCGAATGTCCCCCTTCGCTGACGTGCTGAAGAAGAATATTTCCCTCGCTCTCGGATGTCAGACCCGCGGCACTGCCATCAAGATAGACCAGCGCATCCGTGGCTATCTCCCCGGTATCCGCCTCCCTGACCGTTACCCTGAGGTCACCGGGCCCGGTTTCGGCAGTCTGCGTGGGTGCCAGTAATCCCGGGGTTTCCCGGCCGGTCCCGATCAGCATAATTACCGGCCCATGTCCGGCAGGTGCGCCAGTACCGGAACCCGTGATCGCATAGTTGTCCCCGGCCACGGCGATCCCGGATACCGCAAGGCCATCCGGTGAAGGATAGCTTCTGCTGGATAGTATGGCACCGGTATCGTCAAGTACCGTAAGGAGAACTTCTCCTCCGGTCTGGTTGTTCCCATCCCCTCCCGTCGAAAAGGCAATCACGCCGGACCCGCCAGCCGATGTTGTGAACGCCGTACCGTCTGCCCCCCCGGGGACCGGAATAACTGTCCTTCCCAGTTCGTTCCCGCGGGAATCAGTACGGATTACCCCCAGAGTGCAATTGGTGGCTGTGTCCGAAGGGTTGCAACTGAGCGTTGCTACAGTAAATCCACCATCTGCCATCCTGGAAAGGCCGATGCCACGGTCATATCCCTCCCCCCCGAACGTGGTGAACCACCCTTCATCGCCATGGGCATTGAGTTGTACCAGGAAGGTTTCATTGCCCCCGGTACCGTAACTGTCCGTAGTGC
>NZ_JBAVIG010000072.1:0-6805 GCF_049686655.1 Methanoregula sp.
CATAAAACCAGCGCCCGGTACTGTTACTTTAGTCCAGCACTCGTGCATGAAGGCGCAGTCCCCGGCAAGCAGGGCAATCTTCTCATCCGGGGTGAAAGTACGTCCGAAGTTCAGGTCCTCGATCTCGAGGGTAAGGCTGCCGGAAAAGCCATGGTCCCGGAGGGCCTGCATCACCGCGGCCATAGAGGGATCCCGGGCAAGCGGCAGGTGAAGGGTCTTTCCCTCGGCCCGGCTGATATGGACGTTCGCCATCCGGTCATGGCAGAGTTCTATGTATCGCACCGGCTCATCCGGGGATTTCGCGAGGGCGTGGGATACATCGAGCGTGCACGAGAGCCATGGTTCCTCATCGAGAAGCGTGCGCATCCGTTCGGGAGTGCAGAGCAGCGAGTTGACGATCGGTTCCATATTCTCCATGCAGATTTTGACCGGGTAATGCGGGGCTGCATCCCGGAGTACATCGATGTAGTGATCGAACCGTACAAAGTCGGCATCGCTCGGGGGGCGCTTTGCCGTCCGCCGCCCGGGATGGACCGTGACAAGACCGGCTCCCATGCGGGTGGCAATCCCGAGAGAGCGGACGGCATACTCCACCGATACCGCCGCAACCTCCGGGTTGATGGAACACGGATTCAGGTCGAGGATCGGGGCGTGGACGGTCAGGTTCCCGAGTTCCGGGTGTTCCCGACGGCATGCAATCACTTCATCCACCGGGAGATCACGGAGCCAGAAATGTGGGGTCTCCAGCCAGAACTCGATCCCGTCGAGACCTGACGTTGAGACAAAGGAGAAGATCTCGGGAGTGGTGTATTCATGGAAGAACATGCTCGCGACGGAAAACGACACCATGGTAGTACTATTTGATATGCGGTTTTGTCCTAATAACTGTTGATGGACTGGTTCAATACCCCGGACGAGCCTGCCGAAGGAAAGGCCGTGCTCATGAGCGTATCTGAGCTCTCGGCCCTTATCGGGGGGCTGCTCGACGATCCCCGGGTGCAGGACATCCGGGTGAAGGGGGAGGTCACCAATTACAAGCACCACGGCCGGGGGCACCGGTACTTCTCGCTCTCAGAGAAGGGCGGGGGGGCAACGGCAGCGGTCATAAAATGCGTGATGTGGCGGTCCGATGCTGACCGGCTCGCGTTCAGTCCCGCAGAAGGCATTGAAGTGGTGGTCTCCGGATCAGTCACGGTATACGCACCGCACGGGGCCTACCAGCTGCAGGTAAAGAAGATGGAGAAGGCCGGCCTTGGCGAGAAGTATCTCCTTGTCGAAAAGTGGAAGAAGGAGCTCGCCGCAGAGGGTCTCTTTGCCGCGGAGAGGAAACGCCTGTTGCCGTGTTTTCCCGCACGGGTGGGGGTCGTGACGTCCGAGACCGGCGCGGTGATCCACGATATCCGGAACGTGATCGGGCGGCGGTACCCGATTGAGATCATCATCTCGCCCACGGCAGTCCAGGGGGAAGAGGCGCACCGGGAGATCGCAGCAGCGATCCGCCGCCTTGCCGGTCGTGTGGACGTCCTCATTGTGGCCCGGGGCGGCGGAAGTTTCGAGGACCTCTTCCCGTTCAACCACCCGGACGTGGTCAGGGCAATTACGCAAAGCCCGGTACCGGTCGTCAGCGCGATCGGCCACGAGGTGGATATCACCCTTGCCGACCTTGCGGCCGATCTCCGGGCACCGACTCCCTCCGCTGCCGCCGAGCTGGTGGTCCCGGACCGGGCCGTGCTCCTCCTCCAGCTGCAGGAACTGCAGCGCCAGATGAACGCTTCATTGCTGGGCCGGGTTGCCTGGGCCCGGGATGAAGTGACCGGCTTACTGGACCGGTTGCGGCCCCAGCGGTTCCTGCGGAAGCTGGACGAGCGGAAGACCGCAACTGCCGATCTCGGCGACAGGCTTGACCGGGGCTTACAGTCGCGGCTCGGGCGGGAACGGCTGATCCTTAAAGAACTGAAGACTGCCCTCGAGAGCCGGAGCCCCCTGGCAGTCCTGGCCCGGGGTTACTGCGTTGCAGAGAAGGACGGCGTTGTCATCCGGGGTACGGGCATGGTAGCAGAAGGGGACCGGTTGAAATTACGAATGCATGACGGCAGCAGCCGGGTCATCGTGGAGCGTGTGGACCTTGACGGAAACGTATGAAGCAAAGATCGAACAGATGAGGAAGATCATAGACAAGATCGAGGACGGGAACACCAGCCTTGACGAGAGCATAAAGCTCTATGAGCAGGGAGCAGCGCTTGTAAAACAGTGCGAGACCCTGCTTGCCGAAGCAGAAATAAAGATCACCACACTCAGCCGGGACGCGTGACGGCCAGGGCCACGATCATCTCTTTTCCCGTTACGAGATTTTCTACCAGTTCACGGGGCAGGCCGGCTGCCACCTGGTCCGACAGGATCCCGATCGTCCGGCCGCAGACAAACATGCTCCTGCGCCAGACCATATCTGCCGGGTGGTCAAGGGTCATCTGATCAGATCCCCGGGACCGGATCTCCACGGAAATACCTCCGCATTCAAGACGGGTGGTAAGGACCGCATCGTCATGGGCAAGCAGTTCGCGGAATCCCGGTGACAGGTCAGCGCATCCCTTGTCAGCTGCGATTCCGATGATACAGTTGCCGTTTGAGGTCAGGTGCTCCTCGCGGGTCACCTCAAAGGTTGTCGGGTGGGTGCCAAGGATGAAGGGATGCCCCCGGCAGACCACGGTTTCCTGCGCCTCCATGCTTTATCATGTGAGGGCGCCATTCCTATTCAATGTTTATTACCGCCCATTGCCCCGTGTGCAAGGATGAGACCGAACATGAGGTCGTGGCCGAATCCCGCGACATGCTCGTGCGGTGCACCAGCTGCGGTCATCACCAGCGCCTGCCAAAGGAACGCGAGCCGGAGACCCTGATCGTCAAGGCGATCGTTTCAAAGGAAGGCACATCCAGGGTCTGCGGGATCGAATTTGCCGGGGAGGACGAATGCTCTGTTGACGATCATCTCGTAGCCGAATGCGGGGATGACGTCTTCGGTGTCGAAGTCACCGCCATCGAATGCGGCGACAAACGGGTGAAACGGGCAAAAGCAAAGGATATCACAACGCTCTGGACCCGGGGGATAGAACAGGTCGTAGTCAAGATCTCCATCCACGACGGCAGGAAGACGATCCCGGTTTACATGGAATGCGACGGGGAACAGCCGTTCGTGGTCAATGACATGTACGTGGTCTCCGGTAAAAGGTTCCGGATCTCCCATCTCAAGCTCAGGGACGGGCCGCTGATGAGGAAAGAGGGATGGAAGACGGTTGCCCACCGGGTCAAGCGCGTCTACGGGGTCCGCACGTAACGTACTCATAGATATTTTTTCAGGGTCACCTCAAGCTGTTCCCGGTGGACCACTCCTTCGAAGCGCTCTTTTACCACCCCGTCTACAAGGACGAGGATCGTGGGTGTTGCCTTCAACTGGTATTCCCCGATATATGCGGGATTTTTTGTGGCATCGATCTCTTCGATCGCGAGCCTGAGTTTCTTTCCTACCTCCGCATTAATCGGTGCCTGTTCCATACAGCCCATACATCCCGGCTGGAAAAAGCAGAGTACACGCAGTGCCATGAACAGGAATGGCAGGCAGTAATAAAAAAGGGTATGGATAAAAAAGGGGATGAAGATCCCAAAAAAGAGGAGGAGCCCGGGTTACTGCCTGGTAACCGAATACACCGTGACATCGGCATTCGGGTAGCCGAAATCCACGACAACCCCGGCCGGGGATATCCGTGTTACTTCTCCAACCCGGATATAGGTTGTTGCGGACGAGTTGTCGGCAGTTGCATTGGGATTGTTAGAGACTCCCATCGCAAGGGTATTCCCGACCTGGATTTCACTCATGTTGATATTATTCCGCTGGAGCTGGGCGGGAGACCAGAGCTGGGCCATCGAATTATTGGCGGTAAATGCAATATTTTTCTTATCGTTGACCCTCATGCCGACAAGCCCCTGGGTAATAGCATCGTACTCGGGGGAAAAGAGCGCGAACTGGTCCCAGCTGCCACCATTACTGCCGATATAAACCGGCACCGGGTAAACGCCCGTGTTCAGGCTCTGGTTCGCAATCAGCGTAAGTTGTTTGGCATACATGATCCCATTACCCGCCTGTGCTGCCTGCTGGTAGACCTGCTGGTTGGTTGTGACGAGCGGATTTCCTGCAGCATCGTAAATAGTATAGTCGATTACCACGCTGTCACCCGGCCGGACCGGTGCGAGACCGGTGATCCAGTTTGATCCCATGGAAGAGACGACCATGACGACAACAAAGAGTACCGCGAGAATGATCAGACCGATCTTGGTCCACTTCTTTTTCGATTCTTCTTTCTTTTTCTTTTCGCTCATGCTTAACGAGCCTCCTTATTACATCGTAACCGCTCGGACATAAACTATTCCGATTGGAAGAGATATTGAGCAAATAGTTATACCAGATGATTAGTAACCCAGAGTTAACCCATTGGTGCGAAAGATGGGTTCCACAGGAAAAGGAGATTTGATCATGGCATGGAGAAGAGATCCTTTCGAATCGATCCGGCATGAGATGGACGAGATGCGGGCTGAACCGGACCCTGTGTTCCGTCAGGCATCTGCCGACGGCAGGCTCCTGCCGGCTGATGTCACGGAAGATCGCGCAAAAGCCGGTTTCAGGAACGGTGTGCCTTGAGTAACCCCAAAAAAGACAAAGCCGGTGAAAAATCCCATATTATGATAGAATAACAGGATGCGAAATCCTCCCCTTTCTTTTTATTTTTTCACCGATGTCTTTAAAGTGCCTGACGGTAAAGCTGTACTGATGGATAAAAAGAAGGTCAAGGATTACATGACCTACGATGTCGTGAGCGTGGACTTCCGGGGATCTGTCCATGACGTCATCGAGAAGATCCAGAAGACCCATCACGACGGTTTCCCGGTAGTCGACGGGACTACGGTTATCGGTTACATCTCAGCGAGGGATCTCCTCTTTGTGCAGCCGTCAACTCCTGTCGAGAAGGTGATGTCCGACAACCTGATCGTTGCTGACCCGGAGATGGACATCAATGATGCTGCACGGGTCATCTTCCGGAGCGGCATCCAGAAACTGCCGGTTGTGGACGAGAAGAACCAGCTGCTGGGCATCATCTCCAACTCGGATGTCATCCGTTCCCAGATCGAGCATGTCTCGCCTGAGAAGGTCTTCAATTTCATGACCACCCTCAAAAAACTCTACAATGTGGATCCCACGCTTGACCGGGGCACCGTGCCGGTCAAGGACCTCCTCCCGACACAGTCGAAGATCTACGAGGATGAACTGGAAGGAAGGATCTACGAGATCAAGAAGGGACTTGCTGAACCGATCATTGTCGTGAGGCGGCCGGGGAAGATCATCCTCGTTGACGGGCACCACCGGGCCGTTGCAGCAAAACGGCTGGGTATCAGTGCGCTCGACGCGTACATTATCGAGATCAAGGAGAACATCGAGCTGGGCATGGAACGGACCGCCCATGCCATGAACTTAAAGACGCTCGACGATGTGCAGATCCTCGATTATGCCCGGCACCCGCTGGTAGCGATTACGCACCGGCTGGTGAAACGAGTCTGACGACGCGTTTTTCACTCATGGGACTGAAGTTCATCCCGGGTCTGCTCTTCCCTTTGGGAACAGCTGTCTTCCCTCGCAAGGGAGCGGGGCACGACTGTGATGAATTTGTCTGAGGGATTTTCCAAACCGGTCCATTCAATGAAATTTTCCGGGTTCTGTTAACTTGGTGAGGGATTGAAATTTTTTTCAGGTGTTGAAAAATTGATTATCCCATAACAAGTTAACAGAGCCCGCTGAAGGATTCGACCAGTCCTGTACCGTATCATGCCACTTCCGATCCGGAAAAATTACAGGGCAGTTTCCGGAACGGTTGCCGGAGCCTGCGGAATGTCGTGATCGTAGACGCGGGAAATGTATCGGGCGTTGAAGACTGTGAAGAAAGGGGTTATAGCCAGGTTGAACGCCCATCCAACGAATGGGATGAGAGCGAGAATCCCGATGATGATGATGAAGATAAACCAGGTCATCAGCAGGACAACAAGGGCAATGATATAGGTACCCCAGCCGATCCTCTCAATCGTACCTGAAATTGCGGAGAACCGTACCCCTTCCCTGATGCTGCCGGTGCGGGAGAAGCGCACGCTCCCGAGAATACTGTAGAGGATGGCGATGACCGCGAGCACGACAGCGGCAAGGAGGAGGAGGAGGATGACGGGGATGAGGATGAGGGGCATCGGTCCTTTGACGGTTACGGCGCCCACGATGAGGATGGCAAAGGAAATGATTAAGACAAGCATTGCCGGGACGGCCCATAGGATGTCAACAACGACAAGTTTGATCCCGTCAAGGTACAGGGAGATCCAGTTATCGAAAACAGGAGGGGGGGTGGTCCCGCGATACACGCGTACACAGTATCCTGAGATAATGAACGAGAGCAGGAATCCTGCGATAATGAGTGCGATGAGCTGGGGCCACGGGATGAGCTCCCAGTGGATGGTTTTTGATGCATTATCCACGATTTTTGTAGGATCGAATAAAAACCGGATGAGGGCCATGGGTATGCCGCAGATGATGAAGACCAGCCACGTTGTCCATCTTCCCGTCAGTGCCTCCCGGCTGTAATCGATCGATTCACCAATAAGAGCTCCGTAATCCATGTTTAAAGATTGGAGACATTCTTTATTAAATCATTGATATAATTCATGACACCTGAAAGACCGGCCGTTTTTTCATGCTGCATGCTCTCAGAACCTGCTGACC
>NZ_JBAVIG010000073.1:0-18249 GCF_049686655.1 Methanoregula sp.
AGCGTGGTGAGCTTGCGGCAGTAGTGGATATGCGCTATCTGGAAGCTCACGATGAGCCCGAAGCAGAAGCAGGTGATACTGATCAGGGTATAACTTACAATGTCTACCATTTTCTGCCTCCGTTCAGGACTCCCGGGTGAGTTCGTCCACTATGGGAATCACGGAATCGACATCCGAACACTCTTTTGCAAGTGCCATAAACCGCTTGGTATAGTACATAATCAAAACCTGGTACCCGAGAATTATTCCTATGGTAAAGGTGATGATTCCGATACCTGCGTAAATCAGGAGATCAGTAAGCAGATCCGACATAGCGCCTCTCAATGACTCTAACCGGGCAACCAGATAAATTTATTGAATGGGTTTTCATGCTCTTCCGGCAGCACGTGGACAGCGGCGGCTCCCGCTCCGGTAACAAACCCGCAGTTTCCCTGGGATATCCGGTCTCCCGCAGGTCCGGCAGCGAGTAGTCTTCTGAAAAAGGTTAATTGTTAACATTGCCTGTACTGTATTTTGAGTAATTCCTGTAAGGAGGGGAATTTTCCGGAGCGGTCCCGCGATACCTGCGCAGATGCCTGTCTTCAGCCGGGATGCCCATTCCTAGTGAGTACGTAATCCCATGTCCCCGGAACCCCGGATCCCACTCTCGTTCTCGCTCTCGGAGCTTGCCGGATCGGTCGGGGATTTTGGTACGATCATCCCGCTTATCCTTGCGGTAGCGCTGGTCTCTGATGTCAATCCCCGCTACATCCTCCTCTTCTTTGGGATCTGGTTCATTCTCACCGGCCTCTGGTACCGGCTGCCCATCCCGCTCGAACCAATGAAGGCTGTTGCCGTTACCGTAATCGCCGCCGGTGCCACCGGTGGAATTTCCAGCGGTGAAATTGCTGCAGCGGGGATGGTACTCGGAATCATCTTCCTGGTGCTTGGCTATGGCCGGTTTTTTGAGTTCATCGAGCGGTGGGTACCGGAGAGTGTCGTGCGGGGCGTCCAGCTGGGGCTCGCCCTGCTCCTGTTCAGGGCATCGGCAGGGTTCGTGATCCAGGACCCCGTCTTCTTTGTGATCGGGATTGCGATCATCGTTGGCTTTCTTATCCTTGTCCGCTACCGCTCGTTTCCGGACCTCTCTTCGATATGCGTGATTGCCGCAGGTTTTATCGGGGGGCTCTTCCTGTATGGTATCCCCCCGATCAGCCTGATCCCGGCACCCCGGCTCGTCATTCCCGTTCCATCAGATTTTCCCTCGGCACTTGCCACCCTCGTTCTCCCCCAGCTCGTCCTCACGATTGCGAATGCGATCCTCGCGATCTCGCTGCTGACAAAAGATCTCTTCGGGAAGGATGTCCCCCCGAAGGAATTCTCAACAACAATTGGCCTGATGAACATCACCTCGGTCCCGTTCGGTGGTTTCCCGATGTGCCACGGTGCAGGCGGCCTTGCCGGCCAGTACCGGTACGGCGCACGGACCGGGGGAGCGAATGTATACGCAGGACTGATCTTCCTGATCCTCGCCCTGTTCTTTACCTCCCCACAGGTTCTCTCCATCATTGCAGTCGGTGTGCTCGGGGCCCTGCTGGTCTTTGTCGGGATCGAGATGGGCAGGCACAGCCTGAAGACCGATTCACTTGTAATTACCTGTATCATCGGCATACTGGCACTGGTCAGTTCCATCACCCTTGCATTTATCGTCGGGATGGTTGCGGCGTATAGTTACGGATGGATTAAAGAGAGAAACGTGCCGGGTCCGGACTGAAACGTCCCATAAGTAACCAGCAGGTGGATCAGAACTGCATGGTCCCGGCCGGGCATTCTGTCAGGACCGTGTCTTTCGACAGGTAACGTGCCATGCCGGTCGTGTCTGATATATACCCACCTGACGTTTCCAGAATGGCCCTGTAATCCGGAGTCCGTATCAGGGCGATCAACGACATGATCCGGGGATCGGCAAGCATCTCCCGCCGGATGGCGAGCTCGTAATCTTCCGATGCGAACGGCACAAACTGCAGGCCATATGATCCCGCTATACCGGCCGTGCAGATGCCGGCATCTGCAGACCCGTTCCGGATCGCACCGGCAACTGCACCCGGCCCGCTGACTTCGGTGCTGTACCCGTTCACTTGAGTGGCGTCGATACCCCGGGCATTGAGCAGGGCATCAAGGACTATACGTGACGGAGACTCGGATTTTGTGTTGATGAACCTGACCTTCGTCAGGTCCTCCGGCAGAAGACCGTCCCGGGAAACGATGCCATGCCCGATCGTGGCGATATGAACGAAGATTGTATCGTCCACAGAGATGTGGCGGGCAAGGGGAGTGTATTCCCGGAGAAGGGGCCCGGCGGGCAGGCTGAGCGCCGCAGCATGGCAGGTATGCCGGGAGAGCGCGAGCAGCCCGGCAAGGTTTCCCATACTGCTTGCATGGATGAAGAGCCCTTTGTCATGGACCAGGTTTGCCAGATCTTCCAGGGCAGGATCAAGGGTTCCGGTCAGTATCAGGGTTCGCTCGATGCTGCCCGGGTCGGTAGTCAGCAGGACCTCGAGTTCGGTGCCGGCCTCATATCCCTCTACCGCTGCCGGGATGTGGGTATACCCGTTTGCCTTGACGGTCGCGGTCTGGACCACAGGCCCCCGGACAAAGGGCGTGCCCCAGAGGCTGGTGCCGATCCGCCCCACGAAGACGGGGACGAACTCATCGAACCCGAGATCTGACGTGACAGCTTGTGCAAGCCTGACCCGGACCGGGTATTTCGGGGCCGGTGCAAACCCCCATGATTCCAGGAGCGGGGCGGCAAATTCACGGAGGGCGGTCTGTGCAGCAAGGGGATAGCCCGGCAGGCCGAGCACCGGTTTCCCCTGGATCTTCCCGAGCATCACCGGCTTGCCGGGCTTGACCGCGACCCCGTGGAAGAGGAGCTCGCCAAGGGAACTGATGACGCCGGCCGTAAAGTCACGGGTACCGGCCGATGAACCGGCCGAGATGATCACGAAGTCGTTTTCCTTCACCGCCGCACGGAGTGCCTCAGCGATCAGCCCGGGGTCATCGCAGACGATCGGGAACCTCGTGCACTTCGCGCCGGTTGCTCCGAGAAATACCTGGGCCATGATCGTGTTGCTCTCGACCACCTGCCCCGGGCCGGGCCGGATGCCCAGCGCTACGAGCTCGCTGCCCGTGGGTATGATCCCGATGCGGACCGCCCGGGCCTCGATGCGGGTAATGCCGTAGGTTGCCATCGCCCCTATATCAAAGGCCCGGACCAGGTGGCCCCTCGGGAGGACCAGCCGGCCCTCGCGGATATCCTCGCCGGCAGGCCGGACGTGCTGCCCGGGGGCTGCAGCCTTCCGGATCTGGAACCGGTCGCCGGCCTCCCAGGTATCCTCGATCATGATGACCGCATCGAATTCCGGAGGTACAATATTTCCGGTATTGACCCGGGCAAAGGATCCGGGGGTGACCGGGGCAGTCTCGGATGCCCCAACCGTATCCCGGCTGCGGACTGCAATCCCGTCCATGGCTGACAGGGGCACTTCGGGAACGGAATAACCCGCATACACCGGGGTTGCCACTACCCGGCCTACCGATTCCATGATCGGCACCTGTTCCGTACGCTGCGGTGCTGAAAATGAGGATTTCATCACGCTGAGCGCATGGTCAAGGGAACAGAGCGAAAGATACCGTTTTACCATGATCGTATTCCGTACGGAAGAAGAATGGCCGGAGCGTGAACGGAGTCTCTGTACTCCCATACACCGGTCCTGCTTAACCTTCTCCCGATGTAAAAGAGTATTTCTTGATTATCTTGGATATAGGCATCGATCGGGGTGCCGTGAAGCGGTTTGATCCCGCGGCATTCTTTTTTGGAACGGGTAGTTATCCTATCGTGACATTCTTCCCGCTGTTCCCTACTGCCGCGAGATAAACCGGCCACTGGGTCTCCGTATCGAGGTTCGCGATCTTTGCGATCAGCTCATCGTGGAACATGTCGATGGGATAGACCTCGCGGCCAAAACAGGCTGCCGCCATGATCAGATTCTGGCAGGTATGCCCCGCCTCGATGAGGATGCTGCGGTATCCCCGGTTGCCGAGCGCCCAGGTGGAACGGTACGGGATAGCAACCCAGAGGAAGGTGACTGCTGCCCGGGTGACGATCTTGAAGTTCATGCTCGCGGTGCTCATCTCGAGCGGGAGACCGGAATCGATCCTTTCGGCCACGATACTGTTGGACTTTGGGAGGTAGCGGTAGAGACCGGTCTCGAGCCCGTCCACTTCGCCAGCAACAAAGTATGTCTCCAGCGGGTAGCGTGAACCGGTCGAAGGGATATTCCGGAGCTGGATTGTCTCCGCCACCGTCCGCTTGAACCCCTGCGTGCACCAGAGCATATACGAGAGTTCCTTCATGGTGATGGACGAACGGGCGAAGAACCCGACCGGCTCCCAGTTCTCAATAGCGGTCCGGACTGAGACGTCCGGTACCTTGAACTTCTTCGGGTTTGGGAGCTTTATGACCTTCTGTCCTTCCCGGACCGGGAGTTCATGGGGCGGTTCCGGGACACGCAGGACAAGGTCCACTGTGGAGTAATCCGGGTATCGTGTCCCCTTGATGAATGCATTGCCGATATCGTTCATAAGATCCCCGGGACATTCTTTTGTCCCTGATAATGATTAAAAACAGATTGCCGGCCGGTCTGGCCGGAGGTGTGTGATGCTGCTTGTGATTTGACGGGTATGATCATGCCGCCTTCAGGTACAGGTTCGCATACACGACCTGCCCCTTACTCTTCCCATGGCGCTCCCCAAGGTCGCCGATGTAGTGGTCGAAGGTCGCCTTGACGCCATCGATCTCCTTCTCGACCCGGTCGACTTTCTTGTATCCTGGCATCATGAATTTGATGGTGCCGAGGACATACATCTCGCCCTTGACCATCTGGCCCCCGACGCGTCCCTCGACATCGCCCTTAATGACAACGGTGCCTCCCTCTGCATGGGTGGAGACGTGGATGAAGGCGTTCTTCTCGATGATGATGGTACCACCGAGCATGAAGGTACCGATATCGTTGCCGGCACTGCCCCTGATCCGGATGGTGCCACCCTTCATGCCTCTCCAGTCGCCGCGGTAGGCGCAGCCGACATGGTTCTTGGCATCGCCGTCAACGAGGAGCTCGCCGCCTTCCATCTGGATCCCGCAGAACGAGTCCACGTTCCCCGTGACGTGGATCTTACCGCCCTTCATCCAGCCGCCGACATACATGTCTGCATTGCCGTTGACAGTGACCGTTCCGGCGGTCATCTTGGAGCCAATGTATTTCACCCGGGTGCAGTCACCGGCAATTACGATATCGGTGTCTGCTGCGGTTGCGCCTGCCTCACCGCTGACGGTAAAGAAGTCCCCGATGGTAACGTGGATCTTACCTTCGTGTCCGGGGAGTGCTGCGATCTGTGCGGCGGTTTTTCCTGCAAATGCGTCAGGAGTGATACTATATCCCTCGAACATCAGTTCGGGGACTTTTGTGGGTTTCAGCGTTACTGTTGCCATAATCGACCTCAGGCCTCCACATCGACGTTGATGACGAACGGGTGGGGAGCAAGGTAGTCCTTCACCGAGTAGTTCTCGAGCTGGACCGTGTAGTCCTTGGTGAATGACTGGGTGATGTCGCGTTTCACCTGCAGATTCTCGGGCATGTTGACATTGACCCAGACAGTCTTCTTGTGGCCATTGGAAACGACTTCGCCGTCCCTGACGACAACCTCGCCGGACTTGATGAAGCAGGCAGCCCGCTGGAATGCGGACTCGATCTTCTCGGCGTCGCCAGGCAGGTTCTTGTAGTTGAGATCGAAGACCGCAACATCGGCAATCATGCCGGGTGCAAGGCCGCCGTAGAGGTTGTTGAGGCCGAGGCACTTGGCCGGGCCGGACCGGGTCATCTGGGCGATCTCGAAGAGGGTGAGTTCGCGGTCGATATCGTGGATGGTCGTTGCATTGATCACCTTGTCGGTGTTCTTCATGGTGGCAAGCACGGCTTCACGGGCCTTCTTGCTCATGAGCCACTTGATGACGCGGGGATACCGGGTGAACGGCCCTGCGTTCGGGTGGTCGGTGGTGAGGAAGGTCCGGTTCATGTCCTTTGCATAGAGTGCGAGTTCAAGACCGGTTGCCCACTGGATCGCGTTCGGGAGCACATCCTTGCTGTAGATGTACGGGACGACTCCTGCAGCGGTCTCCATCTCGACATCCACGTTGCACCATTTGAGGTGGTTGAGGCCGTGAAGGTGGTGTTCGAAGGGACCATCTGCGGTCATGGTCGTGGTCTCGTCAAGGGTTACACAACCGAGGTCGATCGTGAGGCCTTTGGCCTTGTTGACATAGTCCATGACCTCTTTTGCCTTCGAGCAGAAGGTTCCCCATCCGTCCCCGCCGTACGAGTGGAACTGGAGGTGGGTGGAGTGCATGACCTGCTCGCGGCCGAACTTGTTCTTCGTCTTGATGCCTTCGGCAATCTTCAGTGACTCGATGGTACCCGTGTAGTTGCCGGGGTTGCCGAGATCGTTCTGGTGCACGTGCATCGAGTGCGGGAGGCCGAGGTACTCGTTTGCTTCGAGGAGGCCCCTGATGATCTCACGGGGGGTGAGCTCGAAGTACGGGACATGATCATCGAGGTTTAAGCAGTTGAGGCCCCAGCCCCAGGCGGCAGTTCCGCCGGGGTTGACGACCTTGACACCATAGCCTTTCGTGGCCTTGAGGAGCCAGGCGATGTAGGCTGCGGTGTTCTCGATTTCGCCCTTTCTGAGATAGTCCATGACGAACCAGTTGTTTCCGAAGACGGGAAGCGCTGCCTCGTCGATGATCGGGGTGTCGTGGATCTCCTCGTGTACGTGGGGGGAGTGGATCGGGGGCATCGCGGCTTCCATGACGAATCCGTAGCCCATCCGGGCATAGTCGTAGCCGGTCTTGAAGGTGCTCGGGATCGAGAAGCCGGACTCCATACGGTAGCCGTTCTTCTGTGCCATCCCGCTCCTGCAGACTCCTGACAGGAGCTTGTCCTCTGGCCTGAACAACCGCCCGACATTTACCTTGGGGCCTGCCACGTGGGAGTGGACGTCCACTCCGCCGGCCATGACGACCTTGCCCTTTGCATCGATCACCTTTGCAGATGAGCTGACTTTGTCAACAATCTTGCCATCCCTGATGGCAACATCGCCTACATCGCCGTCGATCTTCCGGGTCGGGTCGATGACAAATCCGCCCTTGACAATAAGTTCTCCTGATGCCATCTCAGCTCACCACCGGGTTTGTGTTGTGCGGATATTTCCGGTGTTCTTTTGCCGCAAGCCAGATCGGCTCGGTCCTGGTCAGCTCGCACATGCGCTCGTAGACTTTGTCAAAGAGCTCTTCGTCGCTCGGTACTCCGGGCAGGCCCTTGAGCACTGCCTTGAACTGGATCGGGACGTTGTCCATACGATACACAACGCCCGGCTCGTCCACTCCTGCGATCCTGACCGGAATGTGGAGGTCGGCGATCTCGCTCGCCATGCAGAAGTTCGGGTCCACGGCAATGAACGGGTGCTTCTTGAGGTGCTGGACCGCCTGGATGGGGAAGTGGGCACCGGCATCGGCACCGACATTGACGAAGCAGTCCACTTCGTCCCGCATCGCGAGGTCGATCGAGCTGGTCTCACCCGGGTTCATGTGAGCGTGAGTGCCTTTCGAGAGGTCGATACAGTACGGGAACCCGAACTGCCAGGACCAGACCTGGCCGGGGCCGGCAATATTATAGTGGCCCCGCATGGCCATGATCGAGCACTTGGTGTGTTCGTTGAGGTCCCGGGTCATGCTGATGGCGGCATCGACGTTGTGGTTGCGGCCGTCAGAGTGTGTGCAGCCCATGCCGAAGAAGATCATGCAGAACTTTGCTTTCTTCATGATATCGACCGATTTTTTGATCGTTTCCCGGTCGATACCGGCAACGGTCTCGGGGATATCAAAGCCTTTGAGCACGGTCCGTAATGCATCGAAGAGCTCGTAATCGTGCCCCTGGTCGAGCATCAGGTGGACATCGGCGAGTTTCGCGGTATCGGTCTCACGTGGATCAACAGAAATTACCGTCCGCTGCATCTGGCCCTTCTGGGTGAAGTACCCGCGGGGGAAGATCGAGTACCGGGAGGTGTGGCGGGGGTGGGCGTGCATAGGGTTGCAGCCCCAGAAGACCACGACATCGGCACGGTTCTTCGCCTCGCCAAGGGTGCAGCTCGGGTAGCCATTGTCGAACATCGCAAGGAACGAGGGGCCGTGGCAGATGGTCGCACAGTTGTCGAGCACGGCGCCTGCCTTCTCTGCAATACGGCCGACTGCACTCATGCCTTCGCAGTTGGTGGATCCAAAGCCGTAGATGAGGGGCTTCTTTGCCGCGAGCAGGGTCTTTGCAAAGTAATCGATGGCCTCCTCGTACGGGATCTCCTTTATAGAGCCGTCGGGCTGGCGCTGGCGTGGGAGCCTCGGGCGGGTGGGGTCGTTTGCGTGGTGGAAGAGGTTGCTTCCGATGATGCAGGAGTTGTGCACTTCCAGCACTTTTGTTTCGTCGTCAGAGACGAGGACTTCGAGATCGTCGCAGGATGAACCGCAGTACGGGCATCCTACACCGGTGATAAGTTTTGGCATGTTACTGGCCTCCTTTCCAGAGTCCGACTGCACCCTGCACGAGCTCGAGGGCAGTTTTCAGTTTTTCCTGGGGTGCGGGTTCGATGGTGACCGGAAAGCCGCTGTACTGGGGCGTGCCGGTGGACTGGGTCCGGGGCGGGACTACCTGGTTGGCCCAGACACCCTGCCGGATGTGGGCAAGGCCGGGCGGGCAGTACTGGGTAGGCTCGATTGCCTTCACGATGACGCTGCCGCATTCGCTGGTGACCCGGACATTGGTGTTCTTCCAGATGCCGAGTTTCTTCATGTCTTCCGGGTTTATCTCACAGATCGAACAGGCGTCGAAGTAGTTGGGGTTGGTCTTTCCCTGCTCCATTGCAGCGCCTTCCTCGATCGAACGCTGGGTGATCATGTTCATGATTACTTTTGTCATGGTGGGTCCTCCTATCCTTACGACAGGCCAAGCGATCCGGTCTCTCCCCTTCCGGAAAGGGTGATCACCTTGTACGGGCAGGCCCCGACGCAGACGCCGCACCCGGCGCAGAGTTCATCCTTCACGTCGAGGCTGAGGGATTTCCCATCCTTGACATGGTAGATCTTATCTTTTGTCACCGGGTCGAGCGTGTAGAGCTCGAGGGCATTGACCGGGCAGGCAACCACGCAGTTGCCGCAACCGGTGCAGCGGTTTAGGTTTACATGTACTGAAAACGCCATGCACATCACACCAAATCAAAAGTTAATATGTTTTATACAGATAGATCATTGGTTCATTAAAATTAATAAACGTTTTGAAAACTGCATTCATGTGTGTTGAATATTGCAAGAAAGTTCAGGGAAAATAAACTGAAATCCGGGCAACGATGTCATCTGAAATCTGCCTGCCCCAAATTCCTGAAACGATAATCCCGTAGGGAAATATCAAGGGACAAGATTATCGGGATTCTCCGGAAATCTATCCGGTTCCGGAGGCTTGTAAAAGTTTCTCCAATAAGAAAACGGGAGTATTTACCAAATTATTTTTACTCCTCTGACAAATATTAAGATGGTGTTAACTCATGAGTCTTAACAACATCGACACCAAGCAGGTGAAGGAGTACAGGAAGGAGATCCAGGCGGATCCCAAACAGGCGAAATTCACCGCACGGATCGAGGGCGACTGGCTCTTTGAAGAGGGCGGCCCGCAGTTCCGGTCCACGGTCAAGGTGAAGGACGGAACCTACACCATGGAGTCGAGCCACCCGAACTTCGCCGGTCCCGGCATCCGCCCGGGCCCGATGGCATTTGGTCTTTTCTGGTTTGCAGCATGTTATTCGAGCACGTACGTGACCGAAGCTGCCATGAGGAACATCCGGCTGAAGTCGGTGAATACCAAGGTCGAGGCTGACCTTGACTACACCACGCAGTTCGATCTCGGGGACAGCCCGCTTGTGAACGAGTACCGGATCATCATGGAAGTATCCGGCGATGCGACCGATGCCCAGCTCAATGACCTCAAGGAGTATGCGCTGAAACGCTGCATGGGTATGTTCACGATCACCCATGCGATCAAACTCAAGCCTGAACTGAAGATAGTCACGTGATCAATTCCGTGAACCTGTAATTCGATTCCGATTATGGTGTATCCCATGCAGAAAAAACCAGACCCGGTAAAAATCAGAACACAGGCAGAGGCCTATTACCGGGACATGGACTATTACTGCTCGGAAGCAATTGTCAAGGTGATCAACGATGAATTCGGTCTTGGTTACCCGGACTCAGTGATCAAAATGGCCTCCGGGTTCCCGATCGGCATGGGCGGTTCGGGCTGTACCTGCGGTGCAGTTGCCGGTGGCATCATGGCGCTTGGCATGGTCTTCGGGCGGACCCGGGCAAAAGACGAGCAGGTGAGGCAGTGCATGGCATTGTCCCGAGAACTGCACGACAGGTTCAGGGAAACACACGGGTGCCTCTGTTGCCGGATCCTGACAAAGGATACGGTGCTTGGCTCACCGGTGCACATGCAGCAGTGCATTGCCTTCACCGGTGAAGTTGCAGAAGAGACAGCAAAGATCATCCTGCGGGAACTGGACACTCCCGCAGGTCCAGACAAAAAAACAAGGGTGTAAAAAATCATGAGAGCAGAAAAGATGACCTATTTCGATTCGGTTATACCGAATGCATCGGCAGCGATCAAGAGCGTACGGGAACAGGGGAAAAAATTCGTAGGGTTCTATTGCGTGTTTGCACCACAGGAACTCGTCGTGGCCGCCGATGCGGTACCGGTGACCCTCTGTGCAACGAAAGAAGAACCTATCGCAGACGGGGAGAAGTACCTGCCCCGGAACTTCTGCCCGCTGATCAAGTCTTCCTACGGGTTTGCGATCACCGAGAAGTGTGCATTCTTCAACAACTCCGAGTTCATCATCGGTGAGACCACCTGCGACGGCAAGAAGAAGATGTTCGAGCTGATGGAGACGTTCAAGCCGACCGTAGTCCTCGAAGTACCGCAGAGTGCAAAGGGAGAGACCCAGAAACAGTACTGGCGCTCGGAAGTGGCCCGGTGCAAGACGGAGATCGAGAAGCGCCTCGGTGTCACGATCACCGACGAGAAGATGAAGGCCGCGATCAAGGAGCTGAACGAGCAGCGGGCACTCATGAGGGAGCTCGCGCACCAGAACACAGCGATCCCCGCCCCCCTCTCCGGCCTTGACATGCTCAAGGTGATGTGGGCCCGCAACTTCACGTTCGACCGGGCTGCCTTCAACCAGCAGCTGAAGGACCTGATCGCCGAACTCAAGGTGATGAAGGCAAAGGGCGAGGGCGCGATGCCGAAGACGGCAAAGCGGATCATTGTTACCGGCGTCCCCACGGGGGTCGGCGCAGAGAAGGTCCTGAAGATCATCGAGGAGTCCGGCGCCGCAATCGTCTACATCGAGAACTGCTCCGGCATGAAGCAGTACCTCCACGATGTCGCCACAACCGGCTCACCGCTCGACGCGATCGCCGACAAGTACCTCGAAACGCCCTGCTCCTGCATGAGCCCGAACACCGGCAGGCTCGAACTGCTGGCAAAGCTGGCAAAAGAGTACCATGCGGACGGTGTCGTCGATGTCACGTGGGTTGGCTGCCACACCTACAATGTCGAGTCCCGCGTGCTCAAGGACTACCTGGCCAAGCACGGGAACGTACCCCTCCTCCAGATCGAGACCGACTACTCGCAGGGAGATGCCGGCCAGATCAAAACCCGTGTCGAGGCCTTCCTCGAGATGGCAAAGAAACACTAACACTTTTTTCGTTTTTAGAGAACAATGAGAATCGTTTAACGCTCTCGGGGGCTACCCCTCGCAGCTGTGGCATCCCCCGTTGCGATGACGACATATTACCTGCACCCTGACTGAAAAAATCGCAATGCGTCCCGTCCCCTCCGGGAAGAGGGTATCATAGACACTTCTCCTTCGAAAGCCCCAGCCGGACGTTCATCTTCTCATGCATGGATTCCTCAATTCCTTTCATCTGTGCGATCCCGGGCTCGCCCTGCCGGTAATAGAAGAGCAGGAGATGGAAGTAGTCTGCCACGATATCCTGGAACTCTTTTTTATACCGCACCTCTACCGTATTGTCGCTGGTAAAGCCTTTGATGGAGATGAACCGCTCCTTCTCGAACGAGAAGTAGGGTTTTTTGAGCTGCTCGAGAGACCGGACCGTGCCGAAGTTCGCGAGGAATTCCAGGAAGCCTTCGGTCAGCGGTTCGTCAAGTACGTACTCTTTCATGAGCGAGCCGTCGACACAGGCCTTAGTCTGGACGGACCTGAGGATCCGCACTCTCAGCCACCTCCCGTATCGCATCCGCTGCAACCAGGCATTCATCGCGGGTAGTGAAATACGAGAAACTTGCACGGATACAGCCCTTCCCGCCGTCGATGCGTTCATGCACGAGCGGGGCGCAGTGGAGGCCGGTCCTCGTGATCACGTTGTAGGCCCGTGCGAGGATGAATCCCGCATCCTGATTGTCGATGCCGGCGATGTTGAATGACACGACCGGGAGGCCGGGGTTCTCGTTATAGATGGTCACCCCCGGGACGTTCTTCAGCTCGCGGATAAAAAAGCGGGTGAGATCCCGGTTCTTCCTCTCTAACTCATCCAGACCGGTCGATACGATGAACCCAATCCCGCCACAGAGCGATGCGATGCCCGGGTAGTTCGGTGTCCCGGCCTCGAACCGCTCCGGCATCCCGCACGGGTGGGTGAGCGTCCGCGAATCCGTGCCCGTGCCACCCTGCCGGGTGATCGCGATCGCCTCCGGGTCGGGAATGAAGAACCCGCCTGTACCGGGGATGCCGAAGAGTGCCTTGTGACCGGTGAATACGAACGCCCCAACCGGGATATCCGAGAGGTCGACCGGGATATGCCCGGAGGTCTGGGCCCCGTCCACAATGAGGAAGATGTCGTTTGCCTTGAGGTATTCTGCAATGGGACGGATGTCCTGCACGGAGCCGAGCACGTTGCTCCCGTGGGTCATAACCACGAGCCGGGTCTCGGGACAGATCGCCTGTTTGATCTCCGCGAGGCCGACCATGTTATCCCGGAACGGGACAACCGAGAGCCTGATCGCACCATCCTGCTCCAGTGCACTGAGCGGGCGGAGCACCGAGTTGTGTTCTAGTTCGGTGGTGATCGTATGGAAGGGGGCACCGGCCTTTTTTGCAAACCCGTGGACCAGCAGGTTGAGGGAGTCGGTGGCGTTCTGCGTAAAGATGAAGTTTTGGTGAGGCCCGGCATGGAAAAATGCCGCGAGCGCCTCGCGTGCGGCAGTAGGATAATCCACTGACCCGGTTCCCGTGGTCCTCCCCGTTTCGCAGAGCGGCAGCTGCAGGCAACGGGCTACTTCCTCAAGCACTCCGGGCGGCTTTGGCCATGAAGTCGCGGCATTATTGAGGTAGATGAGCGGGGAAGGGGTTTCCCGCGATCCGGGATTCATGGGAATGACCTGCACTTCACTTCTCTTCTTTTTCCTTTCCAAACGCTATTAAGATCATCGGAACTTCTGATCGGGGCGGTTACCGGCATTTCCCGGAACAGCGTCGAGGGGAATACCGGACAGGGAAACTGAACCGGTGAGCCGGATCCTATCGCCGGTGACAGGGTAGGTTCTGTAAACAAATTATCCTCCCGGCCCTCATTATTCCCGGTGCTCCCATGCCAGGAGCGCAGCCCCGATCGCTCCTGCATACACGGCATCCTTCGGCACGATAACCGGATGCCCGAGTTCCGCCGAGAGCCTCTGCACAATATCCACGTTCTGAGATACGCCCCCGGTAAAGACGATCGGGGGTTCCGGCCGGAGGGAAGCGACCATCGATGCCGTCCTCCGGGCGATTGACGCATGGAGGCCGGCGATGATCGCTCCCCGCTCAACCCCCTGGTTGATCAGGCTGATCACCTCAGACTCGGCAAAGACCGTGCACATCGCATTGATCCGGTGCGGTTCCTGGCCTTCGGCATGTTTTGCAAGATGGTCGACATGGACCCCAAGGGCCTGTCCCATCGTGGAGAGGAAACGCCCGGTCCCGGCAGCACACTTGTCGTTCATGACAAAGTCCTCCATGTGGCCATCCGCTGAGAGCCGGATTCCCTTCGCATCCTGGCCCCCGATATCGATCACGAACCTGCAGCCCGGGACAAGGTACGAGGCCCCCCGTGCGTGGCAGGTGATCTCGGTCGGGGTCAGAGTCGCGTTCTTTACGGTCCTCCGGCCATACCCGGTTGTGGCGACCAATTCAGGCGGGTCTGTAAGGCCGAACTCAGTGGCCGCAGTTGCCATCAGGCTGGCGGCTGTCCCTGCCGGGTTCCACGATGCGAATGTCATGTGTGCGACGTACCGGGATCCATCGTAGATCACGACTTTGATAGTTGTCGAGCCGAGGTCAATCCCCGCTGTGTACCGGGGGGATCCGTGACTCATGGGGAATCCCGACCGGACAGGTTTTTCAGCTGCATCGTCATCCAGATTATACGATGCGTGCGGGAAAGGTCCTGGCCATCCCGATCACGCTCATATCCTGCGGTCATGGTCCCTGTCCAAAATCTTAAAAGAAAATAACCCGCTGGTGGCCGGCCTGCTCGCCCTTCGGGGGATAGAAGAGGAGCTGGCCGAGTTCCGTCATGCCGATGTCCAGCACGGCATTCATCTTCGGGTTCTTGGAGGTCCCCCTCCTGTGCAGCGATGGCTGGAAGGCAAAGAACTGGAGATTGTCGCTGCCGGCCACGACATCGATGATCTCCGGGAGGCTGAAAAATGCCGACTCATTCTCCCGGGTATGAACGCCGGTCAGGGCATATACACCATCCTCGATGAAGATCACCCGCGTCAGGATGCCCTTTGCCGCACAACCAACGGCAAAGGAAATGGCCCCGAATGCCCTCTCTGTCCCATAAGGTGTCCGGGTGATGAGGATGAGCAGCGGGGGCGCACGTCCGCTCTCCTCAAGGGAGAATGATGCCGGCTGCCCCTCCTTTTTCAGTTCTATCGATGCGACATTGTAACCGAGAATGGTATGGTTGTGTTCGAACCTGTCAGCCAGCTCGCTCATATTTTTTATCCTGAACGGCCGGATTGTGCAGGCTGAAACCACCAGCCCTTTTCCATCATCCCAGGTGCTGTAGCCCCGTGATGTGGCACAGCGGGCGCAGGCGGTCATCTGGCACTGCAGTCCGCGTTTTGCGGCCTTTTCGGCGATCTCCTCAAGCCCTTTTCCTATGTTTTCGCTCTCGGTCGGGTGCTGGCCCGTATGGCCGAGGTGGACGCCATCGAGATATGTGTACAGTTCTGCCGAAGCGTGAACATCGATTGATGCTGTCAGGCACCGGAGTGCATACAACGACGACCGGTACATGTACGGGGATTCGATCTGGAGGTACCCTATAGTGCTCGGGATCGGCTGCTCGTGCTGCCGGGCGATCTTTGCCACGTCGTTCCAGAACGACTGCTGGCCACCGACACCGAGACGGTTGTGATCGATCACCTGGTCGGGGTGTTTCATCTTCAGGCCTTCGACAGAGATGCCGCGGAGGGAAAGTTCCTGTCTGTCGCAGATGATCCGGACCGATGGCAGCGAAAGGATGATCTCCCAGATCCGCATGGTCTCGGGTTCGATAAGGCTGTACAGTGCGTCCCCGGTAAGCAGGAACGTAAAGACCCCCTCCTCATGCCGGGAATGGTGCAGGAGGTTCTCGGGGTGGAGCTTCACGAAGTAAAATTTCAGGCTCTCCTCGATCCATCCAAGCCGCTCCTGGGATATGGCCTCCCCGAGAAGGAAAAAATGTACCGTCATGACGTGATTCTCTTCTTAAAGGTACACGAACCTGATTATTATTGGTTGTGTTCCACAACGGGTTTTTAAAGGGAATGGAGTTTTTGAGAATGGTGGATTGGTACTTTACCCAAAAAGTATTATGACGAATTGTTCTCGGCCATCTTTTCCCGGACTTCATCGATATGCATGACCTGATCGTATGCCGTCCCGGTGAGACACCATCCCTGCCGGTCGAGGGCATAGACCGGGAACTTTGCGAGTTCTTCCGGTACCGGCTGGGCAGTGAGTTTCTTGAAATTGATCAGATCTCGCATGTTCAGGCCGATCTTCTCGCAGATCTCCTTTAACTCTTTTATCCAGCGTTTCAGGTCCCGGACGTCAGATCCGTCCCACTTGAAGATCTGGTAGATCTTCATGTAGCAGTCCCGCTCGAGGATGATGTGGGTGGAGGTCTTGTCTGATTTTAAGTAGAAGTCAAGGAAGGTCCGGACATCCTTGATCTGCTGGGCGTTCTCGTAGGCGATCGCCCGTGCCTCCTTGAGAACCTCCTTGAACTCTTCGGGGCTGATGTTCTGGTTCAGGGTCCCGATCTGTGCGGAGAGCGCCTTGAGATCATCCTCCGCATCCTTGAGCTCACTGATCATATCCTCGAATTTCTGGTTGAGCTCCACGCCGAAAAAAGCCTCCATGTATTCGGACTGCTTCGTCATGTACAATAATGGGTAATTGTATCCTATAATCGTTAGTACAGTGATAATATCTATCAGCCACGGAGACCAACATAAGGACACTTATATGGTTCGTCGAAAGCAATCGATCGATCAGGATCTTTTCACCAAGGGAGGGATCATCACCGAACGTGATCCCGATTTCTGCATAGTCCGCCTCCGCCTGCCGGCCGGCATGATCACACCTGCACAGATCAAGGGAGTCGGAGATATTGCCGCCCGGCACGGGATCGACCATATCCATCTCACCACCCGCCAGACCATGGAACTGACGCACGTGGATCCCACGAAGCTCGAGCCGCTTCTCGATGACCTTGCGGCAAACGGCACGCCGCTTGGCGCTGAACGGGAGGAAGTGGTGAACATCACCGCATGCCTCGGCACCCGCAACTGCAAGTTCGGGATCATCGACAGTGTGGGTCTTGCAGCCGAGATCGATAAGAAGTTCTTCGGCAAGGAACTTCCCGTAAAGGTACGGATCGCAATCTCCGCCTGCCCGAACGGCTGCGAGAGCGAGCGGCTCAACGAGATCGGGATCACCGGTATCCAGAAGCCGATACGGGATCCCGGCCTCTGTACCGGCTGCGGTACCTGTGTCCATTACTGCCGTGAGAAGGCGATCGAGGTCGAGGACGGGGTTGTTCTCCTCCACCATACCAAGTGCATGGAGTGCGGGTTCTGCATCATGCCCTGCCCGTTCCATCTCATCAGCGGTGCCCCGCCGGAGTACCGGATTACCGTTGGCGGCCACCGGGGCCGGCACCCGGTGATCGGCAGGCACCTGATCACGGTCAAGACTGAGGAGGAAGTGATCCGGGTGGTGGACAAGATCATCTACTGGATCTACCGCCAAGCTTCCACAGGCGCCCTCCTTCCGGAGCAGCTCGAGGAGCTGGACTTCGAGAAGTTCAAAGAGACGATTGCGAAGATGATCGAAGGGTGAAGTTAATGAGTCGTGCTCTCAATCCGGAATTCCCTTCAGGCCGCTCTTACAGATAGAGAGAGACGACGACGCCCCCGACGGGGCGCCCCCGCGGCGGATCGATAACTCATTTTTGTTTTTTAAAATTGCGTCCAAGTAAATATTGTTGATCTTAATTTTTTTGTGTCAACGTCAGAAAGCGTAAAAAATCGTATCACTAATTTTACAAACTGCTCCTGTGTTAGAATCATCACTAATTTTTATTACATTAAATATCGTTTAATCAATAGATCAATTCCGTATACTAGAAAATGTTACCTGTCAAATTTCAGATTCATGTAATTGGTTAGGCAACATCCTAACCCTCCTTACGATAGTTTTTAGCTTTTTCATCGCGTTTTTTACTGTTAAGTATGATCATTATCTTCAGGAAAAACAAGATTTTGAAGCTTCGATGTTGTGGTTTGGTCGTGAAGGAAGTTACCTCAAGGATTGGTTGAATGCATTGAAAATAGCTATTGATAAAAGCGTTGAAGAAATGAAGTTAGACCCCAGTACTTCACTAATTTCAGAATGGATCAATAACGCCAAATTTTCCTGCCACCCCAATCCGGATTCTGGTTCATAATGGCCTCCGGGTGCCCGATCGGGTACCAGACGATACAAAGTCCGACCAAA
>NZ_JBAVIG010000074.1:0-6817 GCF_049686655.1 Methanoregula sp.
ATCGCTGACGCTCTTTGGGGCTTTGCCCCCGCCGCTACGGTATCCCCAAGTTGCGATGACGACGTATTACCTGCCATTTGACCCGGGTCATCGCACTGCACCCCGTCCCCCGCGGGGACTGGTGACGCAAGAGGGGGGCAGCGTCTCTTTGAAAAAAAATGATTTCTACAGAGCAATTATTTTGGATTTTTTCAGGATTTTGTCATCACGGCAAAGGCTGCTGATGTCCGGGAGAGCAGGATCCGTTCACCGGTACCAGTCCAGACTTCGCTCTCGCAGAACGCGACCCGTCGTCCTTTCCGGATCACGCGTCCCTCTGCATAAATGATGCCGTCCCGGGTTCCTTTTATAAAACTCGTGGACTCCGAGATCGTCGCGATACCTTCCCCTTCGGCAAGCTGCGAGTATACCGCCATCGCCATCGCTTCGTCGGCAAGGGCCACGAGAAGGCCACCCTGCAGCCATCCCACGCCGTTGTGCATGTCGGGCCTCACCGGCATCTTCAGCACTCCCCTGCCATCAGCAGCCTCTATAATCTCAATCCCCATCTGGCAGAAGAAGGGATTGGCATAGCGGCCGTCCTTTTTTATCCGGTCCAGATAATTCATTATATTCTCAAAGGAGTTGTAGGTCCCGGGTAAGATTAAAGCTGCCCGTTCCGGGAGCGGGAACGTGGGTTGGGAAAAAATGTAACCCCGGGATAACCACGTGTCGATGACGAACTCCTGAAAACGGACCGTTGACCTATCGAGTCCTGTACTTAAATATCCGTGACCTGCAACATCCTCTGTATGCAGGACAAGGAAACCAAGGAGATGCTCGCAGATCTCGTCTGGCTCAATGCCGTCATTGCGACCGAACTCATCCAGATCACCGAGAACAGCTCGGCGATACTCCGGAAATCCCCGCCACCGGCAAGCTGCCGTGCAGAACACCAGGCCCTCCGCGAGACTGCTCTTGCTATGGCGGAGAGATACCGCCCCGGCACCATGCTCGCCCGGCACCTCGGCGAACACCAGTAACGTTATGGGGGATTCCGCCCCACATTATCATGACCATTGTGCATGTGCCTGTGTACCGGAGGTTTATTCCGGATGCACGCGCCGGCCCGGGCAGGCTATCCGTGCGGGCAGGTACTGCGCACGAGGGCGGAATCCCCCACCATGACCAGCGCACCCGGGTTACCCTGCAGTCTCGTCATCCCCGCATATAACGAAGAGCACCGGATCGTCCACCTGTTCGACACGATCACCGGGTTCGGAGGGGAACTGATCGTTGTCTGCGACGGTACCGACAGGACAGCTGACGTCGTCGAGGGGATCGCCGCAGGACGCCCGGATCTTGTAATACGCTGCCTCCGGTTTGATCACCGGCTCGGCAAAGGCGGCGGGGTGATCGCCGGGCTGCGTGCAGCACAGGCCCCGCTCGTAGGATTCTTTGATGCGGACGGTTCCACCAGCATCGGTGAGATACAGCGTCTCTTATCTGCATCGGCAGCTGCCGATGGGGCGATTGGTTCGCGCTGGATGGACGGTTCGAAGCTTACCGTGCGGCAGAGCCTGCTGCGCAGGCTGGAGAGCCGGGGATTCAACCTGCTGATCCGGGTGCTGTTCGGGTTATCGTACAATGACACGCAATGCGGTGCGAAAGTCTTCAAAATAGCCGCGGTCGATGCGGTCCTGCCTGCAATGGTATCCCGTGGTTTCGAGTTCGACGTCGAGCTGCTCTGGCGACTGAACCGCGCCGGGTATCGCGTCATCGAGATCCCGATCGAATGGCAGAACCAGGGCGACTCCCGGGTAGAGAAGCGGGATATGATCCGGATGCTCTCGGGTCTTTTAAAAGTCAGGTTCGGCAGGCCGTGACAATGCCTCCCCAGTCCCGTGAAGACCGGAAAAAGGAGGCGTTCCGGCTTTTTGAGGACGGGCAGTACCAGGAGTCGCTCCGGCTCTGCAATCTCGTGCTTGAGGAAGAGAAAGACCCGGCGGTCGAGGTGCTTGCAGCAACCAACCTCTACACGACCGGTAAACTGGAGGACGCCGATGTTTTTTTCCGGGACCTGGCACTTCGGATGCCCGGCTCTTCTTATGTCCACAGCTACCTTGCAAAGGTGCTGGAGGCCCGGGGAGATGACGGTGCGATCGCCGAATATGCAACTGCCGTCCACCTGGACCCGACCAACCAGGACGCCCTCCGGAGTTATGCCGGGTATCTCCTCTCCCGCCAGGATTTCCGCAGCGCACTGCCGGTCTTACGGCTCCTTGCCCGGCTCACAAAAAAACCCGGGGATATCCGGAACCTGATGCGGGCACTCATCGAGACCGGCCGGGCAGACGAGGCAGTTGCCACCCATGCCCTTCACGGCGCCGACACGGGGAAGACTCCGGAGTACGTGGATGCCCTGGCCCGGACCGGCAACCACCGGGCTGCAGCGGATGCTGCGCTCCGGATCTGGCGCGAGACTAAGGATCCTGCCATGCTCAGGAAATACCTTGACGCCCTCTCCCGGTATGATCTTCCCGTCTCGCTTGCTGCCTATGATGCCCAGCTGCACGAGGATCCTGACAGCATGATCCTTTCCGATTATGCGCTGCTGCTGAGCGCAAACGGGGAGAACAGGCAGGCACGTGAGGTTGCCGGCATGCTCGTCTCCCGGGACCCGTCTCCCATGCACCGCCTGCTGGAGTGCGATCTGCTTGCTTCCGGGGGCGATGTCGGGAACGCCCGGGATGCCTACGAGAACCTGATCCGGGACGAGCTTGGCAGCAAGAACGATATGGACTTCCTTGCCCTTGCGATCGGGAGGTACCGCCGCTTCCTGCCGGGCACGCTTCCCGCAGGAGAGGTACTGAAACGGTTCCTTGACGTTGTCTCTCACGATGTCAACGTGGTGAGCCTGCTGGAGACTGCCCGCCTGTATGCCACGCTTGGCAACCCCGCGGAAGCCCGGGCCTGGTATTACCGGGCGTACCGGGCAGACTTCCTTTACGGGGGACCCGAGTACGCGATCTTCCTCGCCTCGCAGGGTGAGGACCGGGAATGCGAGAAGGTGATGCTCTACGTCCTGTCCAATGCACGGAAGAGTGGGGATCTCACTCGGATCGCATCGGTCATCGTGGATGAAAATGCAGGGATGCGCGAGCTCCGGCGCCTGTTGGACCAGCTGATAAAACGGCTGGACGAACGCCGGGGCACGCTGGGTTCAGCCGGTCTTGAACACCTGGCAATCGCGAACTTCCTTGCAGCAGCAAACGCCTTGGAAGAGGCGGATTATGCGGGATGCAAGTACTATGCTCTCTGCGGCATGGATGTGATGCCGGCCCAGTCCCGGGCGATCCAGCTCGAGGATTTCCTCCGGATCATCCGTGACTGCAAGGAGCGATCGATCGCTGACCGGCCGGTGATCCGGGAGCAGCCGGTACGCCCCCATCCGACGCCTGTCCCGACAGGAAAAGCGATCAGCGACCAGCTCGGGCTCACGCAGGATGAAGAGAAGATCCTCGCATTTCTCCGTTCGCACAGGAGAGCAAGCGAGGTTGACCTGCGCAAACTGCTTGGCACACGAAGGGTGGCCGGGATCGTCAACAGGCTGGTGCAGAAGGCAGCATCACAGGGATTATCCGTGCTGGAGAAGAAAGGTTTTGGAGAGGATGGAGAGGTCTATGAGTACACCGGAACCTGACCGGATGGACCGCGGGCGGCTCGAGAGCATCAATATCGTCAATGCGCTCCGCCGGGGAACCGTACCGGCAGGCGGCCTCGAACGGATTGCCGTGGGGCTCGATGTGGAAGAGGGGGTGATCGCAAAGCAGCTCGACTACGTGGCCCAGGGTGGCGGGGATACCAAGTTTATCCGCGGGGACTACGGGAGCGGCAAGACATTCCTGGTAGCCCGATCGCTCGAGATCGCAAGGACTAAGGGTTTTGTCACCTCCCACGTAGTGATCTCGTCCGCAACACCGATCCACAAACTCCGGGGCGTTTACCAGCAGATCTGTGCGGGCCTCAGGACAAACGAGGAGGAGCACGCCCTCAAGGCCGTGGTGGACACCTGGCTCTTTGCTATCGAAGAGCGGCTGCTCTCCGTTGGTGGAACCGGCATGGATGACGCGGCCCTTGAACCGGCAACCGAGCGGGAGATCGAGACTGCCCTCTCCGGCATCTCCGCGCTGAACTCTGCCCTTGCGGCGGCACTGCGGACATACTACCGGGCGAATAATGCGGGGGACTTCCCGCTCGCCCAGTCTGCCCTCGGGTGGATCGCGGCAGAGCCGAACATAGGCCGGGATTTTAAACAGAAGGCAGGAATCCGGGGAGACATCGATGACACCGTCGCGCTGCTCTTCCTCCGGGGCCTCGTCTCCGTGATCCATGGTGCGGGGTACAGCGGCCTCGCGATCGCGGTTGACGAGCTGGAGACTATGCAGGGCCTCCAGCGGAGCCAGCGCGAGAAGGGATACCAGACGCTTGTCCAGATCATCGATGCACTCGACCGTGGGGATATGCCGCGATGCTTCTTCCTCTTTACCGGGACACCGGCCCTCTTTGATGGCTCACGGGGGATCCGTTCTGTCCCTCCGCTCTTCGACAGGATCAATGTAGTCATGAGCGACGAGTTCAAAAATCCCCGTCAGCCGCAGATTGTCCTCGCGAAGTTCGACACGGCAAAACTCGAACAGGTAGCCCTCAGGGTGGTCGATGTCTATGCACAGGCTTATACCGAGCCGGACCGGGAACGGATCTCGCACCGGTTCATCCGCGCAATGATCAAAAAGATCACCACCAGGTTTGGCGGAAGGGTGGATGTCATTCCCCGGATATTTTTGAAAGAGTTCGTCGATATTCTTGACAAATGTGAACTCTACGAAGACTACCAGCCCCAGGATGTGTATGATTTTGATTCGGAACATCTCAAAGGCGAACTCAGGAAGGAAGAAGAATCGGTGATGGTAGTCAGGTTCTGAGGGGACTGGTGGGATATGACAGGGGTTTTCGTGCCAAAAGCAGAACGTTCTCATAAACGATGGGCATTTGTTTTCCTTGTTATCGTATCTCTCCTGGTCATCGCTGCGCCGGCAGCGGCAGGGGTCTCGCTCACGCTCAATGCCTCACCACCCCAGGCCCACATCGGGGACATCGTCACCATCAACGGGACCGTGAATGGTTCATCAACGATCGCCGTGTACCTTTTCGTAACCGGGCCGGGACTGGATCCCCGGGGGGTAACGCTCGAGAACCTCAACATCCCGACCGGCCACGGCTTGTTCACGACAGCCCCGGTCCACCTGTCTGACGGCAGCTGGACGTATTCTTGGGATACGTCGGTCATCCTCGGCACCCTGCAGCCCGGCAATTATACCGTGTATGTCCTGGATACCCCGGTAGACCGGCTGCGTTTTGTCCGGGCAGAGTACGCAACAACGGAGATCGAATTCCTTCCCTCAGATAAACCGGCTGCGGATACACCGCTTGACCCTCTTGTGCCGGTGCTGGCGGTCGGGCTGGCGGTTGCAGGGATCTGTTTTTCCGGCATAGTGCGGAAAAAAGAGTGAGGCCGGAAGACCGGCCGGCCAATCGCGGGAGCTCGCCCGCGAGCTCTCCGGCCCGGCCTGCTAAACTATTTTTTTATTTTTCCGGGATCCGGACAGATCGCCCGCTATAGTCCGGGCGGTACCGGTTCAGCCCCCGACAACTTCACCGGCCACATCGATGCATGCCCATCATTCGCCAGCTATCCGGTCGGATACCATCCCGTTGTCTGACATCATGATTCCTGGCCAGTGCATCCAGGTCTCCGTCGGAGAACAACTCCTTCCGGAGTACTGGATTTCCCGAAGTACTCGTGATCACAAAACAGCCCCCTTTTGCCAAACAGAGCCAATTTTGAACGAATCCCCCGGAGAGGTGTCTGACACGAAACCGGGAAACGTGCGTAATTTACGGAAAATGGATGTAAATTCATTTTAAATCGGCTGAATATCGCCCGGTTTACCGGAATTCACGACGGAGTGCAAAAAGTGCGCAAATAGACGCAATTGGGAGGCCGATCTCCTTCAGAACAGGCTTTGGTCCGGGAAAATGAAAAGAACCCCTGTTTTACCGATCTGCCTCACGTCGGAGAGACCTGATTCTCCGTCGTGGAGAAGTATTCAATTACGTCTTACCCGCAGACAGGTCTCCCGACCCGTGACGGGTCTGATGAACCGGACAGGTCAGTAACCTGTGACGGGTTTTTTGAGGGAGTTTGGATCTGCACTAATATATAGGGGGATTTATGGGAGGGCTTACGTTGGATAACGTCGGGAGGTGGGGTTAATGGGATCCTGTATTATCGGGAGACTGCGGGAAATTGGAGCAGGGCCTGCCGGGAAATTTTCTGATATGGGTTGATGAAATTTTTTTGCAAAGTCTTCCGGAAAAAATCCGGAAAAAATTTTCTAAAAAAATTTGTAAGATGGAAATTTTTTGAACGTGGAAATAATTCTGATGGAAATTTTTTCCGGAGCAATCAGAATTTGATTTAAAATTTTTCCAACAAAATTTTTGTTGAAAATTTTGGTTGGCCCGATGTTCAGAGCTCATGAAAAATTCTGCTCTGTAGAAATCATTTTTTTTCAAAGAGACGATGCCCCCCTCTTGCTTGCGCCACCAGTCCCCCCGCGGGACGGGGCGCAGTGCGATGACCCGGGTCCAGTACTTCACTAATTTCAGAATGGATCAATAACGCCAAATTTTCCTGCCACCCCAATCCGGATTCTGGTTCATAATGGCCTCCGGGTGCCCGATCGGGTACCAGACGATACAAAGTCCGACCAAA
>NZ_JBAVIG010000075.1:0-27743 GCF_049686655.1 Methanoregula sp.
GTAGAAAACCTCATAATCGCTGACGCTCTTTTGGGCTTTGCCCCCGCCGCTATGGCATCCCCCGGTTGCGATGACTATTGTATCACCTGCCATTTGACCCGGGTCATCGCACTGCGCCCTGTCCCCGTGGGGGACTGGTGGCGCAAGAGGGGGGCACTGTCTCTTTGAAAAAAAATGATTTCTACAGAGCAAAATTTTCCTGTCAGTTTCCGGTCTTCTCTAAAAAAATTTTTAAGATTTTCTTACCTGCACAAAGACTCGGTATCTCGCCACTCCCGTACCGGGCAGGTTACCCAGTATATCGTGGACGGGGACAGTCCTGATGAATATCGGTGGATTTTCAATAGGGTGTTTCATGGATCGGTGATGGTTAATTTTTTGAAAATTATCCGGATTAAGCAAAGTTCGATTTGGATTGTTATGAGTCATCTCGATTTTATTCCTTACCGGTTCCCGAACATTATCCGATACATTTTGCGATGCCACACGCGCAAAACACCTTGTCAGGTTTTTGCACTACGCACGTTACTTCTCCTCATCATTGAAACCGAACTGCCCAGCGAGGGGTCGGCAAGACACCCGAACGACTCCCCGCAAAAACAGGAAGGGAGGAACATCGTGATAGACTTCTTTTCAGTTTTTTAATCAAGAGCTTTCCTTGAAAAAAACCGTCCCGCAAGACTCAAAGCCTACTGCTGCCCCTGATCCCCCGTCTCTGCCGGCCCTTTCTTCTCCTTGGCAATTATCTTTGCCAGAGCAATCGTGCCCGTGGTATCCCCGAGCGTCATCGTATTGAGGGCTGTTGACGGGACAATCACTATCGTTGACTGCCCGCCCTTTAGCCCTTCGTACAGCATGTTCATCGCCCGCAGGTGAAGCGCCGTAGGATTGTTCTCGTAACTCTTCGCGGCCTGTTCGAACTTCTCGGCAATCTGCCGCTCTGAATCCCCGAGGATGACACGGGCCTGTCGCTCGCGCTCGGCCTGCGCCTGCATGGACATCGCGTCCTGGAGTGCGCCCGGAATAATTACGTCGCGGATCTCGACGGACAATATCCTGATACCCCACCCGCTTACCCGGCTCCCGATCAGCCTCTGGAGTTCGGCATCAATTGCCTCCCTTCCGGTGAGCATGTCGGCAAGAATGGTCTTGCCGATCACGTCCCGGAGTGCAGTCTGCGATGCCAGGGAAATGGAGCCCTGGTAATCCCTGACCTCGAGCGCAGCTTTCTCCACATCGATCACCTGCCAGAAAAGCACGGCATCCACGTTGACCGGGACCGTATCTTTTGTCAGGGTCTGCTCGGCCGTGAACGAGGTGGTGATAACCCGGAGATCTATCATGTAGGCGACCCGGCTCAGGAAAGGGACAATGATAAACAGCCCGGGACCACGGATACCAATGAATTTTCCGAGGAAGAGGACCACTGCCCGTTCCCACTGGTTCGCAATTTTTATCGCCATGGCGAGAAGCGCAACGATTACAATCAGAATTCCTGCAACAATCATGAGGGTATTGGTATCCATATCTGTTCCTCCCGGAGCCGTTCATTTTTTCCCGGTGATCCGATGGTCACGTGCGGATATTATCTGGATGAGTATATAGTTGTGGTGATGGTATTGTGGGCCGGGTTTTTCCCGATTTTTCCGTTTTTATAACCGGACCAGCACCTTAGCTATTCCCAAAAGCCGGGGTCCCTGTGCGGTATCATTCAGGAATGCAGTACCTGCTGCACGAGATTTTACGTCATGATATGACCACCATCATTAATACCCTGACAATATAACAGTTTTAAGGGTTTTATGCAAAATATGAAAAGTTCTATGGATTTTGATTTCAATCTCAAAACCAATGCAAAATTCGGAACGAACAAGGCACTCAATCTCGCTCAATACCTAAAAGAACTCTCTCTCTCACGACCCGGCATTATCATCGATGGGGGAATTGCCGGGCTCGAACATACCCGGAAGGTTCTTTCTGCCCTTGAAAGCGATCCCGATATCACGATCAGGACATGGGTTTACGATCTCCGGCACGAACCAGATTATGATTCGCTCGACCGGATAAAGGCGATGTTTCTTGACAATTCAGGAAAGCCGGTTACCGACTGTTTTGTAGGGATCGGCGGAGGCAGTGTGATCGATTTTGCAAAAGGGCTCTCCACCGTTGTCGTCAATCCGGGAAAAGCAGTCCTGTACAAGGGCTTCCCGGTGAAGATCAACCCGTCATTGCCCACCATCGCAATTCCCACCACGGCAGGTACCGGCAGCGAAGTGACTTTCAACGCGGTATTCACCGATAACAACCAGAAGAAGAAACTGGGGATCAATACCCGCAATAATTACCCTGCCCTTGCAATCCTTGATCCGGTCTTCACAGTTAACAGCCCGATGTCGGTCACGGTCTCGTCTGGCATGGATGCACTCGTTCATACACTTGAGAGCTATTCAGCAGTGCAGTCAAATCCTCTGAACCGCATCTTTGCACGTGAAGCCTTTTCCATGATTTTTAATAATCTCTTCCTCGTGAAAGACCATCCAGGGAACGGTGAGATCAGGGCAAAGATACAGTATGGCGCGTACCTTGCAGGCATCTCTCTCATCAACTCCGGCTCCGGGCCCTCAGGAGCCCTTTCGTACCCCCTCGGGGTTCACTTTAAAGTGCCACACGGCATGGCAGGCGCCGTCTTCATTCCGCACATCGTCCGCCATAATGTGCAGGCCGGTTACGACTATAGCGAGCTGTACGATCTCATAGATGGTTCGTGCCGCTCATTATCAATGAATGCAAAAAATGAACAGTTTGTCGAAAAGATGTTTGCCCTCTGTAAAAAACTTGATGTGCCGCCAAATCTCTCGGGATTTGGCGTAAATGCCGGTACGGTCGACATTCTCCTTGCCGATATCGATGCACTGGAACGGGCATTTACCCAAAACCCGGTGCCATTCACCGTTGACGATGGGAAAAAGCTGATACTAAACATGATTTAACCAACGGAGGTTTTTGAAAATGCCTGGATGGGAACTTATAGGAGATGAAGAACGGGCCGCGGTCAACGATGTGTTCGACCACGGCGGGGTACTGTACCGCTACGGTTGGGCGGAGAAACGGGAGAATATCTTCCGTGTGGATGAATTTGAACGTGCATTCGCAGATAAAATGGGGATCCGGTTTGCTCAGGCATTGAGCTCGGGAACCGCTGCCCTGATCGCTTCATTAAAAGCGATGGGCATCTCCCGGGGGGATGAAGTGATTACCCAGAGCCATACCTTCATTGCCACGGTCGAAGCGATCGCTGAAGTCGGGGCTGTCCCGGTTATTACTGAAGTCGATGCATCCCTAAATATGGATCCCGTCGATCTGGAACGGAAGATCACCGGAAAAACAAAGGCGATCATCCCGGTTCACATGATGGGTGTTTCTGCCCGCATGGACGAAATCCTCAGGATCTCTCGATCCCACAACATACCCATACTTGAAGACAATGCCCAATGCTGCGGTGGAACATACCGCGGGAAGATGCTGGGAACCCTGGGTGACGCAAGCATCACCAGTTTCGATTTCGGCAAAGTCCTGACCACTGGCGAAGGCGGAATGATCATCACCAATAACGAATCAATCTTCCGGCGGGCGAGGGAGTACTCGGACCATGGGCATGAACTTAACCCGGCATTTCCCCGGGGAGAAGATACCCGGTCCATGAGCGGGGTGAACTTCAAAATGACTGAACTCCAGGGTGCCATCGGCCTTGCCCAGCTCAAAAAGATGGACTACATTATCTCGCGCCAGCGGCAAAACAAGGCACGCGTCAAGGAGGCTCTGTCGGATATTGACCGGATCTCGTTCCGGGATGTTCCGAACCCCGAAGGTGATACCGGAGACAGCGTGATCTTCTTCCTTACGACCCGGGCTGATGCAAAAGCGTTCATGAAACTCTGGACCGGGAAAGGATTCGGGACGAAGAACCTACCCGACGCGATCAACTGGCATTTCGCAGGCACATGGGATCACATAATCCGTCGCTATGACCAGTATGAAGATAAAGATCTGAGTAAGCTCTTTGCCCAGTCTGACGATTTGTTGAGGCGGGCAATTGCTCTCCCGATCTTTGTGAATATGCCGGACACACAGATTGAGACAATTGTCACGGCAGTCCACGAATGCATAAAGACGATGTGAAACGATGATTCTCGGCGTAATCCCGGCCCGTGGTGGAAGCAAGGGAATTCCCCGGAAGAATATCCGGCAGATCTGCGGGAAACCCTTGATCGCATGGACGATTGAAGCCACCCGCGAATCAGCGTATCTTGACCGGTTCGTAGTTTCGACCGAAGACCCGGAGATCGCCGGCATCTCCCGTGCATATCATGCAGAGGTAGCGGACAGGCCAGCCTATCTTGCAACCGATGAGGCGACGACGCTCTCGGTACTCCAGGATATTCTGCTTAAGATAGATGCCGATATCGTGGTCCTTCTCCAATGTACTTCACCGGTCCGCACTCCCGATCTTATCGACCAGTGCATTGAAAAGTTCCGGAAAACGGGTGCTGATGCCGTTGCCACCGGGTATCTCTGCAGTCTCTTTGAATGGGGGACATATTCTGCCCGCAGACAGGATCTTCACCCGTATTTCCATGATGACGGGAATGTCTATGTAATAAATGCCGACAATATCCTCAATGGTGATCTCTTCGCGGGAAAACGGGAGACCGTGATCACGGACCGGGAATGCAGTTTTGAGATCGACGATCTATTTGATTTCTGGCTGAATGAACAGATCCTCATGAAGCGGAATCCGGGGATCGTCCCATGAGCGGGATCTGGATCCGCGGGAAAGAGATCGGGAAGAATCATCCCTGCTATATCATTGCCGAGGCCGGAGTAAACCATAACGGGGATATACGGCTTGCAAAAAAACTGGTTAAAGCAGCGGCGGGATCCGGGGCGGATGCCGTTAAATTCCAGACGTTCACAGCGGATTCGATTGCAACAAAAACAGCCGGGAAAGCAGCTTACCAGAAGAAAACCTCCGACGCTTCCGAATCCCAGTATGATATGCTCAAACGGCTTGAGCTCTCAAAGAATGCATTTTTGGAGCTCTCGGATTACGCAAAAAAGAACGGTATTGAATTTTTGTCATCACCATTCGACTGCAAGAGCGCCGAACTTCTCGAATCGATCGGTGTTGCTGCCTATAAAATTCCCTCCGGTGAGATTACAAATATCCCCCTTCTCGAACAGATCGGAAGTTACAAAAAACCTGTCATTCTCTCAACAGGCATGGCAGAGATGACCGAAATCCGGGAGGGGATATCTGCCATCCGCCGTGGGGGGGGAAAAGAGATAATACTTCTACACTGTGTAACCAGTTATCCGGCACCTCTCGAATCGGCCAACCTCATGATGATCCCCGCACTTGCCAAAACATTCCGTATTCCCGTAGGGTTTTCCGATCACACTCAGGGGATTGTCGCTTCACTCCTTGCCCGAGCACTGGGTGCATGTGTCATCGAGAAACATTTCACGCTGGACCGTTCCCTGCCTGGGCCGGATCATACAGCATCGCTTGAGCCATCGGAGTTATCGGAGCTGGTGGCACAGATCCGCATGACAGAGACCGCGCTGGGCGATGGGATCAAGCATATCGATCGTCACGAGGCGGCAATCCGGGAGCTCGTACGCAAGAGCCTTGTTGCAGCAACCGCCATACCGGAAGGGGTTCGGATCACGCGTGATATGCTGGATATGAAGCGGCCGGGGACCGGGATCGGGACAAAGGACCTCCGCTTGGTAATTGGAAAGCGAACCCGGTTGCCGGTTGCGAAAGACGACATACTTCAGTGGGACATGCTGGAATGACAAAAAAAATCCTGTATATCAGCGGTACACGGGCCGATTACGGGCTGATGCGAACGGTCTTAAAGAGGATAGACCAGTGTGCTGATCTGGAACTGGAAATTGTAGTCACAGGGATGCACCTTATGCCGGAATTCGGCAGTTCCGTCTCCGAGATCGTTGCCGACGGGTTTAGGATACACGAAATACCAGTTGTGCACGAGGACGATACCCGGGAGTCAATGTCTGCGTTTATCGGAAACCTCATTGTTCAACTGACGAAAAAAGTGACTGCAATCCGGCCGGATCTGATCCTCCTCCTTGGGGATCGCGGAGAGATGCTCGCGGGGGCAGTCGTCGGCACCTATACCGGTATACCGGTAGTGCATATCCATGGCGGGGAGATCACGTCCACAGTGGATGAACCGGTCCGTCACGCGATCACTAAGCTTGCCCACATCCATCTCCCGGCAACAAAGAAAAGTACCCGGAGGATTATCCGCATGGGAGAAGATCCTGCAAAAGTCCAGGTGGTTGGGGCGCCGGGTCTCGAACCGATCGTCAGGGGCGAGTTCACCCCCCGGAAGACCCTGCTCAGTAAATACAAACTCGATCCATCCGGGCCGATCCTTCTCGTCGTCCAGCACCCGGTCTCCGGGGAGGTCAACGATGCAGCTGCCCAAATGAGGACAACACTCGAAGCAGTCGCCGAACTGGGCCATCAGACCCTGGTCGTGTACCCCAATGCCGATGCCGGGGGGAGACAGATGATTGCGGTAATCAGGGAATTCAGCCGGATATCTTCGATCCAGGCCCACCGGAATATACCTCACTCTGATTACCTCGGGCTCCTGAAATTTGCTTCCGTTCTGGTTGGAAATTCAAGCAGCGGCATAATCGAGGCACCATCATTCCATCTTCCGGTAGTGAATATCGGTTCCCGTCAGCAGGGACGTGAACGGGCATCCAATACTCTCGATACGGGATACGACAAATATGATATAAAAAAAGCTATCGGCAGGGCCATTGGGGACCGGGAATTCCTGCAGAAGGTCAGGAAAGGCAAAAATCCCTACGGTGATGGAACCGCTTCGGAAAAGATCGTAGCCATCCTGAACAGTCTCGACACCGCAGCACTGGATACGCAGAAAAAGAACTTTTACTGACATTGGCCGTAAAGTCCTTTGACCCGAATTTCTTTTATCTGCTTCAGGGCGGGACGGAAAAGCCGGTCTATCCTCTTCTTAAAGAAGTTTTTATAATCCCGAAAAAGAATGTAGTATAACATCCATGAGATTCAAAAACTGGGTATCACCAGCTGTTGAAGAACGGGTATTGACCCAATACAATTGGTTAGTTCAAAACAAGGACAATCTGAAACTGGGGTATGGATCAGATATCGGAGCATTCACATACATCAATGCAAAATTCGGTGTCACCTTAGAAGACTTTGTTCAGATCGGATCCCATTGTTCAATTTATTCTGTATCGACAATCGACAACAAAGAAGGACCGGTTATTCTCCGGCGTAACTCAAGAATTGGTACGCATTCAACGGTCATGCCAAATGTTACTATTGGCGAGAATACTATTGTGGGGGCTCATAGTTTTGTAAACCGGGATATCGCTAAAAATGTCCTGGCATTCGGGGTGCCTGCAAAAGTTGTACGATCACTTTCGGAAGAGGAAATTAAAAAAACTGAGGAGGAAATTCAATGAGCTGGAAGATTCCACTTTTTAAAATCTACACCGATGACAATGACGTTCAGAAAGTAACAGAAATTATCAAATCCGGTATGAACTGGGCCACCGGGTCCAGCGTCAATCTTCTTGAAGACAAAATCGCCACATATGTAGGCTCGAAATATGCAGTAACATTCAATTCAGGAACCTCAGCCCTTCATGCAGCCCTGGCTTCACACCGGATACCAAAGGGCTCGGAAGTCATTGTTCCGTCATTCACCTTCATTGCAACAGCAAATTCACCCAAATTCCTCGGGGCAACACCTGTATTTGCCGATATCGAAGAGAGCACTTACGGGCTCTCCCCCGAGGATGTGCTTGATAAGATCACTCCGAAAACTTCCGCGATAATGCCGGTCCATATTGGAGGATGCCCGTGCAAGATAAAAGAGCTGCAGCAGATAGCAGAAGATAAAAAAATCCTCCTGATCGAAGATGCCGCCGAGTCGCTCGGAGCCCGCATAGGGAATAAAAAAGTGGGTACGTTCGGCGATTCGGCAATGTTTAGCTTCTGTGCACCCAAAGTGATCACCACCGGGGAAGGCGGCGTTATCGTTACCGATTCACGGGATGTTTATGAACGCCTTAAGATGTTCCGGTCCCATGGCCGGGCTGATACCAAGGACTACTTCTCAACAAACGAGTACCTGGATTACATCTCCCTTGGCTATAATTTCCGGATGTCGAATATTATTGCAGCTCTTGGCATTGCCCAGATGGACAAGATTGACAAGATCATCGAGATGCGTCGGAAAAATGCCGATTACCTCTCCGGGAAACTTAAAAAAGTCACAGAAATTAAAACTCCGTTGGCTCCCAAGAATTACTACCACCTCTACCAGATGTACACCATTGAAGCGAAACATCGGGACGAACTGATGAACTTCCTGGGAGATGCAGGTATCATGGCAAAGGTCTATTTCCACCCGGTCCACCTTTCCCACTACTATAAGGAAGTACTCAAAGTAAGACCACATATTCCGGTTACCGAACATGTGGCATCAAAAGTTCTCACACTTCCGATGTATCCAGGACTGACTATTGAAGAAATGGATTACATGGTAGATAAGATCACTGAATTTTACGAGAGGCGCCAGTAATGGAAGAGAAAAAGATCCTTATCACCGGGGGATCGGGATTTGTCGGCAGGCATATGGTAAAGATGTTCAGTGATAAGGGATACCGGGTAAAAATATTCGATATCACTGAACCAAAATATCCTCTCGACAAAAATACCGAATTTATCAAAGGGGATATCTTCGATATCGACTCAGTTACAACCGCCGTGAAAGATACCGGTGCTGTCATTCATCTGGTCGGCCTTGCCGATGCCGGGGCTGCCCAGAAAAATCCCATGAAGAGTTTCCAGCTCAATATCGTTTCTCTCCAGAATATCCTTGAAGCCTGCCGTATCTGCGGCAACAAGAAGATCATATTCCCGTCATCGGCCGCGGTTTATGGCATTACGGAAGACCTCCCGATCAAGGAAAACTTTCCTGTATCCCCGACCAACATTTACTCAGCACATAAAGTCCTCTGCGAAAAGATGGTTCAGGCATACCAGAAAAATTACGGCGTTAATTATGTTGTGCTGAGGTTTTTCAATGTATACGGTAAAGGCAATGAAGGAGTAATTGGTATCTTCCTCGATAAGGCAAAGAAAGGAGAGACCATAGAAAGTTTCGGCCCGTTCCAGTACCGGGATTTTATTTATGCCGGCGATGTTGCAAACGCTGTATACATGGCGGTTGCCCATGACAAGGCGACAAACCGCATTATCAACATAGGATCCGGCAGAGGAATCCAGATGCGGGAAATTCTGAATCTTGTATGTGAATTCTACCCCCAGGCAAAATGGGTGGAGAAGAAAGCAGATTTCACTATGTATGATTCTATTGCGGATATTACTCTTGCAAAAATTCTTCTGGATTTCACCCCGGATTCATCGTTCGGATTCCTGAAACGGATTGTTGAAACCGAGATGAAAGACTGACTTCCCGGTGTGCGGGATAGTATCGCAAAGCACCAGTTATCCGGGACAAGGTCCGTCGTATGATCAAAAATATCATTTTTTTTGTAGATTCACCGTTGAACAAAAGGGATTTCGACCGTTTTGGCATTCAGATCCTTCAGGATGAGGGATTTGAAGTAACGGTCTGGGATCTCACACCCTGCCTTCACCCCGGGTTTTATTCTACGCTTGAGATACCGGACAGGATCGATTACCGGAACCTGCATATATTCGAAAGGAAGGCCGACGTGCTCATGAGCATTGCTGCGTTTCAGGACACCGATCTGGCCGTGTGCCTTATAGGTTTCGACTATAACAGCCGGTTCTTTTACCGGGCTTTTTCGCAGCACCATATAAGGTACTGCGTCTGGCAGGCCATCTCGCTTCCGGTTTCCATAAACCCCGACACAGCCATTTCATTCTCCTGGAGAAAATTCCTCAAAAAGATTGCGGGGATGAGACTCCGGGCGATCGGAAACCATGTGGTTACCCGTCTTATGAAAAAGCATTACCGGCTATTCGGCGTGCGACCGGCAACCATCGCCATGCTCGCGGGGGAACGATCAGATGATACATACTTCTATCCAATCGACAAGACCACGAAAAAATTGTGGCTGCACCTGCTGGACTACGACATTTATCTGGAGCAGCGGCAACAAGCGGATCGCATGTTTCCCGGCCGGTATGCAGTATTCCTCGACGAGTACCTCCCGTTTCACCCTGATTATAAATACATCGGGGTCGAGCCCCCGGTATCTGCTGACGAATATTACCCGGGGCTGTGTTCGTTCTTTGCATTTCTTGAAAAGAAATATGATCTCCGCGTTATCATCGCAGCCCATCCCCGCTCAAAGTATGATGCCCCACAGGAATACTTCGGGGACCGTACCGTTTTCCGTGGCAAGACTGCCGGGCTGGTCCGGGATGCTGAATTTGTCATCGCTCATATGAGTACTGCCATCGATTTTGCGGTCCTGTTCAATAAACCCCTTATATTTGTCACGAACGATATCCTCTCCCGACAGCAGGACGGCCTGTTACCGTTCGGCAGATATATCGATACAGTAGCTGCAGCGTTTCATAAAAAACCCGTGAATATTGATGCCGTAAACTACGTGGACTGGGACGAAGAAATGAACGTTGATCCCGGTGTCTACCAGAAATACAGGAACGCGTTCATCAAAAAAGACGGTACTCCCGAACTCCCCTTCTGGAAAATCGTTGCAGACTATATCCACACGCTCTGAATAATCAACCGGGCCTCTGTTCCACATAGTATCTGATCAACGGAGCGCAACCATTGCGCAATTGCAGTTTCCGGTAGCGGGAGCAGGATTCCGCTGCCGGGATTTGAGGGTAAACTGAAGTATTCGTGCCAATCTCCCTACCATTTAATTTGTCTTTAGTCCAATCATTAAGCATGGATCTTATTCCGGTTTCCCGCCCGTCTCTCGGGGAAGAGGAACTCGCGTCAGTTAAAACCGTTTTTGATTCCGGCTGGCTGGGGCTCGGGGCACAGGTACTTGAATTCGAACAGGCACTCCAGAAATTTCTCGGGGCAAAGCATGCAGTATGTACCAATACAGGCACCACCGCACTTCACCTGGCTCTTGATGCACTGGGTGTGAAAGCAGGCGATGAAGTAATTGTTCCATCGTTCACCTTCGTTGCTACGATCCAGGCAATAACCGCGACCGGTGCGACCCCTGTCTTCTGTGAGATCCACGCGGATGATCTGAATATGGATGTCGGGGATGTCCGGAAAAAGATAACGAAGAAAACAAAGGTCATCCTCCCGGTCCACTACCGGGGGATTCCCTGCGATATGGACGAGATCAATGCACTTGCACAAAAGAACAAACTGCGTGTGATTGAAGATGCAGCCCACGCGTTCGGGTCATCCTACAGGCAAAAGAAGATAGGTTCATTCGGGGATATCGCCTGCTTCAGTTTCGACCCGATAAAAAATATTACCTGTGGAGAAGGGGGAGCTGTGGTTTTCCAGGATGACTCACTGCTTGAAAAAATCCAGCAGAAACGGATTCTCGGGATTGATAAAGATACATGGAGCAGGTATCGCAATGAACGAAGCTGGTTCTATGATGTAGTGACTCAGGGATACCGGTACCATATGAGCAACATCAGTGCAGCCGTCGGCCTGGTCCAGTTGAAAAAGTTTGATCGGATGAACCAGAGAAAAATTGATGTAGCCAAACGGTACGATGCCGCGTTTGAAAAACTGGAGGATGTAACACTCCTGAGGAATAATGGATACCGGGATATTGGTCTCTTTGTCTATATTCTCAAAATCAAATCCCGGAGAAATGAACTCATGGAAACTCTTGGGCGCAGAGGTGTGGCGAGCGGGATCCATTACATTCCCAGCCATGTCTTCACGTATTATAAGAAAGATGGCGTTCATCTTCCCGTAACGGAACAGATCTATAACCAGATCCTCACGCTTCCGCTTTTCCCCGATATCACAGATCTCGAGGTAGATCAGGTTATCGATGCCGTTATTTCCGGGTGCAACAGCAGATAATGTAACATCCCTGCCATGACCGAAACCCTGCCGGATAATAATCCCGTTGTGAGTGTGATCATTCCGGTTTACAACGGGCAGCGGTATCTCGCGGAGACGATAGAATCTGTAATCGCCCAGACCGTGAAAAACTGGGAAATTATTGCGATTAATGATGGGTCGACAGATAACAGTCTGGAGATCCTGGAAAAATATACACATGAACACCCCGGCCATATCCGGTTTGTAACCGTGAAAAACGGGGGTGTCAGCCGTGCGCGAAACACCGGGGCGGCTCTTGCCCGGGGAAGATACTTTGCTTTTCTCGATCAGGATGACCTCTGGGCTCCTGAAAAGCTACAGCGTCAGATCGATCTGCTTGTTCACAATAAAGATCTCGGTATAACATTTACGAATGAAACCGTGATTGATGAAAAGGGGTCCGTTATCTGCGAAAAGGTACTCACGTTCGGAATCCACCAACGCGGAAATGTTTTCGAATACCTGCTGTTCGATAATTTCATTCCGGTTTCGTCAGTGATCGTAAAAAAAGAACTATTCACGAAAGTCGGGGGATTCGATCCAAGGTTCTCCCTTGCGGAGGACTTTGATTTCCTGTTAAAAGTTGCCAGGGAGGCTGCCGTTGATTATGTCGACGACCCTCTTCTCCTCTATCGTGAGCATAATGAAAGCGGTACGCATACGAAAATTGACCGCATCACTGCAGAGGCAATGGAGATTCTCAGGTACTGGAAAAAAGAATATCCATTGGTTTTCAGAAGGCATTTTTTACAGTACCAGAAATTTCGCCTGAACTTTGCAGTATTGAAATGCAAGATTTGTCTTAAAAAAATCTTAAAAAAAATCAAAACAGTCGACGCGTATTAATTCAGAGGAGTGGTTTCCACCACCATTCGTTTTTGAGGTACCAGTCGATCGTCATTTTTATTGATTCATCGAAGGAATGTGAGGGTTGCCACCCTAATTCCCTGATTTTTTCCGTGGCTATGGAGTAACGGAAATCATGTCCGGCACGGTCCGCGACAAATGTGATCAGGTCTTCATTCATGTTGAGGGAGTGAAGGATAATCCTTGCAATCTCAAGATTTGTCTTTTCATTTCCTGCCCCGATGTTATAGATCTGGCCGGGACTCCCTTTTGCATAAGCCGTATCGATTCCTGTGCAGTTATCGTCTACATGCAGCCAGTCCCGGACATTCAGGCCCGTACCATATAACGGCAGAGGTTGCCGGGAAAGGGCTTTGAGTATGAGGACAGGAATCAGTTTCTCGGGATACTGGTAAGGCCCGAAATTATTTGAACTCCGGGTTGTGATGACCGGAAGACCATAAGTCTTGTAATAAGAATGAACGAGATGCTCAGCAGCAGCTTTGCTTGCAGAATATGGAGATGAAGGATCCAGGAGATCCGTTTCGTGGAAGGAACCGCTCCGGATACTGCCATATACCTCATCAGTACTGATCTGGATATACCGGGAAATATCCTGTTTAATCGCGTAATTCAAGAGGTTACATGTCCCAAGCACATCGGTCCTGACAAAGAGATCCGGTTCAGATATCGACCGGTCCACATGGGTTTCTGCCGCAAAATTGAACAGCACATCGCACGGGCCTGCCTTTGCTATATCATCTATCTTACAGATATCGCCGTGAATGAAGATGATGTTATTCTGCACATCGCGGAGGTTTTCCATTCTTCCGGCATAGGTAAGTTTATCCAGAACTACGATCTCCGCATCGGGATATTTTCTGACGAGCAGCCGGACAAAGTTGGATCCTATGAATCCCGCGCCACCTGTGACTAAAAATCTCATTGTCATCTATCCGTGCTTTTTACCGGGGGTCAGGATCCAGTCGTAGGGGATATCAGGGGAATCCGGGGGCAGGCGATATTCGTCAGGTTGCTGATAATTGTAGGGTTCCGTCGGAACACTAATGATCAGGGATTCTTCCGCAGAAATGCACTTCCATCCGTGGTATATACCAGGCGGGATGGAGAGCAGGAGCTGGTTATGATCGCCAATGAAAAACTCTGATAATTTCCGGAAGGTGGGTGATTCCGGTCGTGCATCATAGAGTACGGCCTTGATCATGCCTTTGACGCAGCAGATCACATCCGTCTGTTTTTTGTGATAGTGCCAGGCTTTCACCACACCGGGATAATTGGTTGTAAGGTAAACCTGTCCGAATCCCTGGAACAGGGATTCATCGCACCGCATGATCTCCATGAGCCGGCCACGTTCATCCGGTATGGAACTGAGTTTTTTTAAGACTACTCCATGAATCATAAAGTCACCTGTGAGCCGTCCCCGAGGACAAACGATTTTCCCTCCTTTGAAGGTTCCTGTTTTTTCAGGGTCACATTCTTACCGATCAGACTATCCGAAACTCTGTCAACATGGTCGATCCGGCCACCTTCCATTACAATTGAATCGCTGATGTGTGATTCAATGATATGAGACGAATCGCCGATACTGGTATACGGCCCGATTGTACTTCCGGAGATTACACAATCATGCCCGATGATAACAGGTCCGATAATGATAGAATTGCCTTTGATAATGGTATTTTTCCCGATTTTTACCTGGCCGGTAATCGTGCCGGACTCAACAATACCGGAATTTTCAGTCCCGATCTGATCGAGAATGAGACGGTTCGCTTCGAGAATATCTTCGGTCCTGCCGGTATCTTTCCACCAGCCCTGCACCATGCCGTACCGTACGTTATAGCCGTTTTCAATCAGCCAGTGGAGGGCATCCGTAATCTCAAGTTCACCCCGCCACGAGGGTTTTATATTATCAATCGCCTCGAAGATGCGGGGGGTCAGCCCGTAAATGCCGACTATGGACAGGTTGCTCGGGGGATTTTTTGGCTTTTCCACGAGTTTGACAATAATTTTTTTCTGTTCATCGACAAGGGCTACACCATATTGCCGGGGATCTTCCACTTCTGTGAGAAGGAGACTTGCGTCAACCTTTGAATCTGCAAAATCCCGGATAAAATCAACACTTCCTCCTTTGAGGAGGTTGTCGCCGAGGTACATGATGAAATTATCAGTCTTTACAAAATCCTCGGATATCTTGACCGCATGGGCAAGTCCCCGTGGTAAGTCCTGACAAATAAATGCAATCTTTGCATTCCATTCAACGGACTGAACGGTTTCAATGACCTGCTCTTTATTTGGGCCGACGATAATCGCGATATCATGGATTCCGGCGTTGATAAGGTCTTCTATGCAGTAAAATAATATCGGCTTGTTTGCAACCGGGATGAGTTGTTTTTGTTGCGAGTACGTGATTGGGCGAAGCCGGGTGCCATGGCCCCCGGATAAAATTAAGCCTTTCATTGAAAAATAATATGTTATCGGAGACCTATAAACATACTTGCCATAAGGATTCATGAAATGTTTATCGGACTATTATACAACCCAATATCTTTATGCAATATGCTATCATGGAGCTGAAAATAGTATGGGAAATAAAGAATTAATCATCGCAATTTCACCACATAAAATATCAGATCAGGACTTTACTGTAAAGAACCGCCCGATAAAATGGGTATACTTTGGGAAAAATTACCTTTCAAAAATCAAATTTAAAAACGGCCTGACGGAAAATTTTTCAGAACTGGATATTTCCCGGTTACTGGAAGAAGTTGCAAACGAAATCCGGTCAGAGCATGTTACCTGGATTGACAAAATTAATCACAAATATGGCGGAGAACTCGAATGGTGGTTTGGAAATGTTGCATCGAGAAATATCTATCAGAGTGATGTATTCCAGTACTGCTGTTATCTCGTGCTCTTGGAAAGGTTATGGGAGCAGCAAACAAAAAAACCCGCACTCATTGTAGTTGACTCGCCAGGTCTTGCATCAGCTATTCATCACTGGGCACAGGATAAGAAGATCCCCGTTTCTTTCCATGGACGGCATAGATTTTACACCAAAAAATGTAGCAATTCCGCCAGATTTTTTCTGAGATGGGTCGACTTTATCATTATTACAATTATGCGAAAGATTGCATCAGCAGTACTCAATAAGGACAACGTGATAGAGCGATCACAGTCTTGCGGTATAGTGATGGTAAGTACCTTTGTGCATGCGTCGAGTATATCGGATTCAGGCACATTTTATGATCGTTATCTCCCTCAATTGAAGGAATATCTTGAGAAGAACAATAAAATTGTCCTCATTCATCCTGTTTTTCACGGGTTCCATTACAATTTTTTTACAATCTTCAAAAAAATTTCACGAAGTTCAGATGAATTTGTTATCCAGGAGAACTATTTGAAACTGAGGGATTACCTTCATGCATGGATCTATCCGATTCGATTTCTACGACAGAACCTTGTTATTCCTGAATTCCATGGTTTTGATGTAACAGATATTATTCATGAAGACCAGACAAATGCAGATGTTCAGAACGTTCTTCAGGCAATATTGACATTCCGGCTAATGCAACTGCTGGGGATGAAAGGTCTAAAGTTGCATTCGTTCATAGACTGGTATGAGAACCAGACACTTAACAGGGCCATCGTAGCCGGCGTGCATAATGCGTTTCCCGGAGTAAAAACAATAGGTGCGCAGATGTTCCTGCACTACCCCAACTTTCTCAGTCTTTCTCCCTCCCGCTCAGAGACCAACGCGGGAGTAGTACCTGATATCCTCCTGACAACGAGCCGGTACCAGTGCGAGCTTGCCAGAGCATTCGATCCAACTCTCAAATGTATTCCTGCGGCTGCCCTCCGTTATGCCCACGTGTTTACTCAAGAAGTACCAAATGCTGCTATAAGAGATTCCTCTAACAGGTCTGTCCTTGTTCTAACATCATTCAATCATGATGAGACAATTGAACTTCTGCAGATGATACAGGAGATAAAGAAACATCTTGCCATAAATGTTACAATTTATATCCGGTTTCACCCTGATATCAGAATTGATGAAATCATAAAACTGTATCCCGGACTTCAAAACAATGGTTGTTGCACGATATTCCATGGATCACTAGCTGAGGGAATTCGTGACGCATCTGCGGTCATAGCCAATGGTTCAAGTTCCATGATCGAAGCGGTTGCAAAAGGTACACCGGCAATTTTTGTCGGCAACCAGAACAAATTAAATTTAAATCCTTTATCCGGTATGAGCACGCCCCTGTTCACCGAATGCTATTCCGGCGATGAAGTATCCGCGGCATTATTGACGTATCTCAATCTGTCCGATAGTGAACGAAGGGAATACCGGGATCTGGGTAAATCTATACGGGATACATTCTTTTTACCGGTGAACGATGAGACACTCGCTCCCTTTTTATCATCTTAATTGATCATTTCAGGTAACCGGAAACTGCACACGAAGGTACATTTTTCATATATTTATTTTCACAAATCTGCTCAAAAAAATCAGAGACTCCATAAGAATCTTTGTTATATCAACGGCCGATCATGATATAGAGAATTCCACGCCACCAGAAAACTGCCAAGTATTTAAATTAAAATTGCATAGATAATAAAAACAATTGTACATTCAATGAAGGGTGTTTTTTCGGATGACGAAATTTCAGTCTCTATTATATCTCCTGCGATTACTTAAATCACCATACCTTATAGGATTTTATCGGGGGCATACTCACTTATCCGATGCACAAGTGAACATAATACGGGATATCCTTTCTTCTCACGATATTGATGCCAGGACGCACGTACTCGAAAAATATGAAGAGGGCTTCAGGGATCTGGTTGGCAACGGGTATTGTCATAGTTTTGCTTCCGGGAGAATGGCTTTTTTCACACTCATGCAGTCCCTTGGAATTGGAAAAGGCGATGAGGTGATCATCCCGGGATTTACCTGCTCGGTTGTGCCAAATGCGATCATCAGGACCGGCGCAATACCTGTTTATTCCGATATCGACCCTGATACATTGGGATCGGATGCAGCAGCGATTGGGCGATGCATTACACCGCGAACCAAAATGATTGTTGCCCAGCATTCCTTTGGAATACCCTGTAACATTGATGAGATCGCAGATCTTGCGAGATCAAAAGACATTTTCCTCGTGGAGGACTCAGCTCTTGCACTGGACTCCCGGATTCGTGGTAAATCCGTTGGTACATGGGGTGATGCTGCATTTTTTTCAACAGATCACAGCAAACCATTAAACACAATGATAGGTGGGATGCTGTTCACATCGCATAAGGATATTTTCGAAAATTTGAAACGGGCAACAGGAAACATACCGGATCTCTCTGAAGGACATCAGAAAAATATTTACCGACGATTCAATTATGAAAGAAAAAACTATATCCCTTCGCACTATCCACGTTCAATTATCCGTGAGACTCTTATCGATACCCTGAGTAAATTTATTGATAAAAAACCGGTTTTCCTTGAATCGGATTACACTGCTCAGGCTTCAGGTACCCCTGGGTATCCATATCCTGCAAAGATGCCGGCATTTCTTGCACAGTTGGGACTCTTCGAGCTGGACAGATGGACGAATGAGAAACGAAAACGGAAAGCGCTGCTCCGGGAATACATCAGCGGTTCCGAAACTGTGCCCGATCAGATCCACATCCCGGACGCATATTATGAGAAGGAGAAAGAAATTGTTCCTCTTCGCTATATTTTCAGGTCACCCCAGGCAGATTCGCTGAGGAAAAAGGTTGGGAAGTACATTGACGTAAAGGGAATGTGGTTTCTCGACCCGGTAATTTGTTGTCCCGAGGGTCCCCATGCTTTAGGGTATAGTGCCGGTAATTGCGTCAATGCTGAGGAGGTCTGTTCCGATATCCTGAATATGCCCTGTGTTTTACCTGACGGGTGGGACGACCGGGCGGTCTCTGTCTTCCATGATATTTTATCAGGTACCAAGTAAAGAATAATTGTGCGAATATACGAGATGGAGTGCCCATGCAATGAAAAATCCACCAATGATTGCAATTACAATCCGCTCATTCAACCTGTCAGGTCCAGCCTTTGAGAAATTGAGAGATAATTTTACCATTTCATTTATTAATAAAACCGGAGGGAGGTTATCGGAAGCAGATTTGATGGCTGTTTTGGGAAATGTTCAGGGTATTATCGCGGGAACAGAAACCTTCTCCCGCCGGGTTATCGATCAATGCAGCAGTCTGAAGGTGATCTCACGGGTCGGCGTAGGAATAGATTCTATCGATCTGAACGCTGCACAGGACCGGGGGATTCAGATTTTAATTACTCCCAATTCACCTGTCCAATCAGTAGCAGAGCATACGCTGGGGCTTATCCTTTCGACCCTGAAAAGAATTCCCCAGTATAATGAACAGATGCGGAGGAATGATCATGCAATAACAGCAGGCTCCCTGCTCTCCGGAAAAACCGTTGGTATCGCCGGTATGGGAAGGATCGGCACAAGAGTTGCAGAGATGCTTGAATGTTTCGGGTGTAATATCATTTTTTATGATCCCGTGATTAGCAGAGAAACTCCACGTTCCTGGAAACGAGTCGATTCAATCGAGAAGCTGGTAAGAGGTTCCGATATTGTAACGATACACTCCGCACCACAACCTGATTGCTTACCACTGATTAATGCCAGTGTCCTGTCGCATGCGAAAAAAATTATCCTTATTAATACCGCACGCGGATCATTGATCGATGAGTCATCACTCATAGATGCGTTATCATCCGGGAGAGTGAAGGCCGCAGCGCTGGATGTCTTCTCTTCAGAACCGTACTCCGGGAAGCTTCTCACCTTCCCTCAGGTCATTGTAACACCACATGTAGCATCAAATACTATTGAATCACGTCAATATATGGAAATGGAAGCAGCAGATAATCTGATACGGTCCCTTGCAGAGGACAATTCATGAAAGCGTTTGTTACCGGTGGATCGGGTTTTCTCGGACATCACCTTGTCAAAGAACTGGTAAAGCACCGGATTCAGGTCATTGTCTACGATATCTGTGAGCCCTCCGGGATTCCTGTTAATGATAATGTTCGTTCACTCTGCACATATATCAGGGGAGATGTGCTCGACAGAGAGCAGATAACCAAAGCGATGCAGGATTGCGATTACGTCTTCCATACAGCCGCAATAGCAGATGTAGATCAGGCGCGAAAGATTCCCAGAAAAACCATGGAAGTTAATGTTATCGGGACAACCAACTGCCTGGATGCAGCCCAGGAGATAGGAGTAAAGCGCTTTCTTCTCGCAAGCTCGGTATATGTCTCTGGTAACCGGGGATCATTTTACCGGCTCTCAAAACAGACGTGTGAATCCTTATGCAAAATCTACCATGAAGAATTCGGGCTGGAATATACGGTCCTCCGTTATGGCAGTCTTTATGGACGGGAACCCAATCACTGGAACTTCATTTATGGTGTTTGCAAGTCACTACTGACTAACGGAGAATTTACCTATACCAGCTCCCCGGATGCAGTCCGGGAATATATCCATATCAATGACGCCGCCCGTGAAACGATACGAATTGCCAGAGACCGGGAGTTTGCCAACAAGGCAGTTCTTATTACCGGGCACCAACGAATGAAAATGCGAGAATTTTTTGATATGGTCCAGGAAATCCTGGGAAGGGAGGTCAAAATCCATTACACTCCTTCCGGGGATAATCCCCACTATGTCATCACCCCGTACTCATTCGAGATTGATGTTCCGGTTCGTGTAAATCTCTCGACATATGTTGATATCAGCGAGGGGATTCTGGATTGTCTGAAAGAAGTTAAAAAGGAGATGGACAATGACAAAAATGTTCAAGAGTGATACGACGATCCAGGTAAATTCAAATTTTCATACAATCGCCGGTAAGAGCGTAGTAGATCGCGCGGATGCCCGCTATCGGGAGTACCGGAAGAAATGGGAGGACTGGCCAGTTCATTTTTCACATGGCGATTTCCCACTTCATCTGGATATTGAACCCACAAATACCTGCAATCTCCGTTGCCCGTTCTGTGCAACTACGTATAACAAATATAAACAAGGGTTCATGAAAGAAACTACCTGGAAAAAGATCCTTGATGAGTGCGGGAAAAATAATCTGTACTCACTTAAGTTTACGTACCGGGGGGAGCCGCTCCTTCATCCGGATCTCTCTAAAATGGTGAGATACGCAAAGGATGTGGGCGTCATGGATGTCTATTTCAACACCAATGCAGTGAAACTTGGTGAACCCGTTATTCGTGAATTGATAGACGCGGGACTTGATCGTATCTCCATATCATTCGAAGGCAATTCCAAAGAAGTTTATGAAAAATACCGGGTGGGAGCCTCATTTGATCACGTAGTGAAAAATATTGAACTGCTCCGGGACATAAAAAAAGAACTGGGTGCTGAAAAACCGCTTGTCAGGATTCAGACAGTCCTTGTACCGGAATTGCAGGGTCATGAACAAGAATATGCAACATTCTGGAAATCCAGATCAGATGAAGTTGCGTATCTGGATATGAAAGATGAGATGGAGAACCCGGATCATCGGGGGATTATCGATTACTGGGCATGCCCCCAGCTGTTCCAGCGAATGACAATCACCTGGGAGGGTACGATCCTTCCCTGTGTTCATGATATTTATGAATGGATGTCACTTGGAAAAATTGAAACCACGACAATTAAAGAGGCATGGAACAGTGCAGCCGAGCAGAATTATCGTGAACGGCACAAAGCGGGAAAGGCACATGAGATTCCGGCTTGTGACCGATGTCCGTTACGGGAGAATGAGATCGATAAAATTCATGGAGGGAAGTAAGTTTGATCGTAGCATTACTCATGGGGAGGGGAGGAAGCAGCGGATTCCCCGGTAAAAACATATACCCGGTACTTGGCAGACCATTGATGGAATATCCCCTCATAGCGGCAACCCGTTCAAAAAGTATTGACAGGATATTTGTCTCCACGGATTCGTCTGAAATCAAACAAATCGGGAGAAAATATGGGGCTGCAATCATAGATAGACCTCCGGAACTATGTTCCTCACAAGCACTTGGCGAGGATGTGTACGTTCATGCATATGACCATGCAAAAAAGAGTCTCGGGGAACCAATTGATCTGGTTGTTCTCCTGATGTGCAATGCAGCAACAATAACCGGTGACCTTATTGATGAAGGAATTCAGATCCTTCGATGCCATCCGGAATATGATTCTGCGGTCAGTGTATCTTCATATAATATGTGGAGCCCCCTCAGGGCACGAAAAGTGGGGGATGATAATCTTCTGCACCCGTTTGTCCCATTTACCGCATTCGGAGATCCTAAGACATTGAATTGTGATCGGGACTCTCAGGGAGATGTATGGTTTGCAGATATGGGGGTCTCAATAGTGCGATCGTATAATCTTGAACATCTTGAAGAGGGCTTGCTCCCCCAGAAATGGATGGGACAGAAGATCTATCCACTCAAACAGTGGGGCGGCCTTGATGTGGATTACGAATGGCAGATCCCTCAGGTTGAGTTCTGGCTGAAAAACCATGGTTTTGATAATTCCGATACCAATGTTTGAAAAAATAAAGAATAAACGGGTTCTTATTACCGGTGCGTCTTCCGGCATTGGTGCATGTACTGCAGAGCTTTTTGCATCGTATGGAGCAACGGTCGGTATCCACTATAACACCGGCGATAAAGATGCAGAAGATTTAGGAAAAAAAATAAGCAACCGCTTTTCATCTCCCGTAATGATTAAAGCTGATCTTCTCAATCCGGATCAACGTGATCGGATCGTTCAGACATTTATTGATGAGACAGGTGGAATCGATGTACTCGTTAACAATGCGGGGGCTATTATCGGAACCCAGCATTTCTTAAAGATGGATACGGATTCCTGGAATAAAACACTAAATCTTAATCTTACGGCCCCGTTTTTTCTGGCGAGATCTGCTTTTTCATCCATGAAGGACAATGGCAGCGGTCGTATTATTTCTATAAGTTCCATTGCTGCAAAATATGGGGGGTCCGCATCCTCTATTCATTATGGGGCAGCCAAAGCCGGTATTGAAGCGGTTACAAGAACGCTTGCGAGAGAGGGGGCCCAATATAATATTCTGGTGAACGCAATAGCACCTGGTGTAATTGAGACAGAATTCCATAAAAAGATCGGTAGATCTTCCCTTGAAGTCCGGGTTACAAGTATCCCCGTGAAACGTGCAGGAAAACCAATTGATATCGCACGTCTCTGCGTGTTCCTTGCTTCCGAAGGAGGTGACTATATTACCGGGCAGGTGTATGGAGTTACAGGCGGGGACTGATTAATCCCCAATGACGCTCAATAATTTATAATAACGCTTCCGCAGAGTGTGTCGATTATCATGATTAAATCCTGTGTAAAATCAGTAGCCAAAAAAATCGGAATCGATACTCATAAGATCTTTTTTGATATTTTCGAAAGAAATGCCAAAAACGTAATGAAAAAAAAATGTTCACGAATAGACATATCCATAAAAAACCTGCTCCAGGCAGAAAATGAACGTTTCCACTACGGTGATGTCGTTATATTGGAAAAAGCATCGGAATATGCTCTTACCAGTTTTACCCTCGACAGAATAGAGTTCATAAGAAAAAATCTATCCTTAAAAGATGACGATTTTATAGCAGATCTTGGAGATTCAAACGGCATTTTTCTTCGAAGCTGCCAGAAAGAGGGTATCAGCGTCAATATCAGCGATCCTGCAGTGATTTCCCTCCACGGGCGCGGAATGGAAACGGTCAAGGCTCATATCGAATATCTGCCTTTTAAGGATAATTCAATTCATACTACATTTTTATTTGAAACACTTGAACACGTACCAAATCCCGTGCTGCTTCTCAATGAGATCGGCCGTGTCTGTTCAGAGAGCGTAATTATTTCGATTCCTTTTGTTAAGAGAACAAAAATCCATCCATATAATTACGATCCGGGTCGTCCAATATACCAGCATCATATTTTTGAATTTAACAGAGAGGACTTTTTAACTTTGATTACCCACACACCGTTTGCATTAGAATCTGAAAAGATTGCAAGGGTTCTGGACGAGAACATATTGTTATATGACCGGTTTATCTTCTTCTTCTGGGATCTCCTCATTGAACATGATACATTTTGTGGCTGTTTCAAAAAATTTTATATTTGTAAGTTATCCAAACCCGGCAAAATCAACAGCAGCCAGGCCACGCTAAATACCGGGGGAGATAGGGAAGGCGATTGATGATTTCAACCATTATCTTCGACTTCGATGGGGTGATTCTCGAATCGGTCACCATAAAGACTGAAGCATTCCGCGTGCTCTTTTCCGACGTCCCGGAGCATGTTGACGAGATTGTGCAGTTCCATCGGGATAACGGAGGTATGTCCCGGTTTGACAAAATCAGGTATATCTACAAGAATATCCTGAAAAAAGATCTCGATCAGGTAACATTTGAAACGCTTTCAGAAAAATTTTCAAATCTCGTTTTTCATGGAGTCCTGAATGCACCATTCGTTCCCGGTGCTGCAGAATTTCTGAAAAAATATAGTTCCACAATTCCATTATATGTCGTTTCTGCCACACCCGAGAAGGAACTCAGGGAGATTATGCTGGAGCGAAACCTCACACCATTCTTCAAAGAGGTATATGGCGCACCAAGAAAAAAAAACGACTGCATCGATGAAATTCTGTCAAAATCCGGCGTTCCTGCATCAGATGTCCTCTTTGTCGGAGATGCTCTCAACGATCTGGCCGCTGCACAGGCATCTGGTGTAGCGTTCATCGGCAGGGTGGGAAGGGGGGAGAATGATATATTCCGGAACTATTCCGGGGTTAAAACAGTCATAACAGATTTAAACGAACTTCCCCTTATCCTTGAGAGGCCGTTATGATTCTTATTTCGTATCCTCTTGATACCGGATCACCCATATATCCCGGTACACCTGCAACAAAGATAAGTCCGGATAGATCTATTGAGTGGGGAGATTCGGCAAATACCAGCGTGATCTCTATTTCCAGTCATACCGGCACCCACATAGATGTTCCCCGTCATTTTTGCCGGGATGGCCTTTCAGTCAGGGATATTTTTCAACGTGTTAATTCATATTCACCGGCATATTGTATCGATCTGCCGGTCACCGGGGATTGTTGCATCTGCCCGGATGAACTGGATAAATTACTTGCTGGCAAGGAGGATGCCGGAGCGCTTCTCATCAGGACAGGAATGTGGCTACTGAGGAACTCTGACCCCCAAACATATGCAACCGTACATCCGTGGGTCCGTGCTGATGTGGCAGCATTTCTCCGCAGGAAGTGTCCCCACATTCGCATTTTGGGAATAGATACAATATCAATATCAACACCATCCCGCCGCAAGGAAGGAAGGGAAAGTCACCGTGCATTCTTGTGTGATGAAAACCCAATCCTACTGCTCGAAGATGCGGATTTATCACCCGCCTTCCCTAAGGAAGGATTTGCATTGAACGTAATACCCTGGCTCATCGAAGATCTTGATGGTGTTCCGGTGACCGCGTTCGTCATAACCAATCCCCGTTGAACATATTGCCAATCGCGGAGCCGTAAATGTCCGAAAAAGAACTTGAAGTCCAGCGTCATGGCATTATGTATCTCATCTCCTCAACAGGAATCACCCTCCTCGGGTTCCTTGCCACGATGTTTTACGCCCACTGGGTCGGCGCCGGTATTCTCGGGCAATATTTCTTATTTCTTTCTTTTTTTGCCATCGCGTGTCAGTTAACTGATCTGGGGATTGGATATGCAACTATGTACCGCATATGCGAGGGAAAGACCCCGGATGAATATTTCGCGGCCAGTCTGGTCATTCGGTTATTACTCTGGGTTTTTGTAGCCGCAGCGATGCTGGTGTATAAAAATTACTTTGGAACGCTGGGCCTGTCCGACTCGCTCTGGGTGATCCTTATTGCTGTGCTGGGAATTTCAACACTTGTTTCTATCCTCAGTACTGCCATCAGCGCCAGCAACCGGTTAGGTCTTGCAGCATCGGTCAGCCTGATAGACAACATTACCCGGATCGTCTTTCAGGTTATCGCTGTTTTTCTTGGATTCCAGGTATTCGGTCTGATCGGAGGTCTTACCGCGGGCCTGCTGACGGAGATCGTTATCGATTTAAAATTTATTGACTATCACCTGAAAAAATTTCACTGGTCCCATGTAAAGAGTATCTTCTCCTTCTCGAGCTGGGCGTTCCTGTCAACATTCTGTACAATCCTTTTCGACAATACGAACCCGCTCATTATCGCATATTTTATGCCCCTCTCTGATGTAGGAATTTTCGGGGTATGCTGGACATTTTCTGTTTTTGCCCTGTTTGTAAGCACTGCTCTCTGCAATACATTATTTGTAAAAGTGAGCAGGTGGAGATCAGCCGGCGACTGGAATGCCATAACCATTGCCCTTTCCCGGGCAACATCGTATGGGCTCATTCTTGCCATTCCCATGCTGATTGGAGGTGCTATTCTGGGAAGCCGCCTGCTGTATTACCTCTACGGTGCATCGTTTGCGGTTGGAGCAACTGCACTCGTGATTATCATCGGGGCCCGGATAGTGCAGTCGGTATTCCAGCTCTATTCAAATTTTTTAATGGCAACCGATCATGTGAGACACCAGTTCTTCGGTCTGTTCATGGGAATCGTAGTCAATATTATCCTCGCATTCATTCTTATCCCCATATGGGGGCTGCCTGGAGCGGCCATTGCATCGCTTTCGAATGTTATCATCAGTACGATCATCTGCTGGTATTACCTGCACAAGGTAATCCCGATCTATATCGAGATGAAAACAATGAAAGATATCTTTATATCTGCTGGAGTCATGACTGTGGTCATCCTGCCGGCATCTCTCCTCCTGAACCAGAGCCTCCTGACTACCGTAACCATGGTTGGAACCGGGGGCGCCATATACATGGCAGTTCTTTTCATCCTCAATGAGCAGATTCGCGGAGACGTGATGAAGACTCTGAAAATCCGTTGGTTTACCTGACATGATGAGCACGTGTGATGGAAATATAATCCTGGATCTACAAAAACCAGGAGATAAAATGCGATCCATGAAGACTGATGACAGTGAAATAATAGGTATCGTATGATCCTCCTCCTCATCGCCGACGGCCGCAGCATCCATACCCAGCGCTGGGCGGAATATTTCGTACAGCGGGGACATGCGGTTCACCTGGTCACGTACGATCCCATGAACCGGATGTTGCCCGGCGTTACCGAGCATGTCCTGACCACGCGATGGAACAACCTCTATCTTGCATTCATCCCCCGTCAGCTGCAGATCAGAAAGATCATCCGTGAGATCAGGCCCGATCTTATCCACGCTCATTTTATCGCCAAATACGGATTCCATCTTCCAGGGCTCGGTTTTACTCCCACCGTGGTATCTGCCTGGGGCGATGACGTACTGATCCTCCCGAAAAAGAGCCGGATCATCCACTATTATACCAAAAAAGTCCTTGCTTCGACAAATCTCATATATGCAGTGTCCCGTGACATCAGGAATCACATTACCGGGGATTTCGGGATCCCGGAATCCAAGATCCGGTATCTCCCGTTCGGAATCGATACGGATCTGTTTGCTCCTGACGGGGATCGTAAAGACCGTGGCGATAATACTGTCGAGGTTTTTTCAAATCGCGGTTTTTTCCCGGTATATGAT
>NZ_JBAVIG010000076.1:0-31555 GCF_049686655.1 Methanoregula sp.
GGGGGGGTTCGTTTCCGGGGGTGATCAGGCTTCTGCAGATGCACCGGAAAGACGTTTGAACGTGACTTCAAGCACCCCGTTCTTTATCGAAGCATGCATTGACGATGCATCTACCGGGGGGAGTACCGCTGCAGTATGGTAGTGGTGGCCGGCATCGCCGGCATCGATGACGAGCTGGTCGCCCTGGAGATCGAGCCTGAGGGATTCGTCGGTCACCCCGGGCAGTTCCGCAATCACTTTCACCTCATCGCCGATACGGTGAACCTCGGTCACCGGCTCGCTGCCATCGCGGGGCCGGGAGGCACCTGTTTTGGCCATATCCGGGGCATCTCCCCCACGCTCAACGACAACCCGGTACCCGGAGGCACCGGTACCGTTCGTGAACTCCCGGTCCATCCGGGTGAAGAGCCGGGCGAACATCTCGTCCATCTCTTCGAACATATCCATGGGATCTTCAAACATTGATATCACCTCAAATACCAGGTTTTTTCCTTCCCGGTCACTCTTTGTCCAGTTTCTTTTCCAGGGATTCGGTCAGTGTCCTGATCCCGGCAAAGTCCTTCTTCCGTGCAAAGGTCATCCTGCGGAGTTCTGCGATCGCCTTTTCATCGGCCTTCTTATGCACTGCGCCGGCACGGGTGACTGCCATCAATGCCTTCTCAAGGACGGTGCGCTGTTCCGGGTTGTACAGCATCTCCCAGGCCTGCCGTTCGGACTTCTCGATCGCATCCGGGTCAAGTGAGCCCCTGACCTTGAGCAGGGCCGCGTCAAAGTGTGCCTTTGTCAGCATCACGTTCTTGATCGCGTCCTTGCGCTCCTGTTCGTTCCTGTCACCCATCTGGACGATGAAGTCACGCATCGCCGCCATCTTTGCCTCGCGGACGAGGGCCTCGATATCGGCACCGACATACCCGTCAGTCTGCTTCACCAGGGCATCGACATCGACATCCTTTGCAAGGATGTTACCGGTCTCCCCCCCGAGGTAGACCTCGAGGATCTTCTTCCGGCTTTCCTCGTCCGGTGCAGGAACATAGATGTGCCGTTCCAGCCTGCCCGGCCGGAGCAGCGCATCGTCCAGCATGTCCGGTCGGTTGGTTGCCGCCAGGACAGTCACGTTCCTGAGTTCTTCCATGCCGTCGAGTTCCGTAAGGATCTGGGAGACAACACTCTCGGTCACGTGCGATGATCCCTGGTAGGATCCCCGCTTGGGCACCATGGCATCGATCTCATCGAAGAAGATGATCGACGGGGATGCCTGCCGTGCCTTGCGGAAGATCTCCCGCACCCCTTTCTCGGATTCGCCCACCCATTTCGAGAGCAGCTCGGGGCCTTTCACCGCAATGAAGTTGCACTCGCTCTCATTGGCCACTGCCTTTGCGAGCAGGGTCTTGCCCGTACCGGGCGGACCGAACATCAGTATACCCTTGGGGGGCTTGGTCTGGAGCCGCTCGAAGACATCCGGGAACCTGAGGGGCCATTCAACGGCCTCCCGAAGTTCCTGCTTCACGTCTTCGAGGCCCCCCACCTGCTGCCAGGTGATGTCGGGGACCTCGACCAGCACTTCGCGCATGGCGGAGGGCTCCACATGCTTGCGCGCCTCGGCGAAGTCTTCGTCCGTGACTTTGAGGCGGTCGAGCACTTCGTTTGGGATATCCTCGTCGATCTTGATCTGCGGGATCACCTTGCGGAGCGCATGCATTGCCGCCTCCTTGACGAGCAGGGCAATGTCTGCGCCGACAAAACCGTGGGTGCTGTTGGCATATTGCTCGATCCTGACATCGTCTGCGAGCGGAACGCCGCGGGTATGTACCTGGAAGATCTCCATGCGGCCTTTCTTGTCCGGGATACCGATCTCGATCTCCCGGTCGAACCTCCCTCCGCGCCGGAGGGCCGGGTCGATCGAGTCCGGCAGGTTGGTGGCTGCTATTACGATGACCTGCCCCCGACCCTTCAGGCCGTCCATGAGGGCCAGCATCTGGGCTACCACCCGACGCTCGACCTCTCCCTGGACTTCGGCACGCTTCGGTGCAATCGCATCGATCTCATCGATGAAGATGATAGCCGGCGCGTTCTGCTCCGCCTCCTCGAACTTCTCCCGGAGGCCCTTCTCGCTCTCGCCGTAGTACTTGCTCATGATCTCCGGGCCGGAGAGGGTGATGAAATGGGCGTCCACTTCGTTTGCCACGGCCTTTGCGATCAGGGTCTTGCCGGTGCCGGGAGGACCATAGAGCAGCACACCCTTGGGCGGCTGGATCCCGAGACGTTCGAAGATCTCCGGGTGACGGAGCGGGAGCTCGATCATCTCACGTACGAGTTGCAGCTCGCGCCCGAGCCCGCCGATATCCTCGTAGTGTATGTCGGAAAGTTCCTTCTTGCCTTCCTCCGGCTTGTACGGTTCTTCCTTGAGTTCGATCTCGGTATCGTCAGTGACTATGGCAATTCCCTTGGGGACCACTTTGGCAATGACCAGCGTGATCGAGTTGCCGATCACATCAACGCGGACGGTCTGTCCCTCGATCACCGACCGGCCGCGCAAAACCCGTGAAAGATACTGTTCGCCCCCGACAAGACGTATCGGCTGCGTGGGCTGGATCACCACCCTCTTTGCGTACGCGGCCTCGGACTTCCGGATCCGGACCTTCTCGTCAATACCGGTCCCGGCATTTCCCCGCACATTGCCGTCAATGCGGAGGATGGCAGCGCCGGTATCCTGTGCGAAGCCCGGCCAGACGATGGCAGCGGCCTTCTTCTTGCCCTGGATCTCGATAACATCGCCGGAGACCAGGCCAAGTTTCTTCATCACCTCGATGCTGACCCGGGCGATACCCCGGCCTGCATCGTCGTGCGCTGCTTCTTTTACGGTTACTTCGGAATAATCATTATCTGTCATCATAAAACACCTCGTAGGTTGAAGGTTTACCATTAGTTAGTGTGGTATTGTATTTAAACCTTGCTTAATTTGGTTCTGTTAACTTGGCATGGGATGGATGATTTTCTTCTTCAGAGAAACGCCACCACCCCTCAACAAGTTAACAGAACCTCATCTGCTATTGCGGAAGTCCGTCTGTCGCGGCAAAACCCCGTTTACATTTCTGGCGTGCGATGAACGGTCTGGAAGGAATCCCAAGCAAATTTTTCTGGTACCTGCCGGCATTCCCGGAAGCAGATAACGAACAGGTTGCGGGCTTCGAACATTTTTTCCCCAGAAATCCCAGGAAAATTTTGTTGCAGGCCCCGGTATGCAAAAATAACCCGGGCTGACCGAGCCCGTAGGGCACGGATTCCGGAAAGACCGGATTAAATAACAACTGTTATCGTCCCTTACTTTAATAGATCTATCAACCAAGTTGACGTAAGCAGATCGGGAAGGGTAACCCTTGGTTTTGTCGGCTTGCCGGTCTCTGTCGACCTACGGGAAAAACAATAATCGCCTCAGGTCCCCGCGGACACACCGGTGTTTCCTGCGACTTCTGTCCTCAACGAACGGATGCACTGGTCCGAGCGGATGATGACATAATGAGGAGCCTGATTATCCGGCGGAGTAAAATGGATCCTGCGCAGGACAGATGGAATTTGCATGACAGATTCGGAAAGTATACCGGATAATTCCCATTACGATAATATCACGGCCTGTTCCGCAGCTAAACCCGCTGACGGAGTCACCCGCATACTGGAAGTGCTCAAGGATAATCCCCGCGGTGTCAACATCCGTGAGATTGCCGAAGCAACTAAGCTCAACCGCATGTCCGTTGCAAAGTACCTTGAAGTGCTCACAGCACTGGAGATCACCGAAGTCAGGAATCTCGGGAATGCCAAGCTCTACTATCTCTCCCAGCGCCTCCCGGTTACAACATTCCGGCAACTCACCTCAAAACCGTTCTTCGTACTGAACCGGGATGCCGTGGTCTTACAGGTAAATGATGCCCTGTATTCCCAGTACATCGGACTTCCGCGCGAAGAGATCATTGGCGTCCCGATCTTCCGACATATAAAAAACCGGATGGTAGATCCCGGTGCATGGGTGAAGGCTTTTGAAAAGGCCCTGGCCGGGCAGGAGATCACGCTTGAAGTCGGGGACCAGTTCAATGGCACGATAACGTGGTACAATGTCACCATGAGGCCGATCAGGTTCCCCGACGGTTCCCCGGGCGTTATCGTCACCGGCGACGATAATATCACCGAGACAAAACGGATCGGGACTGAACTCAGGGAGAGCGAGGAGAAATTCTGCAGCCTGGTTGAAAACATAAACGACATTATCTTCTCCGTCGACATGGCCGGCATCCTTACCTATATCAGCCCGCAGGCAGCAAGATACGGGTATTCCCCCGCCGATCTCATTGGTAAACATTTCGACCAGATTATCTCTCCGGAGGATATCGGGCTGATCTTCTCGCATTTCATGAACATCAGGGAATCCGGGCTCTATCTCCATGGGGTTCTGTTCCGGGCGCCCGCCGCTGATGGCAGGATCCTCTGGCTGGAGGGGAATGGTATGATCCAGCAGGACACATCCGGTACCTATACTAGCATCAACGGTGTCCTACGGGACGTAACCGACCGGGTGCTTGCCGAGCGGGCACTTACCGAATTCCGCAGCCGGTACGATGCGCTGGCCGACACGTTTTCCGGTATCGTCGCAATCAACCCGGAGAACCACCGGATAGAATACATGAGTGAACGGTTCATCCGGCACCGGGGCCGCGATGCCACGGGTGAATACTGCCACAAGGCATTCTACAACCTCGACACGGTCTGCCCGTGGTGCATTGCCGGCAGGGTGGCGGCGGGGGAGCGGATCGTCCAGTACCTGAAGAGCCGGAGAGAGGGGCAGTTATATCAGAAGGTGAATACCCCGGTCACTCATGGCGATGGATCGGTCTCGGTCACCATCACCATCAACGAGATTGACCCTGCTGCGCAGGATGCTGGTATCCTGCCTGCACCCTGAATACCTGGCTGAACCATCCGTACTGTCCGGATTGAATGTATGGCCGGTATTTTTTTCCGGAATCATAAAAAGATCAAAAGTTCTCTCATCTTTCACTTTTGTCTGTTGGAGTAATCATGAAATTTCCCCGCGATTTTTGGATCGGGACCAGCAACGACCCCCGCTATCACCGATAATCACTATTGATTATCACTAGCAGAACGCGATTTGATTAAATCGGATTTTTTACAGAGATATAGTTACTTCGGAAAAATACCCGGATCCGTCATCAGGGCCGGGAAATACGGGTAATTTTTTAGAAACGGGAGATGAATTGTGGAACCTGCGATCGTGAAACGATATAGAATGATCTTTTTTCTGGCACTGATCTTTGCGCTGGTGCTGGTGGCGCCTGCATGTGCAGCAACGGTGACGACGATCAGTAACGCCTCCGCTACTGCGCTTACCGCTGCTGTCAGTTCAGCCGGTGACGGCGACACGATCATCCTCCAGCCTGGCACCTACTTCGAGCACGACATCAGCATCACGGGAAAGAGCCTTACTATCCGGGCCGCGGACGGCCACGGTCCCGCGGATACTATCATCGACGCGCAATTGTCCGGCAGGATCTTTTCCGTCACGGATAGCTCCGCACTTACCGTCGCCAACCTGACGCTCCGGAACGGGAAGGCTCTGGACGGGGCGGCCGGTGCAGATGGCAGTCCTGGTACTGCCGGCAGCGACGGGAATAATGGCGGCGCCATCTTGTCGGCCGGGCCGGTTTCCATCGTTTCATCCGTCATCTCCACCTGCTCTGCCGGGACGGGTGGCAACGGTGGCAACACCGCGAGCAATAACAACGGCGGTGCTGGCGGCAACGGCGGCAGCGGCGGTGCGATCTTTACGACCGGCGCGGTTACCGTGACCAGCAGCACCATTACCGGATGCTCGGCGGGCAACGGCGGCACGGGCGGCAGTGTGGTAAACACGATTCAGTCTAACTTCGCTGGCGGTTCTGGCGGCACCGGGGGCTATGGCGGTGCAATTTATGCGACCGGCACAGTCAACGTGACCGGCAGCACCATTACCGGATGCCGGGCAGGCAACGGTGGCACCGGTGGCAACTCAATGGGCGGCAGTCAACCTCCTGCCGGTACTGGCGGCACCGGGGGCTATGGCGGTGCAATTCATTCGGCCGGCGCACTCACGGTCACCGGCAGCACGATCACCGGCTGCTCGGCGGGCAACGGCGGCTACAGCGGCAACTGGGGCGTTTCCGGCAGCTACCATGGGAATGGCGGCAACGGCGGCGCGATCTCTGCGTCTGCGACCAGCACGGTAACGGTCACCGGCAGCACGATCACCGGCTGCTCGGCCGGCAACGGCGGCAGCAACGTCAACGGTGGCGGCGGTGGTGCAATTTATTCGACCGGCGCGATCACGGTCACCAGCAATACCATCACCGGATGCCAGGCAGGTGCTGACCCCGGCGGCAATAGGCCCCTGGGCGGGGCGGTCTATGCCAGTGGTTCCCTTAATTTCAACCGGCTGGTGAATGACAATACGGCGCCGGGAGTGGCGGTCTCCAGTACCGGCAGTCTTGATGCCAGGAATAACTGGTGGGGATCGAACAATAATCCCTCGGCCCTCGTCGGTCCCGGTGTTACGTGTGACCCGTGGCTGGTCCTTGGCATCTCCGCATCCCCGACCCTCATCAACCCGGGGACGACTTCCACGATCCAGGCCAACCTGACGTATTCCATGACCGGCACCGGGACCAGCACGAAGACGGCTGGGACGCAGTATGTCCCCGATCTCATCCCGGTCACCTTCTCCACTAGTACCGGCACCCTCACTTCCCTGTCCGGTTCCACCTCTTCTGGTGCGGTAACAACCATCTTTTCATCATCCTCGGAAGGGGATGGGACGATCACGGCCACCGTGGATTCCCAGAGCGTGAGCTCCGTAGTTGCTGTCTGGACAACAATTGCCTCCGGGTTTACCGGGTCGCTCACCAGCGGGACTGCACCGCTGACCGTGCAGTTCACCGACACATCCACAGGATCACCTACCGGTTGGTACTGGTACTTCGGTTCATTCAATGCAACTGATAACGGGTTCTCCACCAGCAGGAATCCGTCTCATACGTACGATACTGCCGGCACGTACACTGTCTCCCTGAAGGTGAACAAATCGCCGGATTACTCCGATACCCTCACAAGGACTGGGTACATTATCGTCACTTCTCCTGGCACTATCCCGATAACCGCCGACTTCACGGGCGATCCCCCGCTCTCCGGCAATGCCCCGCTGACTGTCCAGTTCCACGACGCCTCCACGGGTCTCCCGAAGACCTGGCTGTGGTCGTTTGGCGACGGCCAGACTTCCACCGCCCGGAACCCGTCCAATACCTATGCAACGGCCGGGGCATACACGGTAACCCTTACCGCAACGAATGACTCGGTCACCGATACAAAATCCGTGCCGGGCTTCGTGACCGTGACTTCACCCACAACGCCGGTCGTCGCCAACTTCGCAAATGCCACCCCGCGGACCGGCTCTCCCCCGCTGACCGTGCAGTTCACCGACACATCAGCCGGGTTACCCGTTGCATGGCTCTGGTCATTCGGCGACGGAGTCACGTCAACGGACCAGAACCCGGCACATACCTATGCCGGGACCGGGACCTATACGGTCTCCCTTACCGCTGTCAACGGAACGCATACCAATACGCTGACGCAGCCGGGATATGTTACGGTCTCTCTGGTACCGGTAACGACAAGCCCCACGATCGCACCGACCGGATCATCCGGCGGCTCCGGTACCATTACGGGTAGTTCTCCCGGCAGCGACGATGGCGATCCCACCAGCCTCAGGACCTCTGCTACCACGCTCAGTAAGAACACAGATATTTACCTCAAGGTCAGCTCGGATTATCTGAGCCGGCACCAGGTCGAGCCAGCCGATATCGTCATCATGAGTTACGCAAGCCAGGGATGGCAGGAACTGCCCACGAAGTTCGTGTACTCCTCCGGCAACGACTTCTACTTCACAGCTAATGCGGACACGTACTCCCTGCTTGCCATCGGGAACACGAAAGACGGCGTGAACGGGCTGCCATCATTCTCTACGGCTATGGTTTCTGTGGCCCCGTCCCAGGTCGAGACCGGCACGTCCCCGGATGTGGAGGTCCCGGCAGTGTCCCGGTCGGATACCGGCTCGCAGGTACGTGACGCCGGGCCTGTAGTAGTCCGACAAACCACTACTCCTCCCGAGCCTGCAGTACCGGACACCGGCTTCCCGCTCGCGACCGTTGGTTTGATTGGTGCCGGGTGTGTTGTGCTCGCGGGCAGCGGGTTCATTGTCCGGCGCTGGTGGATCCGCCGGCAGAACCCGGCGCTGTTCCGGGAGTACGATTAATACGGGGAGAAAACACTCACCCTCACTTTTTTTGCGCTGCGTATGATGTTCGGTACCGAACGTATGTGACAGAGTTTTCGATAGCATCAAAAGGATTCTTTGATGATTTCTACAGAGCCGAAAATCGAATGACGAGCGAAAAATATTGTTATAGGGATTCGAATCCAAATTAAATTGTTTTTTTGAATTATCAACAGTCAGTTGTTTGTTATCAAAAAAAATGCTTGAATTTTATGAAGGATATTAAACGAAAGAATTTAATAAAACAATCTTTAATGTAAAATTTAATAAAATGTACCCAGTTCTAATAAAATTAATCCAATTTCTAAAAAAGATATTGAAATTGCCTATTTTGATTGTTCTTCTTATCGCCTCTGGCTTATTGTTAGTAATATCAGCAGACATTTTAAAAATCCAAAATGAAATTTTCTTTGTTACATTACTGTTTATCCCCTTCATTTTTTATCTCATTCTCTCTGGAAAGCTCCAAGAATTGACAACACCTGGAGGATTAAATTTAAGATTTATTGCGTCGGCAAAATCAGCTATTTCAGATTCAAGTATTATTAAAATTCAATCGATTCAAAGTTTGGAGAAAGATGATCCAATCGAATTAAGGATGTTTATCAAAAAAACCGATCCGTTTAAACCAGTAATTCTCAAAATTACCCTTCAAGATCCATCTTATCATTATGATATTTTTGCTTTGTAGAAATCCTAATCTAAAAGAGATGTACAGACGACCGAAAGATCAAAGGTACAGCGTCTCCTTCCTTTGATGTGTCGTCAAATAGAAAGGAGACAATAAAGAAATCAGCGAGCCGGAATATCAGGTTTATCCACGCGGCCATTTCAGTCGTAAAGTCGACTCATCTCAAGCCATATTCCTGTAAATTTTCAAAGAAGATCTACACCCAACACCAGCTGCTTGTCCTGATTTTGTTCAAAGATTTCCGGAACCAGCACTACCGGGAATTCATCGAAGACATCGGAGATATGGTGGGTGTTCAAGAGATCCTTGATCTATCAGTAATCCCCCATTTCACAACGCTCCAAAAATTTCTCTCGCGGATAAAGTCTCTTTATCTCCGGTTGACCTTTAGAAAGACGGTGGACCTGTTCTATTCCAACGATGAGAATATTCGCATAACCGCTATCGATTCTTCCGGTTTTACAAGTGGGTACTGCAGCCACTATTTTTCAGAACGAACCGGTAAAATCCGAAAACACTTCCTGAAAACTTCGATATCCGTTGATACCGATCAACAGGTAATCACCGGATTTGTTGCTTCAAACAGCCGGGTCCACGATACCCGGCATGCAGTAAAATTACTCCGACAATGTCACAAAATCCGAAAGTCCGATTGTTACGTCATGGATAAAGGATACGACTCTGAAGCAATTCATCGATTGATCCGGGAAGACCTTCATGCCAATTCTGTTATTCCGATCCGCTCCTGGAATAATGAGATCATCGGCGGTAAATACCGTCAGGAAATGGCTTGTCAGTTCAATGACAGGGTCTATCCAAGACGACAACTTGTGGAAAACAAATTCTCCGTCCTGAAAAGAAAGTTCTGCGGCGATCTCAAAGCTCGAAGATTTCTGATTCAGACGAAAGAAATCGCTAACAAAATGATTGTCTGCAACATTCACAGTTTCTTACTAGTTCTCATAATTGTGGTTTTCTACAGAGCAATTCTTTAAGTAAATTTAATTCGCCGTTCGGAGAGACATTGCGGAGAAAAATATTCAAAGTCTATATCGTGAATCTACGCTTGTCATTCGGAATTTTTATTGTTCTTTTTTTCTTAGTCGCTACGATAATTCAGTTTAAAGAACCGGGTCCAATTCCAACTGAAGATCTTCAGTGTATCATTTTGTCTGCAATCGTGATTTGCCCCGCCTATCTCTTGTCGTTACGATTATTAGCAAATCCGGTTAGAATTGTTCCACAGTGGATGGGCCGACTACATTTTTTAAATTGGGTTATTCCACCGCTTCCTTATTTAGCAAGACCTAATGAGGATAATCAAACAATCAAAACAATTAAAGAAAGATTTGTATCTTTCCATTTCTCGATTATTGCTTCAGTGCTATTCACTTTAGTGTTTCTTTACGCGTATCTTGCTGCAAAATATGGGAGTGAAATTTTCTCAATGGTCTTCAATAATTTTATTTCCCCTTTTCTCGATTTAGGGTATATTTTGATCATTAAATCTTTTTTTGTTTTTTTAATAGTTTTATTCTTTACTACTGGGTTTGGTGAACAGTTTTTAAGAAAATATGAGGTTATCGACGTGAACTATACTTTGATTCAGGACTCTTTTTTTGATAAAATATTAGATTTCTTTTCAAAAAGAAATTAAGGCTCTCGCAACTTATGACGATAAATTCTGTTGTTCTCGGACAAATATTTTCTATCGATTAATTTCCTGAAAAAATTACGAACCGTTAGTTATAACCCTTGATTATGGAAAGAGAATATTATGAAATCCATCTCTCCACTATGGAAAGGATTTGAAAATATTAAATCCCTAAATCCTCAATTTGTGGGAAAAAATTTCGATGTACTTTGCCTTCCTGAAAATATTGACACTACAAATTCGGCGGAAAAACTTAGAGAGACCATAGAATCAATTGAGTTATACAAAACTTTTAAAAGTCACGGAATTGTTGCTTTGGCTTTGCATGATTTTGATGTAAAGGTTACCATTTTACGAAAGGAGATGTGATGAAGTCTATTTGGGTATTTTATTGATCAAAGACGTCGCTCTCCCTCTAGTCTTGGGAGTTCTGAGCACTTGGATTGCGGATAAATTGTTAAATTCTACGATTCATTTGGATTTAAAAATTCAGAAACCCGAAAAACTAATTACCATAATTTATCATGGCGACGGAGAAACCCTTAAGCAGATTATAACCACAATATCACTTTCCGATAATGAAGAGCGATGAAAATCCAGCCGAGACATTCCTATCAGGGACTCTTCAGTGTCTGGATCATGTTCAAACCCAAGAGTACGCAAGGGCGTCGAGCGTTGCAAAAACAAATAAAAAACTATGTAAAATTATTAGCCAATCCGATGAAAATGCAGATTCACAAATAAAAAAAACCGCGTTGTTTTTTGGAATATCCTTTAATGCATTTGAGGAATTATCAGAATTACTCACAATCGTATCCTGTCGAGATTGGATATTCAGTTTAAGAGATGTGGAATGGGTTTGGTTTTTACTTCAAAATTGTAATGAACGTTTTGAGAGCGTTTTATCAGCATCAATTTTTCCGGATAACGCATCAAAATTTATAAAAAAATCGATTCGCGATATAGAATATCAAATAGGAAAAAAATATGGGAACGGATTTTACCTAAGTCCTGAGGTCATTATAGAAAATAGCGTTTGTAGCATATGCAGTCAAGAACCTAGATCGTGCTCTCATATTCAAAATCATGTTTATGATGGGAAAATTTGCCGAATTATACCGACTAAAATCAATCCTGGTAGTTGCATAATCGTTACATCAAATCCAAAGGACAAGCGATGTAGAATCTGGAATATTCGAGAAAATTCTAAAGACTACGACTATAAGTATACGGCAAAAAGTGTGCCATTTTTAGTTTCATTCCGAATCGATGATTTTCTTGATAGTGATTCTAATTCGTGTTTATGTTGTGACTTCAGCTTTAACGACAAGCTTGAAGAATTACAAAAGATTAAAGGCTTGTCCGTTATTATGAACACTCATATAAAAAAATTCGAACACCGACCTGCACTTAACATACCTCGTCTTTTCAATAACAAAACGCAGATAGTCTGAATAGAATCTGGGTATCTTCACCACATTTTATGGGTTTTTAGGTTTGATAATTCAGAACAAACTTAAAAGATATGCAATTAGAAACAACATTTTTAACCATGCTAATCACTAGCACACACAATTATATACCCCGGGCTCCATACAATTGAGTATGCAGGAAGAGTGCCACAGCATTCGTGAGGGTTTTTTTGCCCGTGAATGTCTTTATCTCCGCTAGCCAGGCACCCGTCCGGAGCATGAACCTCGTTTCTGAGCAGCCGAAAGTTACTACCGCAGGTTTTAGCTTCTCTGGCATTTTTGCATTTTATTACCGGTTTTATTACTGGTTTGAGTAAGCCCTCTGGTTCGCTTCAAAAGATTGCGAAGTCAGGGGGAGGAGTTGTTGTTTACCATGAGAGGAAAGGAAATTCGTCTGGAAAGGATCATGAACCGGAATACAAAGAAGACGATCATCGTGCCGATGGACCACGGGGTCTCGGACGGGCCGATCCCGGGCCTGATCGATATCGGGCAGTCCGTCAACCTCGTCGCTGATGGCGGTGCGAACGCGGTGATCGGGCACGTGGGGCTTGCGCTCCACGGCCACAGGCAGGGTGGCCGGGACATCGGGCTCATCCTGCACCTGTCGGCCTCCACAAAGCTTGCGCCGGACCCGAACGAGAAGGTGCTCGTCAACTCGGTGACGAATGCGCTGAAGATGGGGGCCGATGCGGTCTCAATGCACGTGAACATCGGGGCCGAGTCGGAGGCAACGATGCTCCAGGACCTCGGGGCGGTTGCGGTGGAGTGCATGGAATGGGGCATGCCGCTCCTCGCGATGATGTACCCGCGGGGCAAGAACATCAAGTCCAACAACGATCTCGAGCAGGTCAAGCTCGCGGCCCGTGTCGCTGCCGAGCTCGGGGCGGACATCGTCAAGACGGTCTACACCGGCGACCCGGAGTCGTTCCGCGAGGTGACCCGGGGCTGCCCGGTGCCGGTCGTGGTGGCCGGAGGTTCAAAGACGGATGACCGCACAACGTTAGAATTGATTGAAGGCGCGATGGCGGGCGGGGCGGCCGGTATCTCGATCGGGCGCAACGCCTTCCAGCACCGGCACCCGGACAAGTTCGTCCGGGCAGCGGCCTGTATCGTGCACGGGAACAAGAGCGTGGAAGAGGCACTCAAAATCCTTGAGGCGGGATCATGATCGGGAAGGACATTCGGATCGAACGGATAATGGACAGGAACACGGGCAGGGCGGTCATCGTGCCGATGGACCATGGCTTCTCGATGGGGCAGATCGAAGGGCTGCTGGACATGACGCAGGTGATCTCGGACGTCTCCAACGGGGGCGCAAACGCGATCGTCCTCCACAAGGGCATGGTCAAGCGCGGGCACCGGAAGCACGGCCGGGACATCGGCCTCATCATCCACCTCTCGGGCTCCACCTCGCTCAACCCGGACCCGAACGACAAGGTCCAGGTCTGCACGGTCGAGGAGGCGATCGCGCTCGGGGCCGACGCGGTCTCGATCCATATCAACCTCGGGGCCCCGAACGAGTCCAAGATGCTGGAGATCGGGGCGAACGTAGCCCGGGACTGCACCCGCTGGGGCATGCCGCTCCTCACGATGATCTACCCGAGGGGGCAGGGCATAGACCCGTACTCCCCGCAGTCGGTAGGCCACGCGGTCCGGGTGGCAGAAGAGCTCGGCGCCGACCTCATCAAGACCAACTACTGCAACGACGCCGAGGCGTTCAAGAAGATCGTGAAGGCCTGCTCGGTACCGGTCTTCATAGCCGGGGGCGAGAAGTGCGCAGACCTCGAATCCCTCCAGATCATCCGGGACTCGGTCAATGCCGGGGGGGCCGGCGTCTGCGTCGGTCGGAACGCATTCCAGCGCAAGGACACGAAGGCGTTCGTCCAGGCACTCTGCAGCGTGGTGCACCACAACGTGGACCCGGCAAAGGCGCTGGAGCAGCACAAATGAAACAGTTCTGGGTGGACATCCGCCCATGGAACAAGGAGATTGCCACAACTGCCATCGAGAGCGGTGCGGATGCGCTGGTCGTTGACAAGGCAGAAGACGTGAAGCGGCTCGGCAGGATCACGACCGTTGCGCCGGACGGGGACATCAAACCCGGGACCGATGTGACGGAGTGTACCATCACCGACAAGGCGAGCGAGAACAAAGCCGCAGAGCTCGGGAAGCACAAACCCGTAATAGTTACCACAAGCGACTGGACCGTAATCCCGCTCGAAAATCTCGTCGCACAGTCCGACCACATCATCGCGAGAGTCAAAAACGTGGACGAGGCCGCGATGGCGATCCATATCCTGGAGAAGGGCGTGTACGGTATTCTCCTCTCGACCACGGACCCCGCTGTCGTGAAGGACGTGGCAAAGCTCCTCAAGAGCACCACGGGAAAGGTCGGCCTCGTCCCGTTCACGGTTACGAAGATCCAGCCCGTGGGCATGGGTGACCGGGTCTGCGTGGACACCTGCTCGATCCTCTCGGACGGCGAGGGCATGCTGATGGGGAACACCTCCTCCGCTATGCTCCTCGTCCATGCCGAGACGCTCGAGAACCCGTACGTGGCCCCGCGCCCGTTCCGGGTGAATGCCGGCGCGGTCCATGCGTACATTCTCCTCCCGGACGGGAAGACCGCATACCTCGCGGACCTGGCAACCGGCGGGCAGGTGCTCGTTGCGGACGGGAAGGGCACCGCACACTCCGCGATCGTCGGCAGGGTCAAGATCGAGCGCAGGCCCCTGCTCCTCGTCGAGGCAGCAGCGGGGAAAGAAAAGGTGAGCCTGATCCTCCAGAACGCCGAGACAATTCGCCTCGTGGGAAAAGACGGCAGGGCGATCTCGGTCGTGACCCTGAAGACCGGTGATGAGATCCTCGGCAGCATCCTCGAAGGCGGCCGGCACTTCGGCATGGCCGTCAAAGAGACGATCCGCGAGAAATGACCGCAAAGACCATGAAGACAGGCATCATCGGCGGCACCGGGAAGATGGGCCGGCTCTTTGCCCGGGTCTTTGAGAAGGCCGGGTACGAAGTCCTGGTCTCGGGACGGAAGACCGCCATCACCGCTGCCGACATAGCAAAGCAGTGCGATATCGTCATCGTATCCGTCCCGATCCGGGAGACTGTCAGGGTGATCGGTGAGATCACCCCGCTCCTGGAACCCGGCCAGCTCCTCTGCGACTTCACCTCGCTCAAGGTGCGGCCCGTAGAGGCGATGCTGGGATCAAAGGCGGACGTGATCGGCCTCCACCCGATGTTCGGGCCCACGGTGAAGTCCATAAAGAACCAGACGATCATCGTCTGCCCGGCCCGGGCAAAAGAGGCCCGCGTGGCACAGCTCGTCGATATATTCGAGGCGCAGGGCGCGGTCTGCACGATTGCAACCCCGGAGGAGCACGACCGGACAGTCGCCGTGGTGCAGGGGCTCACCCACTTCGTCACGCTCTGCGTGGCAGACACGGTGCGCAGGCTCGGCGTGGATCTCCGCAGGACGGAGAAATTCGAGAGCCCGGTTTACCAGATCGAGCTCTCGCTCGTGGGCCGGCTCCTCTCGCAGGACCCTGCGCTCTATGCCGACATCCTCCAGCAGAACCCGTACATGCCGGAAGTCCTTGCCGCCTGCCGGAGTTCTGCTGCGGACCTCTCCGCGATCGTAGATGCGAAGGACCCGGAGCAGTTCCGGAAATTCTTCGAGCGGAACAGCCGGCACCTCGGCTCATACTGCGAAGAGGGTCAGAAGACGACCGATGCCCTGATCGAGTGCATGGTGAACCGATGAAGCGCAGGGCAGAGAAACGTGCAGCCCTGCGGGCACCGGGGCGCCTGATCACGCTCGGGCCGGAGGGTACCTTCTCCCACGAGATGGCATTGAAGCTTAATGCCGTGCCACCGGAAGAGATCGTCCTCCTCCCGACCATCCACGGCATCATGGCCGCAGTGGCCCGGGGCGACGGGGACGGCATAGTCCCGATGGAGAATTCAGAGGCCGGCAGCGTTGGCGAGACCCTCGACGGCCTTGCCCGGCACCCGCTCTTCATCACAGCCGAGATGTACATGCCCATCCACCACAACCTCGCCTCGCTCGTGCCGCTGGAGAGGATCCGCGTGATCTACGCGCATCCCCAGACCCACGAGCAGTGCAGCGATGCAATCGAAAAGTGGGGCGTGCCGGTCATCCACACGAGCAGCAATGCGTCGAGTGCGCTCGAGGCCCGGAAGACCCCGAACGCGGGGGCCCTCATCCCGGTCATCGCGGCAGGGCTCTACCACATGCCGGTGCTGGTCCGGAATACCGAGAACAATGCCTCGAATACCACCCGGTTCGTCCGGATCTCCCACGCTCCCCTGCAGGAGAAGAAGCCGGAGAAATGCAGCATCCTCATCGATCCGGACCAGGACCGGTCCGGCCTGCTCCACGACCTGCTCGAAGCCTTTGCCCGCCGGAATATCAACCTGACCCGGATCGAGTCCCGGCCCTCCAAGCGGAAGATCGGCGAGTACGTCTTCTTCCTCGACACCGCATGGTCGGAGAAGACCGCCGATGCCATCATCGAACTGAAGACCATCACCGGCGTCAAGGAACTCGGCTGCTACCGGAAGATCGGGGTGGAACCATGATCGTTACCCCGGGAAAAATATCGGGCATTGATCTCACGTTCACCGCTCCCCCGTCCAAGAGCTATACCCACCGGGCACTCATCGCCGGTGCCCTTGCCGGGGGGAAGACCACCATCTTCCGCCCCCTGGAGGCCGAGGATACCCGGCTGACCGCCGGTGCCCTCCGGTCTCTCGGGGTAGCAGTGGAGGACCAGCCGGGAAGGATCATTGTCACCGGCTGCAACGGGGCGCTGCCGAATCGCAGGCCGACGACCCTCAACCTCGACAACTCCGGTACCAGCCTCCGGCTCCTGACAACCCTCGCCCTGCTCTGTCAGTACCCGGTAACCCTGACCGGCAGCGCCCGGATGCAGGAGCGTCCCATCGGGCCCCTCGCCAGGGCTCTCCCTGCCCTTGGCGGAACCGTGGAGTTCCTGCAGGAGGACGGTTACCCGCCGCTCCGCGTGAGCGGGAAACTGCTCGGAGGCCCGGTGGTGATCGACGGCTCCATGAGCAGCCAGTTCATCTCATCGATCCTGATGGCAGCGCCGTACGCACAGAAGGAAGTCGAGGTCATCATCCCGGCACCACCGGCATCGGCCTCGTACCTCGACATCACCCTCAGCGTGATGGAAGCGTTCGGGGCAAAGGTTGAGCGGACCGGGTACGGGCGGTTCGTTGTCAGCACCGCTGACCGCTACCAGGGCAGGCGGTACACCGTGGAGGGCGACTACTCCTCCGCCTCGTACTTCTTTGCCATCGCCGCGATCTGCGGCGGCCGGGTAACCGTGAAGAACCTTGCCCCGGACTCGGTGCAGGGCGACCGGAGGTTCCTCGAGGCCATCTCGGCAATGGGCTGCACGGTAATGTACGGGAAGAACACCGTAACGGTGGAAAATTCCGGAGAACTGAAGGGGATCGAATTCGACATGGCCACCTCGCCCGACACCGTCCAGACGCTCTGCATGGTGGCCTCGATGGCCCGGACCCCGACAACCATCACGGGCATCAGTCATTTAAAGTTCAAGGAGAGCGACCGTATCAATGGCACAGCGGATCGCCTCCGGGCGCTGGGCGGGGACGTTACGGTCGGCGACGACCGGATCACGGTTCGGCCCGCACCGCTGCACGGCGGCACTATCGACCCGGCCAACGACCACCGCACGGCCATGAGTTTTGCCGTGCTCAGCCTTGGCATCGGGGGGGTCACCATCACGGACCCGGCCTGCGTGAACAAGTCGTTCCCGGGGTTCTGGGAGAGTCTCAAAGGGATTATACCATGAAGAGAATCGTACTGACCGGCTTCCGCGGTACCGGGAAGACAGAGATCGGCCGGATCCTTGCAGCACAGCATCGCGTGGTCTTCCTGGACACCGATTCCCTGATCGAGCAGCAGACCGGCCGCTCCATCCCGGACATCTTCCACGAGGACGGGGAGGAGCGGTTCCGGACTATCGAGCGGGACGTGATCGCAGGCCTCCCCCCGGCAGACGCGGTGATCAGCACCGGCGGGGGAGCCGTTGTTGACCCGGTCAACATGGCGCACCTGCGCAGGGACAGCACGGTAGTCCTCCTGACCACCGACCTCGATGCGATCGAACAGCGTATCGCCCGGTCCCCCCGGCCGCCGCTCACGAACCTTCCCCTCCGGGAGGAGATCGCCGAGATGCTGGACAGGAGGAGGCAGAACTATCGCGCCTCCGCAGACCTCTGCGTAGACACGAGCGGGACCACGCCGGCTACGGCCGCTGTCATCATCAACGACCGCATCGACAAGGGGGTCCCGACCCCCTCAGCACGGAAGGAGGGGGTCGCCTTCTTCCGGGGCGGGCGCCTTGCGGCCCCGGCCCTGCGCAGGCTCGAAGAGGTCCTCGCCAGCCCGCCGTCAGATCCCCTCACCCGCCTCCTCGGCGTCGCGGGGTATCCTGCCCTCCACAGCCGGGGGCCCCGGCTCTTCAATGCCCTCTTTGCGGAGTACGGCATAAACTGCCACTACACCTTCTTCGAGGACCCGGTGATCGGGCGGATCATGGACCTGGCCCGGTCGCTCGATGTGAAGGGGCTCTCTGTCACTATCCCGTTCAAGCAGGACGTGATGGCACTCGTCGATGAGGTGGACGAGGCGGCACGGAATATCGGCGCAGTCAACACGGTCGTCTTTGCCTGCGGCTCGGCTACCGGGTACAACACGGACTGGCTCGGCGTCAGGAAGCCGCTCGTTTCCCTGAAGGGATCGAAGGCCGTGCTCCTCGGGGCCGGGGGTGTCGCCTCCGCGGCTGCCTTTGCGCTCGTGGACCTCGACATGGATGTGACGATCCTGAACCGGACGCCGGAGAAGGCAAAAGAGCTGGCAGCCCGGACGGGCTGTCGCTGGGCCGCGTGGGACACCTTCGACCAGATCCACCCGGACCTTGTCGTGAATGCGACACCGCTCGGTATGGAGCCGGACACCCGGAGCCCCCTCCGCGAGGAGCAGGTCTATCCCGACCTGACGGTGTTCGATCTGGTCTATACCCCGCCGGTCACGCCCCTCATCGAGATGGCGCTGGGGAGGGGCTGCCGGACCATCCAGGGGACCGAGATGTTCATCGAACAGGCAAAAGAGCAGTTCTGGCTCTTCTTCGGGATCGATGTCCCGTCAGAGACCATCAGGAAGTATCTCTCATGAACACATTTGGCACGAATTTCCGCATCACCACATTCGGCGAGAGCCACGGGCAGGCAGTTGGCGTTGTCATTGACGGATGCCCGGCCGGCCTTGCACTCGCTGAAGGCGACATCCAGCCCCTGCTCGACCGCCGGCGGCCGGGCACCTCTGCCCTTGTCTCCCCGCGCAACGAAGCAGATCAGGTTGAGATCCTCTCCGGGGTCTTCGAAGGGATTACCACCGGCACGCCCATCGCGCTGCTGGTAAGAAACGAGGACCACCATTCCACGGACTACGTGGAACTCCGTACCCTCTTCCGCCCGGGCCACGCGGATTTCACGTACCAGCAGAAGTACGGGCACCGCGACTACCGGGGCGGGGGCAGGAGTTCCGGCCGCGAGACGCTCGGGCGCGTAGCTGCCGGTGCTGTCGCAATGAAATTCCTTGCAGGGATGGGTATCACCATTGCCGGAGGAATCGTCTCGGTGCATGGGAAGACCGGGACGGCCGCAATCGAAGCCGAGATCCTTGCCGCGAAAAACGCCGGCGACTCGGTGGGCGGCATCGTCGAGATCACGGCGCGGGGCTGCCCTGCCGGGCTTGGCGACCCGGTCTTTGGCAAGCTGGACGCACAGATTGCCGGTGCCATGATGGGCATCGGAGCGGTAAAGGGTGTTGAGATCGGCGACGGATTTGAGGTCGCCGGCAGGTTCGGGAGCGGGAACAACGACCCGATACGGAAGAACGGGTTTGCCAGCAACCATGCCGGCGGCATCCTGGGCGGCATCTCATCAGGGCAGGAGATCGTTGTCCGCATCGCCGTCAAACCCACACCGTCAATTGCACAGGCACAAAAAACCGTCGATATTTACGGCAACGACGCGGAAATATCGGTGAAGGGACGGCACGACCCCTGCATCATTCCCCGAATCCTCCCGGTGGCGGAGTCGATGCTCGCGCTGGTACTGATCGACTGCTGGCTGGAGCAGGCGAAGTACCGCACATAGCGCGGGCTCACCCTTCCACTCCCCGGTTACCCGTTTTGATGCAGTGGAATAACCGCCGAAAAAGAGTGGAAATTGCCGGCGGGTTACATAGCGGAATACACTACCTCGTCGATCACCTTGTAACCGGTACCGGCAGAATAGACATATACCACGCACCGGTCGCCTCCGCGGGTCCCGGTGGCTACGATTTCATCGCCGGGAACAGGTTTCTGGCCATCGCTCATCACATATTCCTGGTATACATTCCCGGAGCTGTAGACCCGCATGACGATCTTCTGGGTGAAGACATCGCCCGGGCCGCCCTGGTACAGCAGGTGGAGTTCCGAGGTAGGCCGGTCTTTGGTCAGGTCCAGGTTCACCTGTTGTGCGGACGGGAGGAACCGGACGGGCCCGTTGTCCTGCATGGCATCAGTACCAGCCAGCGTGGCAGTCACCGTGACGGCAGGGGTTGCAGTGGTCGCCGGTGCAGCCGCCCGGGTTGCCGCGGGCGCCGGGCCCGGGGCGGACGTACATCCCGAAGCGAATATGCAGATGACGATAACCAGGACAAAAACCGGGATAATCGTGTATTTCATGCCAGATGATTTACTGTGTATTCCTATTTGGGGTTGTCGAACCCCGAATGGGTGAGATACGGGGTTCTGTTAACTTGTTGAGGGGTGGTGGCGTTTCTCTGAAGAAGAAAATCATCCATCCCATGCCAAGTTAACAGAACCCTAAAACAAAAAATCAATTATAATTCACCCTCTCATCGTTACATCGGAAGTTGGTTGGGTACCTCGTAGAGGATCTCGTTAGATAATAACCGGTTTTATAAAATATTGATGGCACCTGATCCGCCGCGGGACACCCTTCGGGGCGGCGGCCGTTCATCGTAATGTTGAGAAATTTAACCTTCACGATCTTCCCGGCGTATCGTCGGCCTCGCAAATCTCCCGGTGCCGTGCCCCACGCGATCACCGGTCCAGGCCACAGCCCCGGCGCCGGCGGGGATGCGGTGTCGGCCGGGCGCCGGAAATGGTGATGCGATTCTCTCCCCCCCCCCCTTACGGGGGTCGCTCAGCCACAGTCGAAGTTTCACTTCTCCAACCTGTCCTCGCTGATGCGACGACAGGTTCTCGTCGGGGCCTCGCTGGGCAGATTACCGGTACCGATATCTTTCCGGTAATTGATCCGCCGTGTATCAGAAAAAATTACAATTCTTCAAAAGCACGAAGATACTCCTCGCGGGAAATTTTTACCTGCGTGCAAATGATGCGGAGTGTCGATCCTTTGATCCGCTCGTGATTCGGCATGGTCAGCGGAGTTTTGGTTCCGTCCGGATTCTCCTGTAGCATTGAGATATGATTCCCGACCCGGACAATGTGGAACCCGAGATTTTCAAACGTTCGTATTACCCGGGGCTGGGGAACGTCCTGGGGAAATTTCATTTATACGGAAACCTCGGCAACGAAGGTCTCGATAAGATCGCCGGTATCGTATGCGTCCTCGCCAAATGATTCGATATGGAACTGTATTGCGGATTTCACATCGGCGAGTGCCTCTTCGTACGTATTTCCCTCTCCGATTACTACGCCTTTCATGCCGAGCGGGTACGCGATATAGCCGTCCGGATGTTTTTCAACAATGATTTTCAGAAATTTTGGCATAGGTGATCACCCCACTTAGGGTAATATTGTACACGTACTATCCTTTCTCATGAGATTAATCTTCTCGCAATGGTGGGGGGTCCCCCAACCCACTTTCATCGCATCCCGGGGATTCCCCCCGCAATCCTCCCCCCGCCTCTCGGCCCCGCAAATCTCCCGGCCCCGTGCCCCACACGATCACCGGCCCAGGCCACAGCCCCGGCGCCGGCGGGGATGCGGTGTCGGCCGGGATGCGGTGAGCCGGACCATTTCGTTGGCGCCAACAAATTGGTATGGATCTCCCAAAACGTGACACAGTGTACGATGTTGTGAAAAAAAAAGATATTCGAATTCACGGAGCAGGAACTTTCTTCCGCTTATCCATGATGCTTTTGATAATTTTATCCGGGTCTTTCGTCCAGTCACCACTCCCGGTCTCGTAGATCTGGAGGCACCGGATTGCATCGTCCGGGCTCATAATAACTCCAGAAATTTTTCGACCGTGAGATCCGCATCCTTGACGATGATCCGCAATGTCCCCCGGGCAATTTCCGGGTGGTTCGGAACTGTCAGAGGCCTCATCACCGGATGCCGGAGATGAACATGGCTTCCCTTCTGGTCATTGATGGAATACCCCAGCTTGCCGAGCGCTTTTATGACATCCTTACCGGAAAGGATGGGAAGTTTATCGGTCATATATCGACAGCAACAAAAGATTCTTTGGTACCCGGGCGGTGATAAAGAGGAATGCCATCGCGGGCGAGAGCGGAGAGGTGCAGCTCAATGGCTTCGGCAATATTTTTCTTTGCCTCCTCCTCGGTCTTTCCCTGGGAGACACAGCCAGGAAGTGCCGGAACGGTGACGATGAACCAGCCATCCTCGTCTTTTTCAATCGTAATCTTGAAGTCCATATCTGCCCCCTGATTTGTATACAGATATTATATTCCGGTATTTAAGAGGGTTTATGATCTTTATCATCACCCCGATCCCACCCAGCGATCTTCACTTCGTATCGTCGGCCTCTCCAATCTCCCGGTGCCGTGCCCCATGCGATCACCGGCCCAGGCCACAGCCCCGGCACCGGCGGGGATACGGTGTCGCCCCGGCGTTTTTAGTTTTTTTGTTCGGCGCCTTTAAGGATACCCTCGAGATCTTCGTGCAGCCGACGAAGTCTGGCGGGGGTCATTCCCGCTGGCCGGGATAATCCGCCACCGACTATATCCTGATCCAGGTAGTTTACTCCCCATATACCGAGAACCAGCAAAACCGGGATCAGTTTTTCGCCGGACTCCGTAAGTGAATATTCTACCTTCGCGGGAACCACCGGGTAGACCATCCTTGTGATAATCCCATCGTGTTCCATCTCGCGGAGCTGCTTTACCAGCATCCTCTCGCTGATTGCCGGCATCTTATGGGAGATCTCGCTATATCGCTGTGTCCCGTCCTTTAATGCAATAACGATCAACAGTTTCCACTTCCCGCCGATCACATTGAGTGCGGCCTCGATCCATCGCCAGAAATCCGTGTTCTTCGCCATTGTAGTCACTCTCTATTTTGTTAGCACTGGCTAAAATTGTTAGTATCCGCTATAAATTGGTATACGCGGTATTTTTGTAGCAGGGAAAATGGCCGCAAGGTGGTCCACCGGTTTTATGAAGAAGAAGGCGTGAGAAATATTCGAAAAAAGAATCTTGGGAACATCAAAAGGAAGGCTATGAGAATATTCGAAGAATGGCTTGAAAATTTAAGTAGGACCTCGTAATATGCCTGTCGCAATACACATTGATCGGTTGACAAAATGTTTCAACAACCTCGTGGCTGTGGATAACATCTCGTTCGATATCGAATACGGGGAGATCTTCGGGCTCCTCGGGCCGAATGGAGCCGGCAAAACTACGACACTGTCGATGCTCGCCACCATGCTGAAACCGACGTCAGGGTCTGCCACCGTGAACGGAATGGACATTGAACATGAAGAGGACGGTGTCAGGAAGTCGATAGGCATTGTGTTCCAGACCCAGAGCCTCGATGACGAGCTGACCGCATGGGAAAATATGGATTTCCACGGCCGCCTGTACGAGATCCCCGCCGCACAGAGAAACCAGAGAATTACCGAACTCCTGGGACTCGTCGATCTTACCGACAGGAAGGACGATTTCGTCAAGACATTTTCCGGAGGGATGAAACGGCGTCTCGAGATCGCGAGGGGGCTGCTCCACCACCCCGTTGTCCTCTTCCTCGATGAGCCGTCCCTCGGTCTCGATCCGCAGACCCGGAACCACCTCTGGCAGTACATCGCGACCCTCGCCCGGGAGAAGGGGATTACGATCATTCTCACTACCCATTACATGGAAGAAGCCGACCACCTCTGTAACCGGGTCGCCATTATCGACCATGGGAAGGTCATTGCCCTCGATACGCCAAAGAACCTGAAAGACGGGATCGGAGGGGATGTAATAACTATCCGGTCCCCGAAGCCGGAAGCAATTGTTGAGGCATTGAAAGAGTCATGGGTATCCCATATGGAGCACCAGAACGGGGAGGTAACCATCAGCCTCAGGAATGCCGAACACCATGTCAGCGCTATCGTAACGTTGTTGAACGAAAAACAGATACCGATCGATTCTCTCGGCATTAACAAACCGACACTTGAAGACGTATTCCTCTCGTTTACCGGCAGGACCATTCGCGAACAGGAGGCGAATATTAAGGGGAGTATGCAGAGTATGCAGGTGTATGAGAGGATGAGGCATTGATGAAACCAAACGTTATCTATACCATCTGGTTACGGACCATGAAGAGATACATCCGTCTGAAGAGCAGAATTATCGGGAGTATTGGCATGCCTCTCTTCTTTCTGCTCTTCCTGGGCCTTGGTTTGAATTCCGTAGTAACCATACCCGGGCTCGGTCAGAACTATACACAGTTCATTATCCCGGGAATAGTCTGCTTCATGGTAACGTACACGTCCTTCCAATCGGGCATCCAGATATTATGGGACAAACAATTCGGTTTCCTCAAGGAGATTCTTGTTGCCCCGGTCTCAAGGTTCGATATCGTGTTTGGTCAGACGCTTGGAGGCGCAACAACGGCGTTTTTGCAGGGCATCATCATCGTGGTGATATCGCTCTTCATAGGTCTTAACATAGTAAACTCAATTGGTTTTCTCATTGCCTTCGGTTTTATGGTGTTAATCGGTATCGCATTTACTGCATTTGGGATTGCGCTCGCTTCGAGAATGGAAGACCCGACCGGGTACCAGTTTATCACGAGTTTTATCGTTTTGCCGATATTCGGCTTATCAGGAGCAATATTTCCGATCAGCAGTCTTCCGGCGTGGATCGCCCCGATTACCCTGTGTGATCCTCTGACCTATGGTGTTGAAGGAATCAGGTACGGATTAACCGGAGTATCCCAAATCAACCCGGTTTTATGCCTTGCAGCATTGGGATTTTTCGCAATAATGATGACGATGGTGGGGGCATTCTTATTCAGGAAGATGAATTATTAAAAAACCGGAACCGGAGAATACAAAAATTGGGAGTTGAAGGATAATGGAAATAGCACCGGGAATTCACCAGGTCGATGGGGTAAATGGTAATTGTTTTATCATTGTTCGGGACGATCTGACACTTATCGATACGGGAATGCCAAAAAACAGCGCAAAAATAGTATCATATATTCAGGATATTCTCAAGCGTAAACCAACAGATATCAAAACGATCGTCCTGACACATTTTCATATTGATCACGTGGGCGACGCTGGCGATCTCAAAAAACTGAGCGGTGCAAAGGTGGCCATTCATGAAGCGGATGCGGACTACGTTTCCGGTAGGAAAGCCCAGCCTGCACCTGGAGGTGTGAAGGGATTGATCTTTAAAATCCTCATTCCCCTGTTATTCGGATCAAGGACTGTTGAACCGGATATAACGCTCAATGACGGTGACATTATCGCTGGTCTCACCACTATTCATACCCCCGGACATACCCCGGGAAGTATATGTCTTTTTGATCCGTCATCAAAAATTCTGTTTGTGGGGGATCTCTTGAGGTTTAACGGCAGTAAAATTGAGATGGGACCCTCCTCATTAGACACAAGCGAGGTACAGCAATCAATCAAAAAGATCGCCGCAATTGATTTTGATATCATGCTGTCAGGACATGGAGTACCTCTCAGGCCTGATGCATCGGTAAAGGTCCGGGAGTTCGCGAAGTCATTACCCTGAGTTCAATTTTTTTTAGCTTTAAAAATAGTCAATCGTGATTTATCCATCAAGGAAAGTTAACTTCGCCGCGGCCGTTCATCGCAATTCCCGGATTCAACATTCACGATCTTCGCGGAGTATCGTCGGCCTCGCGATCTCCGGCTAGCCGTGCCCCTCACCACCACCGGCCCTGGCCACAGCACCGGCGCCGGCGGGGATGCGGTGTCGGCCGGGCCGCCGGCAGTGGTGATATGATTTGTCCCCACCCCCTACGGGGGTCGATCGGCCGCCTCGTCGGGGCCTCGCTGGGCAGAACACAGATCTTTAAAAAAATAGTAATCCGGGGGTCCAATGTTTTCCCACTCACATCATGGACAGTGACAAAGCCCGTCATCCGGAGTCGCTGTTGGGATTGTTGTCACGGATTGGACTGGCATCATGGGGCAATGGCAAATCCGTTTTGAAGGAGCCGGCGAAGTATCGGACGAAACGGTCGTCCCGATGCAGGTACCGTTCAGGGTAATATGCGTCATATTCCCGTCAGACTGGATGAATGCCCCGTTCGGGACTTCCAAGACTTTCGTGGAAGGCTGAAATCCTCCGGGAGTCGGTATCTGGTTCTCGGAATCATTCGCAATGAGTATCTGGGTACCGTTCCTGTCGAAAACCCGGGTGATACCATCCTGTGTGTGGGATATGATGGATCCCGCGGGAAGATTATAGGTCCTATTGTTGTCGCCAAAACCAAAACCATACGGCACGCTCGTAATCTGCTGGTTGTTATCGGTAACCAGGGTCGGAATCGGAGGACATATACCTGCATTTGCAGGATGCTCTTCCGTTGTTGACAGGGCCGGTGTTTCAGTACTGGGAATGGGAGTCAGGGATTGTGGATTTGTGGTACAACCCGCCGTTATCGAGACGATGATTATGAGAATGATACAGGTGCCGACGAACCATGATTTCATGTTCTGCCTCGGGATAACATTATTCTTTAAAATTATATAAAATTTGATTTAACTGCGATTTTTCTCGTAGTTATTTATCGGGTATTACCCGGTGGAAGTACTTGGGGGCTCTCCTCGTCACGTCGCTCGATCCTATTGTCGCGATCTTCATTTCGTGTCGTCGGCCTCGCGATCACCGGCTGATCGTGCCCCCTGCCCCGCCGGCCTGACCACAGCCCCGGCGGCGGGCAGCGAGGTGATGTCCCCCGCCCCGGGATCACTCGGCCCGTCCCTGAATTGAAACATATAGGGCCGAGTACTCATCATCATAATACGATAATCGGGATTCAGGACTGAATTTTAATTTTTAGTAAAAAATAGATATTATCTTTAATTCACGTTATCGTGGAATTATCCGATGAAGTAACATTGGTAACCTGTCCCCTTCCATCCGGAATGATAAATAGTGTACTCGTCATCTTCATAAGATTCGTAGAACTTTCGCGGCTGAGCGTGACTGAGTAGTAATGCATCGCAAACTGTGGCCCCCATGCGGGATTCTGACCATCGGCAATTGTCAATGCTACTATCGGTGATTGTGCAAACGAACTTGTAATTTCGAAGGGTACGCCATTGCCGGGGGGTGATTGTGATGCTGTACCACCGAATACCTGGTTGCCATTCACCGTAATGGTCATCCATCTACCATTTGGTACATCTGATCCTGAAATAAGGCCTTTGAACGTGATAGTGTTCCATCCAACTCCGGTAGGATCGGCAAATGTCTTCGAGACGCTGGATTGCGTCGAACCCGCAAGAAGGTTTGTATTTGTACCGTGCTCGCCATGATTTCCTTCAGCAGCATTGTTTATCATTACCGGACCATATTCTGAGTTCGGACCGGTTTGCGTGCCAGATACTGACCAGGTATGCTGCCAATCGCCCCATCCCTGAGTAGACCAGTCCCAACCGGTTGACGTGGAAATTGGTTTGAACGTGGCGGAGATGGTATGGTCGGAAGTGACATCGTTAAACGTATACGGATTCTGTGTTGTCGGGTTTCCATCAACGAGAATCGCATCAATTACGTATCCACTGTTTGGTGTAATCGTGAATGTTTTCCTGATACCATCCGGAACCGTAATTGAACCGAGAGGGTTGATAGCACCATTGGATCCCGCGATGGCGGTAATTGTGTGGATAATATCAGGATTTACCGTGGTACCCTGCTCTGCAAACCAGTTACCGTAGGTTATAGAGTGATCATTACTATCCCAGGTATCATGAAGGGTCAGGAGTTGACCCGACTTATCATATCCGACAACAGCAACACTGTGATAACCATAATCTGTCGTGCGGTCGGTGCTGCTTCCGCCAGGATACATCGTGAGTTCAAGCGGGTATCCCGAATCAATCTCGTTTACGAAAGAGTCGTAAGTATCAAAAAACGTGTTTCTTGCTGTCCATGTTCCTATCCCATGTTGGTAAAATTCTGTATTAATTCCCGGGGCGATGAGGAGAGGGAGTGTCCCGCCACAAGGTGGACTGGGCATGTTGGTACAGAATCCGGAAGGGTCATATAGTGTTAACATATCGCCAGCCAATTGGTAATTTAATGGATCACCATATCTGGGATCGGTGATTGAGGGCAACTGGGTTAATCCCAGATTTTGCCAATATCCCAATATCATTGCAGCTGATGTTGGCGAGCAACCCCATTTCCAAAGATAGGAAGGAACGTTTTGTATTTCATTTTGTATAGTGACTGCATTCACTGAAGGTTGTAATGCCGGTACAGCGGCAATGGCAGTCATCGGAGCGGCGCTCGCCGAACCAATACTATCCCATTCAGCATTCGCTTCCACAATTTTTTGTTTTTGGATCGCATCCAGTTGTCTCAATTGCGTTGCATTGAATCCAAAGGTGGAATTCGGGGCACTTCTCTGATCTACAATCCTGTGTTCCGTGAGATCAACAAGTATCCAGTCCTGGGAAATCTGTTGAGGTCTCGATCTTGAGTTGTTCATCTCTATCGGATACGCCATGTAGAAGAATGTAGCCCCAAGATAAACCGGCTGACCTTCACCCAGAACTTCCCGGCGATTTGTAATTTGTGTCTGGGCGAGCTGTTTTGCACGAAGGACCGTAGCAGCATCTTTATCCGGCGTCAATCCTGTTGATAATTCGAGGATCGGATAATTATCCCGGCTTGCGGATACCATTACATACCCGGCGTATTGCCCGTTTGCCATCACATCGTACGAATATGATGCATTCGTCCCGGTCATATCGTAATACGTTGTATCAGGTACCACTGTCGCGCCATTCCAGGCTGCAAAATCATCGGAAGTGCCGGATATTTTGCTAACGAGATCCGTTGCAGCGAGGGTTGCATTTTTAAGGGTAACAAGATGTCTACTGCGCTGATCCTTGTCACATGAATCCTTATCCTGTGAATCTTTATCACACCATCCTCTGTCACAGTCATTGCCATGTAAATCCTTGTCATGGCCATTATCTATCGAATTCTGATCGTGTGAATTCATATCCGGTACGTTTTTATCCGGTTCAGCACCAACTGCCGGTACCACGACCATCGCAGCTATCAGAACGATGAGCAGGAGAGCACAAAGTCTCAGGAACTTCATTTCAATTACCTCCAGGTTTTCAGGATTGGAGGCATGGCCCACATCTTCATCAGAGATTTGAAGAATATGTATCATGCCCTCCGGGCAGGACCGGGTTCATCTCACATTCCAGGTCAGGTGAACCCATTCCTTTTCATTCACAGCAAAAAAAATTGCAGATTTTTTACTGACAATATGGATTGAGGTATTTATTATAATAAATATTGTATTTTTGTTCTCATCGTATTATACAATATGATTATTTAGTATGTGGAAGAATTTATATCAGATAGTAAAATTTCTAACTGACTCGCGTTTGATTCCTCAATTGACAGATCCATCCAAAACGCATTGGATATCGGAGGGAAAACGTCTCAACCGTTTTTTACGCGATCACATCAGAAGAGGGAACAATCATGCCAGTTCGGACTCCACAACCAAAAAAAGCGAGACGGATTAAGTATCATCTTATTGCCATTCTTTTACTGTTGGTAATCATTACGGCGTCGGTAAGTGCAACCCCACCCCCTCCGGATGAGCGAGCGTGGAATCTCTTACCCTTTTTCGGGAGTATCAACGCATCAATTCGGAATAATCTCACCGAAGTGGATAAACCGGTACCGGTATTTCCCAATCTGTCTCCCTATTTTGAGGCCCGGAATATTATCTACGATAAAACCGGTCAGCACTACATAGCTGAGGTCTGGTATTTCACCAACTCCGATGACTTCACCGTGCAAAAATCGCGTCTGACAAACTATCTTGCTGCACATGGTACGATATCATGTACTACACTGGATATTACAAGGGAACTATCTCAATACTCCTCAGAGCCCGGAACAGCCGAATATTATGCGTCACATCAGTATCCGATGCAACAGATTCCTGTTCTCGAATTTAAGAGTAATGAAACATCGGGATATTTTTTGATTTTGAATACCAAGCAATATATCGCATATTATGGTATCGATAGTTCCGGAAGTCTGGATGAGAACGTGCCGATCCTGAAGATCCTGTTTATGAGCGCTGTTTCGGATAATCTGGATGGGGAGTTTAATTTTCCCGGAGCAACTGCATCACGTTTTATCCCATTCGTGTGGACTTTTATCCAACTCTTGCCGTATCTCGTTGTCATCGGCCTGTTGTTGCTGGTCATTGCCAGACTGAGAAAGCATTGATCTCTATGTTCACACTAAGAAAATTTTTCCGCCAAACAGGATCCGCTGGTAAAAATCAATAAAATTGGGGCTCTGTAGAAATCCACAACGAGAAGAAGAAAAAAGTGTTTTTACGCGATCACATCAGAAGTGGGAACAATCATGCCTGTTCGGACTCTACAACAAAAAAAAGCGAGACGGATTAAGTTCCGTTGTATCGCCGGTCTTTTCCTGCGGGCAGTCATCACGGCATCTGTTTGTGCAACCGCGCCCCCGCCGGATCTGCGGCGGTCCAACTTTTTAAACCCCCCCGACGAATCCGCCGCGGGGCGCGCCCTACGGGCGGTCGGCCGTCCATCGCTTAGTGAATGTGGGGGGACCCCCATCCTTCAGCTCCAGCTGGGGTGTACAATGACATCGCGTCCATTTTCTCCATTACTAGCCACTACGCCTGAATGTAACAAGCCAAATAAATAAAAGCTATTAAGAAAATGTTACATCGGTGATGGCTTGCCACTCTATGCACTATTATTCAAAGGCGGATTGCGGCATTCAGAGC
>NZ_JBAVIG010000077.1:0-22021 GCF_049686655.1 Methanoregula sp.
CTGCCCCCCTCTTGCGTCACCAGTCCCCGCGGGGGACGGGGTGCAGTGCGATGACCCGGGTCAAATGGCAGGTAATACGTCGTCATCGCAACCGGGGGATGCCATAGCGGCGGGGGCAAAGCCCAAAAGAGTGTCAGCGATTATGAGGTTTTCTACAGACCAAAAATAATTTAAAAAAAGTCAGGATTATTTCTTCTTTCCTTCCGCTTTCTTATTCCCGGGTTTTTTCCCATCGGTCCTGCGGAATTTTACGTACCAAACGGCACCGGCTGCCGCAATAACGACGATAATGACAAGAGCGATAGTTACCGGTGAAGTGAGTGGCGAGGATGCACCGTTCTCTGCCTGTGCAAGCCCGGTTTCTGCTTCGGTGTTATTCGGGTCAAGGGCGAGTGCCTTGTTATAGGCGTCGACAGCTCCGCTGTATTTCCCGGCCGCTACGGAAGCGTTACCCAGGTTGAGCCAGCCTTTCAGGTACGCAGGGTCAATACCTACTGCATGGTTGTATGCATCCACGGCATTATTGTAGTCTCCCTGCTTTGCGTAAATGAAGCCCTTGTTGTTCCATAACCCGGTGCTGTTGGGGAACTGGATTATGCCAGTGTCTGCTGTTTTGAGCGCTTCGTTGTACTGCCCGAGCTCGGCAAGTGCTGCTGCCTTGTCTTTGTACACGTACATCAGGCCGTCACCCTCTCCAAGGAGGGTGGTGTTATCCGCAAGGGCCATGTCGAAATACTGGACCGACAGGTTATACTGCCCGCCGGCAATCGCAACCTCTGCAAGGTTAAAATCGTTCGTTGCGTTATCATGGACCGGTGTGCCAGCAGCCATGACCGGCTGCAGGATACAGGCAAGCAGGAGGAGAATACCCCCCATTTTGATACATTTTCCGGGGATCATGGGTACATATTTTCGTGTCTGCTCAAATTAATCTTGCTTAAAGGCGAAATGCCGGAAACGGAGTCTGATCTACCGGTACTTGTGAATGTGGTATGCTTATGAATGTCCTGGCTTCACCAAACGGCGTTCCCACCAATAATAAGGTAACACTAATACGGATAGTGAGCAAAATATACAGCAATCGGGGAGATCTCTAGTGAAATACATCATTATTACCGGCGGAGTGATGAGCGGTCTGGGCAAAGGGATCACGGCCGCATCCGTGGGACGGATCCTGAAAAACCGGGGCTACCGGGTGACTGCGGTCAAGATCGACCCCTACCTGAATATCGATGCAGGGACGATGAACCCGGCCCAGCACGGTGAAGTCTTCGTCTTAAAGGACGGGAGCGAAGTAGACCTTGATCTCGGCAACTACGAACGTTTCCTCGACATCGAGCTCACCGCCTCCCACAACATCACCACCGGCAAGGTATACCGCACGGTCATCGACAAGGAGCGCCGCGGCGACTTCCTGGGCGAGACCGTCCAGATCATCCCCCATATCACCGACCAGATCAAGACCTGTATCCGGCAAGCGGCAGAAGAGGAGTTCCCGAACGGGACAACGGCGGACATCTGCCTGATCGAAGTAGGAGGTACCGTTGGCGACATCGAGAGCATGCCGTTCCTCGAGGCGATCCGCCAGATGCGGGGAGAACTTCCGCCCCACGATTATGTCCTGATCCATGTGACCCTGATCCCTGAGGACACGATGGGGGACATGAAGACCAAGCCCACCCAGCACTCGGTCAGGGCCCTCCGGGAACTGGGCCTCCACGCGGATATCATCGTCGGGAGGAGCGAGAACCCTATCAGCGCCGGCACCAAGCGCAAGATCTCCGCGTTCTGCGATCTCCCCCAGAATGCGGTTATCTCTGCTGCGACCGCACCGGACACCTACGCGGTCCCGATGGAGATGGAGAAGGAGGGCATCGCCGATGTGCTCTCCACGCACTTCGGGCTTGACCGGAAAGAGGCGGACACGGCCTGGTACCGGATCGTGAACAAGGAGTACACGAACCGGGTGACGGTGGCGATCGTCAGCAAGTACGGGATCGAGGACGTATATATCAGTATCAAGGAATCCCTCAAGCACGCCGGCCGGGCACTCTCAACGGAAGTCAAGATCGCGTGGCTGGATGCGGAGCGGTACGAGAGGTCCACGCTCAAGGACTATGACGGGATTCTCATCCCCGGCGGCTTCGGGAAGCGGGGCATCGAAGGGAAGATCGAAGCGATCCAGTTTGCCCGGGAGAACAACATTCCCTTCCTCGGCCTCTGTCTCGGGTTCCAGCTGGCAACGGTCGAATTCGCCCGGCACAAGGCGGGTATCGCAGACGCGACGAGCGAGGAGTTCGGTGATGGCTCGCACGTGATCGCCCTCCTGCCGGAACAGGAAGGGCTCAACGAACTGGGCGGGACTATGCGCCTTGGGAACTACACTGCGGATATCAGGAGCGGCACCCTCGCATCAAAACTCTATAGTGAGAAACAGATCGTCGAGCGGCACCGCCACCGGTACGAGGTGAACCCCGGGTTTATCGGAAAACTCGAGAAAGCCGGCCTGGTCTTCTCGGCAACCAACAAGAACAGGATGGAGTGCCTCGAACTCCCCGGGCACCCGTTCTTCTTTGCAACGCAGTTCCACCCCGAGTTCAAGTCCCGGCCCACAAAACCGTCGCCGCCTTACCTGGGATTTGTCGAGGCATGCGGGGCGAACAAGCGGACAAAATAAGGTTTGGGAGAGAAGGGAGATCACCATGGTCAATACAGAGAAGTTTATCAGCCAGTCCGTAGCCGTGATCAAGGCCGCAGCCGGCAGTGAGAAAGTCGTCGTGGCGTTATCCGGCGGCGTAGACAGTTCGGTCTGCGCAGCCCTTGCCGCCCGGGCGATCGGCGACAACCTGATACCGATCTACATAGACACGGGCCTGATGCGCAAGGGGGAGACCGAACGCATCCGGACGATCTTTGGCAACATCCATCTCAATATCGTCGATGCCGGCGACGAGTTCCTCGATTCCCTGAAGGGGATCACGGACCCCGAGGCCAAGAGGAAGGCGATCGGCGAGCGGTTCATCCGGGTCTTCGAACGCGAGGCCAGGAAGCAGGGCGCAACGTGCCTGCTTCAGGGAACGATCTATCCCGACCGGATCGAGAGCGAGGGGGGAATCAAGAGCCACCACAACGTGGGCGGCATGCCGCTCCACATGGAGTTCACAAAAGTCATAGAACCTATCCGCGACCTCTATAAGGATGAGGTCCGGGAGGTTGCAGGCGCTCTCGGGCTCCCAAAGGAGATCCAGCACCGGATGCCGTTCCCGGGACCCGGCCTTGCGGTCCGGGTGCTCGGCGAGGTTACCCGGGAAAAAGTTGCCGTCATCCGCGAGGCGAACTGGATCGTCGAGGAGGAACTCGTAGAGAAGTACCAGCCATGGCAGTGCTTTGCCGCCCTCCTCGGCCTTGGCACCGGTGTCAAGGGTGACAACCGTATTCACGGCTGGATCGTTGCGGTCCGTGCGGTCAATTCAAGGGACGGGATGACCGCCGATCCGATCAACATCCCGTTCGAGCATCTTACGAGGATCGGATCGAGAATCACCGCAGACATCCCGAGCGTTTCGCGGGTGGTATACGATATCACCGCAAAACCCCCGGCAACGATCGAATACGAATAATCCTGCGAATGGATGCAGGCACCGGAAGACGAACCAAAAGCAGAATTAAAAAGTTGTTAACGTGATGGGAATGGAAAAAACCAGCCAGTTCAAAGCACTTGACGAACGCTACTACATGCCAGCGTTCTCCCGTGATATTGCCATCGTAAAGGGTGAGGGATCGAAAGTCTGGGACGCAGACGGCAGGGAATATATCGACTGCGTTGCAGGAATTGCCGTCTGCAGCACCGGCCACTGCCACCCGGCAGTAGTGAAGGCGATCTGCGATCAGGCACACCAGCTGATCCACTGCTCCAATCTCTACTATGTCCCGCACCAGGGCGAAATGGCACAGAAGATCGTGGAGATCACCGGCATGCACAAGACATTCTTCTCAAACTCCGGGGCGGAAGCAACGGATGCGGCCCTGAAACTTGCCCGGGTCCGGACCGGCAGGAAGAAGTTTGTCGCTTTCACCCACGGGTTCCACGGGCGCACGGTCGGCTCCCTTGCTGTCACGCACAAACCCTCAATCCGCGAACCGTTCGAGCCGCTCGGCATCATAAAGACGTTTGTGGAATACGGGGACGTTGACGCGCTCAGGAAAGTCGTGGACAAGGAAACGGCAGGGGTCTTCGTGGAACCGATCCAGGGAGAAGCCGGGGTCATCATCCCCCCGGACAGCTTCATCGAAGGCATCCGCGAGATCTGTGACGAGACCGGCGCCCTGATGATCGTCGACGAAGTGCAGACCGGTATGGGACGCACGGGAAAATGGCTCGCCATGCAGCACACCGGCGTAACACCCGATGTGGTCACGCTTGCCAAGGGGATTGCCAGCGGATTCCCGATGGGTGCGATTGCCGCCCGGGAAGGGCTCGAGTTCAAAAAGGGCGAGCACGGGAGCACGTTTGCCGGCGGGCCGCTGGCCTGTGCCGCCGCGCTCGCCACCATCGGCGTGATCGAAAAGATCCTGCCCGACGTCTCCCGCAAGGGTGCCCGGTTTGCTGATGGCCTGAAGAAGTACAACCCCCGCGTGCGGGGGCTGATGATTGGCATCACCATAGGGGATAAGTGCCCTGAGATCCAGAAGAAGTGTGCAGAGCAGGGCGTGCTCATCAACTGTGCAGCGGACGGGAACCTGCGTCTGGTCCCGCCCCTGACAATAACCGACGCCGAGATAGACCAGGTGGTCAGGGTGATCGATGGAGCAATTGGTCAGGTCATGCTATAAGAAGAAGAGCGGCTATGTCTTTGCAAAGAAGGCAGAAGATATCGCCCGCGAGTACGGGATGAGCCGCATAGCCCGGCTCGCGAGCAACGAGAACCCCGGGCCGCTCTCCCCGGCAGCGCTCGAAGCAGCGGAAGCGGCACTCAGGACAGTCAACCGGTACCCGGACGAGCGGGTGAACGTGCTGATGAACGCCCTCAGGTCCACCTACGGCGACTACCACTTTGTCACGGGCGTGGGTATGGACGGCGTCATCGAGACTATCATCCGCACGCTCGTGGACCCCGGCGACCAGGTTGCAATCTCCACGCCATCCTTCTCGTTCTATGCCCTTGCGGCGATGGGGCAGGGAGCCGAAGTAGTCACGGTCCCGCGGGAAGCGGACTTCTCCGTGGACACAAAGAAGCTGATCAAGGCGGCGAAGATCGCGAAGATCACCTTCCTCTGCTCCCCCAACAACCCGACAGGGAACGCAACGTCTACTCAGGATGTGGAAGAGATCCTCGCAGGGATCGAAGGCCTCCTCTTCCTTGACAACGCCTACGTGGAGTTCTCCGGGATCGACTACCTCCCGCTGATGAAGCGGTACGAGAACCTCGTCCTCGGCCGGACCTTCTCCAAGGTCCACTCGCTCGCCGGCCTCCGGATCGGGTACGCCTTCACCCCCCGCTGGCTGCCACCCTGGTACCAGCGGGCCGGCACGCCGTTCACTGTCAACTCGGTCTCGGCAGCAGCGGCAGCAGCAGCGCTTGGCGACAAGGAGCACGCGGAACGCTTCATTGCCCATGTCCGGGAGTGGCGCAAACGCATCACGGAGGAAGTGAAGTACCCGGTCCTGCCGTCCGATGCAAACTTCGTGATGATCGATGTCGCTCCCCACACAAGCGACGCGATGGTGGAGGAACTGGCACGACAGGGCGTCGTAGTCCGCTCCTGCCGGAGCTTCGCGGGCCTTGAGGACCACTATATCCGGGTCAGTATAGGCGAAGACTGGGAGAACGAACAGTTCATACAGGTGATCAACTCCTTATGATGTGCGGCATCACCGGGACCCCGGGCACCGGCAAATCGATAATCGGCGACGAGCTGGCGCACCGGGGGCACCGGGTTGTCCACCTCAACGATACGGTAGCACCATACGTGGTCGGTGAGGACGAGGACCGGGACAGCCGGATCATCGATGTTGACCGGTGGGCCGCGGAATTCAAACCCGTGGACGGGTTCGTGGAGGGCCATTTCGCCCACTTCCTGCCCTGCGACCGTGTCGTTGTGCTCCGCTGCCGGCCCGACGAGCTGAAGGTACGGCTGGCGCAACGCAAGTACCGGGAAGCAAAGATCCGGGAAAATGCCGAAGCCGAAGCGCTCGATGCCTGCCTCATCGAGACCGTGGAGGAGCACGACCCTTCCCGTATCCTCGAACTCGACACTACCGGCCGGGACGCCCCGTTCTGTGCAGACAGGATCGAACAGTTCGCCAGAGATGAGATACCGGCAGATTTCGGCCATATCGACTGGTCCGGCTACCTGGAGATCCAGCCATGACCCTCGATCAGTACCGTTCCCATGTTAAAGTCTATTTCGATCCGCTCGTAGCCATTGCAATCCGGTGCCGGCTCACCCCGAATTTCTTCACGATCGCCGCCCTTCTTGCTTCGGCGGCCGCAGGGGTCTTCTTCTTCCTCCGTATGGAGATCTGGGGTATCCTTGCCGTTGCCCTCAATGCCTTCTGCGATGCAATGGACGGGGCCGTTGCCCGGGAGATGCAGGTACAGAGCAGGCGGGGCGACTTCCTCGACCATGCAGTGGACCGGTACGCGGACATCTTCATCATAACCGGTATCTTTGCCGGCGGGCTCGTACCGTGGCAGATTGGCGTCTTCGCGCTGACCGGGGTCCTGATGGCCTCGTATCTCGGCACGCAGGCGCAGGCCGTAGGGGTCGGGCGGGTTTACGGCGGCCTTCTCGGCCGGGCCGACAGGCTCGTCCTCATCCTCGCGGTCGGGTGCCTCGAGGTCTTTGCACCGGCGGTATTCTTCGGCCTGTCGTGGTTCGGCTGGCTCTTTGTCCTCTTCGGGTTCTTCGGCCATATCACCGCATTCCAGCGGTTCGCGTACGTCTGGGCAAAAGTGGAATAATCTGTTTTTTTGAAATTCACAAAGGATAGTGTTATTTTTTTAACGGGTTTTTCGCAGGATTTTTCCGGATAACCGTACTATTTTTTTCATTCATCGCGAGCGCTATCAGAATTTCTCGCGTTTTTTTAACCATTGATGGTGATCCCGGTAAAAATCCATATCCTGTCTGTATAATCCCGGATCCGGCAGATGTGTAGAGTGTTTGCTCATAAATCGTTTATTACCCGGTATCATCACCCATGAGTGATTCACATGCTCCCAAAAACTACAGGAATATTTTTAATCGCCGGCATTATCCTCGGCGTCATTGCATGCCTTGGCATGCTGATGCTGACCCAGACGGGGCCGTTCGGCGACTGTACTGCGATACTTCCCCAGGTTTCCATCGGCCAGACGGGTATCGGGTCCGATATGGGGGACATCCCGGAATTTTCTTCCGAGGAACAGGCACAGAAGTTCCTCATCTCGCATACGGACACCGGGGAAGGTTATTCCGGTTCCAGTACCGGGACACCTGCACCAAAAACAACTGCTGTCTTCACGGGAGCGGGAGGAGATCGGACCTGGAGTTTTGATGTCGATACCTCGACATTTAAACCGGATGAATATATCATTACGGCTGATGCTGTCCTGCAGAATGCCCAGGCCTCAACTCTCTTCAACGTGCTCGACCGGTCGGCCGGCCCGTTCCCGAAACTCGCAGGGGCCGGCTCTTCCTCTTCAGGTGGGACCGATTATTACATCACCATCGATCCGGTTAGCGACCACTATGTCGGGGACCGGTTCACGATCACCGGTACTACCAATATTCCTGCGGACGATGAGCTGCTCGTCCAGGTCTATTCCTCCTCATTCAGACCTACGCAGAAGAGCCAGAGCGGGGAATTCAGCGGGGCGACCGGGACCGTAAAAGCCTCGGATGCACCCCGGGTCGTGGCACCGGTGGCAACGGCAGTAGCGGTGACGGCTGTTCCCACGTCAGCAGAAGACCGCAAATATTCCACCACCAATGTCCAGGTCCGGGATGTTGAAGAGGCAGATATCGTCAAGACCAACGGGACCTACATTTACACGGTTACCGGCAACACGCTCCGGATAATCGATGCATATCCAGCAGAACATGCGAAGATCGTGGCTACCCTGAAATTTTCCGGATCCCCGCAGGCCCTGTATCTCAACGGGGACCGGCTGGTCGTGATCAGCGAAGAGAGTGATACAAGGGAGTTCTGGCAATGTGCAAAGATCGGCTGTACGGATGCCTCCTGGTCCCGGCCGAAAACCCTGATCTTCACGTACGAGGTCTCCGATCCCGCCCACCCGGAACTTGTCCGCCAGATTGCCATCGATGGCTCCTATTCGGATTCCCGGATGATCGACTCGTATCTCTATTTCATCACTACGAGTACGGCAGGAACTTCCCCTGACGGGAACACGTTCCCGCAGATCCTCGATTATGCAAAAGGGACCGTAACACCGAATGTCTACTACTTCGACCGGACGGACAAGGAGTTCTCCTATTCGATGATCGGGGCCGTTGATATTGCCGCGAAAGCGCCGGTGAGGGCAAAGACATTCCTGATCGGGTCCGCGGGAACGGTCTATGTCTCCCCGGCACGCATGTATATCGGGATCGCGACCCCCGCCGATGACAGCGGGGCGATGCAGACCGATATCTACGCGTTCACGCTTGATAACGGGAAGATCGCGTATGCCGCCCAGGGAACCGTGAACGGGGTCCTGCTCAGCCAGTATTCCCTCGACGAATCGGGAGGTAACCTCCGGCTCGCCACAACCGGGATCGAGGGGGCCGGTAAGTACAAGGGGTACTTCAGCACGGTCTATGTCCTTGACAGCAGCATGAAGGAGATCGGGAGCCTTAAGAAGATCGCACCCGGCGAGCAGATCTCTGCCGCCCGGTTTGTCGGCAGCCGGCTCTACATGGCAATGCACCGGGAGTCCGATCCGCTCCTGGTGATCGATCTCTCCGACCCGGCAAACCTGCACATACTCGGGGAACTCCAGCTCCCGGGCTATGCCGGTTACCTGCATCCCTATGACGAGTCCTACATGATCAGTGTAGGGAGAGAGTCCAGCAACGGAGGCGTCAGGCTCGCCTTGTTCAATGTCACGAACGTAAGTGCCCCGTCGGTTGTCGACAGCATTGAACTCGGGGGACGGGGGAGTGATTCGGAAGTCCTGCGGGATCCCAAGGCGTTCCTGTTCGATAAGGACATGAACCTTCTCGTCCTGCCGGTACAGCTGTACGGGCAGTCCGGATCGGTTGCCTACAAGAAGTACCAGCCGCCGGAAGACGCCGGCATCTGGGGCGGTGCCTACGTTTTCAGCGTAACCCCTTCACAGGGATTCCACCTGAAAGGAACCGTCGAGCATTACGATTCCAGCTCCGGTTCCCCGTCACCGGTCAAACGATCCCTGTACATTGAGGATACCCTCTATACCCTGTCATCGGATATGATCGTCATGAGCGATCTCAAAAACGGTCTTGCCGTGATCAATTCCCTTGCATTGTGAGTGTGTCAGGCATCATCCATTTTTTCTCCCGGGAATACCCGGATGAACGGAGTGGTGCATACGGGATGTTTTTGGTCAGACGATATTTATCCTGCCGGAATCTGATCTTTTTTACCGGCAGCCTGAATGAGGGGGCCGTCATGTAATGCAGGGAATATGGGGGAACTCGCTGTTACCTCCCCATTTTTTCACTCATCGCCGGAGTTACCGTCATAACGATCACCGTCCCCTCCCAATGCCCTCCCGTTAACGCAAGCCCGGGTAATCTCTCTCGCGAGAGCTTACGAAGACGAGAACCGGTTCAGGATGTAACGTGTCATTGCCTTCCCGGCCAGGGCCCGGGTGGATGCATCAACCCGGATAAAGAAGAGTTCCTCGCTGCCGGTATCGACAAAGACCGGCCGTTCGGTGGGCCTGACGTGCACGTGGCAGAGTGTCCTGCCGCCTATCACCGGGAACGATATCCGGATGAACCGGCTGGCCGAGTCGAAGATCTCCGGGAGATATTTCCTGACTACGGAATCGATCAGCATCCGCCGGTACCCATCGGGGTTGCGATCCATTTCCTGGAGGAGGGAGTACTCATCCTCGATACCGACTATTTCTGTCGTACTGAGCATCCGGTCCTCCCGGATCCCTATCACGAGATCCCCGCCATCGGTGTTCAGGAACCCGGCGATCGACCGGGCGATGATGAATTTCGAGGCATTGTTCCGGTATTTCCGCACTTCGGCAGACTGGCTTGCCTGGATATCCTCCTTTGTAAGATCCATGCTCCAGAGCGACCGGAGCTTGAATTCCACGTGATCGCACTCACCGGTCCGGATCATCGTATGTATCGCACCGGCATCCTCTTCCGGTTCCGCGTAGGGACGGAGTATCCGGGTCTTCAGGATATATCCTGACCCGGCGGCAATGCCGATGAAGAGCAGCGCCTGGAAGCAAATCCCGGCCACGAGGAGCGGATTCGGCATGGCAAACGGGCCTGCGATGACCAGGTATGCAGCTGCGCTGCAACTGGCCACGTAAACGCCACGGCCGGGATAGAAATACGTAGTATACAGGATGGGGAAATAAAAGAGCTGGGGTACAATGGCACCGTACCCGGCAGCCGCGGAGAGGAATGTGACGCCGGCGATCGACAGGGTGATCGCACCGATCACAACGAACCGGACGAGATCTGTCTGTGACAGGTGGAGTGTCCGGGTCCTGTCAGATACCGGAAAGCCGGGTGACTGGATCATGGATTATGATGGCTTGGTCAGGATCGCTATTATATGTTGCCGGGCAGGCGACCGGATATTCACGGTTATCCGGGCAGGACACCGCACAATCACGAACGCGGGGCTATTCAACGCCGAGGCCGGCAATATACTCCAGCGCCTCGATCGCATCCAGCCGCTTCCGGTCACAGGCGTGCTCCCCGACCCATGCAAGGAACCGCTCCTGCGTCCCGGTCCCGGCAGGCCCGGCGGCTGCCGCAGCGATCCGGGCATACGTCCGGTGGGGGTAGAAGACCGACCGGGCAGCGGCGAGCAGGGCGTCGTGCTCCTCCCGGCTGATGACCCCGGCGTCCCGGGCCTTCCGGAGCGTAAAACGGATATTGACGAGCGGCTCCGAGAGCGAGTACCCCGAGACCGGATCGAAGACAAGCGCCACTTCGTCGTCTGATATGAGTTCCCCGGTTTTATACATCCGGTAGACTTCGCCGATACCCACCATGCCCAGCGTGTCCATCTCGGCAGCGCGGAGGGCACCCATGCTCGACGCACCGATGACCCGGACGCCCTTCCTGAGCGCAGCGAGGATCTCGCGATGGGCGACTGCTGACTCCTGGTGGAAGACGCCGTCGATCAGGCCGATGACTGTTGCACCGTCTTCAGCCGCCCGGATGAGGTCCCCTCTCTTTGCCGGGGGGCGGTACTCGGCGGGGAGGATCGCCTCTGCGGCTTCCCGATCAAGGCTGGGCCCGAGAAAGACGATGATCTTTTGCATTGTTCACCCGCTCGCCGCGGCGCTCCTGGTCCATGGCAAAGACCTCGAGGCCCGGCACGATCACCCGGACGACCGGGACACCGATCTCTTCCCGGGTCAGGTCGACGATGATGACCCGGTCCATGCCCTGCTTCTTCAGGGCCGCAATGATATTTTCGATATCCGTTTTGAAGTCATCCGTGTCGGACGAGCGGACCCGGGCGTAGTCCACGGTGCCGTTATCCCTGAACCAGTACCCGTTGATCCGTTTCGTCCGCTCGTAGCCCATCTTCTTCCGCATCTCCGCGATGGTCGTGTCCTCCCGGGCCCCGTGGATCTGGGTAAGCCGGCTCTGCGCCACTTCCGTGAGCGCCCGCATTACCGCGATCCGGGCGCTTGTGTGCGTCCCGATCCCGATCGTGAGGAGGAGCGGATCTTTTAAGAGCACGTCATCGGCTACTGCCGCCATGGTCGGGATGCCGATATCGCTCGTGATGTCCCGCACCCGCACCTCGACCTGTGCATGTGCAAACTTATCCTGCATGGCGGTGAGGGCCGGGTCCGTGATGCCCGTGACGCACGGCCCGGTGTCGCGGCAGGCCTCGACGAGCGACCAGGCATCCCGTTCGATCACCTCGGAGAGGGCGTGAAAGACTGCTTCCTCGAAGGTGTTTCCCGAAGCAAGGCCGTTTGTATTCGTGCGGAACGGCCCCCGGTAGTTGGGGGGGAGCGGGTGGAAGACCGCGTGGGACGGGACAAGGACCGGCTCGTCACGGGCAATATCCCAGCCTTCCGTCCACGGCATCAGCCGTTCGAGCTCTGCACACTCCGGGAGGATCAGGTCCGCCGGGTCGAGCACATTTTTGCCCCTCATCCGCACTTCGCCGTAGGGCGCGAGCTCCGGCCTCCGGTCGTGCAGCTCGGACGAGTACCGCTCGATGCCTTCCATGATGGCGGAGATCCGCGACTCCTCGACAGTTGCCCCCTTGCCGTTATACACCGTGATCGCACCGTCCATTGCGGTCGGGCGTATGCAGGAGAAGACCGGGATACCGATCCGGTCGAGGCTCGTTATGTCGGCGACCCGTGTGATCCCTGCCGCGGGTACCAGCGGTTCGATGCGGGCGAGGGTCGTATCAAGCGGGGCTGCCCGCTGGGTCTCGGTGTTATAGGTCTTCTTGCAGGAGTTCAGCCGCATGGAAAAGTCTCTTGACTAACTGTGGACACTTTTTGGGTTTATAGGTGATTATTTCCTGGTTAGCGCGAACTCATCAATCCCGCAAAAGATGGCAGGGACCGGATACAAAAATCATAATTCACTCTTCCTCCCCTGTAACAAGAAATAGCATTATGAAGTATGAGCCCAACACAAGCATACCAGACAACGGCGGGGTGATGCATTATCGTATGCGACTCCGCCATGCAGGAAAGGAGTTGGCAGTCACGATCACCGGAAAGCATGGAACCACACCTGCTGCTTGCGAACGCAGAGGAGACGCATGGCTGAACCAGTGCACCTGAACAGGGAAATCCCGCATGAATAACTTTGGTTCCAGCCCGGGCGGACCCGACAGCACCCACAACGGAATATTTTCTGAGATCATGTGGCTGTCACTCATTGTTGCCAGCACTACAGGCGTCGTATTCTTTACCATCTACTGCCTGTTGCAGGGTATCACGACCATCTTCATGCACCTGTATTACTTCCCGGTGATCCTCCTTGCCTACCATTACCGGTACCGCGGGTTCGTACTTGCGACATTCGTGTCCCTGGTATATGTCGGGCTCGTCTATCTCTATGATGCAGGCCAGGCGGACGTTATAAGCGGGGCATGGTTGCGGTTTTTTGCATTTGTCGGGGTCGCAGCAGTGGTGGCATATCTTTCGGAGCACCTGTGTGAAGACCAGAACGCCATCCGGGAGAGCGAGAAGAAGTTGCGAGCGCTCTTTGAAAATATGCTTGAGGGGTTCGCTTACTGCAGGATGATCTACGATGCGGATGGCAGGCCTTCCGACTGGGTGTACCTTGAGGTGAATACGGCATTCGGGCGGCTGACCGGCCTGAAGGATATTACCGGGAAGCGGGTACTGGAAGCAATACCGGACATCCGTACCCAGACCCCCGAACTCTTCGATACGTACGGGCGCGTGGCATCCACGGGAAGACCCGAGACGTTCGAGATCGATTTCACACCGCTGAAGATGTGGCTGAAAGTCTCGGTCTTCTCCCCGGCGAAAGGAGATTTCGTTGCGGTATTTGAGGATATCACCGATCTCAAACGGGCTGCTGAGGAGCACCTCCGCCTGGCTGCCATCGTAGAGTTCTCTGACGATGCCATTATCGGAAAGAACCTGGACGGGATCATTGTTTCATGGAATACAGGCGCTGAACATCTCTATGGTTATACGGCTGAAGAAGCAACCGGTAAACCGGTCTCCTTCCTGGTACCGCCGGGGGAACGTGACGAAACCCCGGGGATCCTGGAGAGGATCCGGGGCGGTGAGCTGATCAGCCACCTCGAAACAAAGCGCAGGACAAAAGATGGCCGGGTTATTGATGTGTCCCTGACAATCTCGCCGATAAAAGACAGGAAGGGGACGGTCCAGGGGGCATCGGCCATAGCCCGGGACATTACCGGACGTAAACGTGCGGAGGAGGCGCTCCGGGAGAGCGAGAAGCGGTACCGCGATATGTTCGAGCTCAACGATGCAGTCATGTTCATTGTCAACCCGGCCACCGGCCGTATCGTGGACGCGAACTCCTCCGCCAGCCGCTACTATGGTTACACCAGTGAGGAACTCTCCGGCATGGTGATCACGGAGATCAACATCGCTGAACCGGATATCACCAGGAAGAATATGTCCCATGCAGTTGAAAACCATGGAGAAGTCTTCCAGTTCCGGCACCGGAAAAAGAACGGGGAGATCCGTGATGTCGAGGTGTTCAGTGCACCTGTCACGCTGGGCGGCCAGAAGCTTCTCCATTCGATCGTCCAGGACGTGACCGAACGCAACCTGGCAGAAGAGGCGCTGAGGCAGGCCAATACCAAGCTGAACCTGCTCTCGAGCATCACCCGGCACGACATAAAGAACCAGATCTTTGCCCTCAAGGCTTATCTCGAGCTCTCCCGCGAGACCCTCAGCGATGCGGTAAAAACCTCGGAGTTCATCCTCAAGGAAGAGCGGGCCGTTAATGCGATGGAACGCCAGATCACGTTCACCAAGGAGTACCAGGACCTGGGCGTGAAATCCCCCGTCTGGGAGGACGTGGAAGAGAGTATCCGGAAAGCACTGGCATCGCTGCCTGTGCGGGACATCCGGGTTGCCGCGGAAGTCAGCGATCTCGATGTTTTTGCCGATCCGCTGTTTGAGCGGGTGTTTTACAACCTGATCGACAATGCCCTGCGGTACGGGGGGCAGAAGATGACCATGATCCGCATCACTTCGCAGGAATCCGAAACGGGACTGGTGATCTCCGTTGAGGATAATGGTGGGGGGATATCCGCGGAGGACAAAAAGCGCCTCTTCGAACGGGGATTCGGGCATCACACCGGCCTTGGCCTCTTCCTCTCCCGCGAGATCCTCGCAATCACCGGCATCACCATCATCGAAACCGGTGAACCTGGCACGGGTGCAAGGTTCGAGATCCTTGTCCCGAAGGGGGTATACCGGTCCGGTGGTGTGACCGGTAACCGGGAAGGGTACGTGCAACCCGGTATTGATCGGTAGTGCCACAAGCCGTATCGCGGTTCCCCCGGTGATCCGGAAGGACCGGTCCTTGAGAGCCCCGTTTAAAAGAGAGAGACAACCGGGAATGCCCGCGGGCCCGCCACATGAACCGGACTTTTCTTTGGAAAATACCCTCCCTGTGCGATGCGCTGGGCTCAAACTTCCGAGGGAAGGGTTTTTACGAACTCCCGCACGGCTGCCGATGCCCCGGGCCGGAGCGGCACGCCGTGGCCCGTGAGCAACAGGTCGAAATCGAGGCCGGAGATTGTCCGGAGGGACTGGCGCTGCCGGGACAGGTCCATCGTGAACTGTGCCGGCCCTTCGGCGAGGGCCTTCCCGTCATACCGGAGGATATCCCCGGCAAAGAACGTCCCGGTCGCTTCATCCAGCAGCCCGATGCTGCCGGGCGTGTGTCCCGGTATGGCGATGCAGGTGAGGCCGTCGGTCACGTCCCCGTTTTTGAGGAGCCGGTCAGGTGTGAAGTCCCCCGGTTTCATGACCATGCCCACGATGCGCAGCAGGAGACCGCGGAAGCCCGGGTGAACCGGCAGGGCGAGTGCCCCGGTGACATATCCTGCATCGGCCTCGCCAACTGCGACTTTTGCACCGGGAGCCGCCTTTTTAAGCGCTGCTACGCCACCGATATGGTCCATGTGGAAATGCGTGATGATGATGTTCCTGATCTCCCGCGGATCCCGGTGGAGATCCTCCCTGATATAGGCAAGGATCTTCTTCCCGCTGCCTGGAATGCCCGTATCGATAACCGTCAGGCCATCGCGGACGAGGATGTAACTGTTCCCGTTGACCCCGTCCACCTGGTGTATGTCCGGTGTAATCTCCATAGTATCACTGATAATGGGTACGGATCTCCCGGATTATCAGGTTTCCCGACACGGGTTGTGCCGACCCGGGTTGTACATTTGTTTCCTCCGGGAGAAGGGCAATCACCCGGGCAGCACCCGATACTATCGTTGTGGACAGGATAACGGAAGCAAACGGAGGAATGCTCCAGCGGAATAGCGGAACGCAAAATTGAAAGGGTCCGGTCTCCCCGCGTCGCTTGTGGGATCCCTGGTACAGCAGGTAACCCGGGTCAGTGCCAGTATGCGTTGACAAAGAGTTCGTGCGTCCGCACGATGGGAGTGAAAATGTACAGTATCGCGGGAACAAGGATCAGGCAGACGACACTGTTCCCCAGCCACCACGCGGAGAACGCGGACCCGGCGCTACTCCACGGGATCACGCCCCCGAGAACGAGCGTGACGGACCCCCAGAGTGCCCCGCTGAGGTTATTGAGAAGAACGCCAAAGACCAGCACGATTGCGAGATCCCGCCTGCTGGCAAGAGCCGGGTCCGCCTGGAGATACCGGAAGGCGACCAGGGGAATGAGCACCTGCCAGAAATCTGCGAGCGACCAGAACAGGTTGACATCCGCAGGGATCCCGCTCAGCAGTCCTGCGCCGATGAAACACCCGGCATACGCGGCTGTCGCCCCCCACATACCGAACCAGAGGGTAAAGACAACCATCAGGGCAACCACGATATAGAACGACGAAATGCCCGGCCCCACGGCAAAGGAGATGACCGCAAACCTGGCGAGGAGTGCATTGATGCAGAGCAGCAGGAAGAACAGCCCGAGACAGATGGAAAACGGGGGATGGTGGCTGCCTGCCGGGTCCGCCGGTGGAAGCCCGTCGCTGGTCGTCATGGATCAGAGTACAATACAAACCCAAACAATATAATAGGGATCGATCTTATTAATCCCGGATATGGAGTGCCCGGAGAGTCCTGCAGACCGCCAGAAAAAGTTCTGGCCGCCGGTGTGGGGCCCGGTCCCGGGTGCATTGCTCTTTGCGGTGGTCCTCGCGGCAATCCTCGTCCCGTACTGGTGGCTTGCGGTGCAGTGGTCGGACCTCGCTTTTGCCGATCCCGGGCTCCAGTTCACCTTCATCACCACTACATTCCTCCTCGTACTGATCATTGCCGACAGCGTCTTCCTCATCCGTTATTACCAGATCGTCAGGAAACGCGAGTTCGGGCGTCAGGCCTGCGAGCTCCGGGAGAGCGAGGAGAAGTACCGGACGATCATCGAGAATATGCAGGATATGTTCTACCGGACTGACCTGGAGGGGAGGATCACGATGATCAGCCCGGCAGGGGTGAACCTCGCGGGCTATAATTCCCTTGATGAGATGATCGGCCTGAATGCCCGGGACATGTACGTGGACCCGGATGAGCGGGACCGGATCCTCGCTCTCGTTAAAGAAAAGGGAGCAGTTGCCAGCTACCCGCTCCGGCTCCGGCAAAAGGACGGCACGGTCCGGTACGTGACCGTGAGCAGCCACTTCCACCGGGACGCAGAAGGGAGGGTCCAGGGCCTCGAAGGTATCATCCACGATATTACCGGACTCCGTGTTGCGGAAGACGCGCTCCGCATGGCCAACAGGAAACTCAACCTTCTCTCCAGCATCACCCGGCACGATCTCAGTAACCAGCTGATGGCCCTGAAGGCCTATCTCCAGCTGAACGAGGAAGCGATCGACAAGCCGGCCGAGCTTGCGGAGTATTTCATCAAGGAGGTTAAAATTGTGGATATTATCGAGCGCCATATCAGTTTTACCCGGGATTATGAAGATATGGGCGTGAAGGCCCCGTCATGGCAGAACGTGGACGCGGTAGTGAAATACGCGATGACCTCACTCCCGATGAGAGATGTACGGATGACCGTGGACAGGTCAGACCTTGAAGTGAACGCCGATGCACTGTTCGGGAAGGTCTTTTACAACCTCCTCGACAATGCCCTTCGGTATGGCGGCAGCACACTCTCTGAGATCCGCATCTCCTCCTCCCCCGGGCCCGGCGGGGCGCTCATCATTACGTTTGGGGATAATGGCGCGGGTATCGAAGCCGGTGACAAAGCCCACATCTTCTCCAAGGGATTTGGGAAAAATACCGGCCTTGGTCTCTTCCTGTCGTCAGAGATCCTCTCGATCACCGGCATTACTATTGCCGAGACCGGGACCTATGGGAAAGGGGCCCGGTTCGAGCTGGCGGTCCCCCCGGGTTGTTACCGGTTCGGTACTTAGCCGCCAGGACATTCCCGAAGTGCCCGCCACCCTCTCCCGGGTCACTTACTGGAACCCGATCATGTAGCCGTATTTCGAATACACGTCTTTTATCAGGTCCATTGACTTCGGGTTGCCCCAGTCATGCATCCATTCCGAGACCAGCGACTCGGTCGTTATGGGAATGACTCCTGCCTGGAGCATCCTCTCGATCCCGTACTTGTGGGCGTCCGGTGTCGAATCCCCGGCTGCATCTACCAGCCCGTACACCTCATACCCTTCTTTCAGTGCATGCAGGGCGGTATAGGCAAAGCACATGCTGGTCCAGAGTCCCGAGATGACCACTTTTTTCCTGCCTGTCTTCTTAAAGGCATTCCAGGTCTTCTCGTCTTCGAACGCGTCAAAACTCGGCACTGCCCGGGCAAACACTTCCTGGCCCGGGAAGATCTTCGTGACATCCGCCATGAACTCCCCGTTGCGCTGGGGCCCTATCGCAGAGAGGACGACCGGGACGCCGAGAATCGAGGCGGCTTTTGCCGCACAGGTTGCCGCGTTCCGGATGATCGTCTTGTCTCCCGATGCGACCCCGGCAAACATTGCCGGCTGGTAGTCCACGAGTACGAGTACGCTGTTCTTATCCGTCAACAGTTCCAGTTTTCCGTCTTTTGGATTTGGCATATCGAAACCTCCTGACAATAAAGAAGTGTTCAACATATCCGGTATATAAAAGAGGGGATATTACTCATTCCAGATCAGGGGAGTTCTCGCATGCAGGGCTTGCCACAGCGGTGGGGATGAAACCCCCGGGAGCGTTGCCGTTTGTAATGATTTCCCCAAGAGCTGAAAATTAAACGCCTGCCCTCAGGGAAACGGGTGACGCGCTTTTGTGTATACCCCGCATTTTCCCCGTACAGGGTATGAAGGATCCCGGGTCTGCCGGTCCGGCACCTGACAGGCACACCGCTCAGTACCTGCTTTGAGGAGCAAGCGTATATACATGGAAATGTAAAGTAAACTTGACACATATGAAGAGCACCTACCTCATTATCGGATGCCTCTGCCTCCTTGCCATGGCAGTTATGCCAGCACAGGCACTCACGGCAAAAGCGCTCACCATAAACATTGATACGAGCGGAAATGCACAGGTTGATTTCCAGTACCAGCTCACGTTCGCGGAACAGGCTGCGATATTCTTCAATGTCGCCAATCCCTCGGACGAGCTGAGGAACGCTCTTGAGAACAACCTCAACGAGCAGGTCACCGTGGTAAAAGCGGACAGTTCCTCTGCCGACGTGATGATCCCGTCTTTTGCCGCGGTCAGCCAGTCGAACGGGACAGAAACGATAACGACACCGGCATTCTCGTTTGTCAACGCCCAGAACCAGATCCAGCAGTCCTGGTGGGCCGGCATCAACTCGGTCAACATGGCGCCCCAGGTGATGACCATCACGTTCCCGGACGGGTACCAGGCAACGTATTACAACCAGATCAGCTTCCCGTCTGTCGCCCATCAGATTTCATGAGCAGGTTTCTGCCATCCATTCCCGGCATACGGGAACCCTTGACAGGAACACGCAGAAAAAATTTCTTTTTTGTATGACAAGAACACCGGCGGTACTACGGTCAATATGCCCTGTTTCCCTGCTTACGGAACCGCCACAGGGAAACGGCAGTCAGGAATCACGTATCCGGTGAGGAGCCCGGCCCTGGCCCCTGCCTCTCCACGTGACTGCCGTCGCAGAACGGCTTATTGCCGGACTTCCCGCACCGGCAGAGGGTGACCCGGTTCCGGATCGTGTACGGCTTCCCGTCCCCGGACACGACCGGGATCCCGCCCCTGACCCAGAGCGGCCCGTGCTCGGCCCGCGGCGGGTACTCGATGACTACGATCGATTTCTCCAGTACCGGCTCGATCGCCTTCCCGGTCTTCCGGTCGTGAACAACGAGCCGGCCCGAGGGGCAGCTGCATCCCTCCTCGATCGCGGTCTCCCGGGCCTCCGGGATATCCGACTGCCGGGTCAGGTTCCAGATCCCCCCGGCCCGCATGCAGAACCGGGCATGGACGCAGAGGTCCTCCACGTCGTCCAGTTCCAGCGTCGGCCCCTGGATCTTTTTTGGGTGCCTGAGGTAGGACTCGCTGCCGGCGCGCTCCGTCCCGTCGAAGTGGACCGATGCATGCGTGCCGTCACAGAACGGCTTGTTCCCCGAGTGGCCGCACCGGCAGAGGGCATAGCTCTTCGTGACGGGATACCGGAACACTTCCTTCCAGGTCCGGCAGTACCCTTCATCATCATTGCAGATCTCCTCCCGGATCAGGGGGATGCCCCCGGAAACGAGGTAGGGGCCGTCTTTACTGACAACGATCTTCATACCGCCACGGGATGGCGGGATTGCCTGGGTGTGTTTTTCTGCCATGGTCTGCACGAGCTATACCGGGTATTTTCCCTGCCGGGATTAATCGGTTTGGATCATAGCAGGGAGTCGGGATCCCGTTCCGTCCCCGGGCCGGGTGCATCCGGGATACTGTCCCTTATCGCAGGGTTCTAAAAAATTCCCGCAGTTGAATAAACCCATAAATATTGCCAGGAGGTATTCTGTACTGTAAACAGATGTGATTCCATGAAAGATCAGATCCCCGCCTTTTCCGTGTGCACGGCCGTTCTCGCCATGGCCCTGCTCGTTGCCGGCTGCACCTCATCATTCCCCGTCAGCACGACACCCGTCACACCGGTATCGCCCGGTGTTACCCTGGGGCAGTCGTCGTCATCCTGCGGGTTCACCACGTGTCACGGTCCCGACCTTGCCTGCGGGACAAACGTACCCCAGGTATGCACCCAGGAATACCAGACTGGGGACAAGTGCCGGCTGTATGCGCAGTGCAGTTCAGGCAGCAACGGCTCGTGCTCGCTCGTCACATCCCCGCAGTTTGCCAGCTGCAAGGCCTGCGTTGAGAACTGCGCGATCAAATCCGGCGATGATGCGCTCGCGGCTTCCGACTGCGAAGAGAAGTGCTGATGCAGCAGGGGGAGGAGAGAATATCTAATATTTCAGATACGATTGTTGTACCGGTGAAATCCTTGACAACCGAGATCATTATCGTCAGCACTCCGTACCTGCCCGGCTATAAGATCACAAAGACCCTCGGGTTCACGTGGGGGCTTATCGTGCGGAGCCGGGGGCTCGGCCGGAACATCACGGCCGGGCTCCGCTCCCTTGCCGGCGGCGAGATCCACGAGTACACGGAACTCTTAAACCAGTCCCGCGAGCAGGCGCTCAACCGGCTCCGCGACCACGCGAAGGAGATGGGGGCCAATGCGGTGATCAGCGTGCAGTTCGACTCCTCCGAGATCGGGCAGACGATGACCGAGCTGCTCGCGTACGGCACGGCCGTGGCAGTGGAGAAGGATACGGTCCAGGCGAGCCCGGTCAGGCTCGGGTAGGGCACCAGATGGAGGGGGTGGCCCCTACCCCCTACCCCCCCTGCCTGGTGGTGGGGGGGGTTACCCGGGACCCCCCTTTACGCTGCGGGAAATTTCCCTACATACTCATTTTAAGAACCCTTCAAACTCCCCGGCACCGTCAGGGGGCGGATAAACGATCACGGCCGGCATGGGAACGTTACTCACTATTGGGGGGAGGAGGGTGCCGGCCTACCCCCCTCCTCCCGGATTTAAAATCGCATGGGCCCCCCACCCATGGGCTCATGAGGGAGGGGGGGTAGGCAGGGACACCCCCACTGAGGAGAGGGCTGGGTTG
>NZ_JBAVIG010000078.1:0-88127 GCF_049686655.1 Methanoregula sp.
ATCAGGGTGCTCTTCCCGGCCCCGTTCGGCCCGAGAAGACCGAAGATCTCCCCCCGGGTTACCGTGAACGAGACATCGTTGACTGCCGTTACTGTCTTTGTCTTGCTCAGGAAGGTTTTTGTGATGTTATTTATCCGGATGATGCTGTCACCGTCCTGGTAAGGACCGTCAGTTGTCATTCGGCCCCCTCCTCTCGCGGGATTTGATACGGGTATGCCATCGGGTTCATGGGTATGGTTTCCTTATGTGATCCTGGCGAAAATGTTTGCATTCTTTAAGGTTACTCTTTACCGGGGAGTTTTTCAGGGATTTATCAGGAATAAGCCACCATTCAGTAATTATTTATTTTTCTTGCGGTGTTGGACTATCATATAAACGATCCCGATAATTGCCGCGATAACGATGACAAGATAGATTGGATTTGTGACTATTGCATTAATCCCCGCGGGTTTATTTACATCTATTTTGACTTGTATTGTGTCTGAGGTATACGCATTTTCGAGTCCATCCTTATACTGGATCTGGGAGTCCAGACCATATTCCTTGAGAGTTGCACCCGGGTCCACGCTCATGGTATAAGAGACCGTTCTTGACTCACCCGGCTGGAGATCCCCGAGATAAGCTGTATCGTCATTGTTGGTAGTGATGAATGGGTCTTCGGGAGTTATTCTGGCGTGTGCACTATATGCCGTAGTATTACCCGTGTTTTTGTATTCAACATTGATGACTCGTGTATTCCCGGGATTCATTATTGCAGGCGGGGAGATGATACTGAAATCAATTTTTCCACCCACGGGTATGCCAACCGTGTCAGTACGGGAGGTAACAAAATCGCCTTCGTCGTTCTGGTAAATCACAACGACATCAACCGGATAGGTCTGTGGTTGTGCATCGCCCGAAACAAACACCCTGTACCGGCAGGTGGCGGTACTTCCCGGAGGGAAATCCCCGATATATACGCTGCTGTCCGTGGGAAGGATCGGGCTGGTGCTGCTCTGCAGTATTTTTACTATGGATTTTGTACCGTTTTCAGATCCGGTATTCCTGATCTGCATATCGATATACCCTTCATTACCCACATTCAGATCTTCAGGTATTGCAGAAAGAACATCGATTGATACAACAGATTTGATCTTTATCGGTATATTGAGGGTGATATTCTCGGTTTTGTATTCATTCGTGACGAGATCAACACCGTATTGGTTCGTGCTGTAAAGGAAGGTATAATTGAGTATGACGGGTACAAGGTAAGTTCCGCCGGCGGCATCCGGTTCTATTTTTGTTGTGAAAACTGCATTCGTCGTGCTCCCACCATCAAGGTCCCCGAGCATCTGGGAATCGGATTTGACAATAACAGGCGCATCACCGGGTAACAGAGTCACCGTTAAGAATTTTGCCGTATTTGGCAGATCATCACGGTTAATAATGCCTGGCTGGCTATATACGAATTCATTGAGCCCGGTGTTTTCAATAACAACGGGTAATTGCACATCATCCCCCGGGCTGAACTCATTCGTGCCGGATATATATGCAGATAATTCCGGGCTTCCGGACGAGAATTGAGATCCTGCCATAGAAGGCACGATCATGCATGCACAGAAAATCAGGATAATACAGGTCAGTCTTCCGATGTTTGCCATCAGTTATTTCTCCACAGATACTTTGTAATCTTATCCGGCTTATTTAAAGTTACGTGGTTTTTACAAGAATTCTTAGAAATTTCCAATGCTGTTTTCTCATGATCACCGCTGAAAAAGGTTCAGATACGTTGAATGCAGATCTTCGTTTTTCATCCCGGAAAAATTCCCTTTCCCGTTAACCTGACAACGTATCGGAACCTGCCAAGGTTCAGACGTTCATTGTTGCATTATTTACATACGTTTCATTCAAAATAGTTGCGCATTCAACTGTATTGAAATTTTCCGTATTTTTCCATTGTTGATTTAATCCAGTATTCCCTTATGCAGCAGGGTTTATGGTTTTGAAGAGATCAAGGTATACCGGATGCAGGATTACCGGCTTGGAGGACTTATTTCGTATTTGTTGCGGGCCCAGTCTGCTTTTTTCACGCAACGGCTAAAATCCTACAATATCAGTTATGGACAGTTCCCGTTTCTGATGGCACTCTATCGTGAAGACGGCGTGAACCAGGAGACTATTGCAAAGAGGCTGCTTTTTAACAAAGCGACGATTACACGTGCAATTGACAAACTTGAGCGGGAAGGTTATGTAAGCCGCACTCATGATGAATATGACGGCCGGGCGAACCGGATCTTCCTGACCCGGAAAGGGAGGGATATCGAATCGGTTATCACCCGGTTGTCTCGCGAATGGAATTCTATCCTCCTTGCAGAATTCACCGAAGATGAGTGTCTTGTGCTGAAAAAACTTATGAAAAAGATTATTTCCAACGTCATGGATGAGATGAATCAGGAAGATATGAAGATTATCACGGAACTCATGAAATGAGAACGGAATTCTTCGTTGATTGTGTTGCTCCGGAGACTTCCTGCGGAGAATCCTCTCAACGGTCTCCGGAAACCGTACAATTCAGTGCAAAACCCTACAGGAATCCGGGGTGCAGCATTGGGGACGGTTACAGGAAGGTCAAATCATCGAATCGCTTTCGCGCGTGGGCTATTCGATCAGCCACATTTAACCGGGCGACTGGCATCTCACCGGGTAGCCAGCTCGTCCCGGACTCCCTCATAAGGCACCGGCAGACCGAGCCTCCGGAAGAACTCGTCCGTGAAGATGACACTGTTGACGATTGCCCATTCCGCACATCCATGGCCGAGGCACTTGTCCGGGAAGAATGGCAGATTCTTTTGGGCAAACGGGTTTGTGGCAAATTTCTTTCGTAAGGTCTTCTCAAATTTTTGCGCGGTCGTCTCGTCACAATCCCCCGCAGCCCCGCGATCCCGGATCACAACCCACTCCCGCTTGTAGTGCATAAGGTGGTTGCGGATCTCGATCAGCGACCTGACGTTTTCGTAGGCCTGATCTCCGTCCTCAAACGGGGGTTTTCCCGCGATCGGGAGGATCTTCTGGTACTTGCTGATCAGCGGGGCCCGGTCAAAATTCTTCTCATTGTGCCACTTCTCCCCGATCGTCCTGAGGAGCACCTCGTGCTCTTCATCCGCGAAGAAATAGGCATCGTCCGCTGCATCGGCGTAGAGCTCGTTGACCGTCGACTCGAGGAAGGAGACCGTGGAGAGGACGGAGTTGAGGATGAAGGCCTCGTGCTGCAGGAGCAGGTCCTGCGGGAGGGGGCCGGATGCTGCACGGGTTTTTTCGATCCCGTACCCAAGCCGGCAGAGCACCGCGGCTGACTGGATGTACCGGACGGAGAAGCAGTCCCTGAACCGGATGGCCGACTCCTCACCGATCATTTCGAGGGGTATCTTATCCATCGTTAACAGTTCTTTTGTCCGGCAGGATAAAAAGGGAAAGGTAAAAAGGGATTAGTGCCCGATCCCCCGATGGCTGCCGGTGCCGGTTTCGGATTACGTGCTGTCCACAGTACCCGCGGTCCCGTCTGAACCGGTTGTTGCTGCTGATTGTGCCGAGGTACGCTGTGCCCTGATGCTCTCCTGCGTCTCCTGCATGAACTGTTTCCAGAGCGGGACAAGATCCGCGTTGACGGCCTGGAGGCCTGCCCGGTCCTCGCTGGTCAGTGCGGTCTGGAGCGCTGCACGCTCGCCGCTGATACTCGCGAGGGTTGCCTGCATCTGCGTAGTGTCGATATTGTACTTGCCAAGAATCGAGATCACGCTGTTGGCTTCCTGGACATGGTTGTCGAATTCCTGCAGCCGGTACTGCTGCTGGTTGGCCCACAGGTCGTTCCTGAGTCCCTGGTTTACGCCCGATCCCTGTCCTGCCGCCGCTGCCGGCAGCACGAGCATGCCGATAATGCAGACAGCGAGAAATGCGCCTTTCATGATGGTTTTTCTGTCCATGGTGTTCCTCTGTTACCGGGGGGGAGTTCTCCCCCTCGATCACCAGTTGCCCTGAGGAGCATATGTATTCGTAAAATGGGAGGGGTGTCCCGTGTATACGGGCATGGCGAAGCGCTGAACCTGCGGGTTAGGCGCATGCCCCGGGTGCCGGGAGACCGGGCTCATTCCGAGACATGATAACTGCGCAGATGCCGCACAGGGTGAAGGAAGGGAGTGGCGGGGCCGCCCGGATCTGCCGCACTCACCGGTCCCCGAAACCCGCCACTTCAATATCCGGCAGGTTCCTGCGCACGTCTTCGATATCATTGTAGCGTGTGAGCACGCTGACAACCCCCGGGAGCGGCTCGTACCAGATCTCCGGCAGTTCAGCCTCGCCGGGCGCCCTGACTGTGTAAGGCAACATTTCCACCGGTGGGGTGAATGATGCATCGTGTCCGGGTTTCAGCCCGCGGGCATCGGCCCGGTACCACCCGCACCCTTCGAGCCATACGGCATTGAGGCCATGGAGGAAGAACGGTTGGCCGAACTCTCCCGATACGAGGCGCTGGTAACAGAGGCCGGCGGGTATGCCGTTTGCCCGGAGGAGGGCGGCGAGGAGGTGGCTCTTGGCATAGCAGAAGCCGGTCCCGTGCCGGAGCACGTCCGATGCCGTCAGGGTCACCGGGTTCTTCTTATGGTCCCAGCTGTGGAGGATCTGATCCCGGACAAAGAGGAAACACCGTTCCGCGATTTCCCGGTCCGTGGTGCAGCCAACTGCGAGTTCGCGGGTCTTGCGGGCAACGACCGGGTGATCAAAGTCGATAACGGATGAAGGTTCAAGGTAGCGGGAAAGGTGTGTCGTGCACATGGGGAACACCGTGATACGTTCGTACCCGGTTTGCAGTACCGGGACTTCTAATTATTCCGGGCAGGGCTGAGCAGTCCTCTCCGGTTACGTGACTCATGAAAGGCCCCGGACTCCTGCAATCCCGTTTCGCAGGTTCCCGGGACTCAACCACAGGATCTCCTTTATCATCCCTTCCCGCCAATAGTAGGTCAGCACTTTTAACTGTGCTGACAGATGTAAGTCCGACGTGCGACACCGCACTGCCTACAAGCATGGCTTTGGGATTACAGAGAGTCAGTAACCAATACTGCACTTTTCTGGACTTACGTTTAGTCTACTACCAAGGAGGCTACACAATGGCACGAATGCATGCCCGCAGAAGGGGCAAGTCGAGCTCAGTCCGCCCCTACCGGAAACAGGCACCCTCGTGGTCGAACACCGATATCACGGCGATCACCAAGGTCATCCTGGAACTCCGTAAGGACGGCGCATCGAGCGCAATGATCGGACTGGTCCTGCGGGACCGGTATGGCGTTCCCGATATCAAGCTTGCCACCGGCAAGCGGATCGGGGATATCCTGAAAGAGAACAAGGTCGCAACCTCAATCCCCGAGGATCTCCGCGACCTCATGATCAAGGCCCTTGGCCTCCGCAAGCACCTCTCCGAGAACAAGAAGGACCTGCACAACAAGCGCCAGCTTCAGCTGGTAGAGTCCAAGATCCGCAGGCTCGTGAAGTACTACACGGGGAGCAGGAAACTGCCCGCGGGCTGGGTCTACAAGCCGGAGAACGCTGAGATCCTCCTCTCCAGGTAATGTATCAGGAATCGTCCACCATGTCCCCGTCGCTTGAATCCGCAGCAGAGACCGTTGCAGCGCAGATACGCAGGCAGGAGTACGTCGAGGTGTTTGCTCACCACGATGCGGACGGCATCAGTGCCGGTTCGATCCTCTGCCACGCGATGCTCCGTGCAGGCATACGGTTCCGGCTCCGGGTACGGCAGGACGTGAACGCGTCGGATCTTTCCGGTGAGAGTGCATACCTCCTCTGCGATATCGGTGCGGGGATGGCAGATCTCCCGAAGAGCACGATGGTGGTGGACCACCACCTCCCGCTCTTTGAGGGTGAGTTCCATGTGAACCCACGCCTTGCCGGCATCGATGGCGACCGCGAACTCTCAGCGTCCGGGGCCGCGTACTACGTGGCACAGCAGCTGGGTGACAACCGCGATCTCGCCGGCCTTGTCATCCCCGGTATCATCGGGGATGGGCAGGCAGTTGCCGGGAAGAACCTTGAGATCTTCAACGAGGCGGTCGCGAACGGGATCGTGGTACCGGACCGGGGGCTTACGCTGCCGGGCCGGGACATGATCGAACGCTGGTACACGGCGACTCACCCGTATCTCGACGGCATCAGCGGCGCAGAACAGATCGTTACAGACTTCATCGACCAGTCCCGGGACCAGTCCAAGGCAGACGAGCCGCTCCGGCTCGATGCCCTGGTCTCGCGGGTGGTGCTTGAGGCGGCCCCGAAGTCAACGCTCGCCGGCCTGCAGGGCATCTGGGGCGACACCTTCCACCTCCAGCGTGAGGTGATCGAGGACGCCCATGCTTTCACCGCGGTCATCGACGCCTGCGGCAAGACCGGCAACGGCGACATCGGCGCAACGCTCTGCCTGCGTTCCTCGCATGACATCGACCGTGCGTGGGAGATCACGCGGCAGCACCACATCCGGGTAATCGAGGCGGTAAAGACCGCACACCCGTACGAAGGGGTTGCCGGGGTTTTCGAGGTGAAGGATGCGAACGTCCCGAGCGACGTTGCCGACATCCTCTCCCGCGACCTGCTCTCGGCAGGACCGGTGCTTGTGTACGCGAAGAGTGGCAATGCGTGCCGGATCTCCGTACGCTCGCCTGCCGGCAGCACGCTGGAACTCGGGCCGAAAGTCCGGGAACTGGCGGCAGCCTGCGGCGGAAGCGGCGGCGGGCACAACCTCCGGGCTGGAGCAACCATCCCCTGCGACTCGCTTGGGATTTTCGCGAAAGGCTGGCAGGAGGCGCTCGCGTGAAGATCGAAGGGAAGATCACAACCCAGCACCGTGACGCGGGCTACGTTGCCGCGGCGCTTGCGCCCGACAACCTGCGCAGCATGGAGACCGTTGCGATGGGCGACCGGGTCGTTACCACGATCACGGGCACGCAGCTCCGTTCGGTCATTGCATCCATGGACGATTATCTGATGAACCTGGCAGTAGCAGAGGACGCATGTTCCCTGCACAGAGGAAAAACCAACAGGTGATATTATGGCAAAGAAGAAACAGGTAGGAAGAAGAGTTGAAGGCTGGAAGGCCAAGAGCTGGTACAGGGTGCACGTCCCCGACAACCTCGGCAAGGCGTACATCGGTGATACCATTGCAAACGATGCTGAGAGTGTTGTCGGCCGCATCATGACCGCAACGCTCGGCGAGATCGTCAATGACTACTCCAAGCAGCACGTGAAGATGAGCTTTAAGATCCAGAACGTAACCGGCGACGCGGCATACACCGAGTTCGTGGGCCACGAAGTCACCCGGGACTACCTCCGCTCGCTCGTCAAGCGCCGGAGCTCCCGTATCGATACCATCGTCCCCCTCACGACAAAGGACGGCAAGAAGGTCCGCCTGACTATCTGCACGTACACGTTCGCCCGTGCCAACCTCTCGCAGGAGCACGCGATCCGGAACGCGATCGTAGCCACCATTGCAGCACAGGCATCTGCCTGGGACCTGAACACGCTCCTCTCCGGGATCGTTTCGGGCGAGATCTCCCGCGATCTCTTCAAGGCAGTCAAGACCATCTACCCCACCCGCCGGGTCGAGGTCATCAAGTCCAAGGTCGAGCAGGTCGCAACCCTGATCTCGACAGCGTAACTTTTTTTTGTTTTTTTTCAGTGGAAATATCTTGGCTCCGACAGGTCGGGATTTCCGGAGTATCCCGGAGAAATAACAGGTACGGTTGCAACCCCGATAACAGACCGGCCGAACCGAATCGATCAACCGGCCTTTTTCCTGGTGTAACAGAAAAATAATCAAGCCAGGTTGTTCCAATTTCGGGTGCTTCCACGGTTAGATTATGAGCATAACCACCATTATTTTCATCAGAAAACGCCGGGACGCAAAAAGTTGAAGAACCCTTGCGGGTTCTTCTCCTGTCCGCACATCTGATCTCATAACTGCCACCTCTGGAATGTAATGTTTCTAAAAAAAATATTCCGAAAAGCCTGGCCCGCTTACTCACTCAGAAGGCGGTGGCTGGATCCGGTTCAGCCGTTCCCTGACTGCTGAGCCATTGCCGGGAAGGGAATCGAACGGGGGAGTGCAGGACCGTATCCCCCGTTTTGGCGAGAACATGATCTCCACGTTCAGGTTCTCGGCATTGAGCGTACGGGTAAGATGCTGGAGATCTCGCCTGACCTGGTTCTGCTGCTCGTCCCCGGGCTCCATAATAGTTAATTATACACCCGGGGAGATAAACCATTGGATCGCAGAAATCGCGATTAAAATCGTTTAAATGTAAAAATTAGTTTAAATTTTACTTTTTATTAAGATTTACCGCACTACCTGCGTTTGTGTTTTAAGGGAGTCTGGCCGGGCTTTGGGAACGGAGGTTTTTTCGGCTCGTTCTTCTTCTCCTTGTGCACGTCCTCGCTCTCCAGCTCCGCAATGATCTCGACCGGGTCCTTGATTGTCTGGGTAAGGCGGACGATCTCAAGGAGCCGCTCCATGCCGATGAAGTGCTCGGCCATCACCCGGGCGAGCGGGGTCATCACGAGCCGGGTGCCGTGCTTCTCCACGAGTTTGTGGTGGACGAGCTCGGGCAGCACCGGTTCCATGCTCCCGACCATCATGCCGTTGATCCGGTTCAGGTCGGCCTCCTCGCCATTGCAGGCCACCGCGTTCGCCACGTACTCCTCCGAGCTCTGCTCGAAGTCATGTTCCGGTGCCACCTCTTCCATCTCGCCCTTGAGGAGTCGCATTGCTACCTCTTCTTCAGTAAAAGGGTTCTCCCGCGAGTAGCTGCCGCCGGGTTCTGCCAGGATCACGACCCTGCCGAGGTCGTGGAAGTCCGGCCGCCCGGCCCGGCCTGCCATCTGGTTGAACTCCTGCACCGAGAGCCAGTCCCGGCCCATGGCAAGGGCATCGAATATCACCTGGGATGCAGGGAAATCGACCCCTGCACCGAGGGCCGCGGTAGTCACGACCGCCATCAGCTTGCCCTGCAGGAACCGGGTCTCCACGTCCCGGCGCTCCACCGAGCTGAGCCCGGCATGGTAGGCAGCGGCACGAATGCCAAGCGCCTCGGCAATCGTATGGCAGCGGGCCCGGGCATTGGTGAAGATGATCGTCTGGCCCCGGAACCCTTTCGAAGAGGTGCGCTTGTACTCCTCGGTAGTCATCTGCTTGATCGTCGGGATCTTCTGCTTGCGCTCGACAAAAAGGAGGTAGCGTTCGAGTCCTACCGGCCGGTCTGCGTACACAACGAGCGTGCAGTTCAGTTTCTTTGCGAGCACTTTCGGTGATCCGATCGTGGCCGAGAGGTAGAGGAACTGGGCCTGAGGGGCCAGGTACTTCAGCCGGGCGATCATCCCGTCGAGACGGTGGCCCCGGTCCTTGTCCTCGAGCATCTGTACCTCGTCGATCACTACCGTTGCGACATTGGCCATCTTCTGGCCACGCCGGATCATGTGGTCCACGCCTTCGTACGTGCCGACCACGATCGCTGCCTGCGGGTTCCGGTCGCCGACCTTCCGGGTCTCGGGCAGGTTCAGCCGGCTCACACCGGTCAGGAGGCCGGTCTTCGCGATCTTCCCATACCGCTCCGTGAACCGCTCGTACTTCTGGTTCGCGAGTGCAACGAGCGGGACGAGGAAGAGCGTCCTGCCACGCCCCTCAAGATAATTCTTAATCCCGGCCATCTCGCCGATGAAGGTCTTGCCGCTCGCGGTCGCTGCCACAACGAGCAGGTCTTTTCCGAACAGGAGTCCTGCCTCAACCGCGAGCTGCTGGGCCGGCATCAGCTGGGTGACGCCGCACGCTTCCTTGAATGCCGCGGGGAGGGGGAGCTCGTCCAGCGGCGCCGTCACCATCACCGGGTGCGGCTCGAGCCGGTCGAAGAGGGCGGCCCCCATCGTCATCTTCTCGGGGTTGAGTGTCGCAAGCACCCGGTCCAGGTTCCGGAACTGGAGGAGCAGGTTCTCAAGATGAGTGATCCCGTCCCTGCCGAGCCGTCCGATATGCGAGACCTCCCTCCGCAGCTCCCGACGGGCGCAGTCAAGACAGATCTTCTCGGTCTTGCCGAACTGCACCGTGTTGTTGTCGTCAAGCTGCGTGAATTTCTCATCGAGCAGGCACATCCGGCAGGCATCGACCGTCCCTGCCTTGACCTGGAACGCGCCCAGGAACTCCTCGAACTGCTGGTCCCGCTTCACGAGCCGGACATCCGACTCGCGAAGGTTCGCGATGAAGTCCTTGGACGGCGTATGCCGGTACTCCTTCTTCGTCCCCCACTTCACCCGGTACCTGGTAGGCCGGGGGCCACGGGGCGTGTCCGTGAGCTCGACAAACCCGGCGCCCCGGACATTCCTGCCATCGTGATAGAGCAGCTTGTAGATGCCCCCCCTCTGGGGCTGGACAATGATCTTCATGGCGCGATCAGGTCGTGGATCACGTACGCGAGCTCCACACTCTCCAGCCGCTTTAAAAAGTCAGTGAACTCCTCGTCTACGATCACGATCGCGCAGTCGATCCCATGGAACGCCGCTTCGATCACGCCCTCCCGGGCGCCAAAGAACATGTCCGGTTCCCTGCCTGCGGACTTCAGCGCTATATAGGCCTCAAGCCCGACTGCCGCCACCATCCCCGCAGATGAAACGATCTCCTTCAGCTGGTCTTTTCTGACCTTGCGCGATCCGCCGTGCTGGATCCGGGGCACCTTGCAGACGTGGACCACACCTTCGTGGTGCTCGATGATCCCGTTCAGGTGCGCGACTCCGACATCCGAATCTTTCTTTGCGTCTGCAACCACCGACCCGGTCGCCGCCATCGGCTTCTTCGCTGCGTACAGGAACCCGGCCTGCATGAACACCCCGACCTCGTCACCGGCTTTGAGGTCCTCGGCCGCGATCGCGGTCCAGACCGAGACCTGCTGGATGATGTCGCGCCTGATGTGCCGGGCATAGGATTCAAGGGACTCGGCGTTCGCGAGCACCCACTCGATCCCTGACTTCGTCACCTCGTAATTGCCACGGCCGCTCGCAGAAACCATGCCTTCGTCCACGAGCTCGCGGATATATTCCGAGATCGCCTGAGGGGTAACCCCGAGTTTCTCGGCGATCTCCTGCTGGCGGACGGCCGGCTGGTGCTCGGCGATCTCTACGAGGATCTGGAGGCGCGAGACCTCGCGCTTGCTCCGCAGGATAGAATAGAGGGGGTCCTTAACGCCCTGTGTCAAGCAGCACCAGTCCCTGTCCCTTCACATCCATATGGGTGATCCGTTTGGCAAGACCCTTGATGAAGACCGGGCTGACATTGAATTTGCGGGAGAGATCGTTGATGGAGCTGTTGCCCTTCGCAAGTTCCCCTTCGATCTGCTCCACCACGTCGCGGAGGTTCTCGTCGTTTGAGAGCGAGATATACAGGATGTCGGAGAGGTCGGAGAGGTTGCACTGGAAGTTGGCCCGGAACTTGTTGTAGGTGGCGCGGAACTCCTTCTCGGGCTTGGCGCCCGGCTTTGGCATCCGCCATTGTTCCTCTACAAGGTTGCCTTTCTTGAGCACCTGGAGGCAGAGCGGGACGCAGTCCTCACTGATCTGTGCCCGTATTTCAGCCTCGGTCAGCCAGGACTTGTTCAAGAGTTCGTAGACCTTCTTGAAGGCGGGATCATTGAATGTCATCAGGAGTGGAACTAGCTCAACGGGATCGTTGACAATGCGAATGTGGCCCGGCACGGTGAAAACCCTATCATTATATCGCGCTTGGCATCAATAAAATTTTGCGACAGCATCATGCACGAACAGGTACGGATCAGCGTCCGCGGGATCGTCCAGGGAGTCGGGTTCCGGCCGTTCGTATACAGGAGTGCATTAAATCACGGGATCGCCGGTTCGGTGAAGAACCTGGGCAGCGAAGTGGAGATCATCGCGCGGGGGGAACGCATCCCCGAGTTCGTGGAGGCAGTCTCCCGCGGGCCGCCTCTCTCCCGGATCGATTCGGTGGAAGTGACGCCCGTTGCCGGTATGATCGCGGACGGGTTTGTAATCCTCAAAAGCGGCACCGGCTCCTTTTCGGGCATGATCCCGCCCGACATTGCGATCTGCAGCGAATGCATCGCCGACATCTTCACTGAAGGCGGCGGGTACCAGAACTACTGGGCCACCTCCTGCGTCAACTGCGGGCCCCGGTACAGCATCATCAGCGAAATTCCCTATGACCGGGAACGCACTTCGATGGCGGAGTTCCCGATGTGCCCGGCCTGCGCCGGGGAGTACCATGACCCGCACTCGCGGCGCCACCATGCCCAGACGATCGCCTGCGCCAGCTGCGGCCCGGGGGTCGAACTCTTCGACAAACTCGGGCACAAGGTCGACTGCCACGACCCGGTCGAAGAGGCTGCCGGACTGCTCGACGCGGGCTTCATCCTCGCGATGCGGGGTATTGGCGGTTTCCACCTGGCCTGCGTGGAGGAATCGGCCACTAAACTGAAGCACCGGCTCGGCAGGATTGAGCAGCCCTTCGCGATCATGATCCGGCCGGACCAGATCGACCGGCTTGCCGATCTTTCTCCCGAAGACCGGGCAATGCTCGAAAGCCCCGTCCACCCGATCGTGGTCCTTGACAAGCGCGACCCGGATGCCCACCGGGATATCAGCAGCCTTCACACGATCGGGTGCATGTTCCCGTACACCGGGCTCCACCACCTCCTCTTCTCGCACCTTGAACACCCGCTCCTGATCATGACGAGCGCCAACATGCCCGGCTACCCGATGATCACGGGGATCGACGTGGCGATGGCGAAGCTGGGCAATGATGCGGACTTCTTCCTCGCCCACAACCGGCAGATCGTGAACCGGTGCGACGACTCGGTGGTCAGGAACGGGTACATCATCCGGCTCTCGCGGGGGATCGCCCCGAAGCGGACTGCAATCGATCTCGGCCGGCGCTGTATCCTCGGTGTCGGCCCCGAGCTGAACGCGAATGCCACGATCTACAAAGGAGGTTTTGCCATCTCCTCCCCCCACGTGGGCAATGTCCGGAACCCGGCCACCCTCGAATACCTTGAGGAGACCGTCCGGAACCTGCAGCGTATCCTCGGGGCGAAGTTCGATGTCATAGCCCACGACCTCCACCCGCAGTTCCTCTCCACCCGGTTCGCCCGTGAGATCGCATCGGAGCACGGCCTCGAACTGATCCCCGTCCAGCACCACCGGGCCCATATCGCCGCCACGACGTTGAAGCCCTGTATCGGGATCGCGATTGACGGCGTGGGATACGGGGACGACGGCACGGTCTGGGGGAGTGAGATCTTCTCCGGGCAGGTGCCGGACCTGATGCGGGTCGCCCACCTCGAACCGGTTGCAATGCCCGGCGGCGACCTTGCTACCCGGTTCCCGGAACGGATGCTGTACGGGATCCTGCCGGACGAGCGGGTCCGCTCGCTCCTTGCCTCCCGCGGCTGGTCGGACGTGGAGCTCGGCGTGCTCGAAAAGCAGGTCGCATCGGGGTTCAATGTCACGCAGACCACGAGCACCGGCCGGGTGCTCGATGCCGCAGCGGCCCTGCTCGGCATCTGCCGGGAGCGGACGTACGACGGCGAACCTGCGATGAAACTCGAATCCGTAGCGGCCTCGGGCATGGCCGAGGCATGGCCGCTGGTCTTTGCCATGACGGACGGGTGCGAAACGCTCTCCAGCCGGTCGCTTACAGGTACGGCTCTTACGAAACTGCAGGCCGCACCGGACGGCGACCAGCGGGCAATTCGCGACATCGCCGCTTCGTTCCAGTACAACCTTGCCCGGGGGATCGCTGAGCTTGCTGCCCGGGCTGCCGTACGGGACGACATGAAAGATGTCGCACTTAGCGGGGGCGTGGCGTACAACCACGCGATCCGCACAACTATAGAATGGGAACTTGCTGCCCGTGGCCTTGCCTGCATCACGAACCGTGAGTACCCCCTCGGCGACGGCTGTGTCTCGTACGGCCAGTGCGTGTACGCGGGAAGACTGCTCGCCCGGCGGGATTAGTGTGAGAGGGGCAGCCGTTCCGGCCCTAAATCGTGCACCTTATTACGCGGGAAGAAGAAAGAGTGAAACACAAGCAATGGAGCCATCCGACCATCTCTCCGATACCGAGAAGAAGCTCAGGAGCCTTGAGCAGGACCTCAACGATCTCCGGCAGGGCCTCACCCTGGTCAACGACTATTACCGGGATCTTGAGAAGATCTCCCGGCACCAGGACGCCGTGGAGGCGGTGGATGAGATCATTGCAAAACCGCTCGTGGACGATGACATCGAGTTCGAGGGGATCTGGCGGTTCCATGAAGAAGCCCTTGCCGCAGACCCGGGTGCCGCGGTCCCCTGCCAGGCAATGTACGAGGCCTTTGTCCAGTATTGTAAGACCACCGGGAGGAGCGTTGTTGAACAGGATGCCTTCGAATTCGTCTTCGCCCGGATCGAGCACCCGGCGCCGGTGCTCGACAGCGGAGCATGGACCGGCTACCGGCTCCGCACGGAGTCCCGCTGACCGGCCGCCCTGCCGGGTGCCTGCCGCATGACTCATGTCCGGATCACCGCAGAATCGGGCATCCCCCTCATGGGCTCGCTCTATTTCGGGGTCATAGACCGGGGCACGAGCCTCCTGCAGGTACGCCCGAGCTGCGGCTGTAACCTGAACTGCCCGTTCTGCTCGGTGGATGCGGGGCCGGAATCAAAGACCCGGGCCACCAGTTACGAAGTGGAGATGGAGTACCTGCTGGAAGCGGTGGACGAGATCGCCCGGTTCAAGGGTGAAGGCGTTGAGTGCCACATCGATTCGCCGGGTGAGCCGATGATGTACCGCCATCTGCCGGAACTGGTGGCTGCCCTCAAGGGGATCGGGTGTGTCACGGCCGTCTCGCTCCAGACCAACGGCACCATGCTGACCGATATCTCTATCGCAGCGCTCGAATCCGCAGGGCTCGACCGGATCAACCTCTCGCTCCACGCGCTCGACCCCGACATGGCCCGTATGCTGGCGGGCGTGGAATGGTTCGATATCGGGCAGGTCAGCGAAGCGGCCAGGATGGTGGCGAATAGCAGGATAGACCTCCTGGTAGCCCCGGTCTATATCCCGGGGATCAACGATGCCGAGATCCCGAAACTGATCCGGTTCGCGCAGGAATGCGGGGCGGGGAAACGGTTCCCGCCACTCGGCATCCAGAAGTTCGAGCACTACCGGTACGGCCGGAGCCCCAAAGGGGTGAAGGCCCAGAGCTGGTGGCAGTTCTTCAACCGGAGCATACGGCCGTGGGAGAAGGAGCACGGCCTCCGGCTCCAGCTCGATATGGAGCGGGACTTTGGTACCGTGCGGCGTCAGTTCGTCCCTCTCACCATGGCAAAGGGAGATAAGGTCACCGTCGAGATCCGGGCTCCCGGCTGGATCCACGGGGAGATGCTGGGCGTGGCAAAGAACCGTGTGGTCTCGGTCTACAACTGCGAAAAGGAGTCCGGGCAGGTCCGGGTGAAGATCGTCTCCGCCAAGCACAATATCTACACGGGACAGCCGGTCTGAAACCCGTCATGCCGGTGCCCGGGACGAAGACCGGAATTCCGGAATAATCCAGCAGGCTTAAAGATAACGGGAAATAATATCTTTATCATGAACTCGGGTCCGTATCTTTTTATTTTCGGGCTGTTTGTCATTGCCGTTGGCGTTGCCTGGATTCTCACCGGGGGCCCGGGTGCGGATATAGGTTTCCCGTCCCCGGTGACCCCCACACCCCTGCCGGTACAGGAACCGACGGCAGGTATGGCAACCCCTCCCCAGGAACAGGGTACTCTCCCGCCATCCGGACCCGGGGACCAGGCAGCTTCCACGCAGGCCCAGCCGATCACAACCACGGTCCCGGTCACCACGGTTTCACCGACCCCGCAGCCAACCCAGCAGATATCCTCGGATGACATCAAGCTGCATTTCATGGACCTTGCGTTCGGATCGGGCAATGCCTATCTCGAACGGTGGAATGTAACTGGCAACAACGGTCGTATTATCATCTCCATTTCCGCAGGCGACGACAGTGACTCAATGCTGCTTTCGGGCGCTGCACGAGAGTTTAACAGCCTCTCGCAGACCAGCCAGCTGTCCGAGATGATCAAGGAAGGGATGAACGGCAATATCGTGATCAAGTTCATCCCCGGGGAAGGGATGGGAGATATCGCCGTGAACACGTCGGACTCCCTGACAAACCATGATTTCCAGATCAACGGGAGTACTGTCTCAGAGGTCACCCCCGGGGTCGTCTATATTGACGAGGACCTCAAGGGCGATCAGCGCAACCACACGCTGATGAGAAGCCTGTACTACGAGCTCGGCGTCACCGGTGAGACCCAGAAATACCCGGACAGCCTGTTCTATTCGGGAGTGAATACGAACGTGAACCTGACCTACGTTGACAGGGGCGCTATCGCGATCCTGTACGGACCCGGCCTCTACCCGGGGATGACCGTGGACGATATCAGGAGGATCATGTATATCCAGTGATGGCAGGATCCTGCGACCCACACATATTTCTTGTTTTTTGAAAATTCCCGGCCATATTCCGTGCAATTTTAAATCCAAATTCATTTATACTATCTGTTTTTCATATTGCTGTAATGGGAAGCAGGAAAGAACAGATCGGGCGCAACTGCCCGTTCTGCGGGGCGATTGTCGCGTACGGTGAGTATTTCTGCCGTTCGTGCCATAAGAAATTCACGGACCAGAGCGAGCTCGACGCCCCGTCCACCACCCGGCCCGACACGTACGTGGTCTCGGTCCGGCAGGCCTATGTCTCGGCAATCCTCTCATTCATCGGCGTCGGCCTCGGCCAGTTCTACAACGGGGATACACTCAGGGGCATTGCGTTCTTCCTCGGCTTTATTGCGATCTCGTTCAACTTCATCACCACCCAGTACCAGACAGTCCTGTTCTACGGGATCTGGCTGGTGGCGCTCGGGGAAGCGCTCTGGTCCGCCCGCAGGATCAACCGGTACGAGCGGCCGTTCGGGGGCAGGGCAAGCTATCTGCTCTATGGGATGCTTGCCGTATACGGCCTGATTGTGGTGCTCCACTTCATGACCGGGGAACCCACGCTCGGGTACCTGGGGCGGGTGTTCCCGGCGGTGAAGCTCTGGATGGGATAACGGGAACCGGACCCTCCGGTGTAAAAAAATTACCTGCCATCTCCATCCCTGTCCGGATCGGCAGGGCAGGGGATAACACAGCAGACAAACGACGATGGTTTTGGTGTCTCGCTTTTCACTTCACCAAATGTTACGGGAATGTTATATAATTTACAGAATTTCCCAAGAGATTCCAGGTCTTCTGTATCGACACCGGATGTCCCGATGTTTTTGAGGGCTTCGCAATACCCTTCTGCAGAGCGGATAAGATCGTCCTTTTCGGATTTACTGCTGTCGGAAGTATCACCATCCGTTGGTATCATGCTCCGGATTGTTTTGAGTAAAAGAACATAGGACTCGGGATCCGGGAGAAGTTCGATCGCTTCGCAAAGAAAAATTTTTGCTCGGTCCAGAGACGTGAATGCTCCCTGGCAATCGAGGTAAGGACATTCGCTGTCCGCAGGTTGCTGGGCGGCCGCTGCAAGTGCGCATATCCCTCTGACTTTACAGAATTCTGCCCTGATTGCATTGATTTCTTTATCGGTTTCTTCCTGTATCGCAGTGTCTTTGATTTTACCCGATATGAAATTTTTAAACTCTTCGATCTCCGTGTTGATCTCACAGGATATCCGTGGAATACACGACTCCCAGGAAGAACTGATCGTCACATTCCGTTCGGCAAGTATACGGAGATGCATAATGTGTGACCGGATTATGAGGGAATACGGGTGATACCTGACGTTAAACCCAAACCCGAAAAACCGGGCCCGGCAGGGTGGAGACGTTAATGCCTTCAGGGTAATAAGTTTTACAAAACACTTGTCTGCCTCATCGTATTTCTTCATCTGGTAATACGTTTTCCCGATCCAGAACAGTGTGATAACATATTCTTCATATAATTGGTTACATGGCACATCCGTGTCGGAATTCCAAGGTTTGTAGAATTTATTGATTGCCCCAAAATGCGAGAGCGCCACGGAGAAGAAACCTGGATCTTTTTCGATCAGGCCTCTCTGGTAATTGATCCAGCCGATATAATATCGCAGGGCAAAGATGCTGTTGAGATACTCAGTGGCCAGATTCTTCCTGTGTTCAAGGGTCTCGGGGTATCCAGCCGTTTTTTCATTGAACCCTAAGGAGGGGGGATCATCGGGGGAGGCATTTTTCTCGTATACGTCATGGAGCAGGCGCAGGGCATCCTTGAGCTGGTTGTCTGCGTTTTTAAGGGTCTTTTTCTGGACGTTTACATCAGACGAATCCCGCATCGATTGCATTATCGACAATGCAGAGTATTTGAGATACTGGCTGAGGGTATCCTTCCTGAAATTTTTCGTACCATATCCCACCAGGACAGATTTTTTCCAGTATCTCTGTGCCCGGATATAATCATCGAACGTATAATAGATCAGTGCGGCAGCAGTGTTCTGGTAGCCGGAAAACGGGTTTTGCCAGTGGGCAAACGAGTTGAAGAAGTATGCTTTATAATAATCATGATCATCAAGAGCTGCTTCTATCCTTGCGATCCGTGCAGGGAGATTCATATTCACACATTCTTCAGGAAACTGCGAGAATTTCTTACAGGCACAGGAAAAGGATTTCATGGATGTTGCATAGTTTGCTCCGGATTGGAGATCCGTAAGGACAATCCAGGGATCGTACGATGCCTTAAGGTACTCAAACCGCCCTTCAAGCACGTGTTTATGGCCGTCAATCCACTGTAAAATGCGAATATCAGACCTGATCAACTCTGTATCGGTCCAGATCTTGTTCCCGATAAACAGGATATTCTCTTCAATTTTTTTCCGTACCGGGTCGTTTAGTGATTCATCCACAACAAGAGACTGTTCCGATTCTTTAATGGGGAGAAACGGATTGAATACATCGAGATACTGGTGGGTACGATACAGGGTCTCAGTGATACATTCCAGATCCGATAATCGCTTTGTAAAATCTTTTACCTCACAGGTAAAATCTGATGCCGGTTCCAGAAGCCGATAACAATTCTCAAAAATATTTTTCCATTCTGCAGCCTGATCACAGCACTCCATATCATTCCTTGTATGATCTTTTCCCAAGTCCGCACAGGTATGTTCAATTTTCCGGAAACTTCCATACAGCCTGAGGATATCTTCGCCCCGGTTGCCGGGGGGGTTTCCGTTATTATTGCAAAGTGCAGTGAGGGAGTTATCTATGCAGGTTACTACATCCGACGGGATTGAGCTCTTTGGGCTCTTATTTGAAATGCCCTTAAAGGATTTTTGTATTTCCAAAATAATTTCCTTTTGATCGCCTCCCCCGGGATTCGTTGTACCTGAGGGTAATTCCCGGAGGAGACTGCACATTTCCCCGATCTCCTTCCACGGATCTCCCCGGTGTTCGTCTTTCTCCTCGAAGGCAGTAAGAGCGTATGGCAGAATTTTTTCAAACCCGTACGAGGGGTTTACCTGCGGGGTGTCTGTACTGGCCAGGGACAACTGAAGTCTCGACGCAAGGGCAAGCGATGCATGGTACTTCATGACCGCGGGACCGCTCCCGATCGCCCTCCTGAAATCATGGTATGCCAGACAGCACCGTCCTTCGCCGGGTCTGCAGAGGTTGATTACTCCCGACATCCAGTGAAGTTCCGGGCAGCAGCTGGTCCCGTACGACTGTTCGTGAAGCGAAATTGCTGACCTGACGAGATGACGTGATTTCTCTGACACCCGGTTCCACATTCTGTACGGCGTACGGGTCTCATTGACTTCCCGGTAGAGATATATCCATCCCAGCTGCCCAAGATACTGGCAGAGCGATGAATACGTTTCCCGCCAGCGTCGTTTCGCATAATAATCTGTCTGGTTATCATACGGATTGAGCCGGATGAACTGCCTCCAGGCACAGGCCATGGCCCGGGTCTGGTATCTGACGGCCGCTTCCAGGCAGACAGCAGATCCACATTCCAGGGACCGGAATAGTTTACTCTCAGATTTCTGGTTCAGCTTGTATAATTCCAGGAAAGTGAGGGCCATCAGGTTGAGATTTTCTGCATCTTCCGGATCAAGGAACTTTGCCTGCCAGCAGGGGCCGAGTATATCCGTTTCAATGGTGCAGAATTTTTTCTCCCGTTCGCTGCCATTCTTCAGGGCAGATTTGTCCGGTGCCGCTCCGTCTTCTGCGGAGATCGGTCTTCCCGTACAGTACCGGTTATACCGTGTCAGCGCAAGGGCATGGTGGATGCCTGCCTGGTTGGGATCCTGTTCAATAGCTTTTAAAAATGCCTTTTCTGCAGCATGGGTTTTACCGGATTCGAGGTACACAACGCCAAGATTATACCAGGCGGCAGTGAACGTGTTGTCCAGGGTCAGTGCCTGCATGAACTCCTTTTCAGCTTCGGACAGGTTTGCCACCTGGTCTTTGGAAGTGATCAGGCATTCCCGGTATTTTCTCAGTCCCCTGTTGAAGTGATGCGTTGCCTTCCATTTGAACGATCCGGTTGCGGGAATGTCAGTAAAGATCCTGCATGCGAGCTCTTCGATCTTCTTCTGTAATACCGAAGAATGGGTGAGATGCGGATCGGTGGAATCCCAGTAACCCTGATCCGGTGGATCCTCTGTATCCGGTACGAATACTTTCCACCCGTACGGCTGGGCGGTCCCGGACATGGAAACTACCAGGAGGAGGCCATCCTTACTTTTCTGTAACCTCCCCCGGATCCGGGGTCCGCCTGCAATACGGTTGAAAACCGATGATACTGCGCTCACCGGGATCTGGATCGGTCCGATCGAAATATTCGAATCCGCACTCATTGCGGAATTCAGCAGATCGCCGGGATCATCCACTTTCAGGACGGCCGCGACCTGCCGGCGATCGCCGACAGAGCTGTGGATCGCTCTCTGTTCGTTGACATCACAATACAGCTGATTGATCTTGTTGAATTCCACAAGAAGCAGGGACGCAATTCCCGATGCTGCGGAGGTCCGGGTATCCCCCGACGCGAACCCAGTTGTGCCGGGATCGGGGGATTTGGTACCGGAGCCGGGGGAATTCGTTGTCGTAGTGCCGGTGCCGGTATCGGAATTCCCGGTATCATCTTCGAAATCCTCGATAATAAGGGTGGAGCGGGATCTCCAGACTATGATCACGAGAACAAGAAGGATAAATATTCCAAGGATTTTTCCCAGTTCATCAAAGGACAAGATAACACCCCAGTTGATCCAGGGGAACGGGGTTGCCGGGAAGGAGGAATTGTAGGAAAGGTAGGTCTGGGACACATTATTGGTAAGGTACGACAGGGACGAAGTGGAATTGAGCCCTGTATGGGATACCGAGAAAAAATCGAGGGACGGGGTGGTATTCGTGACATTCAGGGTCAGGTTCAGGCTGTATGACTGCACGGTAAGGAGATACTCCTGGATAACCTGGAGGGCAACGAACAGGATGGCGCTGGCAATGAGCAGGACAAAGTAAAAGGCGCGTCCCCCGAGCCGGGAGGAGACAAACTGGCTTGTCCGCCGGATGGATGTCCGGGACCGGTAATAGATGACAAGCCAGGCCGGGGAGAGATTATCTATGAACCAGTCGCGGGATCTTCTCCGCTGTTCCCGGCCGGATATCCGGTATACACCCATGAACAAAATCCAGAGGAGGAATACGGTAATTGACCAGTATACCACCACCCATCCCGGGTTCCCACCCGGTGCCGGAAGATTTCTGTCGACAGAAAATAACTCAAGGTAATAGTAAGGGGTGAAGCCAAACATCTGGCCCAGGAATTCAATACCATCAAAGATGAGGAGGACAATTGCAGAAAAGATAAGCAATTTCAGCCAGGTGCCACATGCAGGCCGGCAGCCGCGGGTCTTTCCAAAGCCCATAATCATTCACAGGAGGGAATTACTATACAGTATTATTTATAATTTATTATGGTTTGACAGGCCGCGTTTTTCAGCGGATGCATATAATACGGGAGAATCACGGGAAATCCTCGGTTACACAAAAGAACGGAACATGTGCATGTACCGGTATATTCAAAACAGAAACAGGTTTCAATGGTTTATCAATGCGAAGTTTTGCTGCGGACCTTCTCTGCCCAAAGGTTCTGACGAACCTTTCGGGTCTCGAGGGATACTCACAGTCCTGACAAATTATCCCGTGAGAAGATAAAAAGATTTAGCCGAACAGGGCACCGAGCCCTGCCATGCCGCTCTCTTCGTCTTCCTTCTTGTGCTCTTCCTTTGGCTCTTCCTTGGCGGGTGCTGCATGGCCTGCTGCTGCTGCGGGTGCTGCTGCTGCGACCGGTACAACAGCTGCTGCCTTGATTGCGTCCTCAATGTTGACGCCGTCGAGGGCTGCAATGAGTGCCTTGATCCGTGATTCGTCTGCTGCTACACCTGCGGCGGTCAGGACTGCCTTGACGCCGTGCTCATCGACCTTCTTTCCAGCCTTGTGGAGGAGAAGTGCTGCATAGATATACTCCATCTTAATACACCTCAGATAATCTCAAATAATTATTTTACCAGGTTCTTTATGACCTGGCCTTCCCTGTACGCTTTACCGATAATCGCATCGACCACGTCTTTCTCGTAGATCGCTGCCTCGATCGCAAGACCGCGGGCATCCCTGACCGCCTTGATCAGGATCGGCTCCATCGAGTCCTTCGTCGGGATCGCTGCTTCGACCGACAGGGCGAGTGCCTGCCTGGCTGCGAGCTGGATCTGTCCGAGAATGACCGTCTCGTCAACTGCAAGCACAGACGGTTCGTAGATGCTGCCGTCGTGGAACGCGACCTGCAGGGCAAGTCCTACGTCCATGGGCTTGATGTCGAGCTTGACGAGCACCGCGGCGAGTTTTGCCGAGATGACGCCGCCCGCCTTGACAACCGTCTTGGTCTCCCTGATCCTGACCTTGCCGCCTTCGATTGCTGCGGGGATGCCTGCCTGCTGCAGTTCACCGACAATCGGGCCCGGCTTGAAGCTGGTCGGACCGCTCGCGATGACGATGTCTTCCGGCGCTTTCTCGCCGGGCTTTGCCGCCATCTTGGTCTTGGTCTTCTCCAGCTGTTTGAAGAGCTTGAAGGGGTTGTCGTTTGTGAAGATGATCGCCGAGTGACCGGAGATGAACTTCGAGAGGTTCTTTGTTTCCCCGCCAATCTCATCGAACGCGTGCCTGATGAGGGTGTTCCTCGTCACCTTGATGACAGCCTTTCCGCGGAGGTTCCTGCGGATCTGCTGCACCTGCTGTGCGGGAATACCGTACATGTCGACAAGCCCGATAAGCTTGTACTGCTTCGCGTTCTTCTTGATGTCAGCGACCTCGTCCTTCTTCCATGCCGGAAGGTGGTGGGTGTATAACGCCATTATTCCAACCTCACAGCGGGACCCATCGTTGTCTTGACAAAGATGGACCGGACGTTCAGCGGACCCTGCTCAAGTACTGACTCGATACGTTTGACGATCGTCTCGATGTTCTCGGCTACCTGCTCGGGCGGCATGCCCGTTGCTCCAACCTTGGTGGAGAAGACCGTCTTGTCCTTGGTCCGAATCTTCACCGAGTTGCGCAGGCGTTCGACGATCGGGCGGATGTCCTGGCCACCGGCAATCGGCATCGGCATCCTGCCCCGCGGACCGAGCCGGGGACCTAAGTACCGACCGACACCGGGCATGACCCCTGTCTCTGCAAGGAAGTACCGGTATGTACTGGCAACTTTCCGTGCTTCGCGGGGGGCACCGCCGAGCCGTTCTACTTCTTCAGGGCCGATGATCAGATCGACTTTGGCATCCTTTGCCTGCGTGACGATATCGCCCTTCCCGATGACACAGATCCCGATCTTTTCGCCGGTTCCGTGGGGGAGCATTATCGTCTCGTCGATACGATTTTTCGGCTGCGCCATGTCGATATTCTTGAGATTGATGGTAATATCGATGCTCTCAGAGAATTGACGCTTAGGCGCTTTTTCTACCGCCGTTTTCACGGCTTCTAAAATCTTAGCCCTATCAACCATCAGATTCCTCCATAGTTCTGCGACCTTCCGATCTCCTATGGTTTTCTCATGTTATTTCACGAGAACGCTGTCGTACTTGCCTTCATCGATGAGGGCGAAGACTTCTTTTGCCTTCTTGCCGTCAACGGTCACTCCCATGCTGACGCACGTGCCGATGACTTCCCTGACGGCAGTCTTCAGCTCGTAAGCGAGCATGCTCTCGAGTTTCATGTTGGCAATCCTGACAGCGGCCTCGAATGACAGGTTACCTGCCACTTTGACGTTGGGCTCTGAGGAACCTTTCTCGATACCAGCCTCTTTCTTGATGAGTGCTGACACCGGGGGGATACCCACGGTGACCGTGAAGTTCTTCTTTGCGTCGACTTCGATCCGGACCGGGACCTGCATTCCGTTGAATGAGGCGGTTTTCTTGTTGATCTCGTCTACGACTCCCTTCACGTTGATACCGAGTGGTCCAAGCGAGGGTCCAAGGGGTGGACCTGCTGTAGCCTTTCCGCCGGGTACTAAAACCTCGACCACTTCTGCCATAGTCTTTGCACCATGCCGTCCCTCATGAGGAGGGTTCCGAGCTTGGGTCTGTTAATTTTGACGGGAAGGGAGATAAAGGTGATCTCCCGGAACTGAGGAACATGAGATTACAGAGATTGATTAATCGAATCTTTTGCTATCACAGATGGCAGGAAAGGAATTGATACAACGGGAGGAAATCCGTCGTGGAGCTTATTACGTCATGACTGAGGTGTTGTCAATTCGGTTGTCAATCGGGAGAACCTGATCATCGGGAGTTGCTTCAAACTACAAGCCCCATAATTTTTGCAATACCGGGAAAACCGGGTACTTTTTCCTGACAATAGTCCAAATAATACATATGCTGCTTGTTGCCGCCAGGTGCCGTGTCCGCCCGGACCACTGCCAGGACTTTGTACATCAGGTAGACCGGATTATTCCCGTTGTCCGTGCAGAGCCCGGATGCACCAGATATGAACTCCATGCAGATGTCTTCGAAGAGGGACTGTTCATATTTTGTGAAGAGTGGGAGAGCCAAAAACAGCTTGATGATCATATTGCCACTCCGCATATGCAGGATCATTTTGTAACGTGTGCTGCGTGGATGGCAGCGCCAACCGAATTAACCATCTATGAAGTATCGGGGCTTCAGACAGTGGTATTATCGTAATCATCAGTGGACAATCCCGGATTGCATAGCATCCGGACTGTGTCCTGTCTTGTACCCGCCCGGACCCCGTTCCCCAATCAGTCCGGCACAATGTTCCACTCGTGCCATCCGGGGCGTACCGGAAAATCTTCCGGCAGGCAAACGTTTATTGCGGTTCATATCGTCAGAGTGTGTTCATGGCATCCTCTGCCCGGGCCCGGTACAGGGCCTTTCTGGAATCAGGTGCCCTGAAGGTATCACTGGTTTACCTTGTAGTTGGTCTTGCCTGGATCTTTTTTTCCGATAACATCGCTTTTGCAATAACAGGCGGATCGGACGCGTTCCTGCTGTACTCTGAGCTCAAGGGGTTCGGGTTCATTATCGTCACCACACTGATGCTCTATGGCCTCATCCGTTACTTCACGGATGCCTCAGAAAAACAACAACAACAGCTGTTCCGGTACGAGACCCGGTACCGGAAGCTCTATGAGAGCATGAGGGATGCATTTGCGAGTGTCGATATGGCAGGCAGGATAAAAGAATACAATCCTGCATTCCGGGAGATGCTGGGCTATTCCAACGAGGAACTCTCGAAATTCACCTATCGTGATATCACCCCGGATAAATGGCATGAGTCCGAAGAGAGGATCCTGAAAGAACAGGTCCTGCTGCTCGGGCATTCTGAAGTCTACGAGAAAGAATACCGGAGGAAGGATGGGACGATCTTCCCCGTGGAATTGCACACGTTCCTTCTCCGTGACGATGCAGGACAGCCTGCCGGCCTTGGGACTATCGTCCGGGATATCACCGGGCGCAAGCGGGCGGAAGATGCATTGCGCGAGAGCGAGGAGCGGTTCCGGAAGATCTTCGAGAACAGCTCCCTGGGCATGACTCTGGTCACATCCGATTACCGGTTTTTTTCTGTCAACCCGGCCTGGATAGCCATGACCGGCTATGCAGAGGAAGAACTCCTGAAGATGTCTTTTAAGGATATTACACATCCGGATCATCGTGCCAGTGACGACGAACATATGCGGGAGCTGGCGGCAGGGACGATTCTGGTCTACGGCACGGAAAAACGGTATATCAGGAAAGATGGCAGTATCCTCTGGGGATCGATCAGGGTTACCGCGATCCGGGATCAACAGGGTTCCCTGCGCTATTTCGCCGGCCAGATCGAGGATATTACCGAGCGAAAGATGGCGCAGGATGCGTTAAATCGTGCAACAAAGAAACTAAGTCTCCTGAATTCCATCACTTTTTCCGACATCCAGAACGCGATATTTTCCCTGGCGGGATATTTTGAACTTGAAAAAACCGGTGAACCTGGTGAAAGACTGCAGCAATACCTGGATAAAGAGACCGGAATTATCCGGACAATTACGGAATCACTTAAATTTGCGAAAAATTACCAGAACCTGGGACTGAAGCCTCCCGCGTGGCAGAATGTCGGCGAGGCATTCCTCTTTGGGATCTCGCACCTGGATATCTCAGATATATCCAGGAAACTCAGTGTCGAAGGATTGGAGATCTATGCTGACCCGCTCCTTGAGAATGTCTTCTTTACGCTTGCTGAAAACATTCTCCTGCATGGGAAAACTGCGACAGAGATCACCTTCCGGTATCATGAATCCGAAGAAGGGCTCACCCTTTTCTTTGAAGATAACGGCGAGGGGATCCAGCCCGATCTGAAAGAAAAGATTTTTGACAGGCGGAATGAAGAGCGGAGAGGAATGGGCCTTTTCCTCGCCCGGGAGATCCTTTCCGTTACCGGCATTACGATCAGGGAAACCGGTGAAGCCGGGAAAGGTGCACGGTTTGAGATCAGCGTGCCAAAGGGAGTGTACCGGTTCGAAGAGCGGCCCTGATCCCGGTTCATCGGGGGAGGCAGCGGGCAGGAGCTTACAGCCCTGGACGACAGCGCAGATCACAGGACCCGGGGGCCCGTCACACATCCCTCACCATCAGCGAGATGCCCCCATCAAGACCTGCAAAAAACCGGGCCCCGTCAAGGCTGAATGCATCGTATGGCAAAGATCCTGCTTCATGGAACCCGCACTGTTCGAACGACCGGCGGGAGGCCGGGCTGGTGCAGTCGGCGATGACCTGCCGGTACCCGCGTTCCCGGGCATGGGCAAGCACCCGGCGGATCAGGGCCTGTGCGATCCCGTGTCCCCGGTACTGCCGGCTGACGCCGATCTGGAAGATATGCAGCACCGACCCGGGGGCGATCGCATCCCGGTCGAGGTACCGGTCCTCCAGATCATCGATCATGGTCACGACTTCCCGGAAATATGCCAGGAGTTCCACCATCCATTCCCCTTCACGTTTGGGATCATCTGTCATATCAACACAGAAGATGAACCCGACTGGCTCTCCGGTCTGATCATCCCTTGCGACAAAGCTCAGGTTTTTTCCGGCGAGAGACCCGGCATAGAGGATCGCGTAGTGGAGGAACAGGGCCGGGTCGGGAGAACGGCGGTGCGTTGTCGGCTCGTCAGCAAGGAAAACTTCGCTGTAGAGCCGGGCGGTCCCGTCCGCATCGGATTCTCTGAGGGGGAGACAGGCCACCGTTCCCTGGGGCAGGAAGTCCGGACCGGGAACATACGTATGAATGCCGTTGCCGGGATCTGTCGGGTATACCATGCTGAGGAGCTGTTCTCGTTCATTCCATAAATGCCGATGCCGTCATTACTGATCGGTGCATCCGGTATTCCCGCCACAGTTTTTAGCGCCGGCTGCACAACAATATACTATGCAGGCAAAGGTCCCTATGAGCGAGCTCGGGGCAAGGCTGGAACGGTTCCGGGCACGGATGGATACCGCTGACCCCGGCTGGGAGCTCGCCCTCGTCTCCAGCAACGTCAACCTCTATTATTTTACCGGGACTATGCAGGACGGGATCCTGCTCATCCCCCGCAATGGCGAGGCAGTATTCTGGGTGCGCCGGAGTTTCTTGCGGGCAGTGGACGAGTCCTCTTTCCCGCAGATCCGGCCCATGCAGAGCTACCGGGCTGCGGCAGAAGCGACGGGACCGATCCCCGGGACGGGATACCTGGAGACCGAACACGTATCGCTCGCCATGTACCAGCGGCTCCGGAAATACTTTCCGTTCCGTGACGTGCAATCGCTCGATGGCGTAATCGCAGATATCCGGTCGGTCAAGAGCCGGTACGAGCAGGAACTGATGGAGAAGGCGGGCAGCATCCACCGCCATGTCCTCGAGGATCTCGCCCCGTCCCTCCTCCGCAAAGGAATAAGCGAGGCCGAGTTCTCAGCCGAGCTCTATGCCGTCATGGTGCGGGAAGGCCACCACGGGATCGTCCGGTTCGGCATGGCCGGGGCCGAAATCATGCTGGGTCTGATCGGCTTTGGCGAGAGTTCCCTCTACCCCACGTACCTCGACAGTCCCGGGGGCAATGCCGGTATGTCTCCCGCCGTCCCGCTGCTCGGCAGCCGGGAGCGGAAACTCGAATGCGGGGACCTCATCTTCTGCGACATCGGCTGCGGGTATCACGGGTACCATACCGACAAGACCATGACCTATGTCTTTGGCGGAACGCTGCCGGATGAGGCAGTCCGGATCCACCAGCAGTGTCTCGCGATCCAGGACCAGATCGTCCCGCTCCTCAGGCCGGGCGCCATCCCCTCGCAGATCTACGAGACGGTGACGGCCGGTCTTGAGCCCGCATTCCTCGAGAATTTCATGGGATACCGGGACCGGAAGGTCCAGTTCCTCGGCCACGGGATCGGCCTCGAGATCGCCGAGAACCCGGTGATCGCCAGAGGATTTGACCAACCGCTCAAAGAAGGGATGGTCATCGCCCTCGAACCCAAGAAAGGGATCATGGGGATCGGTATGGTCGGCACCGAGAACACGTTTATCGTCACACCTCATGGCGGCCGCAGTATCACCGGCAATCACCCCGGCCTGATACGGGTCGGATGAGGATTTTCCTCTCTTCCGGGGACCCTTTCCAGGGGCCGGACCCGAAGACCCCTCACAGACCCGGTGAGCGCGAGGCATAATACTCCCGTCCCGCCATACAGTACCGTATGGAGAAGAAGCTCGTCTTCGCATTCCTCTATGTCCTGATCTTTCCTGCCCTTATCCTCATCCTCTCCGGGAACCCCTTCTGGCCTGCAGGATGGATCTTTGGCGCGTGGTTCATCCTGCTCTGTTATTCGACGATCCTCTACCTTTACCGTAAAGATCCGGCACTGCTCGCCGAACGGTTCCGGAAGCCCGGTGCCGGCAACCATGTGGGGTGGGACCGGTACGTGGTCTACGGCCTCGGGCTCGGGTTCGCGCTCTGGATCGTCATCATGCCCCTCGATGCACAACGGTTCGGCGGGTCTGCCGTCTTTCCCCACGGTCTGAATATTCTCGGCTTTGTCATGCTGGCCGGATCCTTCTTCCTTTTCTTCCGGTCTTTCACGGACAATACCTTCCTTTCACCCTTGGTGCGGATCCAGGAAGACCGGGGGCAGCGGGTGGTATCAACCGGTGTCTATGGGTTTGTCAGGCATCCGATGTACCTCGGGGCGATCCTGATGTTCATCGGAGCGCCCCTCCTGCTCGGCTCAGGCTACGGCGCACTTACCGGCATTGCCCTGACCGCGCTTCTGATGGCGAGGATCATGAAGGAGGAAGAGATGCTGGACCGGGAACTTGAAGGCTACCGCGAGTATACCGGGAACGTCCGCTACCGGTTGATCCCGTTCCTCTGGTAGTGGCAGGGGAACGCTAAACAGATACCCTCATATTGTTCTGCCCTGCAATCCTGATTCAGGAATATCTTCCATGGATGCAATAGTTGCAGATAATCTCCGCAAGTCGTTTGGGCCGGTAACGGCGGTCGATGATGTCAGCATTACGATCCCGGAAGGCGGCATCTTCGGGTTCCTGGGTCCGAACGGCGCGGGAAAAACCACCACGATCCGGATGATCACCGGTGTGCTGATCCCGGATGCCGGATCGGTACGGGTCCTCGGGACGGATGTCGACAAGGATCCGCTTGCCGCAAAGCTGAAGATGGGCGTTATCCCCGAGAACGGCACGGTTTACAGCGATCTCACCGCGGAACAGAACATCATCATCACCGCGAAATTCTTCGGCATGGACCGGGTCAGCCGCGAAAGACGGGCAGGTGAGATCCTCGACCGACTCGGGCTCACGGAGCGGAGAAACGATATCGTCCGGACGTTCTCGAAAGGGATGCGCCAGCGGATCAGCATCGCGTGTGCCATCGTCCACTCGCCAAAGGTCCTGATCCTCGACGAACCGACCACGGGGTTGGACGTCTACAGCCGCCGGCTCGTGATCGATACGGTCCGGCACATGAACGAGCAGGGCAGCACGGTCCTCCTCACCACGCACAACATCGAGGAGGCCAATGCGCTCTGTACCACGATCAGCATCATCAACAAGGGGAAGATCGTGGCGACCGGCAGCCCGGAGAAGCTCAAGAAGACCTTCGACACCTCCCGGTATGTCGAGGTCTCGTTCGACCAGCCGGTAGGACACGGGCTATTCTCCGGCCCCGGGATCACCCGGGCGGAGCAATGGGGGGACAAGTGGCGGGTCTACACGGACGATCCGGACCGGGCGGTGAAGCACCTTGCTTCCGCTGCGGAGCGGGACCGGCTGACTATCGTCTCCATTGCTACCTCGAACCCTACGCTCGAAGAGGCGTTTGTCCGGCTCACCGGGGGCGTGTAAGATGGACTGGAAGGTCTTTCTCCGCAGCATCGCTGTCGTCACCGAGAAGAACATGCGGATCTATTACTTCAAGGGGCCGGTAGTGGTCTTCGGCCTGCTCTTTCCCCTTATCATGTTCTTCACGTTCTTCATAGGCAGGAACCTCGACATCGTCCTCTTCTTCCCGGGGTTCCTCGGCATGATGCTCTTCTTTACCGCATCCTCGGTCGGCCCCCTGATCACCCCGTGGGAGAAACGGGAGAAGACCTACGAGCGACTCGTCTCCCTGCCCGTAATCCTCGAGAGCATCATCATAGGCGACCTGATGGCCGGCGCGATCTTCGGCGTTGGCATCACGGCGATCGTCTTTGCGGTCTCTGCAGTGCTCCTCCACCTCCCCCTTGCGCATATCGGGCTCCTCGCCCTCTCGCTCGTGCTCGGGTCGATCACGTTCGCAGCGCTCGGCACCCTGCTTGCATCGCCGACAACGGACAACCCGTCGAACATCATGATGCTCTCGAGCCTCGTCCGGCTCCCGCTTATCTTCGTCTCGGGCATCTTCATACCGCTCAGCCAGCTTGCCGGCTGGGAATGGATCCTCACCTCGCTCTCCCCGCTCACGTACCTCGTCGACCTCTTCCATGCAAGCCTGAACGGCGACGCAGTTTACCCGCCATGGCTCGATGCGCTGGTGCTCGTGCTCGTGATCCTCGTATTTATCTTGTGTGCGAAGGTGATCCAGAGACGGAACCTGGTGAAGGGGATTTAGGTACCGGGCGGTTTATACCCTTTTTACCGGCACATGCAATCAGAATGTGCGTGTGCGGGGGTTCCCCGCATCCGATCTTCCCAAAAAAAGGGGCGGCCCCTTATTCGATAATATCCCATACGGGTGCATCGGGGGATTCAGGTACCTCTTCGGGTTTTCCACCATTCTTCCCGTGGATCTCGTGAACGAACCGTGAACCTGTAAGCGAGGACAATATCGCTGCAATGATGGACAGAAGGGCACCTATGTAGAAGGAGACCCTGAGCGATGGCATGAAGGCATGCGCAAGCGTTGTCGGGAACCAGGTGATACCGGTCAGGGTCGTCATGGTCGAATTGCTGATCCCGGCAACAACCGCCGGGGACAACGTTACAAGGATCGCATTGACAGGATTGTATCCTAGGAACGCGGCAAATAACGCCCCCGTCGGCGGGATTGCGCTCATGGGGACGATCAGGCCCGGGGCCCCGGCACCTTCAAGCGATGTTGCGAGTTCCGGGGGAAACAGGTGCGTCAGGCTGACGATGACAATGGTAAAGAACAGGGCCATGGAGATGACCATCCCGCTGTTCTGCAGCATCGATCTCATGCCCGATGCTACACCCCGGTCCTCCGGGGGCACGGAGTTCATGATCGCCGCGATGTTCGGCGTACCGAACATGCCGTTCCCGAGTCCCATGATAAGGAGGGCCAGGGCAAAGACCGGGTAATCGAAATTATAGGGCAGCGAGGCCAGCATCAGGAACGAGAGGGAGATGAGAAGCAGACCTGACGTGGCGAACAACCGTGAACCGTATTTGTCCGAGAGCCATCCCGAGAGGGGTCCCATGATCACGAACCCGGCGGTGAGCGGCAGCATAAATATCCCGGCCCAGAATGGCGTAGACTCGTAGCTGTACCCGTGGAGCGGCAGCCAGATGCCCTGCAGCAGCATGATCAGGAGGAACATCATGCCGCCCCGGGCAAGTGCGCTCAGGAACCCGGCGGTGTTGGCAAGGGAGAATACCCGGATCTTAAACAGGCTCAGCCGGAACATCGGGTCCTCGACCCTGCTCTCGATGATCGGGAATGCGATCAGGAGGAGGATGCCGATGACGAGGGATGCGATCACCCACGGGTTCCCCCATCCCATCGGGTCGTGCCCGTACGGGAGCAGTGCATACGTGATGCCGACCAGGAGGATCGTCAGCCCGCCGACAAACGTGATGTTGCCCCAGATATCGATCTTCCGGGCCTTTTTCGGCAGCGGGGTCTCTTTGAGTTTCAGGTACGCCCAGACCGTGCCGATGAGCCCGACCGGCACGCTGACGAGAAAGACGTACCGCCAGTTATAGAACGCGAGGATGCCCCCGAGAATGAGACCCACGAACTGGCCCGAGAGGAATGCCATCGTGTTCAGCCCCAGCGCCTTGCCCCGTTCGTCGGGAGGGAATGCATCCGTGAGGATTGCTGCGCTGTTGGAGAAGGTGAAGGACGCGCCCACGGCCTGGACGAGGCGGAATGCGATAATCTCGAGGGCACCTGCGTCCCCTTTGTCCGGCGTGAGGAAGAGCAGGATGGACCCGAGGGTGAAGATGGCAAACCCGATATTGTAGAACTTTACCCGCCCGTACATGTCCGAGAGCCGGCCGCAACTGAGGAGCAGTGTCGCAGTGACGAGACTGTACCCCATCAGCACCCAGATTAAGTACTGGAACGAGCTGAGCGGATCGATATTGATGCCATTGAAGATCGCGGGCAGCGAGATGAGGGTGATGCTCCCGTTCACGGATACCATGAACATCTCGATGGTGGTGATCGAGAGTACGATCCACTTGTAGTCGATGCCTTTTTTGATGGGTTTTGTGGCATTGCCTTCGGTTTTTATGTGTTCCATGAGATCGGGCTGCCTCCGGCATCATCCGGGCATGTTCCCCGGATCTGTAAAATATAGTTTACAAATTGGATCTTTTGGTACTATAATGTTTCAGGACTTTTGCATGAAGGTGTATCTCCAGAGGAATGCATCGGACGGTATCGTGCCCCGGATCCCGGGTAAAACCTGCGAAGCGTGAAAAAGTAGTTCGCCTTTCCGACAGGAACCGGGGAAACCTTGAAGCCACCCCCGGAGTGATTACTCAGTCAGGGTGGCATACATGAAATACGCCGATATTGACAGGATTTACCGGACGATCCCGCTGGATAACCTCCCGTGGAACAACGAGACCCCGCCGGAGGCACTCGTTGAACTGGTACGGGACGAAAAAATCCGGCCCTGCAAAACCATCGATCTCGGGTGCGGTGCCGGTAACTATGCGATCTACCTGGCCGGGCTCGGGTTTGATATGACCGGCGTGGACAGTTCTCCGACAGCAATTAAAATCGCTGAAGAACATGCAAAAAAGCAGGGAGTACGGTGCAGGTTCATCATCGCCGACCTCATCGGCGACCTGCATGAAGTGACCGACACGTTTGACTTCGCCTTTGACTGGGAATTCCTGCACCATATCTTCCCGGAAGACCGGGAGGCCTATATCCGGAATGTGCATAAAATCACAAGCCCGGGTGCAACCTACTTTTCCGCCTGTTTCAGTGAGAATGACCCCCAGTTTGGCGGTAGCGGTAAATACCGCGAGACCCGGATCGGGACAAGGCTCTACTTCTCCTCGGAATCCGAGATCAGGGAACTCGTCTCCCCGTATTTCATCATCCGGGAACTGAAAACAATCGAAGTCGGCGGAAAGTCCGGCTCGCATAAGGCAGTATACCTGCTTGCGGAACGGCGGTGATTTTTTTGCTGAGTTCCGGTTCAGGGGATGTGCCTGTGCGAAGGGAAAAACGGGGTACCTGTTTTCTATGCATCAATGTAATGAATTCCTGTGGAGAACATGGTTTTTCGGTATGTTGATGGGGGTTGAAACACCCATACCCCCGGTTGCGATGGATGCCGCCACCCCCTACGGGACGCCCCCGCGGCGGATCATTGACCGAAAAGCAATAAAAATACCTCCCTGCCCCGCCGTGCCCCGGAGAGGCCCTGTGGCCGGGGAAACCTCACAAATACTGAAGGCAGATCGTACAATTTTCATCATACGGGTGTAAACCGTATCGGTTCGTCTGTGGATCTACAACGCCATTTTTGATACACCCGCTGTGAAAAAAATATTTTCCGACTCGGGAAAATTTCCGGTCTTTTCTCCTCATTCCCTGAAGCCGGCGGCCGGTTTTTTTCGAAAACTAGATAGAGATGTGGGGTAAGGTACCATGAGACAACGATACGGATCCAGCCGGAATTGTATCGTAAATAATGGGGAAACTTCGATGGAACGAACGGAAAGCAGGACCGAAGTGAACATCGGCTTTGGCAAGGGGCGGATCGAGTCCCTCACGGACGGGATCTTCGCGTTCGGCATGACACTCCTCGTGCTCGGTGCCGGTTACCCGTTCACCGTTGCAACGCTTGCAAAAACGCCCGCCCACGATATCCTTGTCAACTCGGTGCCGGACGTGATCCTGTACATCATCTCGTTCCTCCTCCTCGCCGCGTTCTGGGTGGCCCACCACAGCCAGTTCCACCATATCCGGTACATTGACCGGACGCTCCTCTGGCTCAACATCATCATCCTGATGCTGGTCGCCTTCATCCCCTTCACCAGCACCATTGCCGGGATCTTTCCTGCGGACCCCCTTGCCTCGGGAGTGTTCGAGGCGCACCTCCTCATCACCGGCCTGCTCTTCCACATCCAGTGGCGGTATGCAACAAAAGACCACCGGCTGGTAGACCCGGACCTACCGGAATTTATCATCCGCCGGGGAAAAGAGATCACCCTCATTATCCCGGTCCTGTCCTGCGTGGGAATTATCCTCGCTGCCCTGAATATTCCTTACGGTGTGGCCATCTATATCTGCGTTCCCTTCCTCCTCTGGTTCCGGCTCAGGAGAATCCGGTAAAGATCCCGGAAAAAAGAATTGTATATTGTTGCACCCTTCGGCTCAGGCAGTCTGGCGGTCCGGCCGTTTCCCGTGGCTGGGAAATGCCACCTGCGGCCGCCGGGTAATGAATGAAACGTCCAGGTTTTTTACCATCCTTTCGGCCATCCCTGCGGGAATGCCCAGCGCCATCATCTCGGGCGGGAGGGAGTGGTTCTGCGTCGGGTCCTGCGGGCCCATGAACGCGGTGTTGGGTGGCGTGTTCTCTGCAAGGCCCGCCGGAAACGTGATAAAGGTCGAGCAGGAAGAGCCCCAGGGTACGATGACAGGTGAGAACGGGTCGTCCCGGTCGAAGTGGATGAGCGCTGCCATGTTCCGGATCTGCTCCCCCGTGCCAAAGCAGCAGAGGGACCTGACTTCAGGCCCGGCATCCCGCAGTGCCTCGCAGGCCTGAACGATGAGGTATTTTCCCGGGGGATGGATCGGTCCTGCTGCCAGCGTGCACTGTTCGACCAGCTCCGGGCTGGCCTTCAGGAATTCGGCTGCCCCGCCACGGACGTCTTTCCGGCCGGTCGATACGAAATATTTGATATCATTTGGGACGGGGATATACCCAACGTGGTAGAGACCACCCATGCAGCAGCCCTCGCTGGTATCGGCACTGACATAAATTGCTGACACCTCGTTTCCGGTTGCCATCCGGTACAGGGAAACCGCAAAACACCGGTTCACCCCGGTCATCGGGGGGATCCCCTCCGGCAGTACCTCGGATCCGTACACCGCAAGCGGGCGCGTCGTTAGCCTGAATGCTGTCTTCAGCCTGGCCCCGATCTCCCTGAAATCTGTTTTCGTCATGATCACAACACCTCACTCTCTGCAGCAAGCCCTTTCCAGATCGGGCCGTCGAATACACCATCTTTTGCCTCTTTTTCCATCTCTTCAAAGAGGGAAAAGGGTACGGCAAAGGTAAACATATGCGCAGGGATCGTCTTCCCAACATTGGCCCGTGCGGCAAGATCCGTGTACCCGAGCACGGCCCGGGGGTGCTCCTTCTTTGCCTCGTCATATACGAACGCCCCGATCTGCTGGCAGGCGGCCATGGGCGGGACCCGTACCGGGTCAGTGCCCTCGCGGACTGCCCCTACCAGCGTGACGAGCCCGGTGATCTGCAGCGGGTCTGCCACAAACACCACTACGACCGGGCGCTCGCCGGGTTTCACCGTGCTTAACGGGGTGAAGATCACGTACTTCTCGGCAATGTCCGTGATCGGCAGGTCAGCGGTCATGAACCGCTTTGCCTTCTCCGTATCTTTGTGCAGGCGCTCGCCATGCAGGAACTTTTCCCGCTCCCGCCCGGGGACATGCTGCACGGTCGCACAATAGGCTTCCGGGTTTTTTGCGCTCTCCTGCCCTTTCACGAAGAACGCGGACATGAATTCTACACCGGCGCCGCCGAAGGCATCGTAGTACCCGTTGCCAAACCCGAGGCCTGCCCTGGCACCGGGGCATCCGTAACTCTCCCGGTCGAAGACGGCGGTCTTCCCCTTCGTTGCGACCTGCGCAAAGAACGGCATGATGCAGGACTGCCCGTGGGGTTTGATCTGCAATGCGCCCTCGGGTTTTGTATTGCTCCAGAGAATTGCCACGGGTTCGTAGTCAAGCCGGAGTTTTTCTGCGGTGATACTCTTCATATCATTTCACCAGAATATTCCTGCAGGTTTATTTCATCCAGCCCATCTGGACGTACCAGTCATATTCGTGGGCGAACTTGTCCTTGTTGTTCTTTACGAGCTGGCAGAAGTACTCCCTTCTCTGCCGGTGACTCTCGTCCTGTTCGGGATAGGAGATCTCACCCCGGATAGACCGGGCCAGTCGCTTCCCCAGCTCGTGGGCATCCTTCCCGGCCTTCCCGAGCGCTGCTGGGTCCCTGCCGATCGCAACGCCAATCCCCCCCACGACATTTGCGCCAAGCGTCATGAGCACCTTGTTCATGTACCCGACCACCTCGTGCTCCCCGCTCCCCCCGGCCGTGCAGACCGAGCAGCCGAACTTTCCTGTCAGCATCTGGCAGTGGATCGCATCCGCCATACGGTCGAAGACCGCTTTCATCGGGGCGGGCACGCAGTCAATATAGTTGGGAGCGCCGAGCACAATCCCGTCGGCATTCATCATGCTCTCAAAGAGATCCGGGAAATCATCGAGCAGGGTGCACTCCCCTTTTGCATAGCAGGTGCCGCAGGCCGTGCAGTGCTCTATACGTAACGTGTATATATCCACGAGTTCAGTTTCTGCACCAGCCTCCTTCGCACCGGCCAGTACAGCGTTCACCAGACGGAGGGTATTACTGTCCTTTCCCTTAGGACTTGCATTCAGTCCGATTACTTTCATGAGTGATCCATCCTGATGGATGGGAATCAGAGAATATCGGTGATAAAGCTATTGATTGGTGGGTCGGCGGGGTGCATGGAGCAGGGATACTCTGTTGCCGGCAGAGACCCGGCCGGTTGAGGACGAACAGAAGGATCTCCTGTTTTCCGGGTTTAGCCTTTCGCTAAAAGCGCGGCAAGACGGTCCATGGACTCTGCCGCCCCTTCCTCCATCCCCAACCTGAGCATCGCATCGCGATCCTCTGCCGTCTGGAATACGGACTGGTCGATCAGGTTTGTCCTGCCGCCCAGATCTTCGAACGTCACGGTTTCCAGCAGTACATGGCCCGGCGTGCCCTCAAATTCGAACGTCCGGACCAGCCGCACAGGGGTTTCGATCGCATGATACACGCCGTGAAACGCGAACTCATTGCCTTCAGCATCGCGCTGGACAACCCGCCCGGCACCGCCCGGCTTCACGTACCATACGTTCAACCGTGGTCGTGAGCCGTGCCGGTCCCCACCACCGGGAAAGCAGCATTGGATCCGTAGACACCCCGAACACCCGCTCCCGGGGCGCATCGAAGATGCGGGTGATGACGATCTCCTGTGTTCCCGGCGCGGCAACGAGAACGGTCTTTCCATGGCGTGACTTCTCCTCTCCCAGGACGGCAGCGAGCTTATCGAGGGACTGGTTCCAGCCGGCCATCATGGGACTTATCATCTCTTTTGGCGGGGTGCGTTCATACTGCAGGGAGAACCTCGTCCCGCCCCTGTATTCTTCGAACGTGGCAGTGACCTGCACCTCGACCGGCCAGTCCCAGTTCATCCCGTAGTGCGAAGCCGGGACCACGTTGCCCTCTTCATCCGCAAAGCTGTCCGTGACAACGAGCCGTTTCGGGGGATCGATCTCACGGAAGACACCGGTACTCCAGAAGTCATGCTTATCGGGCGATCGCATGCAGTAGAGGTACCTGCCGCCCACGCTGATATCGATGGTGCAGAGCGGCGACGTGAAGCCCTCCGGCCCCCACCAGCGCATCACATATTCCGGCATCGTCCATGCCTTCCATACGAGCTCCCGCGGCGCATCGAAGACGCGGGTGATCTTCAATCCCGTTCTTTTCTTATCTGGTGCTATTGCCATGATGTACATCCCTCGTTCGTCCCGGTACCATATGCACTGTCGGGAGGCGGCCGGGCATTCCCGGTATGCCCGGGTAAAACCACCCGGTTATAACACCCTGCCGGCTGGAGTGGTGCTTTTAAAAAATTCATGCTATTACCAGCGACATATATCTTTGGCTCGTACCATTGCACCCGGGGATAAGCGCTTTCCTCCTTACGGTGAGATCGGGCGACTGGAGTAGCGACCGGACTATTTAAGGAACGAACGCCCGGGCTCTTGTGCAATCGTATAGCTGAAAAAAGAGACCGGAAGTATTACCGGTCGGAAAATTTCTCTACTACGCGGACGTTGTCGCCACGGACGGTGATCGGGATCGGGACTACGCTTTCGTACAGTTCGACCGTAATCTCTTCCTTTGCGGAATCGACACGCTTGACGACAGCCTTCTCACCTTTGAAGGGCCCGGCGATCAGCTCGACGATGGTACCTTCCTCGATACCGGAGACGACCGGCTTCGGGATGAGGAAGTGGCCGACCTCGGCGAGGCTCGTTTCGCCCTTGATTACCGAGCGTGCATGGGCAATAAGCTCCACGAGCTGTTCGACACGGTTCATCTTCTCGGGAGTCTCCACGAGCACGTAGCCCTGCAGCTCGTTCGGGACGATGATCGCGGTCACCTTGACGTCGGTCGCCTTGGTCTCGATCGCCTTGAGGATATTATCCGCTACCGTCCGTTCCTGCTTCGAGGTGGTCTTGATCGCAAAGATCCTGTTCTTGAATACTTCAGGGGCAGCAGGGGGTTGGGGAGCGGCGGGTGCAGGGGTCTGGGACTGGGTCATAGACATCGGGTCAGAATCCCAGCATGGTCTTGTGTTCGAATCCCACGAAGATGATGAAGCCGATCAGGCCAACAAGAAGCACACCTGCGGCGGCAACCGTGGCGATCTTGGTGAACTCTTCCCGGGTGGGGGTGCGCGCGAGCTTGAGGACCCGGAGGTACTTGCGGAGTAATTCCTCGTGAATGGCCTCGTGTATGCCGTCCATCTTGAAATCAGGTTTTGAAATTTCCATATTGAATCACTTGAGAAAATCGATCTCAAACTGTTTCTGTACTTTGGGGGTAAGTTTCTCATTGCGACCATATATTTGTGGCGACCGTACGCCCGTGACCACCAGCAGGCACCGCATCTTGTTCTCCATCGACGGGTCGATCTGGGCACCCCAGATAATCCGGGCATTCTGGTCCACGCGATTGTAGACTTCCTGCACCACACCCTCCGCCTCTTCCATAGTCATGTCCGGGCCGCCGACCACGTTGACGAGCGCGGCAGTCGCACCGCTGATATCCACATCGAGCAGCGGGGAGCGGATCGCCTTCTTGACCGAGTCGGCTGCCTTGTCCTCGCTGTCACTCTCGCCCATCCCGATCATCGCTACGCCGCCGCGTTCCATCACGGTGCGGACGTCGGCAAAGTCGAGGTTCACGAGGCCCGGCATCGTGATCAGTTCGGTGATGCCCTTGACCGCACGCATCAGGACTTCATCCGCGATCTTGAATGCGGCATAGAGGGGGAGTTTTGGCACGATCTCGAGCAGCTTGTCATTGGGCACAACAATGACGGTGTCTGCCACTTCCCGGAGGCGTTCGAGACCTGCTTCTGCATTCTCCATGCGGATGGCACCTTCCGCAGCGAACGGAAGGGTGACAACCGCGATGGTGAGGGCCCCCTCTTCCCGGGCGGCCTTGGCCACGACCGGTGCAACACCGGTACCGGTTCCGCCGCCAAGCCCGACCGTGATGAAGACCATATCACAACCGGAGACGACTGCCCGGATCTCCTGTTCGTTCTCGAGGGCTGCTTCTTCCCCGATCTGCGGGATGGAGCCGGCGCCGAGGCCCCGGGTGCGCTGGCGTCCGACGAGGATACGCTGGTCTGCACGGGTGCGGATCAGGTGCTGGGCATCGGTGTTCATGGCAATCAGTTTTGCGCCGTGGATGCCTTCCTCCATCATGCGGGAGATCGTGTTCGATCCGCCGCCACCGCAACCGATCACCGCTATCTCGGTCTTGAGTTCGGCGAGAATCTGATCAAGGTCTTCGTTATTCTGCGTAGGGGACACGGTTTCGTCCCTCGCCTTAGTGAGTGCCTCTTCAACAATTGACCTCATGAAAACTTCTCCAACCCCGGGATGTGGATCCGGATCTCACTGCGGGAAGACACCATGTCGGGTGTGATGGTCCTGCCATCGATCGTTACCGGCCGGCCCCCTGCCAGCTCGCGGTAGGATGGTCCGGGTACAATCCCCTGTTCGCGCGCTTTGTGGGGGTCGAACCGGACCTTCGTAATGATCAGGTTATCTTTCTCCGTTGCAGTGATCTCTTTACTACGTATGATTTTTACGCACAATGTATTTAAATCATTTATTATTTCAGGGGAATGGTGCGTATACGTGATAAATTCCGGAAGCAGGCAGTTATCGTGCGTGGAAATGTGAACGAGCGGCAAATTGTCGAGATTTTTTATGAACCCCGGCTCGTCCGATTTCACGGTTTCGGCAATTAAAACAGGATTTGCCTTAACAAGCACGGGCGTGCCGGCACCTTCCAGGGCATGGATGTAACAGCGGGCACCGGGAGTGATCGCGTCAGCCATCTTCCGTACGGTCCGGTAGGTACCCCATGCTACGGTTCCCATTGCGGCAATCTCGCTCTCAGAGAGCCGGGGTATTTCAAGGGATTCGAAGATCCCGGTCAGCCGTTCAAGTTCGGGGCGGGACAATGACTTCCTGTCGATATATGCAGCGACCGCCCCGCTCTGCCTGATCATTTCCTGCACCATCTCCGTGTCCAGTGCGGAGACCTGGCGCAGGGAACTGGCGATATGCCCGAATGCCCCCCGGGAGGTGAGGGCGATCTCCGTCTCGCGGGGTGCGTAATGGGTCCCCCCGATCCCGATCAGCGGGATCGCATTGACAGGTGCCGCACTGAGCACGGCTTCCGCGACAGCCCGGCCCGCGACGGGGTCTCCCCACTCCTTCTCCGTACTGCCGATCTCGACAAAGAACGATGGGATCGAGAGGGAGGTGGGCCCATGATGCGTCACTTCGTAGGACACCCGGTACCCTTCCGGGCAGTGCCGGGCAAGGGCCCGTAAGGTGGCCTGCATCATGGCCGGTGCAGCGGGTGCCAGGGTCCGGGCCTCGCCGCCAAGTTCCGCGGCCCCGTAATTCCCGGTGACATGGACAGTGAGGACCGGAACCGGGTTGACGCTGGAGTGACGGGAGAGGAAGACCAGCAGGTCTGCCTCGATCTCCCGGTCGATTGCCTCCGCATGGATCAGCCGCTCCTCCACATCGTAGAACGCGTATGTGCGGCCGGGGACCTGCCATCCGCCTGCCCCGCCCTCATCGAGCAGTTGCCCGATATGGTGCCGGATATTCAGGCCCGCCTTGTCCTGACGGGAGTTGACCAGCGCGATCCTCATTGGTACTCAGTGGATCGTGCCGGACGATTAAGGGTGCCCGTATGTGGCGTGATCGTTACCCCGGGCCCGGTGGCCCGTTCCAGTGAGGGGCTATTTGGCCGGGTCAAACCGGGAAACTTATTCACAAGAGGCGGGGCAGGGAACGGTTGCAGGGGCACCCGGTCGTGCAGGCCTGCCCCGGCCGGTTCATTCCGGCCCGGGCGTATGCCGGGAGGGAGGGCTGGCAGCCTTTATAGCCAGCCCCACCGCATCCGCAGGAGTCGTGCATTTCACCACCCCGTCAATATCCCAGCTGGCAATGCCGAAGACCGGGCATCCGGTCTTGAGGGCGATCGCAATTTCCGACAGGGTCCCGTGGCTCCCGCCAATCGCGATCATCACATCACCGGACTGGGCGACCAGCACGTTCCGGGCATGCCCGAGACCGGTCCGGATCACGATATCGAGGTACTGGTTCCCGTCGCCTGTCCCGGAGATGATACCCACGGTCGTCCCCCCGTGCTCCCGGGCGCCTTTGCACGCCGCCTCCATCACCCCGCCAAGACCTCCGCATATAAGGACACCTCCCTGCTGTGCGATCAGGGCCCCGGTTGCATACGCAGCCTTGTACTCTGCTTCCGTTGCGTCCGCCGCACCGGCAACCGCAATCTGCATGCACTAACCGTAGCCCGCCCAAGGGAAAAACCTGCGGAGAGTTGTCCCGGGCACGCTCCTGCAGAACAATATGCCATAATTTATTTTACTTTGAGTGAATAGAAACTGACTACATCAGCACGGTGAATTGTTGTGCAGCAATCCGACACGATATCCATTTTATGCGTAGATGACGAGCCGCTCTTCCTTGACGCGTTCGTCCAGAAACTCGAACGGCAGCCGGGGTTTTCTGTCACCTCCGTATCCAAGGTCAGCGAGGCGCTCGAACTCATAAACACCAGGTATTTCGATGTGATCATATCGGACTATGCGATGCCGGACATGGACGGTCTTGCCATGCTGCAGGAGATCCGGGCGCGGGGGTGCCAGTCGCTCTTCATCGTCGTCACTGCCAAACGGCTCGCCCATATCGCAATCGATGCCCTGAACTGCGGCGCTGATTATTACTTTCAGAAGGGTGCGGATTCTGCGCAGGAGATCACAAAACTCGTCGAGTTCATCAGGAAGAGTGTCCCTGAACGACATGCCGAGCACGAGATCGCGGAGTGGGAGCGGTTCTACCAGTCGGTGGTCGAGAACCAGACCGACCTTATCTGCCGGCTGGGTCCTGATGGCACATTCAGTTACGTAAACGAGGCCGGGGTCTATTTCTTCAAAAAAACCTATGAAGAAATGCTGAAGAGCAACTTCTTCTCCCGCATCCCGGACAACGAACGGTCGCTCGTCCTCGTCCGGCTCCAGAACCTCTCGACAATAAAACCCGACCTCCTGCTCGAGCACCGGATCAGCAACGGCGACAACCGACAGGTCCCGCTCCTCTGGAGCTATCGCGGGTTCTTCGATGCCCGGGGCGCGGTGACGGAATACCAGGTCTCCGGCAGGGATCATGCATCTGCGATCCGTATCGGGAGCCCGGAGCCGGTGAAGACGTCTGCACCTTCTGCCCCGCAGGCACCTGTGAACGCGCCCCTGTCCGCCCCGGAAGAGGCGGACTGGAAGGGGCTGGTCGAGACGATCCAGTCGCTGGACAACCCCGTCTTTGCCGTGGACAAGGGTGGCATCATCATCGCATGGAACAAGGGGCTCGAGGAGCTGACCGGGGTCCCGGCTTCCGCGGTTGTCGGCAAGGGGAACCGGGAATATGCGGTTCCCTTCTACGGGAAACCGGTTCCCATGCTCATCGACCAGATCCTCGCGCTGGCCGGCAAGCCCGGGGCCGCAGCACCGCAGGGCATCAAGAAAGTCGGGGACACCTACATCGGGGATGTGGAACATGTCAGCATCCGGGGTAAGCCAATGCTGTTATGGGGCAAGGGTTCCCCCGTATACGACGCAAAAGGGAGCCTGATTGCAGCAATCGAAGCAATAACGGTTGGCGAACCGTACCAGGCGGCAGACCAGGAGGAGTACATGGGTGGCATCTCGAGTATCACGCTGAAAGTTTCCGGTGACGGGATCGGGGGCGCTATTGCAGGTGCCATCGGGTCGTCAACAGGCGGATACGGGGTATATGCCACCAGCAAACGGCTGTTCGTGATCCGGAACCCCGATATGAACGCGGAGAACTCCCAGGGCGTCCAGTTCAGCACATTCATGATGGACGAACTGTTCGGCACCACGGTCGATACCCGCCAGAAGCAGGTGAAAGACCTCGAGAAACTGAAAATTTTCGTAGCGGAGAAAGGCGACATCACCAGGATCGAACTGAAAAAACCGGTCCTGCTCTCCGGGTTCATGACCATCACGACAAAGGATGGCAGCTCGTTCAGGGTGTATATCGACCACAAGAAAGCTTACACGCATATCGAGCAGCTGATGAAATCATTCTCACCGGAGAACCTGAAGATCGAGTAAGCAGCCGGATAACCTGCCGGGAAATATTACTGCCGATCCGGTACAGGGAACGGAAGCATACCTCCCGGCCCTGTATTTAAAAAAAACCTGCTCTGTAGAAATTATTTTTTTTCGAAGAGACGATGCCCCCCCCTTGCGCCACCAGTCCCCCGCGGGGGACGGGGCGCAGTGCGATGACCATAGTCAAATGGCAGGTAGTACATCGTCATCGCAACTGGGGGATGCCATAGCGGCGGGGGCAAAGCCCAAAAGAGCGTCCGCGATTATGAGGTTTTCTACAGAGCAAAAAAACCAAAAGATTCTTTTTATTCGATCCTGCCGTTACGGAAGAACGTCATGAGCCGGGTTCGCTCAACTTTGCAATCGCACACCGGAGGCCTTCCCGCCCGTGAGGTATGGGAAGACCGGACCAGGAAGCCAGGGATCGGGCTGTAGTTTTTTAAAACGGTATCGAAGATCCAGGGGGGCACACGGCTCACCTCCTGAGCACACACGCGTAGGCTACATCAGCCCCGGTCACCAGCTGGGGGTAATAGCGCGAGACGTACTCCTTGACCATACGGCGGGCAGAGAAGCGGGGGGCATTGCTCTTGATGGACTCTTTCATCATCTTCACCCAACCGTGCGGGATCCCGTCCAGCGAGGCCGAGTAATAGAGCGGGACCACTTCCCGTTCGAGGATATCGTAGAGCGCGCAGGCATCGGCCGTATCCCGGTCATTGCCGGCAGTCGTATTCGCGAATGACCACCCGTTCTTCCCGTTGTACCCCTCGAGCCACCAGCCGTCAGGGATACTGAGGTTGATCACACCGTTCATCGCCGCCTTCATCCCGCTCGTCCCGCTCGCCTCAAGCGGTGGCATCGGGTTGTTGAGCCAGACGTCGACCCCGTGGACAAGGTACTGGGCGGTCTGTTCGCTGTAGTCCTCGACAAACGCGATCCTCCCTTCGAATTCGGGCTGCTGGGCGAGCTGGTAGATCTTCTGGAGAATCCGTTTCCCTTCGTAGTCCGAGGGGTGGGCTTTGCCGGCAAAGATGATCTGGACCGGGCGCCAGCGGTTACAGACGATCCGCTTCAGCCGTTCCATATCATAAAAGATGAGATCGGAACGCTTGTACGTGGCGAAACGGCGTGCAAAGCCGAGGGTCAGGATTGACGGGTTCAGGAGGAGTCCCGCGGCAGCAAGAGAGAGAGGGTCTTCCTGCTTCTTTGCCCACTTGATCCGTATCCGTTCCCGCATGCGGTTGATGAGCTTGATCTTGAGGTCGAAGTGGAGGTCCCAGAGCTTCCCGTCCGGGATCTCGTCGACAAGGTTCCAGATGCCCGGGTCATCGTGCTCCTGCTGCCAGTTCGGGGTGACCGGGTAGAAGTACGTGTCGAGGAGATCCTCGACCCGGGGGTTCAGCCAGGTCGGGAGGTGCACCCCGTTCGTGATCGCGTCGATGGGGACCCTGTCCTGCGTGAGATCCGGCCAGAGGTTCTTCCACATCTGCCGTGTTACCTCCCCGTGCCGCTGTGAGACCGCGTTGTGGTAGGAGGAGAGGCGCATCGCAAGGACCGTCATGTTGAACCCGCTCTCCGGATAATCCGGGTGCGTCCCGAGCCCGAGGAACTCCCCGCGGGTGATCCCGAGCGCCGGGTAATAGCAGGAGAAGTAACGGTCCACCAGTTCCGGAGGAAACGCATCGTGGCCCGCTGCGACCGGGGTATGGGTGGTGAAGAGCGAGGTCACCCGGACCTGGTTTAGGGCATCGGGGAAACTGATCCCCCGCTCAACCCGTTCCCGGATCCGTTCCAGCAGGGCAAAGGCCGGGTGCCCCTCGTTGAGATGGACTGACGAGTACAGGATACCCATCTCGTGCAGCACTTTCCTGCCACCGATGCCGAGCACGATCTCCTGCCGGAGCCGTTCCTCCTGGTCTGAAGTGTAGAGGTTGGAGGAGATCCGCCGGTTCTCCTCATCATTCAGGGGGATGTCCGTGTCAAGGAGATAGAGCGGCACCTTGCCGACATCCACCCGCCAGACAGCGACAAAGATGGGAGGCTCGATATGCGGCACCTGAACGACCAGCTGTTCTCCTTCGTCGTTCAGCACACGCTTGACCGGTGCGGCATCCCGGTCAAGGGTCTCCTGGATCCCCTCCTGCCACCCGTCAGGCAGGATGTGCTGGTGGAGGTAGCCCTCCGAGTACATGAACCCAACGGCAACGATCGGAACACCGAGATCGCTGCATTCTTTGAGATAATCGCCGGCAAGGAAACCCAGTCCCCCGGCGTACATAGGGAGGGAGTGGTGCAGGCCATACTCCGCGGAAAAATATGCGATGGTCAGGGTCCGGCTGCCGGGGTACTCTTCCCGGAACCAGCCGGACGTAGTGTTCATGTACCGCCGGAAGCGGTTCATGATGATATCGTACCGCCGCAGGTACTCCTCGTTATTTTCAGCAGCGAGGAAGAACTCCTGCGGGGTGTCCCGGAGCATCCTCACCGGGTTGTGAACACTCGCCTTCCATGCCAGCTGGTTGAGCTGCTTGAAGAGGATCCGTGCCTCGGGGTGCCAGCTCCACCAGAGATTGTAGGCAAGGTCGGCAAGGCCGGCCAGCCTTGGCGGGATATGGGTAAAACGGTTATCGGTTCCGGACACAGCAAGCGAGTGCTCTGTCATCTGGTAGGCTTATACTTTTTCTTATGCGGGAAAAAGGGGGGGGTTAAAAACGGCTCAGTGTGACCGGGACCTGGTAGATGGCATCGCTGGTACCGGACTCTTTCCGGTCGTCGACACAGATGTAATAAATGCTCTGGGTCTTGATCGTGGCCGTCTTCTCAACCGCACCCGTCACATCGTTGAGCTGGATCAACGGAACGATGCCCGCATAGACCCAGGACTTCTGGACGATATCCCACTTCGGCCTGATCTGCCGGAACCCGATCTGGTCATTCTCATCTACAATCAGCACGTTGACATTTACCCCCCCACCCGCCGGGGGAGCGGCAGTAAGAGTCACTTTCTCACCGGGATACAGGTACGTGATCCCGATCTGGTCCTGGATGTTAAGGCAGGAAAAGTCGTTATAATTTACCCCGATTGTTGTGTCGATATCGGCAGTCTTTGCAGATGTGGCAGCAGGTGCGGGTGCAGCTGCCTGCTGCGCACCCGGGACAGCAGTACCGGAGGGGGTCCCCGGAGAAGCAGGTGACTGGGTGGTGGTGCAGCCTGCGGTGAGGAGCAGCAGGACCACGGGTAGGATAAAAAGGGCAGAATAGGAGGCGGCCTTCATAGTGGTAGAGTATAAAAGATGTCCATATATTGGTTACGATCCTGTTTTCATTTACTTCCCTGATTCCTGGATGATGCCTGACAGGTGCGGGCCGGCATGAGAGAAAAACTACTTTGTGCAGGGACGCCAACATGTGAACACACAAAAGGGCTTCCCGTTGTGAGAAAAGAGGGGTTTTTTTGAGAGAAGTCACCGCGAACTTCAATGCACAGGAGATCGAGCGTGCGGTGCAGGAATACTGGCGCACCCACGATACCTACCAGACCGTCCGTCAGCACCGGAGCAGGGGCAAGCCGTTCTTCTTTGTAGACGGCCCGCCGTATACTACCGGGCACATCCACCTTGGGACGGCATGGAACAAGATCCTAAAGGACAGCATCCTGCGCTATTACCGGATGAATGGCAGGCATGTGATCGACCGGGCAGGGTACGACATGCACGGGCTGCCGATCGAGGTGAAAGTCGAGCAGGCGCTCGGCTTTGTATCCAAGAAGGACATCGAGAAGTTCGGCATCCAGCCGTTCATCGAGAAGTGCCGGGAGTTTGCTGTCGATAACAAGAAACTGATGGACGACCAGTTTGCCGCTCTCGGAGTCTGGATGGACTTCCCCGGGGCGTACCAGACCGTGAAGCCTGAGTATATTGAAGCGGCCTGGTGGACCCTTGCCAGGGCAGAGGACCGCGGGATGCTCGAACGCGGCCACCGGGTAGTGAACTGGTGCCCCCGGTGCGAGACGGCGATCGCGGACGCCGAAGTGGAATACTGGGACGAGAACGACCCCTCGGTTTTCGTCAAGTTCCCTCTTACCGGAAAGCCGGGCGAGTACCTCCTCATCTGGACCACGACCCCCTGGACCCTGCCGGCGAACGTAGCGGTTGCGGTCTCAAAGGAGTTCGAGTATGCCAGGGTGCATGCAAAGAAAGACGGGAAGGAGGCGTTCCTCTGGATCGCAGAACCCCTCGTCAAGGCGGTGCTGAAGAAGGGCCGGTTCAAGGACTATTCCGTAGTTGAAACGAAGAAGGGAACGGAGCTCGTCGGCTGGGCGTACGAGTCCCCCCTCAAAGAGATCGTACCGCTCCAGCGGGAGATCGAGCACAAGGTCGTGACGGCGGAGTTCGTGGCACTGGAGAATACCGGGATGGTGCACATCGCTCCCGGCCATGGCTGGGACGACTATGTGCTCGGGACAAAAGAAGGCCTTCCCATCGTCTGCCCTGTTGATGGCGCAGGGAGGTTCAAGGCAGAGGCCGGGGAGTTTGCCGGCCAGTTCGTCAGGGACGCAAACGAGAACGTGCTTGCGGCACTGGGCGACCACATCCTTGCAAAAGAGACCGTCACCCACCGGTACGGCCACTGCTGGCGATGCAAGACACCGATCATCTTCCGGGCCACATCTCAGTGGTTCCTGAAGGCCTCCGAGATGCGGGACCTGATGCTCTCGGAAGTCGAAAAAGTGACGTGGTACCCCGAATGGGCCGGCAGTGCCCGGTTCTACGACTGGATCAAGGAGGCCCGGGACTGGTGCATCTCCCGCCAGCGCTACTGGGGCATCCCGATCCCGGTCTGGGTCTGCCCGAAGTGCGATGCCTACCGGGTGGTAGGCACCATCGCGGAGCTCGAGGAACGGAGCGGCAGGTCCCTGCCCGATCCCCACCGCCCGTACGTGGACAGCGTGACGATCCCGTGCAGCTGCGGCGGCACGATGAAGCGGGTCGAGGACATCTTCGATGTCTGGTTCGACTCTGCGGTTGCTTCATGGGCCACGCTCGGGTTCCCCGGGAAAACAAAGGAGTTCGATGCACTCTGGCCTGCCGATTTCATTGCCGAAGGGCAGGACCAGACCCGCGGCTGGTTCTACTCCCAGCTGGGCGCGAGCACCATCGCGTTCGGGAAGGCGCCTTACAAGAGCGTCTGCATGCATGGCTTTGCCCTCGATGCTGAGGGCAAGAAGATGTCCAAGAGCCTCGGGAACGTGGTGAACCCCGGCGATGTAATCGGCAAGGTTGGTGTCGACGTACTCCGGCTCTATGTACTCTCTTCCTCCGCCCCGTGGGACGACCTCAAGTTCAACTGGGAGGGGGTCGGCACCACCAACCGGGCGCTCAACATCCTCTGGAACGTGTACCGCTTCCCGATCCCTTACATGATCCTCGATACGTTCGAACCTGCATCAAAGGACGGTGTATGGGACGACGCATACATCCGTGCGCACCTGAAAATGATGCCGGACGAGGACCGCTTCATCATCTCCCGGATCAACTCGGTTGCGGCTACGGTCGATGCGGCCACGAAGGAGTGCCAGCTCCACCGGGCCACCCGGGAGCTCGTGAACTTTATCCTTGAGGATCTCTCGCGCTGGTATGTCCAGCTCGTCCGGCCCCGGATGTGGCTCGAAGGCGAATCAGAACAGAAGGTCTTTGCCTACGAGACGATCTACTACGTGATGCGCAGGCTTACTACGCTCCTCGCCCCGTTCTGCCCGCACCTCACCGAGGAGATCTTCGGGAACCTCCGGTGTGCCAATGATCCGGCCAGCGTCCACCTGCTCGACTGGTTCGCAGGTGAGACAGCATTCGTTGACCGGGAGCTGGAACACGCGGTTGAGCTCGTCCGCTCGTTTGACGAAGCGAGCGCCAATGCCCGGCAGGCAGGCAAGCGGAAACTCCGGTGGCCGGTCTCCGAAGTCGTTGTCGTGACCAGTGCAGAGCCGGTAAAGGATGCGATCGAACGGCTCAATGCAGTCTGCATGGACCGGGCGAATGCCCGGAAGGTCAGCGTGGTCATAGGCCGGTGGGACCGGGTGGGCTGGCACGCCGAGCCGGTGATGAAGGCGCTCGGCAAGGGGTTCGGCAAGGACTCATTCAACCTGAAGGGTCTCATCGAAGCAGCAGACGGCAATGCGCTTAAGGCTGCAATCGATGCCGGGAAGACGTACCGCCTCACCAGCGGCGATGCAGTCTTCGAGATCGGCAGCGAGCATGTCACCTTCACCGAAAAGCTTCCCTCAGAAGTCTTCTCCGCCCCGATGACCGATGCCACGGTCTACGTGGATGTGGCTCTCACTTCCGATCTTGAAGCTGAAGGATATGCCCGGGAAGTGATCCGGCGGGTACAGGATATGCGCAAACAACTCGACCTCGCGGTCGAGGATACTATCAATGCGGACGTGTCCGTTAGCGACAAGCGGATCCTCACCCTGCTCCACACCAGCGAGATGATCGCGATGATCGCCGACGAGGTCAGGGCAGTGTCCTTCGGGTTCTCGAAAGACGGGAGCCGGCCGGATGCGGCCCGGTTTGCCTCCGTGAAGGAGTGGGACGTCGAAGGTGTGGCGATGATGATCGGGATCGGGAAAGCGAATTAAAGGGAGTTCTTATTTTATACCCGTTTTTTTTAATGTCAGTTGAACATTACTATAGCGTAAGAAAAGGGACAAGGGTCACCCGAAGATTTCCTGGCAATAATATCCCGCAACCGGGTATTTTTCGTGAAAATTGTTTTTAAGTGAGTTTTTTAACAACACACCGGTGAATGTATCGCCATAATTTTCCGGACCGATCCGGGTTCAGAAAAGGTGTTGAAATATCAGCGGGTATCGGCTGGTCCTTCATTTGCATCCGACCTGCATACCCATAGATCGTAGATCGGGTCGGCCGGGTTCTCCGTGACCGTCACCTGCCGGCCGAGATCCGCACCCCAGTCCCGGATAAGCAGGGCCTCCCTTTCAGTCCCTACCGTGATGAGCGTCTCCCGCGATACCGCGAAGAGCTCGCTGACAATCTGCTGCCACATGTCCTGCGCGAAGCAGTTGATCTCGCCCATCATGATGCCTATCCCTTTTGACACAGGCTCAAAATAGCGCGAGGCGATCATGGCATCGAGCCACATCGTCTCCTCCGGCAGGAGCCGGTTCTCTTTGAGTCCTCGGCAGAGAAGGGTCTCATCGTTGTCGTACGAGAGCGGAGTATAGTTCAGGTCCCTGAGGACGAGTGAACCCACACCGGAACCGCAGCAGCAGTCCACGCAGGTCTCGCCGCTGCCAGATCCCCAGAACTCCTCAATAAGATTCCCGAGAATTCCCCGGCGTTTCGGGTTGAGGTCCTCGATTGACGGAGGGACCTCAGTGGGGATTGAAGTGCTGTAATATTCACGGACTGCTGCCGCCCATACCGCCCGGTCTTCCTGGTAGATCTCCCCATTGATGTTCTCGAATTGTTCGATGAGGGTTGCGTTAGGGTTCCTGCAGAGGAATGACCCGGCTACCCAGCAGTCGCCATTGTGGAATGCAAGCGCGATCGGATCTTCCTTCTCGTCCAGCAGGAGCCGGCCTTCGTCCCCGTGTGCCAGGGAAAGGGTGACATTGTACCGTGGATCGGGGAGCATCGCAAACTGCGGCTCGACAAATATGATCTCCTCCACGCCGAGAATCTCTGCTGCTTTAAGAGGTGCCATAATCACTCGCCCCGCTCGATCCGCATCCCATGCGGTGCCTCGATCGTGCCGTCCACCTTCGCCTCTTCGTGGAGCACAATCGCCTTTGCCTTCACGTCACCGAGGATATGGGCGCCTTTCCGGACGTATACGGTCGAACCGCTCTCAACGTTCCCGTGGACCACGACACCGCTGACCACCGTGATCCGGTTCCTTGCCCGGAGGCTCCCGAAGATCACCGTGTCCTGCAGGACCTCGATCGAGCCGGCCCGGATGTTGCCGTGCAGCCGGCAGCCCTTCCCGATCTTCATCGTGGAGGGGACCGCGAAGAGCTTCATGTTCAGTTTCGAGCGGGCGGGAATCATCAGCGGGATCTCAGGCTTCCCGTCGTCTTCTGAGAAGAGGTCGTCGAGGATATGGTCGAGCTCCTTCTCGTTCTCGATCCTGAGGAGGGTCATTAAGTAGATGATGATGAACATGAAGACCGGCATCGGGTTCCGGATCTCGACGTCACCCTTTGCCTCAAAACCCTCACGGATTTCGACCTTCTCGCCGATGTCGAGCGCCCCGGCGACCGAGAGCCTGCCATTGATCTTCACACCTTCGCCGATATAGGCGTCCTGCTTGGCGATCACGTCGCCGCCGATCTCGGACCAGTTGCCGATCCGGGTGTCACCGTTTGCCCAGACGTACTCCCGGATCTTTGAGGATTCGCCGACAAAGACATCGTTGCCCCGGAGGCCGTAATCGATCTGGCAGAACTCCCCGATCACGATGTTCCGGTCGGTCTTGATGCTGTGCTCCTGCAGCTCCGTCCCGTCAGGAAGGAGGCAGTGGTTGTGCCAGTCTTTTACCGATCGTTCCTTCATGCAATCCCCGGCAGTGCGGTCACGCCCCGAACTTGTGCGCCCTGTCGATCAGGTCAAGAGCGATCGGCATGATCGCGGTGCCGGTGATCCGGCAGAGCCCGCCTTGTGCACAAGTGTATTCGTCGAACCTGACCACGTCGTCGCGCCGGACCCCGTCGCCCCGGATGATGACCGGCACCGGGTCGGCGGAATGGTCCTTGATAGTGCAGGGCGTGGAGTGGTCGCCGCAGATGATGATGATCGTGTCCTGCAGTGCAAGGAGCGGCTCAAGAACTGCGTCAATTTTCACGATGAAGTCCCGCTTCTGCTCTGCAAGGCCATCATGGCCGGATTCGTCGGCCCCCTTGATGTTGACGAGCACGAAGTCTTTCGTCTCCAGTTCCTTCTGTGCCGCCGCAATCTTGCCCGAGATATTGCTGTCGATCGAACCGGTGATGCCCGGGACCGTGACAGGAGTAAGGCCGACCGCACGGCCGATGCCGGTGATCAGGCTCGCGGCGGAGATGACGCTGCCTTTGAGGCCGTACTTCTTCTCAAACGTCTCGAAGTGCCCCATCTCGCCGGCGCCCCGCATAAGGACGATATTTGCCGGATTCAGCCCCTTCCTGATCCGCTCGAGGTTGATCGGGTGGTCGAAAAGGATCTTCGTGGACTGCTTCACGAACTCGTTGCAGACTGCGGCCGTCTTCTCGTGATTTGCCGCCTTCCTGACCGCACTGACAACAAGCGGAGGAACGCCTTCCTTCTTCGGGTCGTTCGAGGAAACACAGTGCCCGATGCCTTCTCCCCTGAGAGCGAGGGCGGCCCGGTGCCCGGCGCCCGACCGGAACGTGAACTCCACACCGAACTTCGAGAGGTCGACCCCGTCCTGGATCGCGTTGCTCAGCGCAGCCGTGTCATGGATCCTGCCAGCCCGCCGGTCGAGGACTTCCCCCTCTTTCGAGACCGTCGCATAGTTGCACCGGAACCCTATCATCCCGGGCTCCATGTGGATCCCCGAGCCTTCGCATTCGAGCGGTCCACGGCCGGTGTAATATTTGTAAGGGTCGTAGCCGAGGAGGGCGAGGTGAGCGGTGTCAGACCCGGGCCGGATGCCGGGTGCGATCGTGTCCATGATCCCGCAGATCCCTTCGGCTGCCAGCTTGTCGAGCACGGGCGTCCTCGCCGCGGCTAGCGGGGTTGTGCCGCCGAGCACGGGATTTGGCCTGTCGGAGATTCCGTCAAGCACGATGAACAGGATCTTGTTTGCGGTCATTCGTATGCAATGGTTGGGCGGATGGGGTAATTATCTTTCCCGGTGATACCTATTGCCATATGGAAAGGAGAGCCAGGATGAAAACCGGAAGTGTTCTTCAACGTGTTGAACCCTGATTTGTTCTGTCCTTTCCGGATATGATAACTCATTCCGGGTGAGCAAAAGATCCAGAAGACCTTTGAAGATTCGGGCACCTGACGTTCCCAGGGCTTTGCCCTGCCGCTGCGGCGACCCGATTGCGATATCCTGCCAGAGGATTTCAATTCAAAATCACATCTTCCCGGAAACGTACTGAGTAGCGCAAAACCAGACGAGGCGTTTTGCGTATCTGGCATCGCTAATATCTAATGCTCTTGTGCAGGTACGGGCATCTTTGGTGTTATCATGCAACACGTCCCCAGAAGTTTTTCAAAACGCCATCAACCTTCCTTCCTTCGCTCGAAATTTTTCAATCGCCCCTCACTTTCATGACCCGGAACCTCACACCGGACAAATCAATTTGCTGTTAGTTATACATCCAACAGTTGGATAATTATACAACTGCTGGCACGCTGATTAACATCTCATGATCGCGTTTGAAGATTTTACAGAACCCTGCCATGCATGAACCTGCACGGTCAGGCTCGCAGGAACACAAACAAAACTCAATAGAAAAACCCTGAAAGGTTATCTTAAAGAAATGCCACAAAATCCGACGATCTGAATGATATATCATGGACCAGAGATATGATTCCCAGAAAATTCATCAGTTGATCCGACATGAACTGCATACCGATTCTGTCATTCCAACAAGATCCTGGAATTCGTGAATGTCCGGGTACCAAGAGAAAAGAGATGACTGAACACTTCGATTCAATCCGATACCGCAAACGGGTCGTGGTTGAATCCAGATTCTCTATCTGATACGGAAGTTCGGGCCGGATCTCAAATCCCGATTATTCCGAATTCAAATGAAAGAGATCTCCTGTAAGATAATTCTGGCTAATCTCGATAGATTCCAACTTCGTGTTATCTTCGAGGTTGTCTGCAGGACTAAAAAACAACACATGGGTGCCTCCGTCACCCGGGACGCCGGTAATTACCGCTATCCTGAAAAGAACGGGTTATAACCCGACCATGCGGAGTACGGCCCCGACAAGAATGCCGAACATGGAGGTAGACGCCGAGAGCATCCCGAGGATAATATACCCTGCAATCGCACCGATCTTCAGCGGCATGTAGGTTCGGTTCAGGTTCAGTCTCCGGATGGCCCGAAATGATTTCGCGTCCCCGGATATAAACGGTTTGTTCTGTCTGATTCGAAGCATAACATGCACCTTGTTCCTGCGTACCTGCCATGCACGATCAGATGCATGGCATTACTGATGTAACAAGTACTAGGAACAGGATATATTTAATAATTTTTTAATGAGCAAATTCGAGAAATCCCATTTTCTCTCTTTATTTAACTTAAATCACCGATATTGTCCGTTTTTTTAAAATTAGCCGGAGTGTGGGTGCAGGTGGGAAGAATACACGGCCGGACCGGGAGACCGGTACGGGAAAAGATCTATATTACAAAAACAGGGGAGATCGGGAAGCTCCCGTTCATACGCCGAGGGGGAGATTTGAACTCCCGAGGCGCGAAGCGCCAGTAGCTTTCGAGGCTACCGCCTTCCCGGGCTAGACTACCTCGGCACCCGGTTCTCTTATTTTTTTCCTCTATTCCACTAATAGTTATCTGAGCCGGGACAGGTCACGGCGTACCGTGGGTCTTTTTGCACCAGATACCCAAGGCCCAAGCTTCGCAGGAAAAAGATCCCGTGGATGCGAATAGAGAAAACGAAAAAAAGGAACGGATTTTTAGTATTTACATCCCTTGCGGGGCGCCGGCCCTGCCACCCTGCTGGGTGATCATCATGTCATCCACACGGATGAGCATGACGGCGGTCTCGGAAGCGCTCTGGATGGACTGGCGCTTGGACCTGAGGGGCTCGATAACACCTTCCGCAAGCATGTCAACGACTTTGCCTTCGTAGACATTCAGGCCGGCATTCTTCTTGCCCTTGGAGTGGACATTCTTGAGCTCGACCAGCTTGTCAATCGGGTTGAAGCCGGAGTTCTCTGCAAGCGCCCGTGGGATGGACTCGTATGCAGCTGCATAGGCCTCGATGGCGATCTGCACACGGCCGCCTACAGTCTGGGCGTATTCGCGGATCTTCATCAGGAGCTCGGTCTCAACTGCACCGCCACCGACAACGTAGGTACCGTCTTCCATGGCATCCATTACTACGCGGGTGCCATCGACAACAGCCCGCTCGAGCTCGTCGAGCAGGTAATCGCTTGTCCCGCGGAGCAGGATGGTTGTGGTCTTCGGGTTCTTGCACCCGGAGATCCGGGTTACGCTGCCTTCTGAATCCTCTTCAACAAGGTCCGCGGCCCCGAGATCCTTTGCCGTGAGTGCCTCGGGCTTGCCTACTATCGTTGCGTGAAGCGCCCGGCCTGCATACTTCATGTCCTTTTCGGGTACGTCTTCGATCGCAAGTACGCCTGCCTTGGCGAGATAAAACTGGGCGATATCCGAAATGCCCTTCTGGCAGAGAAGAACATTTGCGCCGCTGTCGATGATGTTATCGGCGAGCTTCTTTAATGCTTCGCGTTCCTGCTCGCTGAAGGCATTGATCTGATCAGCGGTGGAGATCTTGATCTTTGCCTTTACCTGGGTCTTGGTAATTTCCAGGGGGGTAGCAATAAGGGCAACTTTTGCCTTGGTGATCTTCTTGGGCATACCCTCGTGGACCCGGGTTTTGTCGATGACCACGCCGCGGATCAGTTCGGCGTCGTCCATGGACTGTCCCTTCTGCTTCTTGATCATCACGTCTTCTTCGTCAACGAGGATCTTGCCGTTTTCCTTCGCTGCAACAGTCATGACCGCATCAACGATGATGCCGTCGAGCTTGCCCTTCACCTGTTCGATGGATTTCCCGGTGATGGCGGTGTCGGCGATCTTGATCAGGATCTTGCGGTCCGAGGGGTCGACCTTGAGCGAGAGGCTGTTCACGATCTCGAGCGCTTTCTCCATGCCCATGCGGTAACCCTGTGCGATGACGGTTGGGTGGATGCCCTGTTCGAGCATTGACTCTGCCTGTTCCATGAGGGCGCCGACAAGGATGACTGCGGTGGTGGTGCCGTCGCCGACTTCGTCGTCCTGGGTCCGTGCGACCTCGATAACCATCTTTGCGCCGGGATGCTGAACGGCAATCTCCCCGAGGATGGTCGCGCCGTCGTTAGTGATAACAATGTCACCGGTGGAGCCGACGAGCATCTTGTCCATGCCACGGGGGCCAAGCGTCGATCTGACGGCACCGGCGATCGCCTTTGCTGCCGCAATATTCGAGCGCTGGGCTTCCTTCCCGTAATTACGCTCCACATTTTCTTTTAAGATGATAATTGGCTGTCCTGAAAGCATAATTGATCCTCTGATGTTGTAAAAGGTGGAATTGAACTTCTATATATAATGTAATGCTGGTCTACCGGAACATTGGTGCATAAAAAAAAGAAGGATCAGTCTATACGGGAGATCTTGAAGAGAGAGTAGACCGGGACACCATCAATATCCTTGATGCCGCGCTTGTCGAAGATCACCCAGATCGCAACCGGAGTCGCGTTGTGCTTCTTGAGGTACTTGACAACTTCTTTCATCGTGTTGCCGGAGGTGATAACATCATCCACGATGATGCAGCGCTGGCTGCTGACAGAAGCGAAGTTCCCGCTGATCGATCCGGTGGGCTTGTCGCTCTGGTTCTGTTTTGCCGGGTGATAGATGGCGAGCTGGGCCGTTTCCTGCACAGCAATGAGTGTGGCAAGCGGGATACCTGAGAGGGCGATTCCCACGATCACATCTGCGGCCGGAGATCCCCCGCAGTCCGCCGGCTGGGCCTGGTAATACCTGTTCAGGAGCATTGATGCGGTCTCTTCGAGGAGGGGGGCATGGCTCGAGACTGCGGTCCAGTCGATATGGACGTCCTTGGGTGCGGTTGTTCCCTTAGCCTGCGTGAGAAGCCACGTTACCGTCTCCATGGAAAGGGAGAGTTCATCTGCAATCTGACCCGGGCTGTGGCCTTCCGCAAGGAGCATCTTTGCCCTGCCGATCAGATCGTCAAGCGAAGACATGAACAGAGATTCGCCGGTATCTATTTAAGTTTTCTTTTAATTGCCGCACCACAGACCGGGCATTCCCCGTCGTAGTCATAGTACCTGCCGCAACCGGTGCACCGGTATTTCCAGAAAACCCGTTTTGCTTTTCTCTGAGTGATGGGATGAGTCTGCACGCCAAGGACGATTGCCACATTCTGTATTGCAAAATCGTCCGTGAACAGGACGGCTTCCAGGTCCAGTGCAAGGGCGAGAAGCTCACGGTCAGTATCGGAAATGACCCCGGAATCCCGCGTTGTCACCGCGGCTGCCCTTACGCGGTCCAGGCTCATGCATCCTGGAGAAACAACGCGTAACCCGGCAGCGGAGAGCTTCTCGAAATTGCCTTTCGACCGGATATCGCGCAGTTCGTCGCAGACTGATGGCGTAGTATACAGTTCGCCATCGGGCTTAACGTCTGAAAAAAAGACGCTTGCATCAAGCACGGCTTTCATGGGTGCCTGCATGGAACAATTGACAGGGAACTCATAGATACAACCTGCCGGAAACCCGTCAGCGGTTCCTGATCGCGCCGGCAATCCGGTCTGCCGCCGATACCTTGCTGCAGGCCCGCTCAATGGTATCGCTGCAGATTACATCGCGGATACCGGTGGCCATGAGCCGTGCATAGGCCCCTCCGGTAAGTACTCCATGGACGCAGGCAGCATAGATGTCGGTTGCTCCCTGCTGGTAGAGCATACCGGCGGCAGTAACGATCGTCCCTCCTGTCGAGATGATGTCATCAACAATGATAACCTGGCGGCCGGCAGCTGAGAGTTGCCTGGGTGCCATACGGACCTCAGTTCCGCTCAGACGGGTCTTTTCAAGATGATCGAACTCCCAACCCCCGGCAGATGCGACCTGCCCGGCAAATGCAAGTGCCCCTTCATCAGGTGCAAGGATGAGTGGATTGTCGAGATCAAGGGTTCTGATATATGCCCCGATATCCGGGGCAAGGGAGAGGTTCTGTGCCGGTGCCGGGAAATATTTCAGTATCTCCGGTTCGTGAATGTTGACGGTATAAATGGTCTCAACGCCCCGTCCGATCGCCCGTGCCACGGCCCGGGCACTGAGCGGTTCGCCCGGCTTGAACTGCTTGTCCTGTCGGGCATAGGCCATGTAGGGGAGGACAAGGTGGTTCCGGGAACCTTCACATGTGTCGATGAGCAGCAGGAGCTGCACGAGAGCGTTGTTATCCACAACGCTCCCGACAATCACGGTCTCGTCACCGGTCTCCCCGGCCATGAGATAGAGTTCCCCATCCGGGAAACGGGAATATTTCATATCAACAAGCGGGAGAGTAAGTGCCCTGGCAAGACGGGTGGCGAGGATCTGGGATGTTTCCGTATACACAACATTCATGATATCGTTCCTTACACCGGCATGGGTGAATGACCGCATTTCCTGTGAGGTACCAGTCTGGTAAAAAGTATTGTGGTTTTCCAATTTGAATAGTTTGGGAACATGGAGCGTTCTCCCCCCACCCTTTCGGCAATCCCTGCGGGTGCTATCAGCTGAAAGTACTTAAACTAGCGTGAGACATTGTATATAAAAAATCCAAGGGCAAAACAGAGGGCATAACCGCAATGGAAAATTCCAGTCAAATCACCCCGCAGGAAGAGCAGATATCACCGGCCAGTGAAGTTACGGACGAGCAGAAGGCAAACAGTGCTGTCATAGACAGCGCTGTCATAACCTCATCGCAGATCGAAGTACCCGCAAAACTGATCGACCAGGTGATCGGTCAGGAACGTGCGGTGGAAGTCATCAAGAAGGCAGCGATCCAGCGACGGCACGTCATGATGATCGGCAGCCCCGGTACCGGCAAGTCGATGCTTGCAAAGGCAATGGCCGAGCTCCTGCCTAAGGAAGAGCTGCTGGACATTCTTGTTTATCCAAACTCTGATGATCCCAATAACCCGGTGGTCAGGACCGTAGCAGCCGGTCGTGGCAAGCAGATCGTTGGCGCCCACAAGGCAGAGGCAAAGAAAAAGATCCAGTTTCGTCAGACACTCCTGATGCTCCTCCTGCTCGGTATTGCAGGATATGCGATCATCACTATGCAGCTCTTAATGGGACTGATCGCAGGTGCATTCGTTTTCATGGCCCTGCGGTATACCACCCCCCGCGAAGAGACCATGGTGCCAAAGCTCCTTGTTTCCAACGATACCAAGAATATCGCACCTTTCATCGACGGGACTGGTTCCCATGCCGGGGCACTCCTCGGGGATGTCCGGCACGATCCGTTCCAGAGTGGGGGACTCGAGACCCCTGCGCATGACCGGGTTGAAGCCGGTGCGATCCACCGATCGAACGGCGGGGTTCTCTTTATCGATGAGATCAACACGCTTGATCCCCACTCCCAGCAGAATCTCCTCACAGCCCTTCAGGAAGGCGAGTTCCCAATCACCGGCCAGAGCGAACGTTCGAGCGGTGCGATGGTCAGGACCGAGCCGGTACCCTGCAGGTTTGTGATGGTGGCCGCCGGGAACCTTGACGCAATCCAGGGAATGCACCCGGCCCTCCGCTCCCGTATCCGCGGGTACGGGTACGAAGTCTACATGGCGGAGAGCATGGAGGATACTCCTGAGAACCGGCAGAAGTACGTCCGGTTTATTGCGCAGGAAGTCAAAAACGACGGGAAGATCCCGCACTTCGACCAGAGCGCAATTGACGAGATTATCCGGGAAGCCCGCCGGCGATCGAATCGCAAAGGGCACCTGACCCTCAAGCTGCGTGACATGGGCGGCCTGATCCGGGTTGCCGGGGATATCGCCCGACAGGAGAATGCTGCAATTACTACTGCAGCACATGTCACCACCGCTAAAAAGACTGCGAGATCGATCGAAGACCAGGTCTCGGATGAGATCACCCGCCACCTCAGGGAGTATGAGATGACCGTAGTCGAAGGCACCCGTATCGGACGCGTCAATGGTCTCGCCGTGACCGGCAGCGATGCGGGGTCCGTCCTCCCCATTATGGCCGAGGTCACACCTGCACAGGGCGCCAGCGGTACCGTGATTGCAACGGGCATGCTCAAGGAGATCGCCCAGGAATCGATCAAGAACGTAAGCGCTATCCTCAAAAAATTCACCGGCAAGGATGTCAAGAATATCGATATCCATATCCAGTTCATCGGCACGTATATGGGGGTCGAGGGAGACTCCGCATCCGTCAGTGTTGCCACGGCAGTAGTGAGTGCGATTGAAGGTATTCCCGTAAGGCAGGACGTGGCAATGACCGGCTCGCTTTCAGTACGGGGCGATGTCCTGCCGGTAGGTGGCGTGACCTACAAAATCGAAGCTGCGGTCAAGGCAGGCATCCACACGGTTCTCATCCCCCGCATGAACATGGGTGATGTCCTGATCGAGGAGCGGTACAAGTCCCTTGTCACCATCATCCCGGTCGATACGATCGATGATGTCCTGAAGTTCGCCCTGGTCCCGGAGAACTCCGACGGCTTCCTCACCAAACTCAAGAAGATGGCGATGAGATCGACTGCGATGATTGCAGAAGCAGAAGTACCCCCGGTTAACCAGACCACGGCCTGAACTCGCATGGACGGCATCTCCTATTACGACCTGCGGCATGTGACCGGCGAAGTCACCCATATCGATATCGATAACAGCATTGTAGAATCGGCAGGCACATCCTTTTTCAACAAGGCCATACTCCGGGTGCTCGACAAAACAGGCTGGGGGATCCTCCAGATCGATAATTATACGCCCTGCTCCGGGGAAAAATTTGACGAACTGCTTCGGAAGGCCTCGAGGCTTGCCGGGATCACCCAGGAGAGCGTCTCGCTCGGTGACGTTTCACGGGGAATTCGTCCGGTCCCGCGGCTCCTGGAAGACCCGCGGGACGTGAGCATCGAGGAGAAGTCATCACTGCTGGCAGCGATCGAGAAGAGCGCCATGCATCCCGATGTGGTGAACCGACGGGCGAATTACGTTGAACGGGCCGAAAAGGTCAGGTTCTCGGATAGTTCCGGCAACGAATATTCGTATGAGATGAGCAGGTCCGGGTTCAATGTTCTCGCCGTGGCATCCCGGAACGGGAACATCCAGATGGGCTATGAACGGGAGCATACCATCCACGGGTTCAACCTCCGGCAGCACCTGGACCTCGGGAAGAAGGCTGCGGAGATAGCCGTCGCCCTCCTTGATGCAAAAGCCGTAAAAGGGGGGAAAATGCAGGCAGTTCTCGACCCGGAACTTGCCGGCGTCTTTGCTCACGAGGCCGTGGGCCACGCAAGTGAGGGGGACCTCGTGCAGGAAGGCAACTCCGTACTGAAAGGAAGGATCGGGCAGAGGATCGGCAATGATACCCTTACCATCGTTGACGACCCCGGTCTTCCTGAGTTCGGATTCGATCCCGTGGATGCTGAGGGAGCAGCAGTGAAGCGGACCGAGATCATCCGGGGGGGCATCGTCAACGCCTACCTGCACACAAGGGAATCGCTTGCTGCAGTGGGGGACGGGGTTGCCGGCCATGCCCGGGCCATGCCGGGCGAGCCGCCTCTCGTGCGGATGAGCAACACGTTCATCGAATCAGGTGATTCAACAGCAGAGGAAATATTTGCAGAATGCAGACGGGGGATCTTCCTCAAGGGCTCCCGGGGCGGCCAGGTCGATCCAGGGCGGGGCATCTTCCAGTTCAACGCGGAGTACGGGTATCTCGTCGAGGACGGCCAGTGCACGCAGATGATCCGGGATGTCTCCCTCTCGGGGGAGATCCTCACTACGCTCCATGGCATCGTCCTCTGCGGGAACGACCGGATGATGAGTCCCGGATATTGCGGTAAAGGCGGCCAGAGCGTCCCTGTCAGTGACGGGGCGCCCCATATTCTTCTGAACGATGCGGTGGTGGGTGGCAGTGGCGTGGATTGAAGAGCTGATAAAAGAAGGACAGAAGTCCGTTGACGAAGTCGAGGTTTTCTTCGTTAAGGGGACCAGTGTCTCCGCTGACCTGAGGAACCAGAAGATCAGCCTTGCAACGACCACATATGACTGCGGTCTTGGTATTCGCACGATCCACGAGGGCCGGATCGGATCGTCGAGCACCAATAACCCGGACCAGTGGCGCGAATGCCTGGCTGCAGCGATTGCGAGTGGCAGGCTTGCTACCCCGATGAAGTGGGATGGGTTACCGGATGCCCGGCAGCTCGCGCAGAATCCTCTGACCTTTGATGCAGGCATGAAGATTGACCCAGCCACTGCCAAAGGACTGCTCGAGGAAATGCTTGCCGGGGCAGCTGAACATCCTGCAACGGTGACTTCGGGATCGGCCGGACTTTCGGGCGCGGAAGTCACGCTGGCCAACAGTCACGGGGTAATGTATACCGACCGTCACACAGGGATCTCCCTCTCCCTGGAAGCGATCGTTTCCCAGTCGACTGGGTACGAATTCGATCACTCCTGGTCCCGGGATCGTGTCGATCCGGCCATGGTTGGGGAGCGGGCAACGTTCTTTGCCTGCGAGTCTGCTGAAGGGAAGGATATCCCCTCCGGGGATTATGACATCCTCCTCTCCCCGCTCGCGTACGCGGAACTGCTCGGCAATGTCTTTGTCCCGGCCCTGAACGGAAGGAACGTGCACGCCGGGCGGTCCCGGTTTGCTTCCTGTCTTGGTACTGCGGTTACCGATCCACAGATATCCGTGTACGATGATCCCCTCATGCCCGGCGCAAATGGAAGCAGCCGGTGGGATGCAGAGGGAACGCCCACCCGGCGAGTGGATTTTATCCGGGACGGGATACTTGAATCCTTCGCGTACGACATACGGACTGCCTCCCGGTACGGGAAGAAGAGTACAGCAAATGCAGTCCGTGGAGGATATGGCGGACTGCCCTCGATCGGCCACCACAATTTCGTAGTGGACGGGAAACGGGATACCGTGGACGATGAACGGATCCTCTATGTCCACAACATGGTCGGTGCCCATACGGCAAACCCGATGAGCGGTGAGTTCTCGGTGGAACTCTCCAACGCATTCTGGATGGAAGACGGGGCATTCCAGGAGCCTGTCCGGAGTGCCATGCTCTCCGGCAATGTGTTTGACCTGCACAAAGTGATCGGCGGGATGAGCAGGGAGACCCGGACGATTGGTTCGCTCGTCCTTCCGTCAGTTAAAATACCAAAACAGCATATCATTGGTAAACATTCATAATGATATGAAATCTTCTCCGCCCTCCTGTAGGTGTCGGGTCATTTTCTGTTACTGCCAGAGATAAAGAAATTTTTTAAAGAGTCACTTCAATCCTTATTCTTCCGGGACATCAACCGGTTCGTACAACCGCCGCCGCCCCGGGCTCCATTGCAGCGAGTCTTCGTTTTGCTTCTTCCGGAGACACTGCACAGTAGGAACCATCTTCATTCTGGACAACTACCGGCGTTCGGGCAGGATAGTGCGTGTTGCATTGACGAGGAGCATAGTTCATTTTCCATCTTTTTCGAATAATAATTCAACGGATGCTTCCTTTTGCACCAGCCGGCTCCCGAGCTCGTACGCTTTTTTGCAATCTTTCGGGAATATCGTCCTACGCCGTTCCTTCCGCATTTCAGGATCGGCATAGTCGAAAACGACCTTCGTATAGTCCTTGAACTGGAGTGTCTCGAAAGAGAAGAGAAATTCGGTGTGCCCGAACGTGCGAGTGAGGTGGGCTTCGTTCTCATTGATGTGGACAGTGTACTGATAATCCTTCATATGCTGTTCCGAGAGATTCATCGTGTAAATGAACGCGGTTCGGATCTTCCTCCCGAAGAGAGATGACGGGATTTTTGTGTAGGCAAGGTATGGGAAGAGGAGCCGTTCCATGAAACAACGCATCTCCCCTGTCACGGTCCCGAAATATATCGGCGAACCGAGGATAAGGGCGTCCGCATCGTGAATCCTGTCGAGGACCGGGGTCAGCTCATCCAGGACTGCACACTTCCCATAGCTCTTCCCACCCTTTAGCTTGCAGGCAAAGCAGCTTGCGCATCCCTTGAAGTCAAGATCGTAGAGATGGATCAATTCAGTTTCCGCACCTGCGGACCGTGCTCCGGAAAGGGCATGTTCAAGCAGAGTTGCCGTATTCCACGTCTTCCGTGGACTCCCATTAATAGCAATTACTTTTGTCATAGTTCCCTTACCAGGTTAACGGCACCGTGATTTCCTCACACGATTTCCAATTTCGGTGCCCATGGCTACTAAAGCTGCGATCACCTCTTTCTGGTCCTCAACCTGCTGGATTTTTATTGAGGCACGGTCGACATCCGGCCCGTACTTCTTTATGACCCCGCTCAGGGGGCAATCTAATCCGGGACCGCACACGACACAGGGCACATTTCCCAAAACCCCGACAGCACCGACAAAATCCATGCCTTCTGTCATCATAAAATGTTTTACCGAAGAGATTGCATGTTCCATCGAAGGGGACATCACGGCATTTTCCGGAGGATGAGCACTTGTAACGATGATTCCCCCGGGCTTACCTCTCAAGAACCCATGTTTATGCCTCAGGCACCATAACCTTTCGAGGAAGGATTTCGTCCGTCCATCAAGATATCCGTATGGCGGATAACTGGCGACAATGAGGGCATCTGCATACCGGATTTTTTGCGCCAGGGCTGTCGCATCATCCTTAAGGACGCAGACGTTTGTCTCTTCACATCCAAGACATGCCCTGCACGCCTGGTAGGTGTAATCGGATAATTTGATGAACTCTGTTTCCTCTCCGGTTGCGTCAAGAGCAATGCGTAGTGCCCGATCAGTATTGCTCTTGGGGACAGGTGATCCTGAAATACCAATTATGGTCATATTCGTTTTTCCTTATATGCTTTAAAGAAGCTTCTTTCCGGCGTTCGGACCCGGCTGGCATTCGAAGACATCGGTGATCTTTACGATAATGAGAGAACGTGCAGGCGCGGCCGGATTCTTTTTGTTCATTTTTACCTTCATTTCGTCGAAATCCTTGCCGCTGGTCTTGACCGTCGCATGACCCTTGATCTGGAAGCAGCCTTTGATCTCCGGGCCCCAGATGTAAATGGCGATCTTCGGGTTGTTCTTGAGATTTTCAAGCGACTTGTTCATGAAATTGTCCGTGATCCAGATGGTATCATCGCTCACGAGTTCGACCATTTTGATGGGAACAACGTTTGGTTCACCGTCTTTTGATGCGGTCGCAACCGGGAAGATATTCATCTTGCCAAACGCTTCTTTCATTTCTGCAGTTAGTTGTGCCATAATAAAATCTCCGCTCATTGATTCTGTCCGAGAGATTACAACCCGGCCCGCTCGACAATAACGTCAGCAACAGCCTTTGCGCTCTTGAACGGGAAATCCGATGCTTTCAGGAGTTTTCCTGCCTCACCTGCGGTCATCTTCAGGTCTCCCACCTGGCATGTTGTGTCTGCACCGTTCGGGAATGCGGCGATAAGATCCTTCGGGGTCTTGACCGGGAATTTTGCTCCTTTGAGTGCGCCGGCAATTTGTGCATGGATCTGATTCTTTACTGATGGTTCAGTACCCATCATGCCGGATACCTCGCCGGCTGCCTTTGCAATCGAGCACTCTGCATTGTGGGTTCCGCACCCGAAACATGCGCCCTTGATCGCCTTAAGGGATTCTTCAGCCTTTTCTTTCGATACTTCGGTTCCTGTACAATTCCATGTAGGCATTTTTTTCACCATACACTGATGCTTATGTTACTTATATGTACTTGAGCGTCATAAAAATATACAAATCGTCTTTGGTACAGAAAAATGACCCGCACGGTCATTACCCGCCAGGACCGATATGGATGGGAAGATCATGGGGACCACAGCAGGGACACTGACAGAGATCCGCGAACTGAAGGTGGAGATCTCCGGGCTTCGGACGGATCTCCAGCGGTTCGTTGAACGGGCGAACCAGCAGCACGTAGATGCGGTTCTCGGAGGCATCAGGAAAGAGTACGCCGGGATATTTGCGGACCAGCAGATTGGTACCGCCAAAGCCGATCTCACTACTCGCATGGTAGAGGACTGCCCTATGAAGACGACCTGTTATGGAGTATTCACAGAGTTCCTGGGGAACTCCGCCCAGCATATAACCGAGGGTACGGTCTCCGAAGACCTTATCCGGTCCTATCGCGAGAAGCTCTCGACGTTCAGGGAGAACGGCAGGAAAGATGAGTGCACAACGTGCTTTAACGAGCTTGGCCGGCTCTTCGAGAACCAGGTAGGCCTGATGAAGACGCTGGGAATCTACCAGGAGGTGAATGGAATTGCCGGCGATCTTACGGGAATACCCGATGATATGGTTGTGAAAGATCTCCTTGAGCCCGTTGCAAGCACCCCCCGTTTCCAGATCCTTAAGTCGCTTACGACCGGAACACGAACCTTCTCGGACATCTCCCAGCTTACCGGTCTCCGGGGTGGAAACCTCCTGTTTCATATCAGGAAGCTGACCGATGCCGGTATGATCCTCCAGCGGCACGAGCGGGGGGATTACATTATCACCGACAAGGGATTCAAAACTCTGACGGCGATTTCGCAACTGTATCAGATGGTGAACTCATAAATTGCCGACTATGGTATGAGTATGGGGGACCTCACCAGAGCATTCAAACGGCGAATCACCTGCATGAAGGCAAAACTATGTGGATGATGATAAGGAAGCCGTTTTACAGCGCCGGGCGTCCTGCGTATGAGGTAAGATTTTATGGATCAATATGGAAGTACAATCATGAATTCCGGTTTTCCTGTGTGCGTAATCCGGGCAAATTACAAGCGATTTGAACGAATAATGCGTTGTCAACCACATTTCATTGGTAAAGAATAGACACAATACATTTCATCATTATTTCAAGTCATCTTTTCCTGTCCTTATGGTCAACGAGGAACTATGCGATCCCCATGGTATGTGTCGTAACCATCATATTCCTCATAGGTGGTTTTTTTCTCTCTCCTCCGGGTGTGGCTGAAACCCAGGCAATTCTTTACCGGTATGTTTTTGCCCGATCCGACGAAATTTCATCCTCGTACTACAGGGAAAACTCCGAAATATTCCTTACCCCCGATAAGAACAATAAAGTAAGTCCGGGTGAAAAACTAAAAAGCCCGCGGAATTTCTGATGACATCCCCATTGTCAAAATTCACCCCGACAAAACGCATTGTCGTCATCGCAATAGTTGTCGGTATTATTGCAGGTGTTGGCTCGCTCCTCTTTTATGAAGGCCTCAAATGGGGAATCGCGTTTTTCATGGGATATCTCCTGCAGTATGCATACCCGAAAGAAGGCCAGAGCTTTGCCGCAATAAGCCAGTGGTCCGAACCGCATTCTCTCGTCCTGCTCATCCCCATCCTCATCTTTGGGAGTCTCTTCACCGGGATCCTTATCACCTGCTTTGCACCTGAAGCAGAGGGCCACGGGACTGACGCTGCGATAAAGGCATTCCATGGCGATGGCAGGATACGCAAGCGTGTCCCGGTACTCAAAGCCGTCACGGCCATCCTCACCATCGCAACCGGGGGAAGTGCGGGGAGGGAAGGCCCTGCTGCCCAAATATCGGCAGGTTTTGGGTCCATTGTTGCGGATATGCTCGGCCTCAGCGCTCGGGAGAGGCGGATTGCCCTCACAACCGGTATCGGTGCGGGTATCGGGACGATCTTCAAGGCGCCGCTTGGAGGAGCAGTGCTCGCCGCGGAAGTCCTTTACACCCGGGATTTTGAATCCGATGCAATTATTCCGGCATTTCTTGCATCCGTTATCGGCTATGCAATATTCGGGTTCTTCGAAGGGTATGCCCCCATCTTCTCCCTCAACCCCATCGCATGGACCGTGGAACAGATCCCCATGTTCCTCCTGCTGGGGGTGCTGTGTGCAGCGTTCGGTATCCTCTATATCACGGTCTTTTACGGGAGCCGCGACTGGTTTGCTGCAGTGTTCAAACGGTATAATCTTCCCCTGTACTTAAAACCCGTTTCGGGAGCGCTTATTCTCGGTATTCTGGTTGTTACCCTTGCACTCATATCACCTGATGCAGAGATGCTCGGCCTTGCCGGTCTGGGGTCCGGCTACGGCTTTGACCAGCTTATGCTGTATTCCCTCCTCCCGCTTGCCGTGATCCTGCTTCTGCCGTTCTTCAAGATCCTTACAACTTCACTCACTCTTGGTTCCGGTGGAAGCGGCGGAGTGTTTGGCCCGGGGCTCACTATCGGCGCCTCAGTCGGGGCAGCGCTCGGGATCACTATGCACCTGTTTCTCCCGGCATACGTCCCCCTTGAAGCGGTCCCGGTCTTTATTGTCGTCGGCATGATCTCCCTGTTCGGGGCAGTGGCAAATGCTCCCATCGCAGTGCTGATCATGATTGTCGAGATGGTGGGAAGCATCTCGATCCTGATACCGGCAATGGCCGCGGTTGCCGTATCCCATCTGCTGACCGGGGAAAGGACAATCTTCCATGAGCAGGTCCCGACGAAAGCCCAGTCCGGAGCCCATCGCGGGGAATATGACCGGGAAACTCTTGAAGGGATATTTGTCCGGGATGCAATGACCCCAAAGGAGGCGGTAATCACGCTCGACCCCTCAGATAAACCGTCAAGAGTGCGAGACCTCATGGCAAATACCGGTCATACCGGTTTCCCCATTATTGAGGACGGGCGCCTGGTTGGCATAATTACGAGCCGGGATGCAAACGATATCTGCGCTGCAGAAACTGCATGTCAGGACATCCGGCAGGCCATGACGTTTATACCGCTTGTCATCCATCCCGACGATACCTTGGAAGATGCACTCTCTGTTATGGTCGGCCACAACTTCGATTATCTTCCGGTCGTCCGGGCAGATGCACCGGATCAACTCGCGGGTTTTCTTACGCGGTCCGATATCCTGAGAACGTATGTCCAGGCAAGCTACCTTGCAGCCAGCCGGAAACAGGATAACGATTTTGACAACTGAATTATACCGGTTGATCATCCCCAGTTAAGCCCGCTATGCGATTCTGTTGGCGGTTCTCTGTGCAGTTGGTAATATGTGTGGCAGATGAAAGAAAGTCATCCTACGGCACAAAGAATGGGTGTATGAGGTAAGATTTTATGGATCAATATGGAAGTACAATCATGAATTCCGGTTTTCCTATGTGCGTAATCCGGGCAAATTACAAGCGATTTGAACAAATAATGCGTTGTCAACCACCTTTCATTGGTAAATAGGGGATATCACATGACTGACCTTCTCGTTGCGCTTCTCCTGATTGTCGCCATCATTGTCATCGTATGGTACCTGGTAAAAAAGCTGGCCGCCCTCCTGGTGAACGCGGTCCTGGGACTTCTCCTTCTCGTAGTTATAAATTTCCTGCATGTCATGCAATGGATAGGAAAGCCGGATCTCGGGTATGATGCCGCCACTATCCTGATCTGCGCCCTCGGGGGTGTACCCGGTGTGCTGATCCTGATACTGCTTCGCATCCTCGGAATCTCGATTTAAAAAAACCCTTTTAAAAAAATCGACGTTTGCATTTTTAACCGGGACCGCCCGGCATTTTTGAGAATTCTTATTAGAATACGTTGGCTTCCGAGTAGACGAGCACCTGGTCCTGCATCAGTTCGTAGGGCTTGATCTCCCGCGAGTGTGCCGACATCCTCATCTTCACCACTTCCAGCGCAAGGTGGACATCCGTGAGATCCGAGGGACGGACGTACCGCAGCAGGATCACGGTGTCCGACAGATATTCTATGAGGGCATGACGGCTCGCAAACACGTTATCCCTGTCCGTCTCGGAGGTCATCATGATCGTGCATTTCTTGTCCCGCAACCCCTCGACGAACCGGAACATCTCCTGTCGCCGCTCGAAATCCGTTGTAAAGAGATCTTCAAACAGCGAGATGGGATCGATGACAACCCTGTGGGCCTTCACTTCCTCGATCAGTTTCGGCAGCTCGTTCTTGATCCGGTTGTTTGCCAGGTTGAAATCGGTGGGATCGAGCTTGATAACGTAGAGTGACCTGTTAAGGTACGGCTTGACGTCCCATCCCTTCTGTTGCATATAGGTGACGATCCGCTCCTCGCGCTCTTCGAGACTGATATAGATGACGTTCTCTCCTTTCTTGAGCCCCTCCCAAGCGAACTCGAGCGAGAATGTCGTCTTCCCGGTACCGTAGGTGCCGATGATGGAACAGATGCTTCCCGGGATAAGCCCGCCCCCCAGCATATCGTCAAGACCCATGATCCCCATCTTGACACGCTCCCCGTTCATATGACCACCCGGATATTGCTCACTTCAAATCCGCCAGTGGTGGAGATCCGCACGGCAAATTTCACCAGGTCGCGTTCTTCGAGGTGAGGCATGACACCACGGAACTTTTCAAAGTACATCACCCGCTGCCGGCGCGCACCGCTCGTCTCCTCCCATTTGAAGAGGAGGACGGCGTCAGCGATATCCGCAAGCTCACGCTCCTCGGAAGAATCGAGAATTCCCCGGCTCAGCAGGAGGTACGTGGTGATGTTCCTCTGCTTGGAGATCCTCTGGAGACCTCTCAGGAATCCGGTGAGGTTATGCCAGATGTTGGGGAGGGTTCTCTGGGTTGCAATATCAGTGATCGAATCAAGGACCACGAGACTGCCTGGAGGTATGCCGTTGATCACATTTGCCAACTGGAGCAGTATGCTCTCGTGACTGGCCCGCTTCTGGAGCCTCGAAATGATATCCCCGTGGCTGTACCACTCGTCAGGTACGACGCTGTTGTCGAAATAGAGCTCGGAGAGATCCTCGAAACGTATCTTTTCAACCAGCGCCGAAAGGCCGTCGACATGCAGGGAACCGGCAATCTCCTGCCGCACATCCTCTTTCAGCCGGGTGAACGTGATATACCGGACTTCCCCGGGTACGAGGATCTTATCCGAAACCACTTCGTTCATCGCATTCAGCGTATTGACAATCGAACTATAGGTGAATTCGTAATTACCGGCCCCGATGTCCCCGAGAAGAAGGATCAGTGAACCCGGCGGGACACCGCCATCAAGAATGGGATCGAGTGATGCAATCCCGGTGGGCATTTTCTGTGGTGTACGTTCCTGCATGTCTGGGTTCTCCGAAGCGTTGTCTCTGGTGCGTCTGCAACAAAACTCTCATGGACTAAACTGATAAATATATCTGCCGGGCAGGATTAATAACCAGAATGGTCAGGAAAAAATAAAAAAGGGCTGAAAATGTACCGGAATGACCCATAATTATATAGAATGGTTCCCCCGAATAATAATTCGGAAGAACCCATAAAGTATCTCACGGAGCGTCGTGTCATGCAGATAGCGGATTTCATAAATTCATTAAAGAAGGACACATCCACGGGCGGGCAGGATCAGGCCCCACCGGGGTCCGCCACGGAACCTTCACCCCAGGAGAAACCTGAGAACAGGATTGAAACCGCACCGGCAGCTGCTTTACCGCAACCTGGAAAACCCGACGCTACCTACCGCCATTATTTCCGCCTCATAAAAGGGCTGAAGAAATCATCGATTGAAGAGTACGATTTTGAACGGGACGGATCCCTTGTCGACGTACGGATCCCTGACGGATACGAAGAGGTTGACCAGTACTGGGTGGAACGCGGCCGCTCTCTGGTCATCATTGCCCATAACCGGCGCTCCAACCAGAAGGAATACCTCCTCTTCGAACCCTCCCTCTCCGATTTTGAATACGAGCTGCTCGAACGGCTCCACGAGGACCTGCGGGACGTGCTGATCCTCACGTCAGAGGAGATCAGGAAAGACCGGAAGCGTATCCTCCTGGAAAAGATGCAGGCCCTTCTGGACGATTACGGCCTTGAACTGGAGGCTTCCACGCTCTTCAAGCTCCAGTATTTCCTGATCCGGAACTTCATCGGCTGGTCGCGGATCGACCCCCTCATGAAGGACCCCCTGCTCGAGGATATCTCGTGCGACGGGAACAAGATCCCGCTCTTCCTGTATCACCGGAAATACAGGAACATCAAGACCAACATCGCCTTCGAATCCGAAGTCCTCCACTCCCTTGCCATCACGCTCGCCCAGCGCTCCGGCAAACATATCTCCACGGGATCTCCGATGATCGATGCGACCCTTCCCGATGGGTCTCGGCTGCAGCTGACCCTTGGCACAGAAGTGACGACCCGGGGTACATCGTTTACTATCCGTAAATTCCGGGAAGAGCCTTTCTCACCTGTCGAACTGATGGAAAACGGGACGTTCAATGCAGAGTCGCTCGTCTACTTCTGGATGGCGATCGAGAACAACAAGAGCCTCCTCTTCATTGGCGGGACCGCATCCGGGAAGACCACCTCATTAAATGCGGTCTCGCTGTTCATCCCGCCCGTGGCAAAAGTTGTCAGCATTGAAGATACGCGTGAGATCACGCTCTACCACGACAACTGGATCGCCAGCGTCACCCGGGAAGCACTGACCGAGGGGGGAAACGCAATTAACATGTTCGACCTGCTCCGGGCAGCGATGCGACAACGGCCCGAATTCATCCTTGTCGGGGAAGTTCGTGGGGTCGAGGCCCAGACGCTCTTCCAGGCGATGAACACCGGCCATACCACCTTCTCGACTATGCATGCAGGCAGTGTGGATGCCGCGATCCACCGGCTTGAGAGTGAACCCCTGAATGTCCCCCGGAACATGATGCAGGCCCTGAATATCATCAGCGTCCAGGGCCTGATCTACCACGGCACTGAACGCGTCCGCAGGGTCCAGGAAGTGGTCGAGATCGCAGGTATCGATCCCTCGACCGGCAACCTGCGGGTCAACAACGTCTTCGTGTACGACCCGGTCCGCGACGTTTTCAGCTATACCGGCAGATCGCAGATATATGCAGATATCACCGAGAAGAGGGGCTGGACCCGGGAACAGCTGGAAAGCGAGATCACCCTCCGCATCTCCATCCTCAACGCGATGAAAAAACAAAGCATCATGGATTACATCTCGGTGGCATCTCTCTTCCACGCGTACCATATCGATGCGAAATCCGTCCTCTCCAATATCGACGACCTGCGCAAGGTACTCCGATGATCGTAAGAAATTACCTGTACCGCTGGATAAAAAAAGATCCCCTGAGGTACCACGGTCTGCACGCGGACATGATCTCCGCCCGGGTCGGGATGACCCTTGAGCAGTACCTCTGGCGTTCGATCAAGCTTGCGCTCCTCACCGGTATCCTGTTTGCGGTTATCGGGTATTTTGCAAGTGCCTTTGTCTCCCTGCAGATGGTGACCGGCCGTTCCGGCATATCGAATGTGTTCAATCTCCAGATGCCGGTTATCTTCAACGCAATTTATCCTGCCGTTTATATCCAGGCAATTATCATTCTCTTCTCGTTTTTTGCAGGTACCTACATCGGTTACGTCCTGCTGCTGAAAGTCCCGGGGATCGAGAAGAACAACCGGTCCATCAAGATCAACCTGACCCTGCACAACGCGGTGGCCTACATGTATGCCATGCGCCGGGGCGGCGCCCAGCTGATGACGATCTTCCGGTCCCTTTCAGACAGGTCGAACATCTACGGGGAGGTGGCCCTGGAGTTCCGGCAGATCGTCCGGGATGCAGATTTCTTCGGGTATGATGTGGTCACGGCGATCCGCCACTTATCGGAAACCACCCCCTCGGAAAAACTCAAGACCTTCTTAGAGGATCTCCTTTCAGTGATCGAGAGTGGCGGGGACATGGCCGGGTTCCTCTCCATGCGGGTCAGGCTGTACCAGGAAGAGGCACGCTTTGAGCAGCGGCAGTTCCTCAATGTCCTTTCCATTGTCGCCGAATCGTATGTGACCCTCTTTGTTGCCGGTCCCCTCTTCCTGATCATCATCATGGTAGTGATGGGGATGATGGGCGGACAGGCGGTACTCCAGCTATCTCTCGTAACCTATGCGATCATGCCGATCGGATCCCTGGTCTTCATCCTGCTCATTGATCTCATCTCCATCAAGGGGGAGAAGACGGAACGGTATGTCAGGACCAAATGGCTCCATACATATGCGGATGTCACCATCGTTCAGAAAGGTAACGAAGAGCCTCTCTTTGAACAGTTGAAAAAGTACGATCGCCTGCGATCATTCGTCCACCACCTTCGTCACCCGCTTGAGAGTTTCATCAGCAATGTCAACCACACCCTCTTTATCACCGTTCCCGCGGCCATCATCTACCTCATCCTCGTATTCGTGGAGGTCCCTCGTTACCATGACGTTGAGACCTACATCGGTGTAGTCGATTCCCATGTTGTCATCGCGGTCCTGATGATCCTGATTCCCTATGCAATCTTCTACGAGATCTGGTCCCGGAAAGTACTCGGTATCCAGTCCCTGATCCCGGATTTCCTGGAGCGGATGTCCGGTATCAACCAGGTCGGGCTGACCATTGCACAGGCAATTGCGATCATGGTGAACACAAACCTCGGGCTCCTCAGCTACGAGATCCGCCGGATCAAGAGGGATATGGAATGGGGCGCGAACTTCACTGAGGCGCTGATGAGATTCGAAGAGCGCGTAAGCACGCCCTCAATCGCCCGTACCGTGACACTCATTACCAAGGCGAGTGAGATGAGCGGACAGATCGGGGAAGTGCTCTCCATTGCCTCGAGCGATGCGAAGATGAGCGAAGTCCTGAAGAGGGAACGCCTCTCTGAGATGTTCATCTACACGGCAATCGTGTACCTTTCGTTCTTTGTCTTCCTCTTTGTGGTGGCTGTTCTGACCACGCAGTTCCTGCCTGTCCTTGCAAACATTTCAACTAAAGGAATTCCCGCAGCCGGGCCACTTGCAGGCATCGGATCCATCCCTACAGTAACCTTTGGCCGGCTACTGTACCACGCCTGCCTAATCCAGGCCCTGTTCTCCGGTCTCATCGCCGGCCAGATGGGTGAATCCTCACTTGCAGCGGGGGTGAAACACTCGTGTGTCCTCCTCATTATATCCCTTGTGGCATTCAATTTCGTTCTCGTTGCTCTGTAATGTGAAGAGACCGGGTTTTTATACACTCTGCGAGATACCATTAAATCTTCACATGAAGATGTCGTAGTGAGGTGAGAGCATATGTGCACTGTCGGGGGAGGCCCTACCGGGGACCTGAATTTCGATGACGACCGGGTGAAGGTTAAGAACTACCGCTGCAATGACTGCGAGGAAAAATTCCCTCACATCAACCCGAACAAAAAACCCATCTGCCCGAACTGCGATTCGGCTAACGTTACGGAAATATGATCCACCCTCTGGAGGATGAGTTCCTGCTCGTCAGCGGCGAACACTCTTTTTTACTGGCTGCGAAAGTAAATGCCCGGTTCGGTCTTTGCATAGAGACCCCGGAAATGGAATACTGCCAGACGGTTGAACCCGATGATCTCGTGGTGGTATCAGCACCCGAAGGCGGTTCCATAGAACCGGCGATCATGCTGGCAGAGTTTATCAGGACATACCACATGCCCCTGATCGTCTTGCCGAAAAACCATCCCGGATGCCGGCGTTTCTCTTATCTCGTGTCGGTCTGGCCGGAGATCATCACCAGCTGCTCGATCCAGCGGGGAACACACCCGGAACAGCACCTTGTCTGTTCCGGCGACGAGCTGGCCGGAATAACCTTAAAGGGGCTTCCCGGTGCCATACAAATTTCCGGTCTCCCCGGAAATATTATTCCCCATTATGTAAAATCCCGGATATTAACCGAATTCTCCTGATTTCCGGGAGAAATTGCTGTGTTTTCCCTTAGGGATCACCAGTTTGATCGAAAATGACAATACATATATGGTTTTTTTCACCTACTATTGTACTGCCGTGAGAGGAGGGTTGGATGAAGACTGAGGTCCTAAGAGACATCAAGAAAGCTGAAGAAGAGTACCAGTCAGTGATCAGCAAGGCCCAGGAAGAGAAAAAGAAGAGACATTCAGAGGCCGAGCTTGAAGCTGACAATCTGGTAACGAAAGCGCAGAGCAATGCAGAACAGTACAAAAAGCTGAAACTGGAAGAAGCACGGCACCAGGCGGCACTTAAGCACGCTGAAATCATCAAAGGCGGTAACCAGCGCGCAGCAGCACTGAAACAGAAGGGCGAACAGAACCTTCCAAAGGCGGTGCAGCTGCTGGTTTTGCGGTTTAAGGAGCAGCTGCATGTTAAAGCCTAAGCAGATGAGCCGGATCCTCATCGCCGCTTCCCGGGACCAGATGGGCCCGGTCATAGCGGAGCTCTACCACCACCACCTGTTCCACATCGAGGAGTTTGTGGAAGCAGGAGCGGAAGGCTATGAGGGCTTCAGGATCGGTACGCCTCTTTCAAGTGCAAGCGAAGCGTCAGGCGACCTGCTGAAGATCCGGGCTATCGAGAACGCTATTGCCATCCGCGGCGATGACATGGAGCCCACAGCCCGGTCTTCACGGTCCGCACTCCGGACTCAGATCGAACGTGATCTTCCGGGTCTTGAACGCGAGGTCGGGGAACTGACCCAGAGACGTTCGAAACTTGAGATCCGGTCAAAAGAGTCCGAAGAGAAGATCACCGAGATCACGCCGTTTCTCAACATTCCTGCCGAGCTTGAACTGTTCCGGGGTTATGCGGGTTTCACCGTATATGCCGGGTATGTCACGGGCGAGGTTGTGCTCCCTGTCCCGTGTGAGCAGTTCTTCTCCAAAGGCAAAGAAAAGAATTTCCTTGTCGTGGTTGTCGCATCAGGGCAGCGCAGCGAGGTGGAGCGGGCCCTGCAGGCAGCCGCATTCCAGGCAGTCCCTGTCCCCGATGAGACGGGTGCCCCGCAGGCACGCATCGATTATTATACCGGGCAGATCGCGGACCTTGCAAAACAGATTGCTGACATCAACGGGAAACTGGATGCCGTCAGACAACAGCACGCCGGGTTCCTGGTCGCCTGTGAGGAATTCTTAAAAGCTGAAGTGGAGAAGACCGAAGCCCCGCTCCGGTTTGCGACCACAAAGCAGACCTTCGTTGCAGAAGGCTGGATCCCAACTGACAAGGTTGATGAAGTGAGCGAGTCCCTTGTCAGGGTAACCGGCGGCAGGATTTTTGTCACCGTTGTACCGATTGATCCGGAACACGATGCCGTGCCTGTCGAGTACAATAACCCGAAATTTGCACAGCCCGCACAGATGCTGATGGATGTCTATTCGAGACCGAATTATACGGAAGTGGATCCGACGCTGATGCTTGCCATCGTATTCCCGATCTTCTTTGGTATGATCCTCGGGGATGTCGGGTATGGCCTGATCCTTCTTGTCATGTGCTTTGGCCTGCGGAAATTTATCAAAGGCGAAGAAGGGGTTCAGTTCATAAGTGTACTCCGGAATGCCAGCATATCGAGCATCATCTTCGGCCTGCTCTTCTCCGAGTTCCTCGGATTCGAGCTCCCGTGGAGCCCGATCATCTTCTCCAGGCACCTGCTGATCGGCGGCGGTGCGGAAGGCGGTGCAGGCCCGGCAATTCCTGCACTCATGATCATGTCGATCTGGATCGGTATCCTGCACATCACGCTTGGCAGGGTGCTCGGTATGTACAACCATGCACAACAGGACCATGGCGAACACCGTATCAAGGCCGTGATGGCAAACTTCGGCTGGCTTGCGGTCATGTGGGGGCTGGTCATCGGCATCTGGTCCAATGTTGCCATGCCGTATATGCCCAATCTCACCGGGCTTCCGGCGGTTGCAGCCGCATTGAATGTCGGGACCGTTTCCGGAGCAGTACTCATCCTTATTGGCGTGGGATGTATCGCCAGGGACTCGATCCTTGAAGTGGTCGAGTTGCCCACCATCATATCCCATGTCCTTTCCTATGCACGTCTCGTTGCGGTCGGCCTGTCGTCGGTGGCCATCGCAATGGTCGTCAATTACATGTCGATCGGAATGTTCATCAATCCGGGTCTCAAGAGTCTCTCCATCGTCGGAATCGTCATGATCCTTGTCGGTATCGTGATCTTCCTGCTCGGGCATGCGCTCAACACCGCACTGGGCATCTTGGGTGGAGGGCTTCACTCGATTCGTTTGCACTATGTCGAATTCTTCACCAAGTTCTACAAGGGTGGAGGCAAAAGGTACGTTCCATTCGGAATGAAACGCAGATTTACGGAGGAATAAATTATGGTAGACGCAGGAACAGCAACAGCAGTAGCAGTATCGGCAACAGATCTCGCATCAATCCAGGCATCGCAGATGGGAATGAAGGCAATCGGCGCAGGTCTCGCCGTCGGACTTACCGGCGTGGGTACCGGTGTGGCCGAGATGGGTATCGGAGCAGCAGCAGTCGGTGCAATTGCAGAGAACAAAGACTTCTTCGGTCTGGGTCTCCTCTTCACCGTTATCCCTGAAACCATCGTCATCTTCGGTCTCGTCGTCGGCCTCCTCCTGTTGTTCTAAAGGAGAGGACAATGGGACTGGAAGCAGTAGTCGAAGAGATCAGGGAAAACGGCAGGAAAGAAGCGGACCGGATACGGCAGGAGTCGAAACAGGAAGTCGATCTTGTTCTCACAGCCGCCAGTAAGCGTGCAGGGGAGATCAAGCTTGCCGCAGAAGAGGAAGTCGCGAAACAGGCAACACATCTTGTAAGCCAGGATGTCTCTGCAGCAAATCTGCTGGTCAAGCGCGAACTGCTCAATACGCAGAAGGCCCTTCTTGACCAGGTCTACGAAACGACCCGGTCGGAGATTGCCAGCCTCCCTGAAAGTTTCCATCGGGAAGCTATCAAGAAGCTCCTCACCGAGGCAAAAAAGGAGATCCCGTCCGGGACCATCTATTGCACTGCCCGGGATGTTGCAGCCGCAAAGGCGGTTATTGCCGAACACCCGGAGTTTGCAGTATTCGCGGTCGGGGCGCCGGTCGCAATCGATGGCGGTCTTCTGATCGAGGGTGCGGGCGCCGAGTTGCAGATTGATTACAGCTACCGCACGTTCCTTATGAAGGTGTGGGAATCCGGGTTGAAGGATGCGTCGGATATCCTGTTCGGGTAAGGAGGTACAGGTATGGGTGTGAATATTTCAGCACCGTACATCTACGTTTGTACCAGGATGCGGGTGAGGAAGGCAAAGCTCCTCCCGCGTGAGGAGTACATGCGGATGCTCAACATGAGTATCCCGGAGATCACCCGTGTCATCGAGGAGACCGAATACAAACAGGAAATCGACGAACTCGGGACTACGTTCAAAGGCATGGACCTCGTGGAAGTTGCCCTGAGCTGGAACCTGGCAAAGGAATACCAGAAGATCCAGGAGATCACCCCGGGCACGCTCAAGGCATTTACCCGGGCATACCTCCGTCGCTGGGACATCCAGAATGTCCTGACAATCCTGCGTGGCAGGGTGCAGGGCGAGAAGACCGGGCGGATCAAGGAGATCCTGATTCCGGCTGGCAGCCTGGACAAGGTAATGCTCGACCGGCTGCTCGCCGAGGACAGCAACGACCGGATCATCGAGCTATTAAAGGGTCACCGGATGTACCCCGTGCTTGCACAGGAATACCCGGCTGCAAAAGAGAGCGGGTCCTTCTCCCGGATGGAGAATGAACTCTACAAGGATCTCTATGCGGAGATCATCGGCGATGCAAAGGCAGGAATCAAGGGCGGGGCATCGTTCCTCTCCTATATCCAGCTGGAGATAAACATCAGGAATGTAAAGACCCTCTTTAGGCTGCGGGCGGATACCGGGGCAGAGGATGTCCGGGAGATGTTTATCACCGGGGGGTCCCTGTCTGCAACGGATTTTGCAAACCTGAATGCAATCAAGGACCAGAACGAATTCATCGACCAGATTAAGGCAACGATCCGGAGCGACAGCCTGCATGCGCTGCTCGATGAGCTCAAAGGGCATAAGGCCATGCACGACATCGAGGTCAGGCTGACCCGGGTGCAGATAGAGCAGATGGAGAAGATGTCCAAGCGCAATCCCTTCTCCATCCACCCGATCCTCGTCTACCTTGAGAAGAAGAAGTACGAGGTCTTCAACCTGCGGGCGCTTACCCGCGGCAAGGAATCGAAGCTGCCCTCGGAGAAGATCGCAGAATACCTGGTGATGTAAATGGAGATCGCAGTAATCGGCAACAGTGAGTTCATCCTCGGGTTCCGGCTGGCAGGCATCCGCAAGACGTATGCTGCCGAGAATGATGAGAAGCTCAACGAGTACATCACCCGTGTGCTGCAGGACGGCGAGGTAGGGATTCTCGTCCTCAACAGCAGTGATATGGAGAAGATCCCCCGCAGGCTCCGCGCCACACTGGATAATTCGGTGAAACCGACCGTGATTGCTATCGGCGGCGAGGAGAAAGGTGGCCTGTCCATGAGAGAGAGAATCAAGAGATCGGTGGGTGTTGATCTGTGGAAGTAAAGAACAAACAAGCAAAAGAAGAGAAACACGGGGTTCTGAAAAGAATCGCCGGCCCTGTCGTAACGGCAGTCAACCTTGACGCCCACATGTACGATGTGGTGAAGGTCGGGAAAGAAGCGCTGATGGGAGAAGTCATCAAGATCCAGGGCGATAACGTCATCATCCAGGTATACGAGGATACCTCGGGTATCCGTCCCGGTGAACCTGTCACGAACACCGGACTCTCCCTTGCAGTCGAACTCGGGCCCGGCCTGCTTACCAGTATCTATGACGGTATCCAGCGCCCGCTTGCGGTGCTCGTCGACAAGATGGGCAACTTCATCGAGCGCGGTGTATCGGCGCCCGGTCTCTCCCATGAGAAGAAGTGGACCTTCAAGCCGCTCGTCAAGGCCGGTGACAAGGTCGAACCTGGTGCGATTCTCGGCGAAGTGCAGGAGACCAACATCGTCCATAAGGTCATGCTGCCTCCGAATGCGAAGCCGGGAACGGTCAAGACGATCAAGAGCGGAGACTTCACGGTCGATGAAATCATCTGTATTCTTGACGATGGCCGCGAGTACCCGATGATCCAGCGCTGGCCGGTCCGTGTCCCCCGTCCCGTAAAAGAGAAGATGAACCCGACGATCCCGCTGATCACCGGTCAGCGTATCCTCGACGGTCTCTTCCCGATTGCAAAAGGCGGGACCGCCGCAATTCCCGGCCCGTTCGGGAGCGGCAAGACGGTTACCCAGCAGCAGCTCGCGAAATGGTCTGATGCAGAGATCGTGGTCTACATCGGCTGCGGAGAACGCGGCAACGAGATGACGGAAGTTCTTACGGAATTCCCGCACCTCGAAGACCCGAAGAGCGGTAAACCGCTCATGGAGAGGACCGTGCTCATCGCAAACACGTCCAACATGCCGGTGGCAGCCCGTGAAGCATCGGTGTACACCGGTATCACGATCGCAGAATATTTCCGTGACATGGGATACGATGTCTCCCTGATGGCAGACTCAACCTCCCGGTGGGCAGAAGCGATGCGTGAGATCTCCTCGCGTCTCGAAGAGATGCCCGGAGAAGAAGGATACCCGGCATACCTTGCAGCCCGGCTCTCGGAGTTCTACGAGCGTGCAGGCCTGGTCAAGACGCTCAACGGGGCCCGCGGCTCGGTCTCTGTCATCGGTGCCGTGTCCCCGCCCGGCGGGGACTTCTCGGAACCGGTCACCCAGAACACCCTGCGTATTGTCAAGGTCTTCTGGGCGCTGGATGCCAAACTCTCCCAGCGCAGGCACTTCCCGGCCATCAACTGGCTGAACTCGTACTCCCTGTACCTCGAAGCCCTCCACGACTATTATGACAAAGAAGTTTCACCCGAGTGGAACAAGATACGGTCATGGGCCATGGAAGTCCTCCAGAAAGAGGCAGAACTCCAGGAGATCGTGCAGCTTGTCGGTTCCGATGCCCTGCCCGAATCAGAACAGGTAACGATCGAGGTCGCCCGTATGATCCGTGAGATCTTCCTCCAGCAGAACGCATACGACTCGGTCGACACGTTCTGTGACATGAAGAAACAGTACGATATGATGAAAGCGATCAAGACGTTCGCCGAACTGGCATACGCAGCCCAGCTTGCCGGTGTCAGCCCGGCCCAGATCAACGCGGTCAAGGCTAAGAACGAGCTGGCCCAGATCAAGTTCATCAAGGACTACAAGCCTGAACTGGCGAAGATCATGAAACAGATGGACGATGAATTCAGTGCACTGAGGTCGGCAGCATGAAGGAATACAGGACGATAAGCAAGATTGCCGGGCCGCTCGTCTTTGTCGAAAAGACCGAGCCGATTGCCTACGGAGAACTCGTGAACATAGTCCTTGCCGACGGCACAACCAAGCGCGGCCAGGTGCTCGACACAAGCGACGAACTCGTCGTTGTCCAGATTTTCGAGACCACTGCCGGTATCGGGAAAGACAGCGGCGTCCGGTTCACCGGCGAGACCATCAAGATGCCCGTGGGTAAGGACATGCTCGGACGTATCCTGTCCGGTGGCGGTAAGCCTATCGACGGCGGCCCGGACATAGTCCCGGAGAAGCGCCTCGACATCAACGGTGCCGCAATCAACCCGTACGCCCGGGGCATGCCTGCGGATTTCATCCAGACCGGTATCTCCACGATCGACGGGACCAACACCCTTGTCCGTGGCCAGAAACTCCCGATCTTCTCGGGTGCAGGTCTCCCGCACAACAATGTTGCGCTGCAGATCGCCCGCCAGGCAAAGGTGCCCGGCTCTACCGAGAACTTCGCGGTAGTCTTCGCTGCAATGGGTATCACCAAGGAAGAAGCGAACTACTTCATGCAGGACTTCGAGCGCACCGGTGCGCTGGAGCGAGCGGTTGTCTTCCTCAACCTTGCAGATGACCCGGCCGTCGAGCGTATCATCACGCCCCGTCTCGCCCTGACCACGGCCGAATACCTTGCTTTCGAGCTCGGTATGCACGTGCTCGTCATCCTGACGGATATGACCAACTATTGTGAAGCGCTCCGCCAGATCGGTGCGGCTCGTGAAGAAGTCCCCGGTCGCCGTGGCTACCCGGGATACATGTACACGGACCTTGCCAACCTCTACGAGCGTGCCGGTATGATCAAGGGCCAGAAGGGCTCCGTCACCCAGATCCCGATCCTGACCATGCCCGGTGACGATATCACCCACCCGATCGCCGACCTGACCGGTTACATTACCGAAGGCCAGATCGTGGTCAACCGCGAACTGCACCGCAAGGGCATCTACCCGCCCATCAACGTGCTGCCCTCGCTCTCCCGGTTAATGAACCTTGGTATCGGGAAGGGGAAGACCCGTGAGGACCACAAGAAGGTCTCCGACCAGATGTATGCAGGATATGCGGAAGGCAACGATCTCCGCGGCCTCGTGGCAATCGTTGGTAAGGACGCGCTCTCCGAGCGAGACCGGCTGCTCCTCGATTTTGCCGATCTCTTCGAGAACCGGTTTGTCCGCCAGGGATATGACGAGGACCGGACCATCGAGGATACCTTGAACCTCGGCTGGGACCTCCTCGCTACCCTGCCTGTTGAGCAGCTGACCCGTATCGACCGTGACCTGATCAACAAGTACCACCCGAAATTCCGCACTGGTGCAAAGAAGGAGTAAAAAATCCATGGCGCTGCGCGATATCAAGCCAACCCGCTCGGAACTGATCAACCTCAAGCGGAAGATCCAGCTCTCCCAGCGTGGCTATAAGATCCTCAAGATGAAGCGCGATGGACTGATCATGGAGTTTTTCAAGGTTCTGGCAGAAGCAAAGGACACCCGGGGTGATCTCCTCAGGAAATATGAACACGCCGTCCAGATGATGGCGATTGCAAACACCGTTGAGGGAGCAATTGGGGTAAAATCCGCGGCATTCTCTGTCAAAGAGGTCCCGCAGATTACCCTCAAGAGCAAGAATATCATGGGGGTCATCGTCCCCCAGATTGAGTCATCGAAGGTGAGAAAGACCCTCGCCGACCGCGGCTATGGCGTGCTCGGCACGTCTACGGTGATCGATGAGACCGCCTCCTCGTTCGAGGAGCTGGTCGAGGCGATCATCGAGAGCGCGGAGATCGAGACCACCATGAAGCGGCTCCTCGACGAGATCGAGAAGACAAAGCGCCGGGTCAACGCCCTGGAGTTCAAGGTCATCCCCGAGCTCACGGAAGCCCGTGATTTCATCAAGATGCGTCTTGACGAGATGGAAAGGGAAGAACTGTTCCGGATGAAGAAGATTAAATCCCGGAATACCGCATAACCATTTTTGGTGGTATGGATGCCGATTGGAACCATCATGGACCTGGGAGCCGAGGGAAAGACCGTTCTCCTCCGGCTCGATCTCAACTCTCCCATCGATCCCACCTCTAACCTTATTCTCGATGACAAACGTTTCCGGGAGCACCTGCCTACCATCCGTGCCCTTGAGAAGAGCCGTGTTGTGATCGTAACCCACCAGAGCCGCCCGGGAAAGAAAGACTTCACCACTCTCGAAGCCCACGCGGAGAAACTGGAACAGCTCCTCGGAAAACCGGTCCTCTACGTGGACAGCATCTTCGGAAGCCATGCCCGGGAGGCTGTGCATGCCATGAAGCCAGGCCAGGTGCTGATGCTTGAGAATGTCCGGTTCAATGCCGAAGAGAACCTGACCCTGAAACCGGAAGAAGCCAAGAAAACTCACCTCGTAAAAAAACTCTCTTCCATGGCAGACGTGTTTGTCAACGACGCCTTTGGTACTGCCCACCGATCGCAGCCAACGGTTGTCGGCCTTCCGCTCGTCATGCGGTCAGCAGGCGGGCTCCTCATGGAGAGGGAGGTCTCTCACCTCTCGCGGGTCTTCTCGGGCGCCCCCCGTCCCGTCTGCATGGTGCTCGGCGGAACCAAGGTGGACGATTCGATCGATGTTGCCCGGCACGTGCTGGACAACGGGATTGCGGACCAGGTGATCGTGATCGGTGTTGTCGCCAATGTCTTCCTGATCGCTGCCGGCCACAACATCGGCAAGCCCTCTACGCAGCTGATTACCCAGCTCAAATATGAGCCGGAGATCCAGAAGGCAAAAGAGATCCTCTCCCGATACAAGGATCGCGTTGTTATGCCGGAGTCGGTCGCTGTCCGGCAGGATAACCACCGCGTTGAATATCCCATAGATAAGATCCCCGATGATGCCCCGGTCCTCGACCTCGGTATGGATGCCGTTACCTCACTTGTCCAGACCATCAGGAAAGCCGGAACCGTGGTTTTCAATGGCCCGGCGGGTGTCTTTGAGGATGCTGACTTCGCTACCGGCACCTACGAACTCCTTAAGGCGGCCTCGAAAGTGGAGTTCTCGGTGGTCGGTGGCGGGCATACTGCAGCCGTCATCGACAAGCTCGGGATTGAGAAGGACTTCACCCACATCTCAACCGGTGGCGGGGCCTGTATTGAATTCCTGACCGGCAAGAAACTGCCTGCAATCGATGCTCTCGAACAGTCAAAAAAGATCTTCGGATAATCTCACTCTTTTTTCAGCATCGCGCCAAGCATGATGGCAGGAACAGGTTTATCGTACCGCTTCCGGGACACAACCGATGGCTTTCCTGCCGACTGTGTGATCGCGATCACCTCGTCCTCTGTACGTACCTGGACTACCGGGATATCGCTCCTGCGTTTCTTCTGCCGCATGGTGCTGAGCACGGCAAAAGAGAACGCAAGTGCTGTGAACATGAACAGGCAGATCGCAAAGAGCGTGGTGATGCCGAGGATCAGGCCAAACCGTGTCTCAAGGGAGATCCCCCAGACGCCGATCACAAAGAGTGTCCAGAAGAGTACTACTGCGATACGTGTGGACTCGATCGGGCTTGCAAGGCTCCGCTCGCGTCTCGATTCGTCCCCAACCGGGTAGCGGTCTATCATGGTCCCCAGACCGAGGAGACCAATACTGCACCCGACAGAAAACACCCCTACGATGGCAAGAAGCAACAGGTAGATCTCATTCATCCAATCACCTAGCGACAAACTCCTATGGTAGCCCGCGCTATAAAAAGTACTCCATAAGTATTATTTATGGAATACACTTGGCATTTTTGAATGACTTAAGGATTATTACGTGCGATTAACAGGCTATTTATAGTATTTTACCCA
>NZ_JBAVIG010000079.1:0-108539 GCF_049686655.1 Methanoregula sp.
ATCTTCAACAGAGAGTTCGATGTGATCCTCTTGCAGAATGAGTATTTCCTGGGCCTCGGTATCATTGAGTGCCAGAATTTTGAGTCCTAACGAGGCAAGCTGTTTTTCAGAATACGATCCGGAGATCTCATACGCGACGATATCGGAGGTGTGGAAGTCAAATGGAAGGAGAAACAGTGTATCGAAGATATCCCCGGCTAAGAAATCGAAAAGGATATTCGCATCGATACAGCATGGTCTCACGCTCATTCTCGCTCCTCACTGGCACGGCACGGCTAACAGGGGGGAGTCGTCTCCTTTCAGTTCATTGAACCGGGACTGTGATATTTTGTGTTCGGTCAGGGCCCGGAGGAGGAGAAGTTCGAACTGGGTCGGGATCTCCAGTTCGACCGGCTTACCGGGTTCCTCCAGGTGCCAGCCGTGGGATCTCATCTCGATCCAGTGCCGGTCTGCTGCCGCTTCTGAGATGATATTCAGGGTCCGGGCCCGGTAGATCAGCGCACCCATGCTGATTCCGTACTTGTGTTTGAGGACATAGAGCTCCCGTAAGTCGAGCATCCTTCGCTTCGGGCCGAGCTCCGCCACTACTGCCTGTCGGGGGATCAGGAATGCGCCTGCAAACCGGAAGGCAGCTGCCTCTTCATCGATCCCTTCGTCAAGGTTCAGGAGCAGGTGTCCCAGTTCATGGGCGAGGCTGAGGCGTCGCCGGTCCCCGGGAAAGGATTTATTGACGATGATGAGCGGGTGTTCATCGTTATACTTCATCGTCAGCGCATCAAATTTTGCCGGGCCCTGGATAACCCCGACCTTGATCCCGTGCTGTTCCAGTACGTCCATCAGGTTTTCAATGGGGTTGAGGCCGAGATTCCAGGCCTCACGGACCCGGACGACGACGTCTTCGATCTTGTCGATCGAGGAAACACGGCAGGATTCGGGATCCGGCAGATCAAGCGGTTTTTCCGATCCGGTAATCTCCTCGACTGCGAGGTACCGCTCTAGCCAGTCCGAGGTCTTCCCAAGGATCTGCGTTTCATCCTTCGGAGACAATGCTTTCCGGGCCCGGTATACAGGTTTCGTAAGCCGGATCGTGGAAGCCCGGAAAAAGTACTCCGGCCGGACTTCGAGCGCCTTCGCAAGAGCGATAAGAACTGTCGAGTTCGGCCCGACGGCCCCGTTCTCGTACTTCGAGATCGCCATCTTGGTAACGCCGAGCTTCTGCCCGAGCGCCTCCTGCGATAACCCGGCATTGATCCTGGCTGATTTTATGCGTTCACCAAATGCCATCCCATTTTCCCTCTCAAACCTTTTAATTTCTATAATTTAGTTTACCAATTGGTAAATTCTTACCAATAAAGTAAACTCCTTAATTACATATAAAATAATGTAATGAAGATTGTTATTTTTTGTTTGTACAAATCAAGAATTTTTACGACATTGATTGATTGATTAATAGATTGATTGATTAATCGATTAATGAATAGATAGATAATTCAAATTTTGGATGGATACTGTAGAAAACTTTAAGTAAAAATAGCGGGATCTCTAGTACCTAAGCAGCTCAACTGGGCTGTGAATAAAGGATCGGGGATCTTCAGCTCCCGCACATGCCTTTGCTGAAAAGAATGAATTTGCTGACAACAACTCATCATCTTTTCAGTTCAAAAGGCTTGTGCCCGACGAAGGATTTTCCCGGCTCCCTCTAGTGGAACGAAGGAGTTGACAAACTCGGGAGGTGAGAAGAAAAATGGGTCTCAGCGCAGGCACAGGTCCTGCAGCCGGTATTCTGATTGGAGGATTACTGATCATGGCGGGCAACGCGATCGGATGGCTTATACTAGTTGGCGGGTTCGGGATCAGTATCCTCTGGGCGATCAGGTAAAAATTTTATTTTTTGGAGAAGGTCGAAAGATCAAAATCAGGAGGAGCATGTCAAGAATATATCACGGCGGGATTCTGGCCATTTTAACAGGAATAGTCTGTGATATTGCATTTTCAATAGCGGATTTGTTCTTGAGAGAACTCTGGGCATTAATCAGAATTCCCTTCGAGATTATCGGCGCGATATTTCAGATGTTTGCTACCATTGACGCTATGCGGACAAACCTGGATATCCTGAGTTCGGTCCTGAGTATTTATCACAATTTTACGAGTGGGTTATCATTCCCGGAAAATTTTCTTCAGTCAATTAGCCCGTTGGGCACCCTGATCTGGATTGGATTCTGGGGAGTCGTATTCTGGTATATCGGGATACCGGCACTTGGTGTGCTGTTCTCCATACTGACGGATCATCGATAATTATTTTTCATCCGAACTATTGGTGAAGTCTTGCATTAACGGATCCAAAATCTGAATTGGATCTTTTAAGACGATAAATACTTCAGAGTATTTTGGCGGGTATAAACAGTCGATCCAAATTTATAGAAGAAGACTTATGAGTTTACCTGCGGATGAATAATTATGGCAGAACATGAGACCAAAAAATTTTGGCTCATTATCGATGGAAAGATAGTCACCGATCATAAGATCGAGGCATACACTTTTGGAAAACTTTTGACAAATCTCCAGAAGGTTGTCGATGTCTTTCAACAGACAAAATATGGGGAACATCCGAAAACGGATTTCAAATTATATCTCACGAATGTCAATAAAGGCAGTGTGGCTGTCGGGTTTCAGCCTATCGATTTTACAACCGAACTGTTCAAGGAATCCCTTGTGTTCGATGAGATGGTTTTTGATCTTCAGGACCTCATCAACTCACTTATCGAAAACACTGATGAATTTCGCGAGAAGATTGAACGTGACTTTGAGGATCCGTCACAGATTATCCGGTTCCTTGAAAGTTTCCGGGCTTTGCTTTCCAAGAAAAATAAATTCAATGTGAAGGTCGGTTACGATACAAAAAAACCTAAAAGACCGATCGTTTTACCTTCACACCGCGAGGCTTACATTGAAGGTCTTATCTCCGAATATTACCGGAAGTCAGCGATCGAGATCAAAGGCGTCATCACCCGCATAAAGGGAGACGAACCGCGATCCTTTACCATCAAGACTCTTGACAATGAAACGATCAAATGCGATTATCCTGCAGACTGGGAGAAGGATGTCAGGGCTTTCTTCAAATCGTCGGTGACAGTGAATGGTGTTATGAGCAAAAGAGCCCGGTTAAAGGAGATGGAAGTTGTCAAGGATATCCAGTCCTTTAATTCGATCACTCTGGACTCTCTTGACGAGTTTACGTTCCGGCAGCCCGTTGCTATCCGGGTATCCTACGATGATAAGGACAATCACTGGTGCCTTGCGAACGAGGAGTTGTCGCTGGAGGGATATGGAAGCACATACGAGCAGGCGCTTTCCTCGCTGAAGGAAAGCCTTGAGTCTCTCATCGTCGGGTATCTCGCCTTCAAAGATGCGAAGCTGTCGGAAAAATCACGGAAGATCAAACAACATCTTCAGACGTATCTTGAGCTGAATGACTACCGCACGAAGTTTGGCGAGCTCACGGTAGAGGCTTGATCATGCCCATCAAGCAACGCGAATTTTCAAAAGCTGCGCTGAAGAAGGGCTTTGTCAGGGTAAAGAGCGACCATTGTTATTTCTATCTGAAGAATTCGGACAATGAAATTACCAATGTCCGGACAAAGATCGGTCAGCATGGGAACCTGAAGGATATATCCGATGATCTGCTGGCGGTAATGTACAAGCAGCTCCATTTCGAATCAAAGAACGAGATGATGCGATTTATCGACTGCACGAAGAGTTACGAGGAATATCTCACATATCTCAGGGCCCGGAATATCATCTGAAAGTTTTTTTTCGGCGAAGGTACCGGATTGTCACAACTTCCCCGCAAACGCCTTCCCCAGCACCGCCTGGGTCAACGCCTCAGTACGCTTCGTTGAGGCCACAACCGAACGCTCACTCGGTTTCCGCACGCCACTTAGGAACGGGATATGGTTGACAAGCTCGCGTTATACTGTCAAAGAATGGTGGCGTAGGAAAAGATCCTTTCTCCTGGGGGAGAATTGTCTATCTATTTCACGCTGGAAAAAATAAAAATCTGTTAGCCCGATCAATTTCACACCGCCCAGCGGGGGTTTTATCATAAACGGTTTAAACTCATATACGGATATATTTCACTAATTCAGAATAACCGGTCATGAAAAAATATGCAACAACGCAATACTACGGATACGAGATCACGGGCACTTGAACATCTAATCCTTTTACTGTTAGGTGCACGTGATCAGAAAATTTCCCTTCTCCATCTTGAAAAGGAGGCATTTTTCCTGTGGAATTTTCATCCGGATATTAAAAATTTCATGAATTTCATCTCGCATTATCGCGGACCGTACTCCGAAGAGATCCAGCAGGTTATCCGGAGTCCCTTCAATCTTATCGATTGCTGGACCTATACCCCTCCGGCCCGGCACGACACGCTGAGCGGCGGATATGTCGAACTCACTCCTCACGGGAGACAAGAGTACAAGCGGCTCTATACTGCCAGTTCAGCAAATTTCCAGATGGAACCAATTCTTGCTGCGATGACTATGGTCCGGGAATTATATGATAAATTGTCACTGGAAGAACTCCTGCTCCTCATCTACGATACGTATCCGGAGTATCAGAAGAAGTCGGATGTGTTTGAATCGATCCGGAAATCAAAGAAAAGGCTGGCGGACAGCCTTGTAAAGAAAGGGTTAATCGACAAGGACCGGTACGAAGATCTGATGGCGAGCAGCTGAAATGAGAGACTGTGTCGTAGCAGATTCAACATTTTACAGTTGCTGTGCCTGTGACATCAAACGGAAAGACATTCTGTTCCGCTTCCTCTCGTTATACCCCTTCTATCTGGGCGAGAAAATTTCAAGCGAACTTCCGGAATCCCTTGCAAACAATGACGATTTTTCACGAAGTGTCAGTGAATACAATTTCGATTACTTCCAGCTTATCAAGCCTTTTTTCGGAAGGAATGCAAGCCATGTCGATGACGGCGAGTACGAAGCAATCGGGATAGGGTATATGCTGGATCGTGCAGACATAAACAAAGGCATGGCCGGGCTTGGGATCCATCAGGTACGGAGTCGGGATCACCTTTGGATCGAACTTCTCCTCCTCCTCAAAATCCTCTTTGAAGAACCGCTGGCTGTAAACTTCGTAAGCCTTGTCGAACTTCAGGCCCGGCCGGGCTTCGAAGGACGCGAATGCTTTGACGGCCTGTGCCGCGAGAGCCCGGCGGTCGACAAGAAAGAGAATCCTCTTCGCCACCCGGGACTCCATCAGACGGTAGACCTCATTGACCATCGTATAGGTCTTGCCGGTCCCGGTCGCCATCGCGACAAGCATGGTGCGTTTCCTGTCGCGGATGCCCTGTTCGATCGCATCGTTCGCCTCGATCTGGTACGGGCGGATCATCGGATGAGCATTGTCCCAATCCGCCAGCCGCTGACAGGCATCATCGAATTTTTCCTTCAGCCGCTCAGCGAGAGCGGAAGGTGTGTGGAATTTTGTAATCTGGCGGGAACGGTTCAGGGGATTGCGGACATCGTGGTACCAGATAATCTCGCCATTGGTTGAATAGAGGAACGGGACTCTGAATCCGGAAAAATTGAACGGGCTTTTTGGAATCCCCTCGGAGTACCTCTCTGCCTGGGTGAGGACGTTCTGCGGGCCAAGCGAAACTTTCTTGGCCTCGATGACCGCGAGAATCTTCCCGTCGACAACAAGAGCGTAATCAGCTGGTCCGTTATCTGTCTGGTATTCTTCGAGAGCGGTGTTGTTGTAGGATGAGAGATCCATCCCCTCTTCGAACCGGACGATATTCCATCCTGCTGCTTTCAGTAAGGGATCGATCCGCTTCTTCCGGGTCTGGCGTTCGTTCTCTTCGGACATCGGTAGTGTACAATGATGATGATTTTTATAATGAGAAAAATGTTGTTCGTTTTTTGGGCCGGTTTCAATTGCGTGGGTTTATCACGAATAACCGCGGGGATCATTCTATCGGCATCAATAAAAAATGGTATAAACCGTATGTCCCCGGTTTGAACGGTGAAAAAACGCTCTACCCTTGCGGCAGAAGATAAGCATGAAAAATTTCCATCAGCCCCTGCCCAGCGAACAATAAACAATTCCGGAAAAAAGAAAAATTCCCTTAAACCAGAACCCGGGCTTACTTCTTCCCCGCCGCCCGCTTCTGAGGACCCCGCGTCTGCCCCTTCTTCCTCACCGGCGCAACCTTGACTCGCACGGCACGCACTTCTCCATCTTCTCGTCGACAATACGGTAAGCATTGGCGAGCACCGAGGAGTTGGAGATCATGCCTGCGAGCAGGATCACCTCAAGGACCTCTTCCCTGCTTGCGCCCATCCGGAGCGCTGCAGTCATGTGGTAACCGGTACAGTGAGGACACTTGAGGGCCGCCCCCACCGCCATACTGATCAGCTCCACATACTTCGGGTCGAGCGGGCTTGTCTGGGCAACGGTCCCTTTGTAGAGCAGGTGGGAGATCAGCACTTCGGGGCGCTCCCCCATGCGCTTGAAGATGAGCGGCACCTTGCCGTACTCGACCTCGATCGCCTTCATCCACTCGTCAGCCGTAACCTCTGCGCCCTGCTCCACGATATGGGCGAGGCGCTCTTCGAACTCATCCTTTGTTGACCGTGTCATCATACCACCGTGTTCGTATCAGAGAACGGCCGGATCCGCACAAGGATATAATCCCGCATCCGTGAGGGGACTACGTCGGCAACATCACCCAGCGTGATCCCGTCCTCGATTTCGATCTTCCTGAGGTCCGCGGCAAACGTATCGTAAGGCAGCTTTACCCGGAGCCCTGCCATCTGGACCGTGAGGGGAGTTGGCGAGGTCACGTCCAGGATGGCAGGCACTTTCTCCCGGATCAGGCCCATGAGGCGGGCCGGGGCAACCGAGAGGGGGTCCTTTGCGATCTCCTCGCGCTTCTTCTCCAGCACCCGGGTGATCTCGGCCACGATCTCGTCCAGCTTGTCCAGCTGATCAGCCTCCTTGGTCCTCCGCATGAACCGCCCGACATTCCCGACATAGCCGTCCATCGGCGGGTCGGTGATCTTTTTGAGGATCTCGATATCCGGCCCCCCGCAGAGCACGATTGGCACATCGATTCCCCGCCGGAGCGTGGGGATCTTGTACTCGATACAGGTCTCGAAATTGCCCATGAGGTAAACTGCGATGTCATGCTCGTTGATCACGTCCCGCTCCTCATCATTCAGGCTGGCGATCCTCTTGCCCGGGCCCCGGGCGAGGCTCACCATGTTGCTTTTCGCGCCGAGCCGGCGTACGTATTCTGCGATGTCGCAAGAGGGATGAGGGAGGTGGTGGATCTCAAGACTCATGCTGACGATAGCGATCTCCGTTCCCACAAGTGGTGAATCAGTCACTTCCCCGAAAAGGGGTCGTGAGATCTCGCGGATCAGTTCGATATCTTCACGGGGCACAAAGCACTGGAGTACGACTTCCTGGGCGATGAGGTGCTTCTGCACCACGTACCCGCCTAGGTCCTCGATCAGGTCAACGACAACGTCGTGCTGGAAGATCCCGCCCTTGTAGGTGACCGGTACCAGCGTCATGGCGGTACCTCGCCCATCAGGGCAAACTTCGCTTTGACGAGCGAATCGATGTCTTCAGCAAGTGTGTCCTCGCTGGCCACGAAGATGAATTTCTCCGTTGTAAAAATCTCGCTCCGGAGCCGGAAACCCTCGGGAGCAATACACCGGAGGGCGTAGATGAGGTCCTTGTGGAGCGACTCGCTCGGATCGGCAACAATGATCTCTTCTATCTCGGCAGGTGATGCCGGAACTTCATACAGGATTATGGTGAACCGGTCGGGCTGTTCGACCTTTTCCTTGCCAAACCGCTCCCAGAAGATTTTGAGCGTTGGCGCCAGGTACGTCTCGTCCGAGATGACGAGGGTCATCTTGCCCTCCTGCGGGTTGACATTGGCAAAGTCCCTGACACGGATCACGGTTGTGATCTTCTTGAGGATGCCGACTGCGACAAAGACCGGGATCCTGGGATCAATGAAGATGTGGAGCTTGCTGACAACTTTCAGCAGGTTGTGGTCGAGCAACACGTCGTTTGCGATCTGCTTGTAGTACTCAGCACCCAGGGGCTCGGGGCATTCCACTTCAAAGTACTCAACGGCAAACATCTAATCGTTCCTGATGAATCCTGATGCGAGGAGCGCTGATCCGACGGCACCAATATACTGTGAGTGGGGTGGCACTACGATCTTTGTCTGGAGGAGTTCGCCCATTGCGTGAACGAGCCCTTCGATGAGCGATGTGCCCCCTACCATGATCACCGGTTCCTTGATATCCACTTCCTGCAGCTGCTGCTCGAAGACCTGCTCCGCGACACTATGGCAGGCAGCAGCGGCCACGTCCTCCCGGGTGCTCCCGGCAGCAAGGGCGTTGACGAGGCTCTGGGTGCCAAAGACGATACAGTAGCTGTTCATCGGCACGCGCCCTCCGAAACCTTTCATGGAAAGCGGGCCAAGCTCGGTGATCTCGACGCCAAGGCGCTTTGCGGTCATCTCAAGGAAACGACCGCTTGCACCGGCACAGATACCGCCCATCGTAAATACACCGGGGATACCATCCATTACCGTGATCGCCTTGTTGTCCATGCCGCCGATATCGATGACCGTTGCAGGACCGTGCTGTCGATCTGCAAGATAGACTGCGCCTTTTGAGTTGACGGTCAGCTCCTCCTGGATGAGATCCGCTTTTATCTCTTTGCCCACAAGAAACCTCCCGTATCCTGTTGTACCAATGGCCTGCACATCTTTGAGCGTGATCTGCGCTTCTGCAAGGGCATGGTCGATCACGTTCTGGGCACTCTTCAGCACCTCCGTCGTGGGTTGCCAGCCGGTCCCGATGATCTGGTTATCCTTCATGACAATGGCCTTGGTTGTCGAGGAACCGGAATCGAGGCCGAGCGTGATCCCCTGCTGGGCTTCACGGGCAAGGAGGGCACGCCTACGTGCAATGGTGGTCAGGGCTTCCATCCTTGTCAGGAGGGTGCCGGCGGTTGTCCGCTCAGTGAATGAATAACTTACTACCGGGAGCTTTGAGTGCTCGTGGATATAGCGCCGGAGTTCGTTCCGCACGATTGCTGCCTCGGCACACCGGAAGCAGGTACCAATGAAGACCGCATCTGCATCGACCCTGCCATCGACAAGTGCTTTTGCCCGGGCAATCGCGAGCTTAAGGTCAGGGCTTCGCACGTCCAGGCCGAATGCTTCAAAGTCCCGCCGGATGTCCTTGAGGGCGATGTCCGGGAAGAAGATCTCCCCGTTCACCTCTCTTGCGGCGGCATCGATCTCATGCTGGACGCCGGAGTACTCAGGGCCGCAGGAGAGCTGGGCAATCCGTACCGGCGGGGTCATTTCCTGCCCCCGAGTTCTCCTAGGAATCGTTTGATCGCGGCCACGAATTTTACACCCTCTTCCTCGTTTTTCGGATAGTACAGGTCGAGCTTCGGAATGTTTTTCTGGCGCACGAGGAACTTGATCAGCTCGTTAGTCCTGGCACAGCCCATGCACCCGAATGCGAGATCGGCGTCGTTGATGATGATTGCGGCTTCGCATTCCTCGATCATCGGGCCATAGAGCGCCATTCGCCCCCGGACGCCGCTCGGGACCTCAACTGCGGCCCATTTCAGCCCCTTCTTTGGCTCTTCCGGAGTGATCTGGAGGGGCGGGGACTCAAGTCCTGCGGTCTGGATACGTTCGCGGACGGCAACTGCCGATGAGAGCGGGGTATGGCCGTGCCGTGCCACCAGGTCAGAGAGGATCAGGCTCGTTGCGGGATAGATGAATACTTTTGCCATTTCAGGACTCCTGTGCGTCGATCAGTTTTTTCAGCGTAGAGATATCGATAACCTTTTTATCGAGCGGGTTCTCAGGTGGCGGGACTGTTGCTTCATCGCGCTTCTTGAGTTCCTCAAGCCCGTGGGAGACATATGGTATCACGGTCATCTCGTACTCCATGCCGTGGTATCCCGGGCGTGCGCTACCGAGGTTTGCCCTGCAGCGCCGGGAGTCACCCGGCGGGAATCCCCGGTCCTTGACAAAGATATGGTCCGGGTCCATCTTCCGGAGTTCAGTGACGATCCGGTTGACATCCTCTTCTTTGCCGTTTACCACGAGACCAAAACAGGTCTCCTTGATCATCGCCCCGTCCGAGATCTCATACCCCCGGATTGCCAGATCGGCAGGTGTGATCTCGAATGATTCCACGACCACGTACTTGGTGACGCTGCCCACGTGGACCGGCGTATAATCCGTCACCGCTTCACCTCCCTGATATACACAGTTTCCCGCTCCTTCACTTTCCTGAGTTTCTGGGTATCGATTACATGCCCGATGATGTTAGTCCCTTCAAAAGGCTCCGATGTCGGGCCGAACTCCTTGTTCGCGGAGAGCCGGACCCCGACGAGACCGGCGCCTTTCCGGGAATCGTTGGTGATAGCAAGAGCCGCGGCCGGGACCTCATCCTGTGGTAAATTCTCCGGTATGATCTTGGCACCGGATGCAATCGCCGGTTTGAAGAGGACCACGTCGTCGAATTTAAAAAAGACCGGCATCATGCCGGCTTCATGTTCCTTGAGCCCGGTAAATTTACGGAAGACCTCGCAGCTGTGCGGAGCGGCGGAATCATCGAGTTCAATATCAATTACTCTTTCAGTCGGAGCCGTCGTTACCATGACGCTCTTTTCGTTGAGGACATCGAGCGTTGTCCCCGGTTCCTGGGAGACGATAATCCGGTCGTTGTCGTCCTTGTCAGCCTTAAGGTTAAAACCGGCTGAAGCTGCGATCTCTTTGGCTGTTGCAAGAGGACGGCCGAGGAGATCGATCCGGAGAGGCCGGACATGAACGATGAGGACATCGTTCTCCTTCGCAAGTTTCGCAAGTTCAATCCCGCGGACTACCTGTCCGACCGTGTTGTGGGCAGGGCTGCTCGGGACGTCTGCCCGGTAAATGTAGATCCCTCCTGCTGATTTCCCGGCATTCCGCATCGTCACGGTCCCCTCCCGCCTCGGGCGCCGGACCTCCTTCTCCACATCCTCTTCACCGGCCAGGTGCGGGTCGAGAATATGCGTGCTCGCGGCCCGCCTTACGGTGAATTTTCCCGATTGCAGCGCGAGGAGCATGTGTTCAACACTTCCCGCGGCCTCCGTTGTGATCCGGTCCTGTGCATAACCCTGAGCCACAATCTCTAGCGAGGTCACGACCTGCATGCCGTCTTCGAGCACAAGCCCCATATCGGTTGTGGTGAATGACCGGCTGGTGTCGGCCCAGCTGATCACCGGCTCAACCTTCGTGATCCTATCCCCGTGGGTAAACCTGTCAAGTACACCCTTGCCGCTTACTATTCTGCCGATGATGCCTCCGGTCTCATCGGCGCCATGATCTGCCGAATGCCGGTTCTTAGCGAAGAGGAGGTAGGATCGTTGCGGTTCGTACCCTCCGCACCCAAGGATCACATCCCCGCGTTCGTACAACCGGGGTTTCCGCAAAGGCCGGATTCCAGAAGGGAATGGCCCGAATGCGGCCACGTACCTGTCTACCCAGTGGAGGGCAAGACTCTCAATAATTGCGGCCGATTCGAGAAATGCGGCACCCTGCCCGGCAACTTCTATGGTGATGTCACCGGCAGTCGTAGTGATCCCAAGGTTTGCGGTCCTGGTCTGTTCCTGAGTGGCCGGTCTGATAATTGCAACGGCGCAACCTTGTGGGTGATCGGAAAAGATTGAAGAGAGTAGTGCCCCGGGGGCAATCTCCATCCTCACTCCGTTGAGGTGGATGGTGGCCATGATCACCTCATGCGGTGGGCTGGCTCATGATCCTGCGTTCTTCTTCGGTAAGGATCGCGAGAACATCAGCGGTCTTGCCGATCTGGATGATCTTGCCGCCCCGCATGAGAGCCAGACGGTCGCACACGTCCCGGACGAAATCCATATCATGGGAAACTACTATGAATGTCTCGTCCATCTCCTCACGGGAGTGCATGATGGAGTGTTTCACATCAATTTTGGTGATCGGGTCCATGGTACCCGTAGGCTCATCAAGAATCACGATCCGCGGTTCGCGGATCAGTACCTGGGCGAGGGCGACCCGGTGCCGTTCGCCTTCGGAGAGCTGACCGGGCATACGGTCAAGGATCTCCTTACTCTTCTCATCGGTAAACCCGGCCATCTTAAGGGTGACAAGTGCCTTGCGCATGGCGAGCTCCTTGGGGAACTCGAGGCCGATCGCATCGGTGAGGTTATCGAGGACGGTGCGATGGGGGAAGAGGTCGTACTCCTGATGAAGGAGCCCGATGTATCCTGTAGCCCTGCCACGCTGCTCAATACCCGGCTTGGTCATGTCTATCCACTCTTCGCCGATCCGGACGTTGATCTCCCCGCTTGTCGGCTCGACAAGGCCGGCGATGATGCCCGAGAGCGTGGTCTTACCGGCCCCGCTCTTGCCGATGATACCGAAAATTTCCTTAGTGTAGACTTCGAAGGAGACGCCATTGACTGCCTTGACCACGCCGCGGTCCACAGAAATGTAGCGCTTGACAAGATCCCGGGCTACAACAACCTTGTCCCCGAGTTCAGCCTCCTCGAACTTCTCGGTATCATCGCATCCTTTCATGAACTCCAGGATCACGTCTTTCGGTGTGCCGATCTTTGCTATACTTCCATTCTCCAGCAGGATTGCCCGGTCAGCTACGTCCTCGATCACCTGTGAAAAATGGGAAGTGACTACGATGCCCATATTGTTGGTCTTTGCTGCATCGATCAGCATCGCGTGGACCACTTTGGCCGTTCCCGGGTCAAGCGTGCCGGTAGGTTCGTCGGCAAAGAGCATGAAAGGCTCTTTTGCGAGCTGCCGGGCGAGAACCACCCGCTGCTTCTCGCCACCGGAAAGGTCACGGGCGATGTGCATCATCCGGTGGGAGAGCTTCACCTGGTCGATGAGGTCGGCGGCCCGGTTGATCGCCTTCTCCTGAGGGTAGTCGATATCATCGAGGGCGTGAAGGACATTCTCGATGACTCGATCATCACCATACAGGGCAAAAGTACGCTGGAACATGATCGCTGTGCGTCGCATGAGGCGCCGCCTCAGCTCTTCGTTGGTCTCGTTCCAGAGATCCACGTTGAGAGGCGAGAGAGTTGCACCACAGCGGGGACACGGCTTTCCCGCAGAACTGCCCACATCCATATAATTGCATCCGCCACAGGCAGCTACATGATAAATGATCCGTCCGCTGGTCGGGGGCTGCTCAACCCCACGAATGAGGTGCATAAGGACCGTCTTGCCGGCGCCGCTCCTGCCGATAATCCCGAGGATCTCCCCTTCGCCAATTTCAAAGGAAATATTCTTGAGCACCCTCTCGCTATCAAAATCCATGCAGAGATTGTCGACCGTGATCAATGGAGCCTTCATAGTACCCTTGTACCTAATGTGAAAGAGGTGTCATATTACCTTTTATATGATACCTCTCAGCCGTCACGATCGCTAATCGTGGCTGACCTGAGCAAAGCCTGCACAATAGTTACTACGTCGCTCACGTTATTCACAACATGGTCAGCGACCCTGTACAACTCTTCCGGACGTTCGCCCGGCTGCTGAATAGTGAGGATGGCGATGTCGGCAGTGCGCATGGCGGCCAGGTCGTTGATCCCGTCCCCGACCATGACCACCCTGTCGTATTCCTGCCGGAGATCGTTGACGATCTGCGCTTTGACCGTAGGTGTAGCGACGCCGTATACCCGGTCTCTCGGGATACCAAGGTGATCGGCCATCTTTTCGAGTTTGGTGACACGGTCGCCGGAAGCGATAAACATTGGTACGCCCATCCGGTGGAGCGAGGTGACAACATTTTTTGCCCCGTCAAACGGCCAGCCGCCGGCTGTTATCGTAAACTCAACATCCCTGTCTGCCATGTTGATGATCGCGCCGCTGTTGAGGGTGAGCACGGCCTCCGCTTTGCAGACTGACCATACATTCCGGATGCATTCCTGGAGGTCGATAACCCGCGCGTGTTCATCCGTATAAAGAACGTCCCCGATATCCTCAGCGGTAATGATCTTACGGGTGCAGCTCACCCCGAAACCGACATTTCTTGCTATCAGGTATTCTGAAAGGAGCCTGTCACCATCGGCTGCCATGAGATCCTTGGAATGGACCGGGAGAACGATAAGCACACGATCCGGGGAACTGAACGTGAGGGTTGTTGTCTCGATGCCTGGAAGCAGTTTCTTATGGGCGATGTCCTTTGCGACCCGGTAGGTATTCAGCAGTGTTCCTGCACTGTCAAAGACTACTGCGACCGACATCGATCTTCCCTGCGCCCGCTTTCTGTGACAAACTCTATGTATTTCCCTTTACATTCATTCATTGAAGCTGATGTCCGTACGTGAAACCGCAGAGAAGATAAAGAGCATGGAGATACGGGGAGCCGGGCGGATTGCCCGGGCCGCAGCCGAGGCCCTCAGGGATCAAGCCCTGTCAGTGAAGGCGCCATATCAAGCTGCATTCCGGCAGGAGATGGAGAACGCGGCAGGAATACTGGTTGCAACCCGTCCAACTGCCGTGTCGCTCCCGAATGCCGTACATTTTGTCATGGCAGAACTCACCGGGGCAAAGACCGCGGAAGAAGCCCGATCGGGTGTAGTCCGACGTGCCGAGCAGTTCATCCAGTCATCACAGCATGCTGTAGAAAAGATCGCGGGTTTCGGTGCCCGTCACATAAGGGATGGCGATACGATCCTGACGCACTGTAATTCTGAAGTGGCACTTGCTTGCATCATTGAGGCACACCGGAGCGGCAAGGAGATCGAGGTGTTTGCAACCGAAGTGCGCCCGAGAAACCAGGGGCTTATCACGATCCGGACCCTGAACGATGCCGGTATAAAGACGAATTTCATTGTCGATTCTGCCGTGAGATCTTTTATTCATGATGTAGACCTCGTGATAGTAGGTGCCGATGCGGTCACGGTTAATGGTGCCGTAGTGAACAAGATCGGTACTTCCCAGGTCGCTCACACCGCTGCAGAAGCGCGGGTTAATGTTATCGTTGCAGCAGAGACCTACAAATTTGCGCCGCGGACTATTGTGGGGGAACTGATCGAGATTGAGGAGCGGCCCCCGGGTGAGGTGCTTGCAGATGAAATTGCAAAAAACCTTACCCATGTAACTGTGCGCAACCCGGCATTCGATGTAACTCCCGCGGAGTACATCGATCTCATTGTCACGGAGCAGGGAGCAATCCCGCCGCAGATGGCGTACGTGATCATCCGGGAATATCTTGGCTGGGATATCGGGGAGTTTCATTCGTCCTCCGCTCTTCACAACGGGCAGGATGAATAGCCAGTACCCCTTCGTTCAATGGGCACGCAGCGGATGCCGATGCCTTTATGGAAAACCAGAACGCTGAATTATACAACAGGACAGTTCCCGGGAATGGATGACCCGGGATGAGAAGGAACTGCCAGGGGCCAGATATGGAAATACCATTCACCAAACTACACGGCAACGGCAATGATTTCATTATCGTCGATGAATACGACCGCGTCATCATCCCTGATGAGATGAAGGGCCAGTTCGCTGCGATCTACTGCGATCGCCGGTTTGGTATCGGGGCTGATGGAGTTATCTATATCTCCAGATCCGAAAAGAGCAACATGAGGATGCGGCTGCTCCAACCGGATGAGAGCGAAGCGGAGATGTGTGGCAACGGCATCCGCTGCGTGGCCAAGTATGCGTTTGATGCAGGGTACGTAAAAGAGTTGTGTACGGTTGAGACTCCCGCAGGGGAGATCGGGGTGGCAATGGGATACCGGGAGGACGGTTTTATGGCAACCATTTCCCTGACTACGCCGAAGTTCGAACGGCAGGACATTCCAGCGACGGGCTCAGGTGAGTACCGCGAGCATATCGGGGAATACGATGTCTATGCGACCAATACCGGTGTCCCTCATGCCGTGATCATTGTAGACGCTATTGATGCTGTGGATGTTGCCGCGGTGGCCCCGGCAATACGGCACCACGCCTCCTTTCCGAAAGGAGCGAATGTGAATTTCGTGGAGAAGATCGGTGATGACAGCATCCGGATCCGTACGTTCGAGCGCGGCGTTGAGGAGGAAACACTTTCCTGCGGTACCGGGGCGACGGCATCGGCGGCAATTGTCCACTGGCTCGGTCTTGTAGGGGATGTCGTGCAGGTTGAGACACAGGGGGGCCCTCTGGTCATATACTTAAAGGACGGGGCGAAGATGGAAGGTCCCGCTACTACGGTATTTACCGGAATTATCTCATTCTGATTTTTCAGATATTTTTTGCAGTCTTCACGTTTTTCAGGATTACACTGATGATACGATCTTAAACGGAGCAGTCCCGGATCTGCTCTCCAAAAATCAGGCCAAGGGTTGAAGCAAGGGTCATGAGAATTTCAATTTCGGTATCTGCCCATACGCGTTCAGTCGTGTAATCGGAAAAGCCGATGAAACCCCAGTATATGCCCTTAACCTGTATGGGGACAACAAGGATCGACTGGAGGCCCATTTCATCAAGCATCTGGCGTTCAGGGCCGGAAAATCTGCCTTTCGATCCTGCCACCCAGACACCGGTAGCCAGTCTGTTGGACCAGTTCTGGGAAAACCGGTAGCCACATTCGTGGTGATGTTCCGGTGTCGTGGAATCATCAGAGTGCTTCTCCCAATGGAATTTTCGTTCGGGCCGGTGTTTTTTTGATGAAGGGATGGTGTGGTCCTCATAAATATAGGCAGCATCTGCATCAATCGCATCACCAATCGTTGCCAGTACGCGGGGGATCGGATCGGCGAGCCGTCGCGTAAAGAGAAAACCTGATGCCGCGGCGAATCCATGAAGGACGCGATCCCGTTTATGGGCAGTTTCTTCAGCATTTCTCCGCAGTGTGATGTCACGCGAAACGTTGTATACTTCGATAATTGTGTTCGTCTTGTAATCCCGGATAACATGACTTATTGACTCAAACCAAAGGTAATGACCGTTACGGTGCCTCGATCGGAACACCAGGGTGATCGTATCATCTCCGGATACCGCGGTCTCAACAGCTTGCAGAATGATCGGATGATCATCGGGATGAATGAATTCAAGCACACAATGTCCCGTGAGTTCTTCTGGTTCATATCCCAGAATTGCGCGGACAGCGGGGGATATATATTTTAATTCCAGTTCCGGGGTATGGACATTGATGATATCGAGAGAATTTTCTGCAAGCATGCGATATTTGTACTCGCTCTCCCGGAGTCGCTCTTCCATCTCGTACCGTTCTGTTGCATCCCGGATGGAGATGATATTGGCGGGCTCTCCCTCGTAGGTGATCCTGTTTCCGAGGGTTTCGATGTACATTTTTTTTCCCCGTGACGTGACCGCGTAGTACGTCCTTGTGATGCCTTTCCTGCCCGGCCTCATACCAAAAAAATCGCGTCTGACAGCATCCATCGAATCCGGTGCAACAAAGTCAAATATGGTTAAAGGAAGGGCGGCAGATGAGCTATCGATCTCGAACATGGCAAGAGAGGCATGATTCGCAGTAATTACCCTCCCCTCAAGATCAGTAATGAGGATCCCATCCAGAGATGATTCTGCAAGAAGCTGGTACCGTTTGAGATCTGCTTCAAACCTGGCATCAGCGGTTAATGAAGCCTTTTCCTTTCGGGAACTCATTATTTTAGTAATCGGGATTCCGGAGATTTAATGATTACATTTTTTATTTTCATGCCCAAACTGAATCTGGCACAGATCCCGGCGGGAAAATATACGTACGGACCCTACCATTTACGGAAAAACTATCCGCGTTCACGGGAGGTTCTTCCGGTGATATCTCTCGTCACATTCAGGAATTCCCGGATCTGTCCGGTCTTTTCATCCCTGATAATTTTTGTTGAGGATTCGAAGGGAATATACTGCCCGGACCGGTGACGGAACCGGAACACTGATGTCCAGGTGTTGATACTCTGAGAGGGGATAGCAACAAGATCACGTTTCACCTGTTCAAGGTCCTCCGGATGGATCAGTTCGAGTATGGATTTGCCCACTACCTCCGCCTCGCTATATCCCAGAACCGGAGTTACTGCCGGAGAGACATAGGTCAGGACGCACTCAGGTGTCAGCCTGCTGATAATATCGATTGAATTGTCAGCCAGGAGCCGGTACTGCCGCTCGCTTTGCGTTAACTTTTCTTCAGCCAGCTTCCTTTCGGTAATGTCCCGGACTATGGCGAGGACATGGGGTTTTCCCCGGAAATCAAAAAGATGCGCGCTGATCTCCACTGGAATTCTCTGGTGATCCTTTGTCAGGTGGACCATCTCGAATGTGGCATGGCCTGTAGAACGGAGGGATCGGGCATTCTGGGCTATCATGTTGAGGGATTCCGGTGCTACAATATCCCCAGGCGATTTCCTGAGAAGTTCATCACGGGTATATTTCAACCTCCTGCATGCCACGTCATTCACTTCGACGTAAGGGCCGGGCATCCCGTTTTCATTGAACCCATGAAGGGTGATCATGTCATTGGCATTATTGAAAAGGGTCCGAAACTTCTCCTCATTCTCTCGCAGTGCATCCTCCGCTTTTTTCCTGTCAGAAATATCAAGGGCAGTAACTGTGAATCCCGCAGAAAGATCACTGTGACTTAACGGGGTTGAACAGAGGATGACATTTACGGTTCCGCCATCTTTTTTAATCCATTCTGTTTCCGCTGAAGCGGTCCCGGCCTTCTTTATCTGGGCCCACATACGGTCACCTGCTAGAATGAATTGTTCATCGGTTCGATAAAAGACCCGGCTGGATCTTCCTACAAGTTCCCCGGCTTCGTAGCCGGTCATCCGGCAGAACTGGTCGTTCACTTCAAGTATGACTCGGTTTGAGATCATACCAATACCGATGGGGGCGACACGGATAATACTACGAAGTCTTGATTCGCTCTCCCTCAGGCGATCTTCGTTCTGTTTTCGCTTGGTGATATCCTCGAATATAACTGAGACCCCTTTCTGCCCGTTGTTAAAAACTGTCGGAGCAATACGGCAGAAAAATGTCAAATCCTGTTTTATGAGTCGCAGTTCACTTTTGGATTCCGTTCCGGCAAGCCCCTCCTTTAGCCATGCAAGAAGGTCCGGGAATACCTCTTCGAAGAACAGGGCCAAGGTTGTATATTCTATGTTTTTCCCCACGATCTCTCTTTCACTTACAGCCATCAGGTCAAGGAAGGGCTGGTTGAGAAAAACTATACGAAGGCCATTATCTAGTTGCATAACAAATTCGGATGAGATGGAGAGAACTGAATTGTGAGGCAATCGTCGGGAGATCGAATAGATTTTGGCCATGCCAAAATGGCGCATCTCAACCTGCCCGGAGATGAGCAGGTTGTCCAGGTAACGCCCTGCCGTGTTCCTGTTAACACCGCCGATCCTGACAATCTCGGTGATACTAAGTCCCTGCGGATTTTTCTTCAGGAGGTCAATAATCCGGTTGGTGATTTCCCTCATCATTGCCATGGAGTATCCAATTATTTGGCTCCGGAAGAGATAATGATTGCAATTCCGGGATATTTATGAAAAAAATGAAGATTAAGTAATGATTGGAAATATATAGGTAGGTTATGGTCGCGCCCGGATTCCGTCCTCGACAATCTCATATTCAAAGAAGGCCCCTTCCGGCCGGGAGCGATGTTTGACAAGCCGGGCCCTCCGTAATCCGGGCGTTTCCGTCTTTTCCAGACGGATAATCGCCTTGGAAAGGTGTTCGAGTGCGGTCCCTCCCAACCCGTAGAAGATGTTTTTCGTGGTGTCCATGTATACCTGATTGGTGATGAGGACCGGGATCTCGTATCTCTTGGCGTACCCAAGCAGGTGGATCATCTGCCTGGTCAACGCCTGCATAGCGTCCCGGCCTTTCTCAAGATCGGTGCGGTAAAGAGCGGTGGCAGAGTCCATTACGAGAATACCGGTCTTGTGTGCCTTGAGGATCTTTTCGACTTCCAGAATCATGGATCCCTGGTGTTCGAAGTCGATGGGCTCGAACAGGAAAAGGTGTTCGGCGAGTTTTTCAGTATCCGCACCGGCAATCTGGCGGAACCTCTCAATGGAAAATCCTTCGGAATCGATATATACCACCGCCTGGCCGGAACGAAGAACAGAAACGGCCGCAATAGTACATAATGTACTTTTACCGCTGGCGGGCTCACCAAAAAACTGGGTGACGGCCCGTTCTTCAAGACCTCCGCCAAGAAGGGTATCCAGTGCTGCATTTCCACTGCTCTTCCTGCTGGTTTTCATACGTTGTTACCCGTCATGATTTTTCCGAATAATCCTGCCGGCAATTTCCGGTAATAAATAATTTGAGCCAGAATCGTTCACCTTCTGGAATATTATTATCCTATATCTTATAAAGCCGGAATACCGGTACAGCGGTTATTTTATGTGGCAGGTGTTTTTCAGACCCTTTAATCTGCATTACGTCCAGTAATATATTAATCCGCTGTTGAAAAATTATTCGTTTCTCACGCGCATTATCCTGTTCTAAACTTCTGAAATTTTTCCGGCTCAAGATATTTTTCAAATTCTCGAACGATCACATTCAGATTGACATAAACATGAGAAAACGGATCTCCTTCCGGTCCTTATCTGACAAAAAACGATCAATAATAAAATTTAAATAGATAAGAACGAAAGTTCTTTCCTACAATTTGCAAAAATTTACCAAAGGATCAGGAGCAGGAAGATGGTAATGATGACATCCGTTACGCAGGCAGGCATCAGTTTCCTGAAGATCCGGGATTACGGCAGTGCGGCGTACAGTCTGATGCCGGAATCCTTGATTGATCAGTGCCACCGGATCGGGACCAATGATTCCTCGGTCAGGTGCGAATCTCAAATCTTTCATCACAGGTGAAATGAATGGCTATTGACACAGGAGCAACAGCATGGGTCCTCGTCTCAACGGCGCTCGTCATGATCATGACGCCGGGCGTGGGATTGTTTTACGGTGGTCTTGTCCGGAAGAAAAACTTCATCGACATGATCACGTTGTCGTTCGTTGCCTTTGCACTCGTCAGCATACAATGGGTGCTGATCGGGTACTCGCTTGCATTCGGTCCGGATGTCGGCGGATTCATTGGCAACTTACAGTACCTCGGACTGAATAACGTGGGCATGGATCCCGGGCCGTACAGCCCGCTTGTCCCGGGAATGCTGTACATGGTTTTCCAGCTCGTCTTCGCAACGGTTACCATGGCGATCGTGACCTCGGGATTTGCAGAACGTATTAAGTTCAGCTCGTTCCTCATCTTCGCGGCCCTCTGGACCACAATTGTCTATGACCCGCTCGCCCACTGGGTATGGGGCGGCGGCTGGACCTCGCAGTTCGGCTCGATCGACTTTGCCGGCGGGACGGTTGTCCACATCAGCTCAGGTTTTGCGGCACTCGCAATAGCTCTCGTGATTGGAAAACGTGTCGGGTACGGCAAGTACGCGATGGAACCGGCAAATATCCCGTGGTCTATCCTTGGTGCAGCCCTCCTATGGTTCGGCTGGTTTGGGTTTAACGCTGGAAGTGCCGTGGCAGCAAATGGTCTTGCCGTCAACGCGTTCGTCACTACCAACACGGCGACGGCAGCAGCGGCAATGACATGGCTCCTCGTCTCCTGGTACATCGGTGGTAAACCGAGTTCGCTCGGGTTTATTTCCGGTGCAGTAGCGGGCCTGGTCGCAATCACACCTGCAGCTGGTTACGTGACACCTATGTCGTCCATCGTTATCGGTGCTGTGGCCGGTGCGCTGTGCTACGGCCTGATGCTCTTCCGCCAGAAATGGGGTGTTGACGAGAGCCTCGACGCATGGGCGGTCCACGGCATGGGCGGTCTCTGGGGCGCACTCGCGACAGGTATTTTTGCAGCAGCAGCAGTTAACGGTGCTTCTGGTCTGCTCGAAGGCAATGTACACCAGTTCATAGCCCAGTGTGTCGGTGCCGGCGCAGCCCTTGTGTATGCATTCGTGGTCACTTACATCCTCGCACTCATTCTCGACAAAACGATCGGGCTGCGAGTCACTGAAGAGGAAGAATATGTCGGTCTCGACATCTCCCAACACGGGGAGCGCTGCTGAGCTGGAGGGATCATCATGAAAATGGTTAAAACAATCCTCAAACCAGAACGATTCGAATTCGTCAAAAAAGCGCTGGAAGATAAAGGCTTCATCAGTATGACCATCACCGAAGTCCGGGGACGGGGCGAACAGAAAGGCATCTCCCTGGAATACCGCGGAGGCAAGATGACCGTCGACATGCTGCCCAAGATCCAGCTCGAGATCGTGATAAAAGAGAAAGATGTTGATGCAGTGATCGCAACCATCAGCGAATCGGCCCGGACCGGGAAGATTGGCGACGGGAAGATCTTTATTATCCCGGTTGAGAGATCGATCCGGATCCGCACCGGTGAAACGGATGTGTAACCGGAAACACATGCACCAGTAGCAGCTATCATCAATCTCTCCCCACGCCGGCCCGGGGGTTCACACCCCTGCCGGCCTTCAGATGTCGGATTTATACCAGAACAAAAAATGCCAGAAACGATATGTACGGTAGTCTGCCCCGGATTCTTTTATGATGAGCTGGAATTATTGCACAATGGCGTATTCCATTGAACTGCTCCTGGATGTCAGGAACACTCCGTCACAATATCATCATAATAGTGAGGGTTTCCCATGAAGATGATCTGGGCAGTGATACGGCCGGAGTCTGCACAACGGGTGATAACCGCGCTCGACAATGCAGGGATTGGTGGAATGACCCGCATCCACGTGACAGGTCATGGCAGGGAGATGGGTATAACTTTTGGCTCTGTTCATTACACGGAAATTCCAAAGGAGATGCTCATGATCGTAGTCCCGGACAGCGAAGTGGCCAAAGCGGTCATGATCATCAGGACCGAAGCGAAGACCGGCTCAAAGAACGCTCCCGAAGAAGGAACAATCGGTGACGGGAAGATCTTCATCACCTATGTCGAAGATTCGTTTGCGATCAGAACCGCCGGGAAAACGGCCGGATCGTCCAAGGCATGAAGCAGATTATAGCCATCATCCGGGATGAATGCGTCGAGGAGACAAAGACCGTTCTGGAAAAGACCGGAATCCGGGGCATCACATTCCTTTACGTCACCGGCCGCGGCCAGCAGAAAAGTTCAGTCAGTGCCCGGGAACTTGGCGGTGTCCTGAACCGGAACCTCCGGATGCAGCTGATGAATACTGAAGGCACCGGTATCCCGGCCGGTTCCGGGGAAGAAATATCCAGGGACTCATTTCCCCCGGAAAAAGAATACGGGTTCGGTTTTTTGCCAAAGCGGATGCTCATCATCATTGCGTACGACGATGATGTCGGATCGATCGTCCAGGCAATTGTAAATGCCAACCAGACCGGCCGGCATGGCGATGGCAGGATCTTCATCTGCCCGATGATTAGCGCCATCCGGGTCCGGACCGGTGAACAGGGCGACATGGCCCTGTCGTGAAAAAGATCGGAGCGGCCTTTCCCCGGAAATATCCTGGACCCGGATGAGCCCGGGGCGCTCAGCGGTGGATCAGTTACTTTGCCCTGTTTTCCCGGACTTTTCAGTCCTCATTTCGCTCCACGCACGCTCTTCAGCGAGACAGAGCACGTCCCGGACCGGTGCGCCGGTCTCTGCGGCAAAATCCCGGGCCGGTCCGAATTCAGCTTTCAGAGTATATACGGAGCCGTGCATCCACCCATACTTCACCGGCAGTTTGCGGCGCTTCCCGGCGATTTCGACTTCGACCTCGCCGATCGTCCGTTCCGCGATAAACCGGTGGACCGCCGGGATGCAGCGGATACCGAGCGTACCGAGCTCCAATGCCATCAGCTCTGCGAGCCGGGCACTGGTTTCTGGCAGGCTGATCACTTTGATCAAAAAGCCCGGCCTGCCCTTCTTCATCATGATCGGCGTCGCACTCGCATCCCGTGCACCGGCGTCCATGAACCGGCCGATCGCATGGGCGATCACTTCCCCGCTTACGTCGTCCACGTTCGTCTCGAGCAGGTCCACGGCGTCCTCAGGCAGCCCGGCCGCACCGGCTGAAGCAGCGGATTCGATCGTCTCCACGATCATTGCCCGAAGTACATTAGGAGTATGCTGGGGATCGCGGGTGCCTGCCCCGTACCCGACTGCCTGTATCGTATAGGCCGGCAGGATCGCAGCCTCAACGCCCAGCGTGGCAAATTCTGCAAGGAGGGCGGCCCCGGTTGGCGTGCAATGCTCTCCGGCATGGGGGCCGGAGACTGTGGCGAGCCCGGAGTTCCGGAGGATTGCGGCAGTTGCCGGTGCCGGGATCGGAAAGGTACCATGTGAACCCATACCGGTCCCGTGGCCGAGCGTTACCGGCAGGATCTTCACGCCACCGACGCCGAGCGTGTAAAGGGCGGTGCAGGCCCCGATGATATCCGCGATCGCGTCATCGGCCCCGACTTCGTGGAAGTGGACGCGGGTCCCGTGCACCTCCTCCTCAGCCGCATTGATCCGCCCGAATACCCGGCGGGCCATAGCGAGCGCCGGAGCCGGAACGTGAAGTGCAGCCTCGTCCAGCCGCTTCAGTACTTCATCCAGCGTCCTGTGAGCTGGCATTACCTGGGTATCGACCTTGAGTGCACGGATCCCGGCCCGGGTGACGTGCGTGATCGAAGGCTCTGCCACGGCCGCTTTCATCGCACGCATAACGACATCGCTGTCCGCTCCGCAGTCCAGCAGGGCACCAGTCACCATGTCTCCTGCCGCCCCGTGGAATGGATCAAGTATGAGGACCCTCATTATCAGTACTTATAAATCCCTGCGTATATGACCTTTAAGGTAATGCCTGAAGTGCAATTAAGGGTGGATTCCGCATACCCCGGTGACCAGGGTGGCGGGAAGGCCCGTCTGGATCCCGAGACAATGCTCGCACTCAAGATCTCTCCCGGCGATCTTGTAGCCATCGAGGGAAAGCGCCGGACGGTAGCAAAGGTCTGGCGGGCCCTCGTCGAGGACTGGAACCAGCGCAAGATCCGGATCGACAACTTCACCCGGCTCAATGCCGGTGTCAGTATCGGGGACACGGTTAAGATCACCAAGATTACGGACGAGATCGAGGCGAAAAGGGTCGTGCTCGCACCCCCTGAGGACCTGCCCAAGAAGATCCCGATTGCGAACAACCCGCACGTGGTGAACGGTCTGATCGATTTCCCGATCGCACAGAACGACTCCGTGCCGATCATGCTCGGTCTGCCCTTCATCCAGCCCCAGATCGTGGCCTTCAAGGTCGTCGAGATAGAGCCGGCGGAAGCTGTCATTATCACCAAGAATACTTCAATCGAGTTCTCAGACAAGCCCGCCGTGGGATTCGAAGGGATCAAGCGCTTCTCGTACGAGGATATCGGCGGGCTCAAGGACGAGCTCCAGCGACTCCGCGAAACAATCGAGCTGCCTCTCCGTCACCCGGAGCTCTTCCAGAAGCTCGGGATCGAGCCGCCCAAGGGTGTCCTTCTCTACGGGCCGCCGGGCACCGGTAAAACACTTATTGCAAAGGCTGTTGCAAGCGAGAGCGGTGCGCACTTCATCTCGATCGCAGGCCCCGAGGTCATCTCAAAATATTACGGGGAGAGCGAACAGCGGCTCCGCGAGGTTTTCGAGGAGGCCCGCGAGAACGCACCCTCGATCATCTTCATCGACGAACTGGACTCCATCGCCCCCCGGCGCGAGGAAGTGACCGGGGAAGTGGAGCGCCGGGTCGTGGCCCAGCTCTTAACGATGATGGACGGCCTCGAGGAACGCGGACAGGTCGTCGTGATTGGTGCCACGAACCGCGTCGACGCGATCGATGCGGCCCTCAGAAGGCCCGGCAGGTTCGACCGGGAGATCGAGATTGGAGTACCGAGTGAACCAGACCGGATCGAGATCATGAAGATCCACACCCGTGGTATGCCGCTTTCCGAGGATGTAGTCCTTGAAGTGCTCGCCCAGCAGACCCACGGGTTTGTCGGGGCAGACCTTGCAGCCCTTGCCCGCGAAGCAGCGATCCGTGCCCTGCGACGATACCTGCCCGACCTGGACCTTGATGCAGAAGAGATCCCGGCAGAAGTCCTGGACAACCTCAAGGTCTACGCGAGCGACTTCCGGAGCGCCCAGCGCGATGTGGGTCCGAGCGCGATGCGCGAAGTGATGCTCGAGGTCTCGCACGTGAAATGGCAGAACGTGGGAGGTCTCGAATCTGCCAAGACCGAAGTCCGGGAGGCGATCGAGCTCCCGCTCACCGACCGGCAGAAGTTCGAGGATCTCGGGATCGAGCCCCCGCGTGGCATCCTTCTCTATGGCCCGCCTGGCACAGGAAAGACCCTGATCGCAAAGGCTGTGGCGAGCGAGAGCGGTGCCAACTTCATCCCGGTCCGGGGGCCCCAGCTCCTCTCCAAGTGGGTAGGCGAGAGCGAGCGGGCAGTCCGGGAGGTATTCAAGAAGGCCCGGCAGGTCTCCCCCGCGATCATCTTCTTTGACGAGATCGACGCGCTTGCCCCCGCCCGGGGCACGAGCAGCGATTCGCACGTATCCGATAATGTGCTCAACCAGATCCTGACTGAGATGGATGGCCTCGAGGAACTCAAGGACGTCGTTGTCATGGGAGCAACCAATCGCCCGGACATCGTGGACCCGGCCCTCCTGAGGGCAGGCCGGTTCGACAGGTTGGTCTACATTGGCGAGCCCGGCCTTGAGGACCGGAAGAAGATCATCGGTATCCACACCCGGTTCATGCCGGTTGAAGATTCAACTCTCGATGAGATTATCCAGCTGACCGAACGGTTTAACGAAGATGCGCTCGGGGAACTGGTCGAGCAGCTCGGCAGGGACAAGACAGTCACTGCTGATAACGTGAAAGCGTCCCTGGCCCCCGCAAAAGAGGACAGCACCGGCCTTCCCCCGGGTGCCCGGAGGAGACGGTTCCTGGAGCTGCTCGCTGAGAAGAATATCAGTTTCGCAGACCCGGCCCGGGAACTCCTTGCCACGGACCTCGGTGGCGTGACAGAGGGTTTCGTTGGATCGGACCTCGAGTCACTCTGCCGGGAAGCCGGTATGCTTGCCCTCCGGGATGGTGTCTCGACCGTGAGCAGGAAACACTTTGAGAATGCCCAGAAGAAGGTCCACCCGACCATGAACGATAACCTGCGACAATATTACGATAAGATCCAGCAGCACTTCAAAGGCGGGCTGCCAAAACAGGTCCAGCCGCCGGAATACCAGTAATTTTTTGGCCGGGATTGCCCGGGGAGAAAAAACCGATGCGTTCGACCGGGATCCGTCTCAAAACTTTCTTTTGCGCTCAACCTGAAGCTTCGATCCCCGTCATCTCTTTTTTGATCCTTGAAGAGCCTGCAACGGGGCATTTCAGGTGCGGTATAATGGCACGGGTGGGCGCATGGGTGGGCGGATTGTGATCCCCGGATTACCGGTATCCACCACCACCAGCGCCCCTGGATCCCGGTCTCACGGTTGGTACGGGTCCGGAGCCGTAGTTTCCCACCCACACTCCCCGGAACACTTCGCGCTCATCCTCGTCCTTATTCTGCTTTGCCTGCCCCTTGTCCTCCCCCAGTCCGCTGCACTTCCCCCGGCCAGCGTTCAGGTTACGCCCCCGGCTCAGGGATCCACGATGTCCGGGAACCTGTCGGCCGGTAACCAGACACCGGCTTTCCTGTATCCGACAGCCACATCACTTCCGGATGTTACCTACCCGTCGATTTCCGACAACCACCGGCCCGGTACGATAAACAAGACATTCACCTTCCGGTTCGGGAAAGAGAACATCACGATCCGGGCAAACGTGAGTACTGCCCTGTATGAGGGGGCACGGAATGGGATCAAGTACGCGGTTGCCCCGCCGGGCAGCCCGGTTGAAGAACTGGCGCCCGGGTATTATCAGGCATTTGTCAACGATCCCCGGCAGGAACCCTTGTACGACGGCCTCCTGCAGGAGTTTCGGGCCGTCCGCTCTAAGTACAATCTCACAGATGACGAATACCTCGAACTGATGACCGTCTTTGTCCAGGATCTCCCTTATGACGAGGTAGCGGGCCTTCACCCGGATAACCCACCGCGTTTCCCGGTGGAGACGGTTGTCGATGGCACCGGCGATTGTGATGATAAGAGTGTGCTGCTTGCCGGGCTTCTCTCACGTGAGGGGTACGATGTGGTGCTATTCCTTTTCATCCCCGAGCATCATATGGCAGTAGGTGTCCGGAACGAGAGCGATCAGTACCGGGCTACGGGTTATATGTACATTGAGACTACGTATACGGCCCTTGTTGGCGAAGTGCCCAGGAAGCTTATCCTGTCAGAAAAATACGAGAAGGACGGCCAGCCTGAGAATGTGTCAATCCTCAACAGCACACCCATCGTGATACGGATAGGGTCCGGGACAACGCCCTATACAAGTGCAGACGAGACCGGTTTCATTCTTGGCGAGCGGCAGGAAATCGATGAAAAAATTGCGGGACTCCGGATGAATATGGGGAACTGCACGTACGGGAACGCGAGCTGTAATGAGACCATCGAACAGGAGTACGATAAGTACGCAATACTCCACAACTACCTTGTGGAACACCCGTACGACCGCACCGGCCTCTACCAGTACCTCCGCCCGGTCGTTGCAGTAACGAGCCCGGGACAGAACTCCACCTGCCCACCTTACCTGAGCACTACGCCCGGGAAGGAATACGGGGGCCCGGCCTCCGGTTTGTCAGGATCCAACCTGTGCCTGCCGGGACAGGAACCCGGCCCGCTGACCAGTCTCTGGCTGGATCTCAGGTTATTCTCTGCCAGCCAGGCACGGGACCGGCAGAACACAACTCCTGTTTTCCGGTAGAGTACGTGTGCATAATAATGATGCATACCGGGAAGTCACGGGCATCCGACTATCCCCGCTGTCACGATGGAAAAAAAAGTGCAGAACCTTTTACGGGTTCTTTTTCTATCACTGCCGGGAGAATCGCGTTATTCGCAGTAGATATCGTTTGCCCACTCTTCGATTATTCTCTTAGGCGGCCTGCCACCCCGGTGGTGCCGCTGCCTGGAGGAGGAACGATCATTCTCGGTCTCTTCCTCATCGTCGAGCCCTTCCTCTTTCTCCGGTGCATCTGCCGGCCTGGTGCTCTCCTGGGGCGGCCGCTGGGGGTGATCCCTCCGGACATGGTGCCTCTGTCCCCCCTGGTGCCGGCGGCTGCGATCATTCCGTTGGCCGCTACCCTCCCGGGGTGCCTGCAGTGCCTGTCGGGACGGTGAAGATTGTTGGGACTGCGGGGGCCGTGCGGGTTCTGCCGGTGTCTGCGTCTGCTGAGGTTCGTCTGCCATATTGTTCAGACTGATTAATCGGGGCAGGATACAGAAATAGGTTGGCATGCCCTGGGGATTTCCCGGAGATCGCAGTGCCTGCAGTGCCGGCATCAGCATAATGAACACCTATATACACCAGCGCCCAACTTTTACCTGCAAAAGGCAGTACCCATGTCCAACGTCACCACGCTCCTGGATGCAAAAAGCGTTCCCGCGGCCAAGCCCGCACTCATCTGTCCTTCACGGAACGAGACGTACAGCTACGGCCGGCTCAGGGACGAGATGGACCGCATCGGCCTCGGCCTCCGGAATATCGGCGTGAAGAAAGGTGACCCGGTCTGCATCTATCTCGACAGTTCGCCCGAGTACCTGATCAGCTACTTCGCCCTCTGGCGAATAGGTGCCGTGGCTGTACCGACCAATATCGTGTACCGCGGCGAGGAACTGCTCCACGTGCTCAACGATGCCGGCGCTTGTGCCGTAATCACGGACTGCCAGGGAGAAGGCGTGATCAATGGCATCCGGGCAAAAGTCCCCGGTCTCTCTCACGTGATCTGCATCGGGGGTGCCACCGGGAGTTCCGTGGGATGGGAATCGTTTCCCCCGGCCCCGGAGAATATGCGGGCGGAGAACTGCTCCACCGAGGATCTCTGCCACATCCAATACACCGCGGGCACGACCGGGAAACCGAAAGGTGCCATGCTCACCCACGGTGCCTGGATGACCGCACTCGATACCGAACGCGACGCCCTCCGGCTCCGGCCGGTGGATGTCTACCTTGGTATATACCCTATGGGGCATGTCGGGCTCTCGTGGGGACTTGCGATGATCCGGGCCGGGGGCACCTACGTTATGATGGAGCGGTTCGAGCTCGAGCGCTACCTTACGCTGGCTGAGCAGTACGAGGTGACTGTGCTTGCCGGTATGCCCCCGGTCATCCATTCGCTTGTCCACGCTGAACCCGGCACCGGGCAGCGGCTCCGGCACGCACGGGTGATCATTTCGGGCGGGGGGCAGCTCCTCCCGGCAGTCTGGGCCGCTTTTGACCACCGCTACCATATCCCGGTTGCGAACTCGTACGGCCTCTCGGAGACGATCGTGATCGGGGCCGGCACGACCACCCTCCCGGAGTACCCTCATCTCACGAAAGAATACCAGAGTGTGGGTGTGGCGGTGGGTTATACCGAACTCCGGATCGTGGACGCGGAAAATCCTGAAAAAGAGTTAGCCCCGGGCGAGAACGGGGAGATCGCTCTCCGGGGCCCGTCCGTAGCACTGGGGTACTGGAACCAGCCGGAAGCAACCCGCGAGGTATTCCGCCCGGACGGCTGGTTCCTGACCGGTGATATCGGGAACCTGGATACTGACGGGATCCTATGCATCACTGACCGGAAGAAGGACATGATCATCATGTCCGGCTGGAAGATCTATCCCACGGAAGTGGAGAATGTTCTCATCCGTCACCCGGCCGTTGCGGACGTGGCAGTGTTCGGTGTGCCTGATGAGCGGAGGGGAGAGGTCCCGGTTGCGACCATAGTGCCAAAGCCCGGTGCCCCTGTAACCGGGCCGGAACTCGAGGCTTTTTGTCATGAACATCTCGCCGGATACAAGATTCCCCGGAAATTCCTGTTCACCGACTTGTTGCCCCGGGTCCATGGCTGGAAGCTGCTACGCAGGGATCTCCGGAAAAAGTTCGGCGATTCGCGCTCCTAATCCGATTTAGCGGGATATTCTGCGACAAAACCGGTCCGGTCCCCACAAACCTTTTAAGCAGAGATTAAATAATATTCTCAAGTGCGTACCTGATGGTAGCTCCGACTGACTCAAAAAGCCGGATCCAGGACATCCCGATCAGCGGGAGGACCAAAAAGCGGACAACCGGTATCGTAGGCCTCAACCTGTTACTTGACGGTGGGTTTCCCGAGGGAACCCTCGTCATGATCTACGGTACGCCGCTTGCAGGAGTCGACCTCGCAGCCGTGCAGTTCTGGAAAGCGGAAGGCGGGGAAGAAGGCACCTACTTCATGAATGACGGGGATGTCGATGTCGGGATGATTGATGCTTCTGAGATGCACCCCGAGATGTACCTGACCCAGATGGCTGGCAGCAGGATCGTTGTGGACTCGCTCTCTGCCATTGTTGTGAAGTATGGCATCGACGGGGCCCTCAAGTTCCTGCGTCTGGCCCGGGAAGAGATGAAGAAACGCGGGGCAAACCTGATGTTCATCGTCTATACCGGTATCCATACTCCTATGGAGATGACCAAGCTGATGCGGGCGGCGGATGTGGTAATCGAGTATAATACCACGATCCAGCAGTCCGAGATCGAACGGACGCTTGCGGTACATAAGATCAAGGATGCGGCTGCACCGCAACGCCTGCTGCCTTTTATTATTACGGACAAGGGCATCGAGGCATCGACAACGTCAAGAGTGGTATAATTTTTTTGGATTGGCCGGTTACTTTTAGGTATCTTACCAGATAGTTTACTGGCGTTCTCTCTCTCATACTAAAAAGCATATATATTTTTATGAATAATATATGAAGAACCATCCGGCCGGTTTCAAAACGTAGAAATCCGGAAAAATAGTGAAAAATAATGAAAAACTAAAATTTTTGATTTTTAAAGCACCTGCGGCAAAATTTTTTTATTAAAATTTTTTGGAAAAACTCACAACGCAATCCGTACTTCCTTAGCAGCATCGCACATATTCTTGAGCTTCCAGTAGGCAGACTCCCGGCTCCGCATCCGCATACCGCAGTCCGGGTCGATCAGGAGGATCTTCGGATCGAAATATTCTACTGCCTTCTCGATCCGCTTCCGGATCTCCGGCACGGTCTCGATATCCTCAACAGACGAGTCCACGCACCCGTACCCGAGCATCTTCCCGGTCAGGTCCCGGCGCGAGATGATGTCGAGGTTTGCCTGGTTGTTCGAGAACTCAAAATCGAGTACGCTGACGTTGTACTTCAGGATCTCGTCGATTACGTTCGCAATGTTCCCGCAGACATGCATGCAGGTTGGAATATGGGTTGCAGAAGCGATCATCTCTACCGCCTGCTTTCCGATCGCCAGGTCGGCGATACCGGTCGAGAGGATCGGCTCGTCGATCTGGAGCAGGGTCACACCAGCCGCCTCAAGACTTCGTGCCTCAACGATGAGGGCCGCAACGAGATCGAGCGCGAGTTCCTCCTTGTTTCTGTACATCGGGGTGCTGATGTGTAGCCCGTGGGCGAGCGTGGAGGGGCCGGTGATGATTCCCTTCACCTTAGGGAACTTCGAAAGGGCATACTTTGTATCGGCCACCGTGATCGCACCGCTCGCAGGCTGGATCTTGCCGATTACGTCCTGGTCGCGGACACCCGGCAGTTTCGATGTAAACGCAGTGATCATGTCCCCCCTGACCTGGCCGTCAGAGATGATATCGATGCCGGCCCCGATCTGGTCGGCGACCGCAGTCTCGACCGCGGAATGGAGCGGATCAAAGAAGCTCCGCAGGCCACCGCCTTTGACAACGGGATAACTGCCTACGACCGTTGTAGCCAGTACCTTGTTGATAAAATATGCTTTGGACATGGGAGATCCCGGCCTTTTTCGTTACAGATCGATTGTTTCTCAGGCAAAAATAGTTCGTGGTCAGGGTACCAGCCGGTGCATGTCACGGGGGAAGAGGACTGCTTCCCGGACATTCCCGAGCCCGAGCATGGTCATGACAAGACGTTCTGCCCCGAGGCCCCAGCCCGCGTGCGGCGGCATGCCGTAGCGGAACGGGCGGAGGTAGAAGTCGAAACTCTCAGGATTGAGGCCTTTCTGTGCGATCTGCTTCACAAGCCTGTCGTAGCGGTGCTCCCGCTGGGCCCCGCTCGAAAGTTCCATCCGCGGGTGCATCAGGTCGAATGCCTTGCAGATCGAGGGATCGTTCTCGTACTGCATTGCATAGTAGGGCCGGATCTCGCTTGGCCAGTCCACAATGAAGTAGTGGCCGCCCATCTCGGCACCGATCGCCCGCTCGGCTGCTGGGCTGATGTCGTCGCCGTACTTGATCGGATCCTCGATTCTCTTCTTTGCGATCTCGATCGCCTCAGCGTACGGCAGCCGGGGGAACGGGGCCTTTGGCAGGACGAACTCGGCAATCTCGAGGTTCGCAAGCTGTGCGGAGCATTTCTGGTCCACGTACGCGTAGGTTTTAACGATCAAATCTTCGAGGATGCGCATGACCTCAATGTGGTCGGCAAACGAGACCTCGATATCGATACTTGTTGCCTCGTTGAGGTGCTTGGTGGTATTGTGCTCCTCGGCCCGGAAGATCGGCCCGATCTCGTATACCTTCTCGCAACCGGCAGACATCATCATCTGCTTGTAGAGCTGCGGGCTCTGGTTGAGGAACGCCTCCTTGTCAAAGTAAGCAATCGGGAAAAGTTCGGTGCCGCCTTCGGTGGCTGCGGCCACGATCTTCGGGGTGGTGATATTGGTGAACCCGGCATCGTGGAAGTACTGGTTGATCGCGTGGAGCGCGGCGCTGCGGATCTCGAAGACGGCGGCAACGCGGGGCCTCCGCACATCGAGGAACCGTGAGTCGAGCCGGGTGTCCATCTCGGCCAGGACCTTCTCGGAGACATCGAGCGGGAGCGGGGTCTCGGCAAGGCTGATGATCTCGAGCGTCTCGGGCACGAGTTCGCGGCCGCCCGGGGCCTTGTCGATCGCCTTGACCGGGCCGGTGACCCGGACTACCGATTCGCGGGAGACGGCCTTGACTGCGGCAAGGACCGCTTCCGATACTTTCTTCTTCGGGATGGTCACCTGGATGATGCCGGTCCGGTCGCGGATGAGCATGAAGGCGAGGCCGCCGAGGTCCCTGACCTCGTGGACCCAGCCGCAGACTTCTGCCTGGCCGCAGTCCGGTGTGACTGACTGGATGGGTATGCGCATTGAAAATCCTATAACAATGGGCCGGGGGGGATTATTGTTTTATTGTTGATCTGCTGTTCCGGAAGGGAAGAGCGAACCGGAGAGGGATTCATCAGGACTTCAGCGAGTTCCGAGAGGTCAAAAGAAATCGAAGGTTGGCTGCGCCTCCTTTCTTCCTTTTGAGGTTCTGCGAACATTTCCGGCTGCGAGCAGGAAAGGTCATCAAAAATTCTTCGATAAGTTTCCCGGTAAGGGTCCTCAGGTAATGAATGATACCCGACCGATTATCTCCGGCACATAACGCCTTCTCGTACCGAAGATCCCGGAGGCTCCGGCAAAAATTCCATTCCGGCACAATAATTCCACAATCCATATAAGATTACCAGACTCTTGTACAAGAGAAGAACTATGGCGGATGTTACAAAAACCCCTGCATCAAAGGGGGGCTGGAGTACCGGGACCAGGGTCCTGGTCGGGATCATTGTACTGGTTGTTGTCATTGCCGTGCTTGCAGTCTTCACCCTGACCATCGCAGTCCTTGACTCAAAGGCGGGAACGGAATTTCCTTACACCACCACCTACCACGTCACCCTGCCGGACGGCCAGCCCGTCACGATCGGGAACAGCCATATCCTCGTCACCTCGTTTAACAATGAGCTGATTGCCGATGTCGATGGAACCAAGGATAACCTGACAGTCGGTCAGCAAAAGGTCCTTAGTCCCCGGCACGCCCAGATCACCGTGATTGGTTTGCCCGTCCTTGACACGGATTTCCAGATCACCCTCACCTACCAGGGCTCAACCGGTGACAACGCGAATTTCGACATGACGGTCAGGACCTCAAACCAGATCCCGGAGTACGTAATCAGTCGCCTGATCCCTCCGTCAATGAATGCCCAGCCGGAATAACCGGCAGTACCCTTTTTTCTGTCACACGCGCCTGTCACACTGGTCCAGGGCTTCAGTTAAAAAGAGATTTTTAAAAGAGATTTTTCAAATGAAGAGACCGTACCGCCCGGTGTTTACTGTTTCCCGGTTGCTTCGGTCAGTTTCTCCACGTTAGACCTGGTGAAGAACCCGTCAAAATCCCCGTACCGGTGGATATACTCGTTGACGATCAGGGTGTTGCGAGAAGGCTCGGAGAATATCTGTTTCAGTCCCTCCTCTTTGGAACCCACGATGTCGAGCAGGAATTCCATGCCGTCCTTTGCCAGGCTGTTGACAGTAGATTCAATCCGCTCTGTCCGGAATGCCATGTGGTGGACCCGGGTGCCATAGTTCTGTATGAACTTCTCGGTCGGCCCCGATTCGCCATCGCCGGAAAATGGCATAATCCCGGAGGTGAATACCATGGCAAAGTCCTCCTTCTCCCGTCTCGCCACGCTCGTGATTGAGTTGAGGGATCGGACATACACTCCGAAATCGTAGTGATGGTTCGTGAGACTGACGAACTCGAGGATCGCGGCGAGCCGGTCCTGTGCCCGGACCCGGGTCGCGGCATGGTCGAGCACGCCGATATTCCCGAGATGGGTGGATGCGGGCTTTGCGAGATCAGGAGAGATTGCTGTCCCCCCGCGGGGAACATAGGACTTTTTGCCGGTTTTCCACTCGATAAACCCAAGGGAATTTCCCGTGAACGGGGAGGGGGTGGTCTGGATGAAGGAGCAGGACGCCGATTCGAGCGGGCTGTCCGTGAGGAACCTGACGCCCCTTCCTTTCTGGATCTCGATGTACTGCAGAAGGTCAGGTGTAGTAAAGACAAAAGTTTCGAGCCGGGTATTCGGCAGGGAGCCGGTCAGCCGGCCTTTGTTCGCGCCATAAAACGGGTTCCCGGTTCCCTCACGGGAACGGACAATCAGTGATGCCGAACCCGGCAGGCCAAGCACATAGCTCTCTGATTCGGTATCGAAGAACGCCTCCGTAATGGTGAGCCCGGTATACCGCAGCAATTCGAAGACTGCCGGTACCAGCCTGTCCGTCCCGGTGGCAAGGATAACCGAGTCCAGGCCTCCAACCAATCCATCGAGCCCGGTGTCCCGCCGTTCCTGCATGACAATAGATGCTTTCTCCAGCAGCTCCCGCTCTTCCCGCGAGAGGGGCGGGGCTGCGGGTTCCGGATCCTTTCGGGAATTCATGGTATTGCCAGTACTCCTACTGTTAGGTGCCGCCACGCGCTCATAAAAAATTATGCATATTGCAGAAGGCGTGCAGCCAGAGCAACTCACCTCCCGCTACTCGCTTTCCGGAATAAATGCTATTTATATACACGCACAATAAGGAATAAAGGTGAATACATGAAAAATGTCCAGGAACCCACGTATTCCTTTGTTATTCTCACGCTCATCCTGATCGTTGTCGATACATTCCTTGCATTGATCTCAGTGAAATTAATCCCGGCAGCCGCAGGCGGCCCCGTCTCCCCGCTCTTTATCGCGGTTGCATTCATGATCCTCTTCACGCTCTGGTTTGGCGCGTATGGCGCGATCGCGGCCTATGTCGGGACGCTCGTCGGCGCCGGCCTGCTGGCGGCCGACAGTTTTTCCCAGCACCCGGAGATCGCGATCCTGTGGGCAGTTGCCGGACTCCTCCAGGTCCTCATCCCTCTTGTGGCAGTCAGGAGTTTCGATGTAGATCTCGCTATGGAGAATCCCCGTGACCTGACCTATGTGCTCATCTTTGGTGTGATCGTCAACAACCTCGTAGGGGCTGCATGGGGTACCTGGACGCTGGCGCTTGCCCAGACGGTGAACACCGGTAGTATCTTTGGCACATGGCTGATAGGGAATATCATCGTGACGATCCTGATCGTGCCGCTCGCGCTGAAACATTTCACCCCCAAAGTCCGGAAATCAAAATTGTTCGTGAAAAATTACTGGGATTAACACCAGCCCCTTTTTCCGGTTACTCCCAGAAGCTTTCCTGAGCGTGAACACCCGTCCCCGGCTTGAACGTTCCGGAACGGTAGACTCCAGGCCCCGCAGGTCCGGTCGTGCCGTGTCCCGGTGCGGATGGCCGATCATGCGGGGGATGCCCTCAGGGGAAACATAATCGTACTGCTTTATGGTTCCCCGGATGCACCACTACATGGTGAACCGTATGAAGATTATCGGTATCAATGCAAGCCCGAAGGGTGAGAAGAGCCAGACCCGGCGGCTCGTAGCCGGCGTGCTCGAAGGCGCACGGCAGGCAGGAGCGGACGTGACCTTCATCGACATCTGCGGCCTCGATATCCATTACTGTACCGCCTGCGGTGCATGCTATGCGAAGGGCGAGTGCATCCATGATGACGACTTCCCCGCGCTCTTTGAGAAGATGATGGACGCAGACGGGATCGTGTTCGGGTCGCCAAATTACATCAACCAGGTCACCGGCCAGCTCAAGACGCTGTTCGACCGGATGGCGGATACGGTCCACTGCCAGCAGTTTGCCGGCAAGTACGGCTGTGCGGTCTGCACCGCCGGCGGTTCGCTGGCCGACAAGGTGGCGGATTATATGAACAGTGCGCTCTTAAGCTTCGGTGCGACCACGGTCGGCCGGGTGGGCGTGCTCGTGGGTGCCGACCCGAATGCGATTGTTGTTGGGGAGAAGCAGGCAAAGGAGCTTGGCAAAAAACTGGCCGGGGCCATAAAGACGCAGTGGAAGGACTCAGATCAGGAAAAAATCCACCACGAGCGGAAGGAATATTTCAAGCGCCTCGTCTCGTTTAACAAGGAACCCTGGAAGCACGAGTACGATTACTGGAAAGGCCTTGGTGAACTCTGAAATAATTATCAAGGAGGTTCCCGTACTCCGTCATCATTTTACGATCGTTTTGGTATTTTTTAAAAAGAAAATTACGGGCGGTCTCCCATTCCGTTGAGTTTTGCTGCCATGATAAAGTCATTCATGGTGAGGCCGCCGGCGGGATAGGTATAGAATGAGATCTCGACGAACCGGGATTCTTTCATACAGAGGTCCGGGAAGTGGCCTTCGTCGGTTGCGAGACCGGTGATCTCCGAAAAGAATTCCATGCAGGCGGCTGCGTCGGGAAAAGTGAACGTGCGGACGATGTGCCCGTTCCGGAGTGCCCAGCCCGGTACCTGCCCGAGGAGCTCGATCGTCTCCTTCCGGGTGAGCGGCGGGGAGCCGGGCTTGTAGGTTGTGCACTTCTGTTGCGCGAGTTCCATGGTTATGTCTCGGTGCGCAGGACAAAAAAAGTTTCTCCCGGGGAATGACGGGGGCATCCCGCAGGGTTACCCCGGAATTATCCGAAGGATGCGGCCGGCCACCGGATCCTGACGGGAAAGGCCATAATGCCCGGGGCACAAACCTTGTGTATCGTGTCGTCCGTCTTCTCCTCCCTGCACGAGTCACTCCAGGGCGTGCTTTCCCAGCGGCTCGAGTGGACCGATCTCCGCGAAGTGCAGGAGCGGGCCTACACTGCGGTCTCTTCCGGTAATGACGTGCTGGTGATCGCGCCCACTGCTGGCGGGAAGTCGGAAGCTGCCCTCATTCCAGTGATGGATGATATCCTCAAACATGGCAGGAGCGGGATCGCCTGCCTCTACCTTTCGCCTCTCAAGGCGCTGATCAACGACCAGGAGGGGCGTTTTGCTGAGTTCTGCACCCCCACGTCCCTCACGGTGACGAAGTGGCACGGTGACGTCCCGAAAGGGGATCGTTCCTGGAAGGAAGGCGAGCCCCCGCATTTCCTGATGATCACACCGGAGTCCCTCGAGGTCCTCCTGCAGGAGCGGACCGTATTAGCCGATCTTAGGAATGTCCGCTCGATCATTATCGATGAACTTCACGCGTTCGTGGAGACTGACCGCGGGGTACAGCTCAAGGTCCTTCTTGACCGGATGGATGGGATCACCGGGCGGAAGGTGCAGCGGATCGGACTGTCGGCAACGACCGGCAACCCGGAGGAGGTGCTGGCCTGGCTCTCTGACAAACGTCACGGAGCAGAGCTGGTCGCGGTCCCGGCACCGCCAAAAGAGAAGCAGTTCAGTTTTCTCATCGAGCCTGACGAAAACCGGCGAATCGATGCGCTGGAAGGGATCGTAGCCGGTAAAAAGTCACTTGTCTTTGTCAACAGCCGGAGCGTTGCCGAGCACCTGGCCCAGGTTCTCGAGGGCCGGATCCGGAACCTTCACATCCACCACTCTTCGCTCTCGCCATCGACCCGGAAATCCGCGGAGGATGCGTTCCTCTCCGGTGACGGGGCCTGTATTATCTGCACGAGCACGCTCGAACTGGGGATCGATATTGGGGACCTCGACGTGGTGGTGCAGGTCGGCCCACCGGACTCTGTTTCCTCTTTCCTCCAGCGGATGGGCCGGAGCGGGAGGCGTGGCATGGCTGCGTACGTTGCCTGGATACTCAAAAACCCCTGCGAGCTGCTCTGCAGTGTCGCGATCATCGAATGTGCCATGGACCGGGAAGTCGAGGACCTGTGGCCGCCGGAACAACCCTGGAACGTCCTGCTGCAGCAGGTCTTCCTGTACCTGCATCACACGTCCCGGGCCGGCCGGGGAACGCTGATCAAGAACCTGCTCTCCCGGCCTGCCTTTCGCGGGATAAGCAGACAGGCACTGGACCGGGTGATCGCCCACCTCATCCAGGAGGGTTACATAACGACCGACGGGGAGATGCTGATGCCCGGGACCGGAGCGGAGCGGATGTTCGGCCGGTCGAACTGGAAAAATCTCTACTCGGTGATCAGCGGGGAAGGAGAGTACCGGGCGGTCACTCCTGATGGCGAAGTGGTAGGGAAGCTCGATGCACGTTTTGTCAACTCCCGGGCCGGAGAGGAGGTCTCACTTGGCGGCCGCACCTGGTCTATGGTGAAGAGCGACGAGGGACATAACCTTGTCGTGGTCGTGCCTTCCGGTGCCAGCTCCGCCCGCACCTTCTGGACCAGTGCCGGGGAGAGCAGCCTCTCGTCCCTCGTCTGCCGGCGGATCCAGCAGATCCGTGACCGGGGCGGGTCTGTCCTGCCGCTCAGGGACGAGGAGCAGGCTCTCCTTTCACCTCTTCTCGCAAAAATACCTGAATGTGGCGGGAAGGCGCGTCTTGTTATTATCGAGTCGCGGAGACACGACCGGCGGGTAGTCCAGATCTCCTCCCCGAACGGATGCCGGTTCAACCGTATTCTTGCAATCCTGCTCCAGAAACGGCTGGGAGGCAACGCCCGGGCCAGGTACAACGATTTTGTGATCCGGATCACTGGCCTGGGAAAGACGGACGGCCGGGAGAAGGCGGTATCGGAGCTGCTTGCCGTGCAGGCAATGGATCGGGTGGGGATTGGCCGCCTGCTTCCCCTGCCGCCCCGGGAGGGCTGGAAGTTTGCCTGCCTCCTTCCCGATGAAGTTTTCCGGGAGTTTGTGCTCGCGGAGCAGTATCGTATCGGGGAATTTCTTGAGACAATCGCAGGTTTTGAGGTGTGCGCTCCCTGATCCGGGGAATAAAGCCAGCGGTCTGCAGCGGTTTTCGCTCATCGCGTACCCGGGATCCCTGATCATTTTTTTTACCCGGGCTGCAGACAGTACGGTATGAAAAAAATGCCCGTGCTCTTATTCATCGCCGCGTGCCTCATTTCGTGCCTCATTATTACCGCTGGGTGCACCCAGTCATCTCCTACGTCTCCTGCAGGCACCCCGGTATCAACGCCTTCTGCGATCCCTACCGCGTCAATTACTTCTGTTCCCACAACTACCGTGATCCCTTCCGAAAGCACAATCCCGGTCTCTGACAATACCATTACCATAATGAATGATGCCTTCTCTCCGGCCAACCTGACTGTGAAGGCAGGTTCGACCGTCAGGTGGGTGAACGGAGATGATCACCCGCACCGGATTGAGTTTGCCAGCAAGGCGTTCTCCACGTCCACCTATCTCCTCGGGGCAGGCCAGTCTTTCAGCCAGGTGTTCAGCCGCCCGGGTACCTATGACTATGACTGCATGATCTACTCATTCATGCATGGGACCATCACGGTTGTGGAGTGATCCATGCTCCAGAATATCACGTATTTCCTCATTTTTGGCAGACCGTTGATCCTGTATCTCGGAGTCGTGACCATCCTCCTCTTCTTCCTGACGGCGTCAATTGCCATCCTGAACCGCAGGGGCATCCACACGATACCGTTTGCCTGGCACCCGCGGTGTGCGATCATCGCTATCTGCCTTGCTCTTGTGCATGGGACGCTGGGGCTTCTTGTGTATTTTTAAAAAGAAATACACATAATACCGTGTATTTTTTTATAATTGGAATACGCATAATGCCAGAATTTCTTCAATCTCCTAGGTTTTGATTTAAGACTTAGCCGTGAATCGAATCATCCAGGATAAGCCGGGGAACTTATAATGACAGGGATGTGATGTGAATGATTACCTGCCCGGAATATAGAAACGGATGTTGCATAACAATACATCCGCATGGTGTTATACTGAGAAAAACCATATCAGATTTACTCCTTGATTGCGTTTACAATAATGGTAGGTTTGTTGCTTGCCCGTTTGTTGAAATGTTAAAATCTGCCGATGGTATGGCATGAAAATACGTGGCCGCCTACGGATAATCCAGCGTTAACACTCACCCACTCCTCTCATCGATTTTAATATTGCAGTCTTTGTTTGTGTACCTTGGAAATGACCTACACCAATCAATGAACCTGGGGACAAGGGATCCTGTATTGTATACGATAGTTGAGAAAATCATCCAAATCCGGGAGAAAATCAAGGCAGTTTTTGGCAGTGCGAGTACGTGGAAAGATGAGATTATTTCAGAAAGATGCACTATTACTCCAGACGGCGATTTGATTATGATATTGAGATAGCTTTCCGCTGTGAATCATGTACGATAAGATGGGACTCTGATATATTGTCCAAAACACGAAGCAGACAAAAAGATGCTGATGCATTTGCAGTTGATCGGGGAATTTTAACGAAGTGAAATATTGGTCACCGGCCGCAGATGCATCCGGACCAAATTTACAAAATAATTTATATTCAAATAGCCTTTTTCAGAACATGTACCAAATATCCCCACGCGATTTTTCTAAATTAAATCGTGCCATCAGCAACGAGATTGAAAAGGTTTTGTTAAAGTTCGTTTCAGATGGTAAAATCAAGGTAATTCCTGATGAGAAACAATTAAAACCCACTACCGAAGATGAGAAACGAAAAAGAGGCAGACCGCGGCACAAGGTCAAAATTGATGAGAATCCCGGACAAAAAGAGAAAAGACCAATAGGTAGACCACGCAAAGCCAAAACCGATGAGTCAGAATCTGCCCATGGTTCTAAACGAAAACGCGGCAGACCAAAAAAATTGTAACTCCGGAAGTTGAAAAATCAAACTGAAAAATGGCATTGTCTAAAGATTAATCTGAAATGTCCGGCCGGGTCGCTCATTTTTATTTTGGCTTCCAGGAATAGAAATTGAATTGTTTGCGGCCAAAGCCGAACTGGAGAAGATGAAGAATGTGCTCTGTAGAAATCATTTTTAAATCATTTTTTTTCGAAGAGACGATGCCCCCCCCTCTTGCGCCACCAGTCTCCCGCGGGGGATGGGGCGCAGTGCGATGACCCGAGCCAAATGGCAGATAATACATCGTCATCGCAACTGGGGGATGCCATAGCGGCGGGGGCAAAGCCCAAAAGAGCGTCAGCGATTATGAGGTTTTCTAATAGAGCAGAAGAATGCGTAACTTATCCTCGCTAATTTTAATGATCTTGATCATCAGCATGCTCCTCATGGCCGGATGTACAGGTTCGACAGAGCTCCAACGGATGTCTCCCCCAGGTCCAACCGGTATAACCCTTCAACCCCCCGCAATGGAATCAGGACGGGATACGGAAGCAAATCAAATTGCTCAGGCTATCGATTATCTGGACAACCCGATCGTGCGTGAACCGCAACCTGCGGTTGAGATGCACCAGAACCGGGAGGAGGGGTCGACGTCTACATGCGTGATATCACCTCACGTAAACGAGTAGAAACGGAACTGATGCAGAAAAATGAAGATCTCAACGGTCTTAACGAAGAGCTCACAGCAACACAGGAAGAACTCCGCCAGAATATCGAAGAGCTCTCCAAAAGAGAGCAGGATCTCAACCAGGCTCTTGCAGAAAAAGAGGTCCTTCTCTCAGAGATCCATCACCGGGTCAAGAATAATCTCACCGCGTTCATCTCGCTTCTGAGCCTCGACGGCTCCTACGTGGACACCGTAGAAGGCCGGGCGCTCCGGAAGGATCTCCAGAACCGGGCCCGGAGCATGGCCCTGATTCATGAAACCCTCTACCGGACAGGGAAATTCTCGAACGTGGACATGAACGTCTACCTCACTACCCTTATCGGCCAGATCGCCGGCTCTTACGCAAAGAGTCAGGAGATCCGGATTGATATCGATATCCTGGGAGTAGTCCTCGATCTTTCCCGGGCCTCCACAGCCGGCCTGATCATCAACGCGTGACCAACTCGTTCAAGCATGCATTCCCACCGGCGTTCGATTGCATGGCAGCATGGGGAGAACCCTGTACGATCCGGGTCTCTTTTGTCCGCGAGAACGGGACGTATGTGCTCACGGTGGCCGATAATGGTCGCGGGCTGCCCCCGGAGTTCGATCCCCTGGCAACCGAATCACTCGGCCTCAAACTGTGAACTTCCTTGCCCGCCACCAGCTAAAGGCGGAGATCGAGGTCAGGACGGTCAAAGGCACTGAGTTTATTTTCCGGCTGAACAATAGGGAAGATTACGCATGACCGGGGAAACCATTCTGGTAGTGGAAGATGAAGGCCTGATCGCTATCCACCTGGTCCAGACACTGAAAACGGCGGGATATCATGTCTTCGACCCGGCTTACTCCGGCGAGATGGTGCTCCGGTTGCTCGAAAAGTCCCCGGAACCAGATCTCATCCTGATGGACATCAAGCTTGCTGGTATGCTTGATGGGATCGAGACTGCCCGGAAGATCCGGCAGCGGTTTTCGGTTCCCCTGATCTTTGTCACCGCCCATACCTCGGAGCACATGCTCGAACGGATGAGGGAAGTTGCACCTTACGGGATCATCATCAAACCGTTCATTCAGGAGGATCTGCTCGCTCTTGTCGGGAAAGCCGTGAACCGGCAGACCTCGTGATACAGGTGTTTATCAATCGTGGCATTTTTTCCACGGTTTCATCCCCCGTTCTTGCCCGGATCTGATCAGGCAGAACATCATTCACCGCCTACGAGGTCCAAATAAGGTTCTCCACTCGTTATTTTTCCAACGATCAGGATACCGATAGTTAACGATCCTAACTGGTAGAAAATGATGAATCCCGGACATTCCAGAGCCGGAAAAAGGAAATCTCTTGTAAGATTACTCTCGCCAACATTGACCGGTTCATTCTATTTGTTTGGACCGGGGTTTTCAACGGGGCAGAAAAATCAAATCCCGCCCAGCACCGTCTTCAGAAATTCCTGCCCCTCCGGGTTCGTGAACAACGGCAGGTCAGTATCGGCCGTGACCGCGCTCCGTTCTGCCATGACCGCTTCCCTTGTAATCGGGTTAAACCCTTCCTTCTCAGTAATTTTCTTGTACACAAGAGTCCCCCGCCGCTGCCATGCGGGAGTAGTTGCGAGATTGAACCCCCGCACGTGCATCATCTCGTGGAGGTCCCCGGATTGGAGTCCTTTGAGCTGGTCTGCTGCCTTTCTCGCATCCATCCCTTCCTCGATCAGGGCCTGCTGGCAATAGGCATTGATGTGGTTGCGCCAGGCCTCTGCCTGCCGGCTGGTCAGGTATTCCAGCGCAAACTCACGGGTGGCCGGGATCACCCGGGCATCGAAAGCGACGAGTGTGGTGCCGCCAAGGGCAAGCGTGAAGGAGCTCGCTGCAAACGAGGCGGCCACCGAATCCAGCTTCTCCACCCGCCCGCTGAACGGGAGCTTTGAGAAATAGAGGCTGATCTCATCGGAGAAAGTATACGCGAGATCGGGGTTGAGCCCGCTCTCGGCAACAAGCGACGTGCAGGCCGTCACCATCGCCTTGTGGAAGAACTCATCGAACGGCTTTTCAAGGCCAAGGCAATCTGCCAGACGATGGAAGGCCCGTCCGTCAAGTCGCACAAAAACGGGAGGAATTGCGGTGATTGCTGAAAATATTTCCCGGTTTTCCATACAAGTACCATACGGGAGGTCAGAAAATATTTGAGGGGTCTCCCGCTGTTCTCTCTCGGCTATCGTTACTCGTCTTCGCCGCTGCCACCGGTAAATGCGCCCGGCAGGTGACGGATAAGGACAATATCGTCGATTGCGCTGATGATTCGGTACGGGATCTTGAGACCCTTGAAGTTCTTGAGCTCAAAGAGCTCGTCGTTGACCTTGCTGACGACAAGGGCCTCGATCTTCTTCTGGTCCACATCGATCACAACATCTTCGACTTCGCCGACAAACATGCCCTTGTCCGTATAAATCTGAAGCCCGAACAGCTCGGTAATCTGGGTTTCCATCGTTATCAGATGAAAGTATATACTTAAGAGTTAAAAAGATAATCCTTTGTTATGGACGGGTCTTTTCGGATCGGGCGCTTATTTGGGATTCCGATCCTGATTCACTACACATTCCTGATCGTTATTCCCCTGTTTGCCTGGATCATCGGCAGCCAGATCACCCTGACTATCGATATGCTCAGGGAGATCTACCAGGTCCCTATCGATCTTACCGTCGTCACTGCCGGGTTTATGCCCTACGTGCTCGGGACGATCGTTGCATTGGGTCTTTTCTTTGGCGTGCTTGTTCACGAGCTCGCCCATTCGCTTGTTGCCCGCAGCAAAGGGATCGCGATCAACAACATCACGCTGATGATATTCGGCGGTATCGCAACTATGGAGGAGGGAGTTCCCGATCCGAAGGCAGAACTCCCGATGGCGCTGGTCGGGCCGATCGCCAGCCTCTTCTTTGGGATCGTGTGCAGCCTGCTCGTCTACGCCGTCCCGTCAATGACTGCGGACCCGGGCACGGCGGGGGTACTCGTCTTCATCTTCGGGTACCTCGGCGTGCTCAACATCATCCTGTGTGCTTTCAACCTGATCCCCGCTTTTCCCATGGACGGCGGCAGGGTGCTCCGGGCGTTCCTTGCAAAAAGGATGCCCCTCCACCGGGCCACCCAGATCGCCGCGGATATCGGCAAGGGGTTTGCAATTCTCTTTGGGATCATCGGGCTCTTTGCCTTCTCCCCGTTCCTGATCCTGATCGCCCTCTTCATCTACATAGGGGCAAACATGGAATCGAGTGCCGTCAGATACAGCCACCTCCTGCAGGATGTCACGGTTGGTTCCATGATGAGCTCCCAGGTCACGACCGTGCCGCCAACCCTCCCGCTGAGCCAGGTGATCAGCATGATGTATACAAGCAAACACCTCGGCTTCCCGGTGATCGAGCGGGATACCCTTGTCGGCATGGTGACACTCGCGGATGTCAACCGCACCTCCTCGATCGACCGGGAAGCGATGCAGGTCAGGGACATCATGACCCGGGACCCGATCACCCTCCCGCCCACGGCTCCGGTCATCGATGCCCTCAAGATCATGTCGGCCCGCAATATCGGCAGGATTCCCATCGTGGCAGACGGCAAAATCGTCGGGATCGTGACCCGCACGGATATTTTGAAGATCACCGAACTGAAGCAGATCTAGGCTCATGAGTAATCTGGATGGGGATCGGATCTGGCACAGGGAAGATCTCTTCCAGCGACACACTATTAGTTGCAAAAAATATTTCAAAAAATATTTAAATTAACGGAACGCTCTTTGTTTATAATGGATATGAACGGAAAGCTCCTGACAGATTGCCGCGATTTTTCCACACCGTTTATCCTTATCTCGGCAGTGTTCTTTGGCCTGTATATTTTCCTGGCAGCGGGAATTTTTGCCGATGTGATTCTGGGAACAAAGATGCTCTTTTTTCCAAAATCCGGCTTCATGTATATTTTCAATGGCACATTTTTCTATGCAGTCCTCATGATCGTCTCGTTTGCCGGGAGTGTCCTTCTGGTCAGGAGGATGAAGAAACGATCCCTGCGCTGGCAGGAAGGGCTTCCTCTCTGTTTTGTGATGGGTATCATTGGCATCCTGCTTGTCATATACACTTTTTATGAACCTTCAGACCCGGCGAGAAGATCCCTGATATCCGCAATCATCGGAGCGATACTCGCGTACGCGGCGCTGCCTGCCTGCGCTGTATATTTCCTGAATTACTGGGGAAAAACCTGTGGCAGTATATCAGCTACGATTATCAGAGTATCATCAGCGATTGGGATTGTCGGACTTGCTTTTTTGATAGGTCTGCTTTGGTACATGATTACCTATGTCCCGCCTCCGACATCCCCGTATCATGACAATTTCATGAACTTCAATCCGGCCGATGTGCTGATAATGCTCTTTGGTCTTTTCTACGGGGCAATTTTACTCCCGGCCGTTGGTCTGGTCTTTCTGGCACGCGGGTTGGAGTACCGGAAGATACCCACGGAGCCGGATCGTGATCGCCAGGCCCCGATAATACCATGATACTGTATTCTTCGGCGTTTGCCTCGATCTGGACCTGAACCGCCCGGGGAGCGTCCCTTCGGGGGCGACAGCGTTAATCATTGGGAAATAAGGGGCCCCCTCTGCCATCAGGAGGGATATTCCAGATTTCTGCTCCTTTTTATTGTTGACAACGTGGGCAATGAGTAAAATTAACTGGACTACGTTTTCAAAAACATGAGCTGGGAATCGATCACCGAATTCCCCGCCACCTTCCGGTACTCCGCAAGATCCCGGAACGGCCGCTTCGCAATGACCGAAGCCACCTTCTTCTTTCCCACGCCCGGCAGCCATTTGATGGCGGAGGCCGGCAATGTGTTGATCGGGACAGGGGCCGGCAGTGCCGTGATCGACCGCATACCCCAGTCCACGACAACGGCATCAATCACCAGTCCCTCGGGAAGCGGGAGGGGGAAACCCACGAGAATCGGGTACGATCCCATCTGCCTGCCGAACGAGAGGTCTCCTGAAATCTCGATACGGACATCCCGGAGGATAGTGCCGATCGGGTACACACGCTGGAGCATCGGGAGATCGATTGCGGTCCTGACAAACTCCTTGAACGCCCGGAATCTCCGCTCGTGCTGCCCGAGCGTGTTGTTCGTGAATACAGGTGTGCCCTCAAACGGCATCACCTGCCGGATATTTACGCGCCGGACGGATAGTCCCGCATCGCGGACCCGCACGAGGAACTGCTCGTTCAGCTCGTACGTCCTGTCGGTTTCCCCTGTAAGCCCGCAGACGAAGTTGAGGCCCGGGAGGAGCTCGGGCACATTGTCCCGGCGTCCCCCCCCTTCCCCGTTGACAATTTCGATTGCCCGGAAGACGTCATCGGGCTGTGCTTTCAGGTTATTCACCGCGACTACAGAGGGATCAGCCGTCTCCATCCCGAATGCGGCTACGTCACCCGAAGTGTGGTGCCTGATGATCGCCCTGAGTGCTTCCCGGGCCGGCTCCTCGTGTCGTGCAATCGTTTCAGGATTCGTGTTGTCGATATGGAGGGTCCTGAGGTCCGGGGCTGCTGTGCGGATAGCAGAGAACAGCGCCTCGATCTTCTCCGGCACCGGTGCGGGATATTCCCCCGGGCCGGCCCCGTACGCGAGGATGTCCGGCTGCCTCCCGACCCGGAAGTGCCGGGCTCCGTGGGCTTGGAGTGCCGCGACCTCCTCTGCTATTGCCGGAGTCCCCCGGTATTTCGGCAGGCCGTAGAATGGTTCCGTGCAGAACGAGCAGCCGCCCGATGCGCCGTGGGAACAGCCCCGGGCGGTCTCCAGTTCGCACATCACGTACGGGTAGTCCGGGTGTTGCCCGATGATCCCGCTGCCTGCCACGCTCCACGGGTCGGTCCTTCCGTAATCCAGCGCCCCGGCCGGGCCGTTGCCGGTGAGATAATTGTCGAGTGCAACCGCTGGTTCCCCGGTAAGCAGGGCATCGAACCCCCTGATCACCTGCCGTACCGCCTTCTGGCCGCCTTCCCCGGCATAACCAAACCCGATGGGACCGCCGATCAGTTTCTTCGGGCCCCTCACCATGTGCCCGACCTGCTGGATCTCGGTGAAGGTGGCAGGGGTCCCGCCGAGATACTTCCCCGGGACCGTCACTCCCGAGATCATGACAAGGAGGGAGGCCTTGTTGAGTTCAGCGGTCCGCAAAGGGTCTTTGCGGAGCTGGTCGATCGTGAGATAACGGACCTCATACCCGTGGGCGATCAGGGCACCTGCTACCGTGCGGATGTAGGGAGAGATGTACGGAGGGACCCCAAGGCACGCGGGCTCATCAACGTACCCGTCGAGGATGAAAGCGTTCGTCCTCATATGGTGAACCCGATCATTGCAAGGAGTTTGCGGGCAATATGGAGCTTACCTTGTTTCAACGGATCGACATCCTTATCGTCCAGATCGAAACCAGCGAGCGTGATGCACGAGGCCCCCAGTTCATCGGCAGCAAACACAGCCCGGTCGCCATCCGTGAACCCCCCGAAGTTGTGGACGTGGGGGAGGGGCGTGGCCTGCGTGGTCGCGACCACCGGGCCGGTAAACCGGGGCACCCAGTGCTTCAGGAGGGGGATGTTGTCCCCGTGGGCATGGATAACCACGATCGTTCCCTCCCGGTTCAGCTCCAGGAACCGGTCCGTCGCCCCATCAAGGTCCGTAAAGATCGCATCCGGCCGGATACCATTCGCATCGAGCACTTCAGCTGCCGCATCGGCCGCGAAGACCACGCCCCGTATTTTTCCCAGTTCATCTTTGAGGCAGGGGGCGTTTCCGCAGACCGTAACTTCATTACCCTCAGTGATGGTGACGAGCGAGAGGAGGTTGTCACGGTCCATGAGCGACGCGAGCAGCCGGGCTGCCTCCTCGTCCCCCTCGCGTTCGAACCCGAAATATGAGAGGATCCGGCAATAACAGGGTTCCCAGCGCTTATACTCCATTCTTCCTGCCCTCGTTCTCGAGCCCGACCAGGGTTTTGAACTTCTGCAGGACGGGCTCGATCACGATCTCGAGCAGCTGGGTCTTGTTCTCCACTTTGCCGAAGTAGTGGAGCGGGAGGGTGGCGGCGGCCATGTTCGGGTGGCCTCCGGCATCGCCCATCTCGCCGAACGCCTCGGAGAGGGCGTTGCCGATATGGAGCCGGATGTCCCGGTTGCGGGCCGAGATCACGATCGCGTTGTCCGTGATACCGTAGACGAGCGCCGTGTTCACGCCTTCGAGTGTGATCAGGAGATCGGCCGCCTGAGGGAGGGAATCGCGGTTCATGACATACCCGACATTTGCGAAGAGGTACCCGCTCTGGATCTTCCGCTCATGGATCGCCTTCCCGATGATGTCCAGCGTTTCCTGGGACATGGACGGCGACATGATCTTGTCGAGCAGGTCGGCATCGGTCAGCGGCAGGAGGAAGCCCGCGTAGTTGAGGTCCTGCGGGGTCACATTGCGCTTGAACTCTTTCGTATCCGTCCGGATGCCATAGAGCAGGGCGGTAGCGACCCGCGTGTCAACCGGCACGTCCAGCTCCTGCAGGTACTGGGTCATGATGCTCGCTGTTGCTCCGACCCCCGGGCGGATATCGACAAATGTGCTCTGGGTGGCCAGGTGCTTTCCCTCCTTGTGGTGGTCGATGGTGATATTGATCTTCGTCTGGGGCGGGATGTCGTTGTTTGCCCCCGGACCCGAGCAGTCGACAAGGGCAAGATAGCTGCACTTCGCGAGGGCGTCGTCAGTGAGGTGCTCCATCTTGATATCGAGCAGGTTGACGAAGGTCCGGTTTTCCTGGTGGCCGATGTTTCCTTCGTAAAAGATGCGGGTCGTGAGGGTCTTCGGGTTCGCGTGCTTTGCGATCTCCGCAAGCGCCATGGCAGAAGAGATCGCGTCGGGGTCCGGGTTCTTGTGGGTGATGATCCCAAGCGTGCCTTCCCAGCCGGCAAGCAGGGTGAAGAGCCGCTGGGAGATCCGGCTCGAATGCTGCTTCCGGATCTGGAAGATCGCGGACCGGGCAACCACTTCCTGCGGATAGAGGACGAATTCCGCGCCGGCAGCCGTGAGCTTCTGGCCGTTCACCGGGTCGATCGACCGGGCCACGATCTGGACCGCGGGATACCGCTTCTTAATAGTGAGGACGGCCGCAAGGTTTGCGTCCCCGTCCCCGGTCATGACAAAGGCGATCTCGAAAAGGGGGAGACCCGCGAGAAGATCCTGCGATGTGATATCACGCTGGTAGGCATCGTACTTCTGGTCCCGCAGGTGCCGCACGCGGGACTCGTCCCTGTCCACCACCACCACGCGCTCGTTCTCTTTTGCCAGTTCGAGTATAATGTTATAGCCGTTTGTCCCACACCCGAAAATGCAGTATTTTATCGGTCCCGGCTGCTCAAACGGGGCTTCTGGTGGCATGGTACAGAAGATGTACCATTCCTGCGTATTAAGGGATTCCAATGGCGGGAACATGCAGGATCGCCAAAACCTTTATTCGGCATTATCGACCACATTATTAGGCCTAACAAGGCTTGGGTCTGTAGCTTAGTTCGGCATAGCGGCGGACTCTTAATCCGCAGGTCAAGGGTTCAAATCCCTTCAGGCCCGTTTTTCTTATTTCCGAAGAATGGAGCGAAGCGAAAATCCGGGGGTGAGAAGAAGCCTTCTGGCTTCTTCGTTTCACCCGATCCAGCCCATCCGTACCCAGCGCTTGTAATCCTCAGGGCGGAAGTCCCGGTTCTCCTCAACCATGGCCCGGAAAAACTCACGGTTGCCGGCAATCTCTTCTTCCTGCACGGGATCGGAGAAGCCGCTCGCGATCGCCCCGGCAAGGTTCTTCCCGAGAGCCCGGGCGGAATCCTCCGCGACATCTACGGCCTCCGGATTCCCTCCCGTCGCTACACTGAGTCCTCCCACCGTGATAACGCCAAGATAGTTCAGGACATGGTTCAGGTACACGATTACCTCGTCGCCGCCGGACGTGTGCGTGGTCGCGACTGAACAGCCGTATTTCCCGGCCAGCACCTGGTAATGGATTGCATCGGCGAGCCGGTCGAAGAAGAGCTTCATCTGGCCTGATACATTGTCGATATAGACCGGCGATGCAAAAATTATCCCGTCCGCCTCCTTCATCCTGGCCACGATGGCCGGGACATCATCCTCATACACGCAGATCCCGTTGAACGAGCAGCCTTCACAGGCCGTGCAGGGTGAGACCCGGAAGTCGCAGAGATCGATCATTTCCGTTTCTGCACCGGCTTCTGCTGCACCTTCGAGTACGAAGTTCGTGAGTATTCGCGTTGTGCTCCGGATCGTCCGGGGGCTCCCGTGGATGGCGAGGATCTTCATGTGTGTAGCTCCTGGATCAGTGGTTGGGCGGCGCGGATTATAGGATTTGGGAAAAGTTCATGGAAAATGTTCCGGTTTTTACCCGTTACGACGCGATCGTCGAGGATAAGAATTACCACAGACCAGTACCCTTGCAGGGAAGGGGAGAATATCCCGTACTATCCAGGTTATTTTCAAAGATCTCCCCGTTTTCCGGTTCATTCCAGTACCATTTTCTCCTGCGACTGGTACCCTGTAAAATTTCGGCCACAGCAGCCTCCGGGCAGCTCCTCACGACCGGAACTGGCTGCAGGTTGTCCTTTTTTTGCGCATTTTCAAAGCCCGCTAAAATGCACGGTTTTTTCCTCGTTAAATCAGGTATTTTTACAAAACAGCGATTTAAAAAAGGAATTTTGCCGGGCGTTGGCACCATTTCCACTGGCGAAAATTTCCGGATATTCCAGCCATATGTATCTCCGTCGGAGAACGAACTCCGGGAGGGATGATCTCCCACAGGGTATCCGGAAGGGGAGTCACGCAAGTCCTCAACAGGTATCACCGGGCGTGGGGGTTCGTGTAATCGTCCGGTCCCCACCATCCGATCTCGCCAATCGAGAGATCGTAGACGAGCAGCTGGCGCCAGGCCCGCTCGTGCCGGGTGCGGCGCCAGAGCTCGCGGGGGATGAATGGCGGGAACGGGAGTTCGCGGAGTCCCCGGATCTCTTCCGGGAAGAGCTGGTTGCAGAAGGCATCGGGATCGATCCGGTGCCTGGGTCTGCCTCACCTTTACGAGCCGGATCGATTGCAGTTTGAAGATCTGGAAATCAAATGCGAGGTCCGGATAGAGATTATCGGACCAGCGGTATTCCCCTGCGTTCAGCAAAATCTTTTCGCTTCCGCAATTGCCGCCTCCGGTTTTTTTCCGCGGGTCAAACAGGTCCACACTCTCCGGGTTTTTTTGCGCACGGGAACATGCCGTATACCGGATAATCTGGTTACCCCTGAAAATCTTGTGGTCGTGTCCGCCTCTTTTAACAAAGAGGGGCTATAAGAGTCTGGCAAAAACCGGGAAAAATCCGGTCGGGGAATTTTTCTGTTCCTGATCGCCAGTCAGGTTCATTATGGGAGACACCCAACGGGAGGATGATACTTATGGATCTCAAAGGCAGCACAACCGAGAAGAACCTGCTTGCCGCATTTGCCGGCGAGTCCCAGGCAAGGAACCGGTACAGCTTCTTTGCGAGCGCAGCAAAGAAAGAGGGATACGAGCAGATCAGTGCGATCTTTTTGCAGACAGCAGAGGAAGAGAAGGAGCATGCAAAGATCTTCTTCAAACAGCTCAAAGGCGGTGACGCGGAGATCACCGCCACGTATCCCGCCGGGATCATCGGGAGCACAAAGGAGAACCTCGCAGCTGCTGCCGCGGGAGAGATGATGGAGTGGGGAACTCTCTATCCCGGTTTTGCGGCAACTGCTGATAACGAGGGGTTCAAAGAGATCGCCACCCTGTTCCGGCAGGTCTCCCGGGTCGAACAGAACCACGAAAGCAGGTATAAAAAACTCCTCGCCAGTGTGGAGAAAGGCAAAATCTTCAAAACAGACATGCCGGTAACATGGTACTGCCGGAACTGCGGGTTCGTCCACGAGGGCAAGATCGCACCTGCCACCTGCCCGGTCTGCAGCCATCCGCGGGCTTATTTCGAGATCGCCGCGGAAAACTTCTAAAATAAGCCGTCACCTTTTTTCGTACACATCAGACACGTGAAGATCATACCACGGAATGGACGGCAGGAGGGATGTCGGGCCCGGAGCCCGGACTTCACTGCCGGCGATAACGGTCATTTTTGTAAAAAAGCTGACAGGATGCCGGGCCGGTAACCGCGGGTCCGATCAGGTCAGTGAACGGTATCCGCCCTGCGCAACATTCATTAGTATTTCAGGACAATTGCCTGTCACCCATTCTTATCCTACCCTGCACAGGTCCACGCTATGTTCTCCCTCCTCTATGTAGACGATGAGCCGGGGCTGCTCGATATCGGCCAGCTGTTCCTCGAGAATACCGGAGAATTCACCGTCAGGACCGTCCAGTCAGGGAAAGAAGCGCTTGACCTGCTCAGCCATAACAACTTCGATGCCGTAATATCCGATTACCAGATGCCGGAGATGGACGGGCTTGAGCTCCTGAAACGCGTAAGAAAGACATACGGGACACTCCCGTTCGTCCTCTTCACCGGGAGGGGACGCGAAGAGATCATCATCGAAGCGATTAATAACGGCGTGGACTCGTACCTGCAGAAAGGTGGGGACCCGCAGACGCAGTTCGCAGAACTGGCCCACAGGATTCGCCAGGCCATACGGAGGAGAAGGGCAGAGATCGCCCTTTCGGATTCGGAGCGCCGGTTCAAAGATATCATCAACTTCCTCCCGGATGCCACATTTGCAATCGATACGGAAGGGCATGTAATCGCATGGAACCGGGCCATCGAGGATATGACCGGGATTCCTGCCAGCGCGATGCTCGGGAAAGGCGATTACGAGTACGCGGCCGCATTCTATGGTTCACGCAGGCCAGCCCTCATCGATCTTGTCTTTGAACCGGATGAGAAGATCGTAGAATATTATGTCAATATCCGGCGGGATGGCAATACCATTTCCGCGGAGACCAGCCTTCCCCGCCCAAAAGGCAGGCGTATCGATGCCCTGGCGAAGGCAAGTCCCCTGTATAACCGGGACGGGGAGATCACCGGGGCAATTGAATCGATCCGGGATATTTCGGACAGAATACGATCCGAAGAGGAGCTCCGGGCAGCAAACGAGCACCTTGCCACGTCCGGTGAGGAACTCCAGGCCCAGTACAACGAGCTTGCAGAGAGCGAGAGACGGATCCGGGAGAGCGAGTCCCGCCTCGGTTACATGATCGGCTTCTATGAGCGTGCCCGGAAACGGGAGCGGGAACTTCTCGATTATGCAGTTGAGGGTGCCGGGATCGTTACCGGCAGCCCGCTTGGGTACCTGGCATTCCTCAACGAGGACGAGAGCGAGATGTCGATGTATGCCTGGTCGAAGGCTGCAATGACCGAGTGCACAATGCGGGAGAAGCCCCTCGTGTACAGGACCGAGAAGACCGGTCTCTGGGGCGAGGCCGTCCGCCAGCGCCGGCCGGTTATTACCAACAACTACGATGCTCCTGACCCGGCGAAGAAGGGATATCCCGAAGGCCACCCGCGTATCGTCCGGCACATGAACGTCCCGGTCATTGAAGACGGACACATTGTACTCGTTGCAGGCGTAGCCAACAAGCCATCCGATTATACGGACCATGATGCCCACGAGCTTGTCCTGCTGATGCAGGGGCTCTGGTCGATCATCAAGCGGAAACGCGCTGAAGAGACGCAACAAGAGAGCGAGGCCCGGTACCGGAGCCTTGTCGAACACGCACCAGCCGGCATGCACTTCTACGAGCTGAAACCGGATGGGACACTTGTCTTTACCGGGGCAAACCCGGGCGCAGACCGTATACTGGGTATCGATCACAGCCTGTTTTTCGGAAAGCCGATAGAGGATGTATTCCCTGGTCTCACCGGTACTGATGTACCAGAGCATTTTCGCAGGGTTGCCGCAGAGGGGGGGATCTGGCAGACTGAGCAGCTGAACTATGATAGCGGGGCGATACACGGTGCGTATGCAGTCACTGCATTCCAGATATCCGCAGGTTCCATGGTCACCATGTTCACGGATATTACCGAACGCAGGCGCACGGAGACGCAGCTACGGGCAGCGTACGAGCAGATTACTGCCTCAGAGGAGGAACTGAGGGAGCAGTACAACGAGTTGTCATCGGCCCAGGGAGAGCTCCGGAACCGCAAGCAGCAGATGGAGGAGATTGCAGCCACGGTACCGGGCGTTATCTTCCAGTTCTATGCCCGGCCCGATGGCAGCATGGGCGTCTATTACGTAAGTGGCAGGGCTGTCGAAATCCTTGGCATCGACAAAAATACCGGCGAGTTCTTCCCGGCATTTGTCGAAGGGGTGCATCCTGAAGACAGGACCCGGCTCATAAACTCTGTCAACTACGCGGTGAAAACGTCAGCTCCATGGGAGTTCGAGGGCCGGTTTATCAAGCCGTCCGGCGAAACGATCTGGTTCCTGAGTGTATCAAGCCCGGTCAGGCACGGGGACGAACTGCTCTTCTCCGGTGTCATCCAGGATATTACCAGCCAGAAACAGGCGGACCTGGCCCTCAGGGAGGAGAGGAACTTCACCGATGCAATCCTTGACAGCATCCCCGGCCTCTTCTACCTGTATAACGATGAGGGGCGCCTCATCCGGTGGAACAGGAACCACGAAACGGTAACCGGTTATTCTGCGGATGAGCTCAAGGGAATGCACGTGCTGGACTGGTACAAGGGTGACGAACACGATACGGCCGTGATAAAAGCGGGTGTAGATAAGGCACTCAGGGAGGGTTTTGCCAGCGCCGAAGCAAACCTGACTACCAAAAGCGGGAAGAAAATCCCCTTCTACTTTACCGCAGTTATGCTCGAAACCGGCGGGAGGAAATACTTCACCGGGATCGGCATCGATCTCACCGGCCGGAAAAAGGCAGAGGCCGAGCTGAGCAGCCACCAGCAGCAGATGGCAGAGATTGCAGCCACGGTACCGGGTGTTGTCTTCCAGTTCTATGCCAGGCCCGACGGCAGCACCGGAATTTATTACGTGAGTACCCGTTCGGAGGAGATCTTCGGTTTCGACAACTCCACTACGGACTACTTCCGGTGGTTTACGGATCATCTCCACCCTGACGACAAGGCCCGGTTTCTGGCGTCAGTACAGGATGCTGTACGGACAGGAAAGAGGTGGGTGTTCGAGGGCCGGTTTACCAGGCCATCCGGTGAGACCATCTGGTTCCGGGGGATCTCGAGCCCGGTCATTCATGGAGATGAACTGGTGTACTCCGGCGTCCTGCTGGATATCACGGAGCAGAAACAGACCGAGGAGATCCTCCGCGAGAGCGAGGAGAAGTACCGGTCCCTGATCGAGACGACCAACACCGGTTACGTGATCCTCGATGATGCCGGAAAAGTACTTGATGCAAACCCCGAATATGTCCGTCTCACGGGTCACCGTGACCTGAGCGAAATTGCCGGCCACAGTGTTGTTGAATGGACTGCTGAGTACGAGCAGGAGAAGAATGCTGCAGCAGTCAGGCAGTGCGTTCATGACGGGTTCATCCGGAACTTCGAGATCGATTATACTGATTCAGTGGGACATATCACGCCCGTGGAGATCAATGCAACCGTTGTGCACGAGGAAGGGAAGAGCCGCATCATCACCCTGTGCCGTGAGATCACAGACCGGAAGCGGGCCGAAAAAGCCCTTGCGGAGAGCGAGCGGAAATACCGGCTGCTGGCCGAGAATTCTCCCGATATGATCTACTTCATCGATGCCCGGGGATACGTCAAGTACGTCAATGGATATGCGGCGCTGAACATGCGGGCGAGACCCGGCGAGCTTGTCGGGAAACACCTGACCGATCTCTTCAGTCCAGGTAATGCGCAGCGCCACGTTGAAGCGATCCAGAGAGTCGTCACCAGCCGCCAGTCCTCCCAGCAGGAGATGTACGAGGTCCTGCCTGCCGGGGGAACCTGGCTCGAGGTCCGCCTCTCTCCGTTGATCGACGAGAAGGGGGCGGTTATCGGGGTGCTCGGGCTCTCCCATGATATTTCCGACAGGAAAAATGCCGAGGAGGCGCTGGCCCGGCTCAGCCGTACCGACCGGGAAGCGCTGGATGTGGCCCGTATGGGGCATTTCGAGTTTGACGTAGCCACCCGGGCCTTCATCTTTAACAACCAGTATTTTGCGCTGATCGGCACCACTGCAGAAAAGGCAGGTGGGTACCGCATGACGGCAGCACAGTTTTCGGAGCAGTTCGTTCACCCTGAAAACGTGCATCTTGTCCAGGAATCCATAGAGGCGGGGATCAAGACCACAGATCCCCGGTTCGAGAGACGATTCGAGTCCCGGATTATCCGGCCGGACGGTACCACCATGTGGGTGGAAGTCTGGTTCCGGATCGAGAAGGATCCTGCCGGGAAAACAGTCAGGTTCTACGGGGTCAATCAGGATATCACCGAGCGGAAGCACGCGGAGAACGCACTGCATGAATCGGAGATGAAATACCGGATGCTCGTCGATAGCAGCAACGACATCATCTACTCCCTGCAGACCGATGGCACCATCACCTTCGTCTCTCCCAGCTGGACGGTGCTGCTCGGGCATCCCGCGGAAAAGGTTGTCGGAAGATCCTTCCACCAGTTTATCCATCCGGATGATATCCCTGCCTGCGACGCGTTCCTTGCAACCGTGGTGAAGACCCGGGAGCGCAAGACCGGAATCGTATACCGGGTAATCCATGCCGATGGATCGATCCATATCCACACTTCGAACGTTTCCCCGGTCATGGATGAAAAGGGTACAGTTGTCTCCTACATAGGGAACGCACGTGACATCACGGACATGAAACGGTCCGAGAACGCAATCCGTGAGAGCAACCGGAAACTCAACCTCCTCAACAGCATCACCCGGCACGATCTCGCAAACCAGCTGACCGTAGTACAGGGCTACACCCAGCTGGCGATGATCAGGAAACCGGATCCGGTCATCGCGGAGTTCCTTGCCAAGATCGATCAGGCAGCAGAGGTGATGGCGCGGCAGATCGAGTTTACCCGTAACTACCAGGATCTTGGAGTCCAGGCCCCGGCATGGCACAAAGTCACCGATATTGTAATGGCGGCAAAACCGCAGAACATCGCACTTACCTGTGCCTGCGATAACTGCGAAGTGTTTGCCGATCCGATGATCGACAAGGTCTTCTTCAACCTGTTCGACAACGCGATCCGGCACGGGGGGAAGGTCTCGGCGATCACCGTGCAGTGCGGGGTGTCCTCAGACGAACTGGTGATCACGGTCGAGGACAACGGCATAGGTGTACCTCTTGACGAAAAACAGAAGATCTTCGAGAAAGGCTATGGCAAGCACACGGGATTCGGCCTCTTCCTGGTACGGGAGATCCTTGCGATCACCGGCATCTTCATCCACGAAACGGGAGCCCACGGCAGGGGGGCCCGGTTTGAGATTGCAATCCCGAAAGGGGCGTACCGGAGAGTGAAAAAGGAACGGGGTGGATAGTCACCGGGACCGGTTTTTTGGACAGGGACATAAACACTGGTGCCGGAAGTGAATACCCTTGTCCGGGAGGTTGTGCAATGCCGATACCGGCATCACCGCAAGTTCCCGGGAAAACCGGAAATTATTTCTTTTTTTCCGGGGACGCATTCCCCTTTGCGTCGTCATGGATGAGTTTGCATTTGTTTACGCATTCCCAGTTCTCAGGGTGGAATTTGCCGTCCTGGCCCTGTTTCATGACAGCGTTGTGACGCTCCCCGCAGACCAGGCATTCCATAAGTCCGGTCTTCTCATCCAGCATTTTTGTCACATGCTCTTTCTTGTGCATACGTTCCTGTTTCAGTGGCAGGACTGATAAAAGAATGGAATGAAGCACGGGTAGCCGGAAGTGCAGGCAGGATGGGGTCTTCACCCGAACCGGTACCCGATCATCACCAGCAATGCCAGCCCGAGCAGGATCAGGGCAACGATTCCGGCCATGATCTTCAGCCAGGGCAGCCCTTCAGCCCGGGTCTTCTTTGCATTCCTGCGCGGGTCAGGGATGAACCCTCCCCCGGTCACGGTCACGCCGCCCTTGCCATAGTTCAGGCTGACTGAGGGCCGCGGCTTTGCATTCCAGCTGCTAATGTTGACGCAGTTGTGATTGGGTGGCAGCCGGTGCTCCTCGCAGAATTTTCCCCCGCAGTGCTGGCAGGTAAACGGCAGAGCAGTCTCTTTGCCGCAGTGATCGCAACGGCTCATTATTTTTTTATGGGCCGTCCGTGCATAAAGCGTTCTGCTTCCCGGCACGGGAGTACGAAAGAAACTGCAGGTTTGAGGCATGATCCTCAATACGGGGCTCCGGTCAAAACCTGCCTGTTATATCCCATGGAAAAACAGGGGTGATTTAAAGGCCGCTATTTTGCAGGTGTAAAAGATGTTTTACTGTCATATTTTTGAAAAATGGACACAAATATCGGAATTCTCCATGGGCGTGGACACGATTCCCGCTCCAGCCGGAAATGACCTTGCTCCTTTTGGCAAACAGAGCCCGTACAGGGCTTATCCAAGTACTAGTCCAGATACAGGGGATCAGGAGCTGGCGGAGCGGTGCACCGGCACCCTTATCAGATCCTGAGGTGACGTTGATGGGATGGATATCGCACAGGCCATACGGGAGATCGAGTCGCAGGTAGGCCGGATCTCGCCCGTGCAGAAATTTCTCCTGGGAACGGACGGATCGGTCACCCAGCTGCTCGAATCGGTCACCGGAAAAAAAGTGGTCATCAGGACACTCGTCCAGAAAATTGTACCAGCGGGCCGGGAGACTGCGGACAACCTGAGCATTGCAGAAGGCGACCCGGTCAACTACCGGATCGTGGAAATCCGGACCGGGGATACCGGGGACGTGCTGATCTACGCGATCTCCCACACGCCGCTCTCGCGCCTCTCGCCGGAATTCCGGGACGACCTGATGAAAGCCGACATCCCCATCGGCAGGATCATCCAGCAGCATCATATCGAGGCGCGGCGGCAGCTCCTCAATGCCCGGGTCCTGCCGGCAACGGAGGAGACCGGGCGGATCTTCTCGATCGCACGGAACGAACCGGTCCTCAGCCGGCAGTACCAGATCATCCACTCGGGAAAACCGCTCATCTTCATCGAGGAACAGTTCCCCTACAACCGCTTCCTCGACACCCGCCGGGTTATTGTCAGCACTCCCTCGCGGATCCATGTTACGCTTATCGACATGAACGGTGGATCGGGACGGGTTGACGGCGGTATCGGTATCTCCCTCGACGAGCCCGGTATCCTGCTGGAGGCGGAGCTGAGCCCGGTACTGCAGGTCAGCGGCGGGGATGCAGCAACCCGTGAGCGGGTCGGGCAGCTGGCTGCGGGTGTACTCCAGAAAATCGGCGCTGGCGGAAGCGTGGCGATCACGGTCCGGAGCAGTTACCCCGCCCACGTGGGCCTTGGCAGCGGGTCACAGCTCTCGCTTGCCGTGGCCCGGGCGATCAGCGAGCTGCATGGGCGCCACCTGCCGGTCAGGGAACTCGCCCGGCTCGTAGGACGGGGCGGAACCTCGGGTATCGGTACGGCTGCCTTCGAGTATGGCGGGTTCATTATCGACGGCGGGCACCGGTTTGGGGAGGGCGGGGAGAAGACAGATTTCCGCCCGTCGTCCGCATCGCGCGACGTCAGTCCGCCACCGGTGATCTCCCGCCACGATTTCCCGGAAGACTGGCGCATCCTGCTTGCCATCCCCGATCTGCCACCAGGTGCAAGCGGAGGTACCGAGACCGACATTTTCCGGAACCACTGCCCGGTCCCGCTCTCCGAGGTACGGGAGCTCTGCCACGAAGTCCTGATGCGAATGCTGCCGGGGATTGCCGGGCGGGATCTCGAGCTGTTCGGCTCATCAGTAAATGCCGTTCAGGGCCTCGGGTTCAAGAAAGTCGAGCTTGGCCTCCAGCCTGCACCGGTTACCGGGCTTCTCGACAGGTTGCGGGAATCCGGCGCAGCAGGTGCAGGCCTGAGTTCGTTTGGTCCGGCGGTTTATGCGGTAGGAGATACCGGCATGACCGGGATAGAGCGGGCTGCACAGGAGTTCATGCAGGAGACTGGCGGGGGAACCACCATCCTCACCGGGGCGAGGAACAGCGGGGCCCGGGTCAGGACTGAATGAACTCGTAGTCTGTGCAGCCGAAACGGTGCTCGTTCTTGACGTGGGACTGGTTCAAAGCATGGTGCAGCACTTGTGAGAGGGACGAAAAGGGGGACTCACGATCAAATCCCTTATTTCTGCCGGCACCGAGTTGTATGCATGGGGCAGTACGTTCGGGGCGATGTAGTTCTCGCTTCCTTGTCCATTGACGGGAAAAGCCCGGCAAAGACCCGGCCCGCGATCATAGTCCGGGCCGGCATTACCGGTGAAGTCCAGGTCTGCCCGGTGAGCAGCAGGCCCCCGACCGATGCCCTGTGCATCCCAATCTCCCTTGACGATTTTGCTGAGGGAGGCCTTGACCTGTTCGGGGAGAGTTACGTGATGGTCTCCCGGGTCCGGATGCTGCGGAGCGGGGATGTAATCGGGAAAAAAGGGCGGCTCACGAGGGAATCCTTTGAGGAGATTGAATCGCATATACCGGGATCCGCATCAAAAGCCCGCTCCCGGGAGAACGTCCATGGCGGCCGGGAGCGGTCCGGCTGATATTTTTTAAGAGAGCGACCTGAAAGCTGACCGTGGGATCGCGATCTCAAACCGTGCACCCTGCCCGGGTTTGCCGGTCTCGCGGATCGAGATCCCTGTCATCGAAAGGATCTCCCGGGAGAGGTACAGCCCAAAACCGGTATTATCGAAATATTCCCGCTTGAAGATCTGTTCCTTGACTCCCGCCGGTACCCCCACCCCGTCATCTTCGCAGATGAGAACGCACCGGCCCGGTTTGTCTTCGAGCCTGAAGCGTACGGTGGTCAGGATCTCACCGTGCCTGACCGCGTTCTCCACAAGATTATAGAACACCCGCTGCAGCAGGGGATCGGCAAATATCTCGATCTGAGGGAGATCGATCTCGAGCGCCACCTGTTTTATGTCGAGGGTATCGATCGCTTCCCGGATCGTGGAGGGCAGGTTCTGCCATGCAGGAGATTTCACCCCGATATCCTGGTACGACCGGGTGAACTCGATCTGTTTCCCGATATTCTCCGCTGCCTGCTCCTCCTTCCGGATATATTCGATAAACAACGGTTCCTTTGCACATTCCTTTGAGAGCTCGAGATAGGCCCGAAGTCCCATGAGCTGGTTAAGGATGTCGTGCCGGGTAATCGAGTTGAGCAGGTTCAGTTTCTTGTTTGCCTGCTGGAGCACTTCTTCCATACGCTTGGTCTCCGTTATGTTCCGGGCTATGGAGGAGGCCCCGGTAACCCCTCCTTCTATGCCCCGGATAGGAGAGACCGTAAGGGAGATATCGAGTATCCTGCCGTCTTTTGTCTTCCGCCGGGTCTGGTAATGGCTGATGGATTCCCCTTTCCTGATCCGGGCCAGGACTACCGGGAGGTCGTCGCTGCGATCGGGAGGGAGAAGGATTGCGAGGGATTTTCCAAGGACTTCCCCTGCCGCATACCCGTACAGCCGTTCGGCACCGGGGTTCCAGCTCGTGATGATACCATCGAGCGTCTTCCCCACGATCGCATCATCGGATGATTCCACGATAGCTGCGAGCCGCAGGGCCTGTTCTTCGGCTTTCTTCCTCTCTTCAAGCTCGCACTCGGCCACATTCTTCATCTCCCGGAATGCCCTTACCTGCCGTGAGAGATCGGTGATATCCTCGATCACGATCATGGCGAGGAATCCGTCTCCCGCGACAACCGGCACAACCGTGGTACTCTGGACACGCAGCTCCCCCGTCTGGAGTGCGGCAGGGATGAAATGCGGGTGGAAATGGGATGAGAAGATCACCGCCGGCCCACCGGAGAAGACCTGCGCGATCCTGGTCAGGTACAGCGGTTTGTCCAGGTGAGGGAACCGCTCCCGCAGGTTCAGGCCCACCATGGATCTCTTCGGGATGCCGGTCCAGTCAGCAATGCAGTCGTTCCAGGAGAGGATCGTATAATCCTGTCGGATCACGATGATCCCGACTGGCAGCATATCGTAAGGAGTCCAGTCCTCTCCAAATATCACCCTGTCGGGCATCATTCCACCTTAGTGATCCATTCCACGGATGCTGGTGAGCAGGGCATCCATCGATCCCATCTCAAGAATCAGCAGGATGTTTCCGTTAATGGGTGTTTTCTCAATCCGGAAATGCGCATTGGCGATCACGACCCTGTCGTCCACCTGGGTATGCAGGGATCTGGCGAGCGAGCTGATCCCAAGCTCCTGGTAGTTCGGCAGCGAGTAGCTGAGGTGCTGCCGGAGTACGTTGGCAATCGATCCCATCACCGCGTTTATGATGATATTTCCCACTTCCTTAAGGGTCTCGATCCGGATCGCGTCGAGCTCTCCGGACCCTTCGTTCTCCTGAGTCATCAGCATCACGAGGTGGGCAGCACTCTCCGGGGGAAAGACGAGTGCGGCAATGCCCGAAACAGGGCCGCGGAAATTGAGTGATACCGTGGATAACGCAGCATCCTTTTCTTTTCCGGTCTCTTTGGAAAAGTGCGCATACTCGACGATCTGTATCGAAGGAACCGTGAGGGTGATGGCACAGCCGGTGATATCGTTGAGCATCCCGGCAGCCCGGCCAACGCCGATGTTGATCAGCTCCCGGATCGCGTCCACATCCCCGGCATCAGGTTCCATCAGGGATGTTCACCCGATAGTGCATGTGTAACCGCAGAGAGGATGATCTCCTTTTTCACCGGCTTGTTCACTACTCCCGATGCACCGAGGGCCAGGCACTGTTCGCGGGTAGTATCCTGGATATCGGATGTCAGCACGAGAATCGGGATCCCCAGATCGTGTGACCTGGCTTCCCTGAGAAGGTAGAACCCATCGAAATCCGGCATCAGGAGATCCGTGATCAGGAGATCCGGAGCCTCTTTTTGTGCAAGTGAGAGTGCATCCCTGCCGTTCTCTGCAATGGACAGGTCGTACCCTGCCTCTTCAAGTATCCCGGTAACAATCCTGCGCTGGAATGATGAATCGTCAATAACAAGAATCCTGGTCATACAATCACATCCCGCCTGCTGCCATCAAGTCCTGCCGGGCACTGCAACAAACTCTTTGGAAATATGTCCGTATGGGTAAAAAAAAGTATTGTATTCCCCGGATTTCTATTTAAACGGATTTTATAACCAGATGCAAACGAACGGTTCACCGGCCCTGCCAGGAAAGGCTGCGGGAGTTGTGCAAGGAAATAGGGAAGGACGGGAAACCGTGGCGTCAGCTCATTTCCCGATCTTGAGGAGCATCTCTTCAAGGGAGGGATAACGGGACTCGATCTTCTCAACTCTTCCACCGGCCCCGGTTATGGTGGCAGTGCACTCGTTGAGTTCCTTCATGTCCTCCGCTTCGCAGACAAAGAACCCCTCCTCCTGCCGGTACGGCTTGGAATGCCCGATCAGTTTTCCCGGGTCATCAATCGTGAAGAAGACCGTGTACGTGAGCGTGCCGAACTGATCCCGGAGCTCGTGCATGGAGCCGAATGCAACCATCTTCCCGCGCCTGAGGATCATTACCTTGTCGCAGATCGCCTCCACCTGGTAGAGATTGTGCGCCGAGAGCACTATCGTCTTACCATCGGATTTGAGCCTGCGCAGGTAATCCGCGATGAACCGTGAAGTCATCGGGTCGAGCCCGCTCGTTGCCTCGTCATAGACAAGGAACCCCGGATCGTGGATCAGCGACCGGGCGATCGCCGTCTTCCGCTTCATACCCTTGCTGAACTCCCCAATCTTCTTACCGTCCGGTTCGAGCGAGAGGGCGGCAAAGAGCTGGGTGGACCGGACCCGGATCTCCTGCGGGGAGAGCCCGTAGATCTCCCCGAAGAACTCCAGGTAGTTCCCGGCTGTCATCGTCTCGTAGAGCCGGGATTCCTCCGGGAGGTACCCGAGGTTCTCCTTGAGGGCAAGGGGGTTTTTCACCACGTCGATGTCGTTGATATAAAGCTCTCCCGAGGTCGGGGCAATAAGGCCGGAGACGATCTTGAGGAGCGTGGTCTTTCCCGCACCGTTGTGGCCGATGATCCCAAAAATCTCGCCGTCATCGAACTCAAAACTGACATCATCAAGTGCCAGGAAACCGTCGAAGTCCTTTGTCAGGCTGCGGGCCGTTATCATGGAGGGATGCCTTCTTTAGTCAGACTTGTTGTGGGGTGCTGATATAAGTTGGGATGAAGAGACCCCGGGAGCTGCCGGGTTTACCGATGGGTATTTTACGGATACCCCATACTACTCTGTACTCAGGACGATCCCGGGTGCCGTACCGCCATTTCCGGCGGAGGCATGCAGGGAAATGATCCGGGCCGGCCTGATCTGCGGGCGAACACATGGGAACGCTTACTGACATCCGGACTATCGCGCGATGGGAGGTTAAAAAGTCCCTCACCATGATGAGACGGGACATGCTGCCGCTTGCGATCGTTCTCTTTGTCCTGCTCGTGGCGGTAACCGGGTTCTCTGCCCGGAGCGGGCTGCACCTGCAGGACGGCATGTACAGGATCGGGGTCGATGACCCTCAGGTGGCGCAGCTGCTGGAAGGAGATGCCCGGTTCACGGTCTACCAGCTCGACCCGCCCACCCTGTCCGCGAACCGTAATGCCTTTGACATCGTTGTTTCCGGGGGAATCGTGTATCCCGGTACGAGCGAACGGGCCGGCGCCGCGGAGATCGCCCTGGAGCGGGATTATGCAAAATATGTCAACAGCGTCTATGACAACGAGACGGATCTCTTTGCTGCGTACCCGCTCTGGATCGATACGCAATCTGTAAAAAGCGAGCTCGACTTCCTCTCCACCCGGGGCGGCCAGTACGTCAGCGCGGCCCCGAACCGGGGCTCACCGGTGCCACAGGGCGAGGTGAAGGAGATCCCAACTCCGTCCGCGACTCTTGCCGTCTCCGAAGATACGCTCCGGTCGCAGCTGGTCCAGTCCAATGCAAAGAACACCCAGATATCACGGTACACGGATGTACTCTCTACCACAGGCAGCACGATGGGGAACTTCGAGACACCCTCCCAGCTCTCGCCGCCCCTGCCCTTTGACTCGATCATCCTCGTCTTCGTCTTCATCTTCCCGCTCTATTTCACCTCACAGTTCTTCATGATGAGCATCATGGGCGAGCGGATAGAGCGCAAAGGAGAGATCCTCCTCTCCACTCCTGTAAAAGCCTCATCTATAATCATCGGCAAGATGCTGCCGTACTTCATGGGGATGCTTGCAATATGTACCGGGCTTACGCTCTATCTCAAAGCCCCGCTACTCATCATCCTCCCCCTCATCCCGGTCATTGTATTCTTCCTTGCGAACGCACTTCTTATCGGGATGCTCTCCCGGAGTTTCAAGGAACTCTCGTTCATCTCCATATTCTTCTCAACGGTGGCAACCTCGTACCTCTTCTTCCCGAGCATCTTTGCCAATGTCCACGTGATCAGTCTCATCTCGCCCCTGACGCTCATCGTCCTCACCATGCAGGGAACTGCCTGGACCCTGACCGATTACCTGTACTCGACTTCGCTTTTCTGGCTGACCGCCGCGTTCCTCTTCTACATAGCCGCGAAGAACTTCAAGGAGGAGCGCCTCTTCTCGGAGAAGAACCTGGTAACCCGCATGCGGGAGTTCCTCTCGGAGATCCTGCCGCAGAAACACCCCTTCATCTCGCTCTTCCTGCTCGCCGGGTGCTCCATCCCGTTCGTCTTCATGATCCAGATGATGTGCCTTGTGCTTTTCTTCAACCTCCCTATGCCGTACTCGCTTATCGGCCTCCTCCTCCTCGCGGCACTGATCGAGGAGATCGCAAAAGGTGTCGGGATTTACACGATCTTTGTCCGCAACCCGTCGTTCCTCTCCGGCAGGAACCTGGTCTTTGCCTGCGGGGCAACTGCACTTGGGTTCCTGGTAGGCGAGAAACTGCTCCTTTTTGTCACCCTTGCACAGATCTCGGACTCGGTCTTTGGCAGCATCCTCTTCCTCTCGCTCGGATCGCTCTGGCTCCCCCTCCTCCTCCATTTTGCCGGTGTACTCATCGTGGCCCTCTGCCTGAAGAAATGGGGGAGAGCGGGATTTGCCCCCGGTCTTGCCATCGCAATGGTCGTGCACTGTCTCTATAACCTCTATTTTATCCTGGGGTGGATCGGATGAAGGCCCGGAACCTCTCCATCATAGCAAAGAAGGAGTTCCAGGGGCTCTTCAACGAGCGGACGATCCTCCTTGCCGTGCTCCTCCAGCTCTTCATCGCCCTCTTCTCGTCCTTCCTCATGGTCGGGCTCACCTCAATGTACGATCCTTCCTCCCTTTCCCAGTACTCACACTTCCGGTACAGTGTCGGGTACGCAGGAAATGATTCGGAGATGCTCAATTACCTCCAGGACAGCCGGGATTTCCGGGTGTTCAAAATGAACCTTTCGACAGCAGTCGCAGCTCTTGGGGAGCGTAAACTTGCGGCCGTGATCTACGTGCCGGATACCGCGCCGGACGCACAGGGACCGGTCAAGATCACGCTCTATACACTGGAGAACGATCTCCAGAGCGCGATCGTTGATGTCAAGCTCAAGGACATTTTCCTCCAGTATGAAACGTACCTGCGGCAGGTCAGGACCGTCAGGATCACCGAGCAGCCCCTGCCCCTCCAGCTCCCGCCGTCAAACAGTGGTGATGACTTCTATGAGTTCGTGTACGGGCTGCTGATCCCGCTGCTCGTCTTCATGCCGGCCATCATCTCATCGGCACTCATTATCGACATGATCACCGAAGAGTACCAGCATGATACGCTGGAGACCCTGATCTCGACACCGGTCGCGTTCACCGAGATGGTCTGGGGAAAGGTGCTGGCCTGCGAGATCCTCGTACCGGTCCAGGCCGGGGCATGGCTGATCCTCCTGATGATCAACGGTATCGCGATCGATAATGCGCCCCTCATCCTGCTGCAGGTTGTGGTCAGCTCTCTCATCCTGATCCTTCTTGGGGCCCTGACCGCGCTGCACTACCGGGAGCGGACTGCTGCACAGTTCATCTTCTCAACGGCACTCGTGGTCGTGATCCTGTTCGCCCTTTCCCTACCGGCCAACCCGATGAACCAACTGACCAGACTTGCCGTGGGGACCGCTGGCCCGGAGCAGTGGGCTGTCCTTGCTGCGACAATCGCGATCATTGTGGTACTGGCGTATGCAACGCAAAGGTATGCAGAACGGATCAGCCGCAAGAGCCATTCCGGGTAAGGCAGGACTTCTCAGGAAAGACAGGGACGGGTGCGGTTCTGGCCAGGGCGGACAAAAAAGGGGGAGAATATATCAGAGATTGGTGATCATCGGCTGGTCGAGCACTTTATAGGTCCTGCCGGCGGTAGTCACGAAGACTTCGACCCGGTCACTGCCCCGGGTGCCCTGTATGACCAGTTCGTCGCCCCGTCGGGGTTGTCTCGTACCGTCATCCATATACTGCTGGACAACCGTCCCGTCTGACAGGGTGGCTTTCATGAGGATATTCTGCACAAAACCCTCGCCCTTGCCACCATTATAGAGGAGATGAAGGGTATAATCCGGCCGCTCCTTGGTCAGTTCGAGATCTACGTACTGTTCTGCCGGCAGGGTTTCCACGGCGACCGGAGTCGCAACCGCCGCAGGGATAGGTGTTGACGGAGTGGCCGGGACAGGTGCAGCGGTCGTCCCGACCGGTGGAAACCCGGCCTGGGTCGGACTAGTGCAGCCGGCAGAGAGCGCACACGCTCCGAGGAAAAGGAGGGTCGCAAGAATTACGATGCATTTCATGCAGATTTCTTTGTAATCTATTGATATTACTGATTTGTGCTCATATATTGGCGCCACAATGTCCCCCGGGCATGATACCGGCTTTGCGTACGAACGCACCGGACGGCAAAAAACAGGAAAATGCCGGAAGAGAACAGTTAAATTAAAAAGGACACCCGGATTAACTTTACATATCAGGAGTTCAACGAATGTTCTGTCCTAAATGTGGAAAAGAGACTGATGCCTCCGGAAAATTCTGCCAGTGGTGCGGGACGGATATAGAATCTATCCAGCAACGACCCGTCGCCACTCCTGAAGAGGACGAGGGGCCCGATGTCGGGGTTTATGCAGGTCTGGGCAGGCGGCTTATTGCATTCATCGTCGATTTTATCCTAGTACTGATCGCCGGGGGGATCGCGATTGCCTTCTTCTCCCTCTCGAACGGTCTGAAATATGCCTACTTCATGACGGTCAGCGGTGTCAGTTACCATGACCTGACCGAGGCGGGGACCCTTGATGCTGCGCTCGGCCCGATCGTTGCGGCATTCGGTATACTCTTCATTGTCGTTCCCTGGCTGTACTTTGCCGGGTTTGAATCCTCCCGCAGCCAGGCAACTCCCGGCAAAGTGCTCATGAGCCTCGTTGTCACGGATCTCGAGGGCAACAAGCCATCCTTTGCACGGACAACGCTGCGGTTCTTCGGGAAGTATATTTCCACCCTGATCATATTCATCGGGTTCCTCATGATCGGGTTCACGAAAAAGCACCAGGGGCTCCACGACAGGATCGCGGGATGCCTTGTGCTCCTTCAGGACTGAACAGAACACCATTTTTTTCTTTTGTTTTCCCGGCCGCAATCCTGTGCTGATCCAAAACAGATTGCGCGGCAGGTTACTCGAGCTCACCATGGATTCCGGGCAATTCCTGATCCGAAGCACGGGGCCGGTTCCCAAAAAAATGATCAGCGGTAACGGACCTTCATGAAGAGCAGTACGAGGATCAGGACAAACGTGATCACATTGGCTGCGATGATGGGAAGGGAGCCGGTCCAGAGACCGTACAGGGTCCAGAGGAGAATACCTATGCCGAAGAGTACGAGCATGGCAAGCGAGAGGTCCCGTGTCTCCCGCATCTTCCAGGCCTTGATCACCTGCGGGACAAACGAGACCGTGGTGAGCGTCCCGGCAATGTAGCCGACAAGTACGATGGTATCCATGAATGTCTCCTATTTTATTATCGTCAGATAATTTAAACCAGGGGGATTTTTCCTGGGGGGCCGCTCCTTCCGGGCATCTCATCCGGTGAGGGGTTCAGGAGAGAACTGATCTGCGACCACGAGCCAGTCCTGCCCTCCCTTTACCAGGAAGAACATATCCCGGCCCCTCATGGTCTGCACCTGTCCGCCAAGAGAAAACGTTATAGAGAACAGGTATGTGGCGACTGCAGATCGTCCCCCGGTATAGATCTGGACCTTGTAATCGGTCTCTCTCCATTCATGGATCACCGCCGCTTCACAAAAGCTCCGCCACCCGGCCACATAGGCATCCCGGCCTTCAAGGCGCCCGGGCATTGTCGGTACAATAGCCACGGCATCGGGATGGATGTAGTTCCTTAATCCCGGCTCATCCCATGATTCTGTCCAGCACCGGTTCATGGACCGGAGAGTCTCTTCGATCAGGCATATCTGAGCTGAGGTGTCCATTTCCATCTCCACTTTAAGAGAACGGGCAGCGCAGGTAAAAAGAGGGGGGAGGCACAGGGTGAAAGTGAGTGCCTGCCTTTTAGTCCCGGGGGAATGTGCTAAGCACGAGCTGCTGTACTTCCTCCAGCCATGCAGTGCGCTGCTCTGCCGTGCTGGTTACGACAACGCCAAACATGCGACGGGAGCATACAGGTACTCCACAGAATGAGACGATACAGTCTTTCCATATCCGTTCGAGCGGGTCGCCGAAGACCTCCTGCTCCCTATCCCGGGGTGTGTTGGAGGTATTGAAGACTACCACGGCCTTCGCCCGGAGCAGACCGACGGGAATTCCTTCACCGTTATCAGTGCTTGCGAACTTGTATGCAATGCCCGGACGGAGGACCCGGTCGATCCATCCTTTCAGGATGGCGGGGGGCATCCCCCACCAGTCGGGGTGGACGATCACGATACCGTTCGCAACGGCGATCTCCGCACAATGCCTGGCAATCACCGGGGAGAGGGGGGCATCACGGGCGATCTCGTCAACGGGGAGCAGGGGATCGAACCCCTCTGCATACAGGTCATGGACGGTCACGCTGTGGCCGGCTTCGTGAAGGGTGGCAGCTGCCGTATCCGCTATCGCGTGGTTGAAACTTCCGGGACGCGGGTGGGCAAGGATGACGGAGATGTTCATGGGTTTCCCTGAAAACTATTTTCGTGCTGTCGCCTTGAAGAACGTATAACAGAAGACGCCGTCAGGTTCAGCGGTCCTGTACAGTGCAGCAATCCCCTGCTCCCATGCTTCCTGGCTCATCAGCCCCTGGTCCAGGACTTCCGTGCCGACACCTTCGACCATGGCGGTAAATGTCAGTTTCGTGAACCCTTCGACAAGGGCCGGCTTTGATGCATCTACGTAGACCATCCGGGGAGAGACCTGAACCCCGTTATATCCTGCTCCGGTGACAAGAGGATAGAGCTGCCGGCCGATCAGGGCATTGCCACCCATCTTCTGCTGGAGATCCACAAGGCACTGGACCGCCCGCCGGGCATCCCCGTTCTCCGGGTGGAAGTATGCAGACCCGTGATCCCCTTCGATCACGGTAAGCGTGCCGCCGTCTTTCAGGAGCGGGCGGAGCCGGCTGAGCGCCCGCTCCGGCTCTGCGAGATGTTCAAGCACGAAACAGACAAAGATATGGTCAAAAGTCCCCTTTTTGAAGGGGAGCCGGAAGATATCGCCCTGCCTGAACGTCACGTTCACAATCCCTTCCTCCCGGATTTTTTCTTCCGCATGCTTCAGGGAATCCTCCGATATATCAACTGACGTGATGAGGGCTCCTGGACTATTCCGGGCAAGGATCACGGTCTGGGCGCCGGTGCCGCAGCCGGCTTCGAGCACCCGTGAGCCCGGAAGATACCGGGTATCATGGTGGAGGAGATCCGTGAGTGTCTGCGCTTGGTCGGCAAGACGTTCCGACTCGCGTGAGGAATAGCCGTGAACATAGCTGTTATCTGCCATACGTTCTGGTCACCGTGTACTTGCATAACCGGAGTCGCGTGGGAGCCGGGGTTGTGTACATTTGTGTTGTTTATTGCACAAAAATGTACTGTGCGCTGGAATGCCGGAACCGGGCCCTGATCCGAAAGCGGTGGAAATACTGGTGCCAGGGAATGTCCCGGTATGCGGATCATAGATGGAACGAAATCTCCGATATTCTGGTTCACATCACCGGGAAAACAGGCTGAATAAGAAAAGGCCAGGGCCGCACTTATGAACCACTGGTTATAATCTCTGACAAAAGTATATAAAGAAACGAGCCTATTTTGATCTATGGCAGCTACCAACTCCATACAAGTTTCACGGTTCCACCCGGCAACCGCAACCCTGATCGCGTATTCAGGAAATGTGCTTACCAGGGGGATTGCTGAGGGAAGGATCACAGAAGATGATGCAAACCTCATCCGTGAGTTTATCGCAGAGATCAGCGCAACCCGGAATATCAGCTCAGGCAGAGCGTTTAAACTGCATTATACCCTTGTCAATCTCCGGGAATATCTCGGACCGTACCGGCAGAATACCGTAGCAGACATTTACACGGCAATAGATCGGGTAAGGAACGCAAAGAAGGAAAACGGTACACCGCGGTATAAGCAGAACTCGATCAGTGATTTTGTCCGGTTCCTGAAACGGTTCTATCTTTGGATGTGCGAGAACCATTACACAACCATTGAGGAGAAGAAGATCGAGAAGATCCGGCCCCCAGCATTTGACACAATGACAAAAACCCCGGAAATGCTTCTGACTGAGGAGGAGATCCGGGTAATGATAGAATCCTGCATGAACTCCAGGGACCGTGCCATTATAGCCACACTCTACGAAGGGGGATTCAGGATCGGGGAGATTGCCGCGCTCAAGTGGAAAGACGTAAACTTCACTGACTGGAACGCAACCATAACCACATCGTTCAAGACCGGGAAGAGTCGGACAGTGCCGTTAGTCATGGCGCGCTCATATCTTGCATCCTGGCGTAACGATTACCCCCTGACAGTATCTCCCGACTCCTTTGTATTCCTGACCAACAAGAAAGCCCCGCTAGGTTATGCAGGAATCGCAAAGCAGCTACGCGTCATTGCAACGAGGGCAGGAGTAACAAAGCACATCACCCCGCATATCTTCCGGCATACCCGCGCAACACACCTTATCCGCCAGGGATACGGGGAGGCCATTGTGAAGAAACTGCTTTGGGGCAACCTCAATAGTAAAATGTTCTCTACTTATCTTCACCTGGTTGATAGCGATGTGGAGAGGGTGATAGCTGAGAAGGCGGGAGTAGCCCCCCGGGTCCAACGCTCCAAAGCTCTGGAATCCCGGCAGTGTCCACGGTGCTATACGATCAACGGGCCGACAATTGGCATCTGCCGGACGTGTGGCTTTGAGCTTACAGAAGAAGCGATAAATAAGGTCAATCAGTCAAAGGAGCAGGCAGAACTACAGCCGGAATTTCAGGCAATTCTGGATAGGGTCAAAGGGGAACTATTGCAGATGCAGGCAAAAAATCAAGCATAAAAATTATTTCTTTCATTTTTTACTTTCTTCAGGTCTTCTAAGATGATAGATTTTTGAGCTGACTCAATGTCCTCCGTCCTCTTTTTCATTTCATCTGGGGTTAAATTCATAATTTCAGCTAAAATTTCATCTCTGCTTTTATTTTTCCTTCGTACTTTTCTTGCCTCAATTTCTTCATGTATTTGTTGAAGCGTCGACCCATATGTTTCAGTTAAATCATGTTCGGAGAGAATAGACTCAGCAATTACAAGTTTATTAGACAATTCATTGTTCGCTCTTTTCAGACGTAAATATTCTTTTTGAAGTCCGTAATACGTAAGAACAGGGGTTAATGCACTCCCATCAACCTTATAAAAAACTAGGTTTTTCTTTTTTTGTCTCAGTACCATACTGTTTCTTTCCAGCTCGTTCATGAATTGGGTCAGTCTTGATCGAGATATTGAAAATTGTTCTTTAATATACTCCAAGACTACTGTATACGGAACCCATCTCTCCGGAAATCCTTTTTCCTTTTCAATTATAAACTTCATTACAGCTTTTAACTGTTTTTTGCCTCTACCGGTCCTCGATTCAAGAAACAATTTCCATTTTTCTATTCTGATAGGCTTAGGTTGTAACATTAAAACTGACTGGTTTTTTCTTCCAAACTTAGGCTTACGTCCGACAGTCTTTCTCGTTGTTTCTAACATGATAACACATTTGAATTGTATTTATTGTCGTGATATTCCTCACTTGCTCATATACATAACTGTGGTGTGGAATCATGCCACGGGAAGTAAAAATGGTAACACTAACAATCAGATCCGACGGTGAGGAATTTATTCATACAAATGTGACTATTCCCCGTCACATCAGAGATCTTGCAAAGGAGCGGGGAATATCATTGTCAAAAGAATTGCGAACAGCACTTGAAAAGAAAATCAAAGAAGGCGATGCAGGAGCCAAGCAGCTACCAACAAACGAGGCCCCGGCATCCCTATCCAACACTGACAAGCAGGTGGACGTATGAGCTCTCTTTGTTCCGGTACATCAACGTTGCCACAACCCCGGATAATCCCTAATTTCACAATAGACCGGGAGACCCTGGAGCATCTGAAGAAAGCCAGCCCGCTTCATTACCTGATTGCTGTCGCATGTCTGAAAGATGGCAGATGGAGACTCATCGATAATTTTGAGGAGTAATTTCCATGAATGGATTGGTACCCCCCGGATCAGTTTCAGTACCTTCTCTTGCTGAGCTTGATCGAGATTGTGGCGAAGCCGTCGCAGACCCGGCCCGGTTGGGTGAGGCGATTGATCTCAAACAAGAGATCGAGTTTCGGGAGGCAGGTACAACCCGGGAAAAAGTGCGCGCAGATCAGTGGGAACAGTGGCGGGAGGAGATCATAGCCGGTCATCCCGCGATGATAGCCCGGGATGCAGAGAACCCACCACCGGCACCAATCGCCGAAGAGCCCGCGGAAGTGCCACAGAACGCACCAGTAGCCGTCCCTATCGCAGATCCTGTAACCCCAGAGGATCACTGGGATGATGAATCGGTCGAACCCGAACCGGGGATCTCAATAGACACCCCCGGATCACTCACCGAGCTCGGTAATAGCAGAATGTTTGTCAATCATTTCAAAGATCGATGTAAATTCTCATTCGATAGTAAACGCTGGTATGTGTGGGACAATGCGCAGCGATGGAAGCCTAACCAGGGGGGGAAGGTTACACGATGGGCAAAAAGTACCATTAAACGGCTCTATGCTTATGCCGGCAATGTGACTGACGATACATTGCGAGCCCGTGCCCTCAAACACGCTGAACGATCTCACACCCGGTATGGCGTCATAAACCTTCTCGACCTTGCCAAATCGGATCTTGAATGTTGTGAGCTTGATTTTGATCGTGACGGGTATCTCTTGAACCTGAAAAATTGCACCTACGACCTGTGCACAGGAGATGCCCGGGAACAATCGTCAGAAGATATGATCTCGAAATTGGCCGGTGTAAAATATGATCCTGATGCCAAGTGCCCACAATGGGAGGACCATATCTCAAAGGTGTTTGATAGTGACAAGACCCTGATTGATAACTTCCAAGAAATTTGCGGGTATATCCTTGCTGGTATTGGCAACCCCTCCGCAGCACTCTTTGTTCTGTATGGTCGAGGCCGAAACGGTAAGAGCGTGACTTTGAAAGTGCTTGTTTATATCCTCGGTGAGTATGCGGTCAATATTGCGTCCCAGAGCTTGCAGCCTATGAAACCCGGGCAGATCCGATCGGACCTGATGCCAACAAAAGGCGCACGGATGATTACTTGCACCGAGCCCGGGAAGGGAATGAAGATTGACGACGGGCTCATTAAATCCATGACAGGCGGTGACCAAATAACGGCCCGTTATCTATATGGGGATCCGGTAAGCTTCTCGATAAGTGGATGCCTATTCTTGGCAACCAACCACAAGCCGCGAATAGCCGACCAATCCACCGCAATGTGGGACCGTATCTGGATGATCCCATTCCGGCACTACTTCGACCCGACCTCCGCAGACAGCGACCCGGATATTGAAAAGAAACTGATCAAGGAAGCGTCAGGGATCTTGAACTGGTGTATAATCGGATGGAAACGATACCGGGATGTCGGGAAGCTGGTTAAGTGCAAGGCAATCAGCGATGAGACCGTGGAATACCAAAACTCTGAAGATTTCCTGCATGAGTTCCTGTACCAGAAAAACCCGGTGGGCGAGACGGTCTATAAGATCGAGCCGCACAATAAGACCCTCCAGATCAAAGCCTCTGATCTCTACGCAGCATACAAACAATGGTGCACAGTTGATGAATTCCGGCCAATGCCAAAAGAAGCGTTCGGGCGGGAGATAGGAAGCCGTTTTGAGATTCTACACACACGATCAGGGAATGTGTATTCGGGAATCAGCCTGTCAAAACGAGAAGTACAGACGGAAATGCCCGGGAGAGTGTGAAGGATGTGAAGGATAAACACGGAATTCACTATCTTCTTTTTACGCGCACGCGTATAGACAAAACCTGAAAATGGCGTTATGCCTTCACATCCTTCACAGCGGATCAGTTCCTAACATTCAGCAACCTGTACCTTCGCCGCTTGTATGCCGAGCAGCAAGATACGGTCAATAGTGATCCCCCTGTATCCCTCTCGATGATCAGGGAGCGCCACTCGTTTTCCAACAATCTTTATATAGTACCCTGCCCCGGTCTTGTCCTGTGCCATTACCCGGCCGTCGTAAGGCCAGGTTATCCGCACACAAACATTCATCAATGTTTTTTGAGTTCATTCTGAGAGTGAGATGCATCCCGTTTTTGGTAGGGCTGGATCCCAGGCAGCCGGGCTGGGCAATCACTGAAGATTCTCCAATGGAAACAAACCATAAACGAACGTTTAAGGTGAGTTTATATACTTTACACACTAAAGGGTACTTATGGTGTATTACGTTGGATATGCCCGGGTCTCAACCGGCGATCAACACACAGATAACCAGTGTGTAGAACTCCTGAAGCATGTGGATAAAGAGCGGATCTATGTTGATACGATCAGCGGCAAGACCGAAGCCCGGAGCCGTCCAGGATACTCAAAATTATACCAGTACGTCAAGAGCAACCCGGGCACCGTCAGCCGATTATACGTCTATGAAATTTCCCGTATTGGCCGGACATATGCAGATAGCATCCGGTCAATATTAGACCTTGAGGATCTGGGAATTGAAGTATTCAGTCTCTCCCCGGCGGAAGCGTTCCTGAACTCCTGCACCGATAAGGGCATGCGCCGGATTATGCTCACCTTCATGATCACGATGGCAGAACGGGAGCGGGATCTATTAAGCGAGAGGACAAAGCAGGGACTCGTAGCAGCAAAGGCCCGGGGGGTTCATGTCGGGCGTCCGTTTAGGGATATCGATATGGAAGAAGTCAACGCCAAGCGTGAGCAGGGCATGACCGTGGCAGAGATCGCGGAAGAGCTCGGCGTCCATGTAAACACCCTCTCACGCAGAATACAAAAGGGACCGTGACCCGGCCCCCTCGCGTACCTGCCTTCACACCATTATACCGAAAAGAAGCCCAATAACGCCCATATGAGGCAGCAAGTATCAATCGGGGCGCGTATTCTCGTTTCACAACCGCTGTTTTGAAAAGATATATCGCCAGGGGTGCCAGATAAAAATCTTAAAAAATTGGATTTTTTGGGGGTCAACCGCCGGTAGTGTTCCGGACCGCCCCGGAGATCCCAGCCGTTCCCGTGCTGATATTCGATTGCAGTTGCTGGTATTCTCTGGCAGTGTCGTTCGTGACATTGGGGTTTGTGGCGGATTCGTAAGCACCTAGAGCTACACACCCAATAAGGAGTATCAGGAGCACCACTGCGACCAGCACCACCAAGGCCGAGACTCCAATGCCGACCAAGCCAAGATATTCAACGAGCGACCGCATAATCGCTTCTTCACCTCTGACCCGATAAGAGTATTGGGGAATTTATTGATTAGCCGGATTAGCCGGCTTATAGTGTTTAGACGCGAAAAATGGGATTTTCATCAAGCATGCTGGATAGGATCGACCTATCCCACAAAACGACATTATTTGATCGAGCCAATTCTCGTGCACTCTGAGTAAATCCGCTGCTAGAGATAACCATAGCTCTTTGTGCATCATAATGTTTGATTGCAGCAACTGCCTCTTGAATACCAGAGTTGTCGACATTTTTTGCCCAATTTTTTGCTTGAACTACGGTTTTTACGCTAAATTTCTCAACAATCAGATCAGCCCCTTGATCATTGGAAAGAGGCGTATGGATTACATGGTAACCCATTTTTTGAAATAACTCATTTAATACGTGTTCAAAATCATAGCCATTAATTCTATCAATGTCATTTATGGTAATCCGGTTTCCGGATGCTTGATCGTAGGTCAAACTATTTTCAAATCTTTCAAGTTCAACATCTTTCTTAATTCTAATAAGATCAGAAGCCAAATTTCCTTGATAATTGAAGTTGTCCTTCAATATTTTGATGAGGTAGTTGATGAGCTGATCTTTTTGTTCGTTTTGGCTGAGTTTTCCAAAGGCTTCGATATAGTTTTTGATACATCCGTCTGATGATGTCGGGTTGTTATAAAGAACACACGTTTTAACGTATTGCAATTCATCCTTTTGTTTTATTGATGAAATAATTGACATTAGTTCAAAATTTGTTAAGCGAATTCCTTTTTTAGCCAATAACGTATTCAAATTTGAGAAATTTTGACCTCGCGTATCAAAATTCGGATATCGTTCAATAAAGTTTCGTATTAATTGAATATTTCCAGATGATTCCAACTCAGAGAGAGAGTTATCAATCTCTATCTTTAGTTTTTCAAAATCATTGATGCCAGTTTTAGGATTTTCATTCAGAGGATTCAATTTTTTAAGATCTTTGTCTTCAGTATTGCAGGTCCTTAATTTCGGATCTCCTGTTACATATGCAACACTTGCTTTGTATGCACTGTCCATTTTTACACTGATAATTATGAAATACAATCCCGAAATAATTGTTAAAATCCCTGCTACTCCAATCAGTCCTTTTATCCAACAAATTCTAATATCAATACTATTCGGAGTCTCTCTCCCATTTTTTAGCAAGAGTAAATCTAAAATAAAATTCGCAGGGAAAATTATGACAAAATACAGAGCGAACGGATTCAGATAATTTGCGCTTGAAATATCGAGGTAGGATTCGATGAACGCAATACAAAATATAAAACAAAGAAGTAGATCTGAATATATTACGAGAGCAAAAAGGGTTGAATATCTAAACGATCGATCGGATGTTTTTAATTCAGAAACAGGTGGAAGCAATTGTGTCCCGCATTTTTTGCAGAACAGAGATTTATCCTCATTTGCTGAAGCACCACATTTCGGGCACACTTTAGACATTGATTCTCACGCAATGAAACTTGTTTTTTCAATATTAGAGATTATCGAATTAATATAGGCTTAAAACACCCACCATGCGTTTCTGTTGGCAGATAGCCGGTCTGATCGGTGGAAAGTATGCAGCACATGAAAAGAAGTCCGTTTTTGAGGGTGATAGAAAACAGAAAAATGCGAAGGATGGGATTCGAACCCAAGAACTCCTGCGAGATCAGGCCCTGAACCTGACGCCGTTGACCTGGCTTGGCTACCTTCGCCCATCACTTATTCACGATATCTCGCCACAACCACGTCGTAGGCCCTGAACCTATAGTTGTTAATGGAGAGGACGCGAAAGAACCAACTATGAAACTGTGAACAAAATGGTGAGAATTCATTCTGAAATTCCGAATGAAAATCCGGTACAATTAAATAATATAAAAAATACATCACTTCCTGTCCCAAGTAAGTACCTGATGCCAACGATCAAATGCCAGGAGAACTAACATATTAAGACCGGAATCTCATAATTTCCAGATTGTACAATCGGGACATTGTGATCATGAGAGGGTGTAGTGTAAATGGTGGTCGAGCCTAAGTTGTATGAAATCAGGAATGTATTCTCAAAACCCATCAGTCCTGAAATTATCAAAGACGCAGAAAAACTCCATAAACGGATCAGTACCTTAAGGGAAGAGGATCTGTTCAAACCATTTACGATATAATGCCTAAAACCCCCCAAAATCCATCCCTTGTTTTTTCTTTTGATCCTGCTGTAAAGATATTTGGTGATTCCGCAGTTAGCGATTATCTGCTCAAATATCTCAAGGCAATAAAAGTAAAAACTTGTGTGTTCGAAGATGGATATGTCGATAAGGATTTTTTAATCGACTATGCAAAATTTTATGCCAGATCATTCGAACCTATTAGTAAAGTTACAAAAAGATACCATTTTTTTGCCTTCTCATTCAATGAGGCAGAATTCAAAGACGCCCTAAAAAATAATGATACCCGGTTTTTTAATAAATTAGAGAAGAAATACAAAGGTTTCATCGTTGTTAAACCTATAAAAGATAAGTATGGACATTTTTTAATCGGAAGGACGGTACTCGATGTCTACCCTCACAAGGACCAGGGTGAGTTTAGAGAGTACCTAACGGAAAAATATAATGTTTCTCTCTATGGCATCCATTTAACAATCAGATCTTTGCCATTCCAAGTTCAAGATACCGCAGTGGGGGCATGTGCAACTATAGCATGTTGGATCTCACTCTTCCCATTGGTCTCCCTTTTCGGTGTCCCGATGCTATCACCGATTGAAGTCACAGAAAAGTCTGTATCATTTCCAGCAGACTGCCGCAATTTCCCTTCAGAGGGGTTGTCATTATACCAGATGAAAAATTATTTCAATTCAATTGGTCTTGAAACAGAGTTTATCAAACCTGAAGAGTTTAAAAATTACGAGAAATATAACGAAAATGACGATATCATTTCTGATGTTGTAAAATCGTATAAAAAACTGGGTCTGCCAGTAATTGCAGGATTGGAGTTGAAGGATCATGATGCTGATCCTGAATATCATGCGGTAGTAATCAGTGGATATCGACATAGAAATGGTGATGTACAAGAACTCTATGTTCATGATGATAATATCGGACCTTATAGTGTAGTTACACCGATAGAAAATGGAAAATTCTACTCTTGGAACAATGAATGGCTGGCTTCTGGTTATTCAGAAGTCAATGTGACTAGACTACTAATTCCGATCTATCCAAAAATACGATTGAGTTTTGGTCGAATGTATGAGATTTTCCTTGAGAAATTCAAGCGACCATTAGAGATCCAAATTCAAAGTAAAAACATGAATGAGAATTCAAGGGCAGAACTCTTCCTTACTGATATCCGAAATTATAAAAAATTTTTACTCACCCAGAATTTTGATAAAAAAATGGAATTATTGTGCAAACCAATGCCCCGTTTCCTCTGGGTCGTGAGAATACAATGCGAAGAAACCCCACACTATGATTTCGTTTATGATGGCACAGCTGTATATCCGAAGCTGATTTGTGATCCGGTTTTTGAACACTAATTATAGAAGCTCTAATAAACGATCAGCAGGGGTAAACCTCACTATGCGTTTCTGTTGGCGGTTCTCCGATCTGATTTAACCTATGCAGCACATGAAAAGAACCCGAGTTTAGAATCCTCAGGCAAAACAGGATCATTTTTTTCTTTGTTAAAGACCATTAAAAGAATAAGCCCAATTTAAGTCTAAAAGTGGAATTAGACTTTAACTAACGGTAATTAGGCCAGGGCCGAGATTCGAACCCGGGTCGGAGGATCCACAATCCTCTAGGATGACCAACTACCCCACCCTGGCAAATGTCCCTTTTACATTTGCACCAGATTCATTTTAATCTATCCGTTTAATGCCTTCACACGGAACCCCGGGACGGGTGTGACCAGCGTCCTGCATCCGCAGGGATGCGATTATTAATAGGCTTGTGCGTCCATTACATATCAGGTGGCTCTGGTCCCTCTCTCCTGAAGACACATGACCCGTCTGCGGCACAGCAGCAGGAGCAGGGATTTTTACCAAGGGACCGGAGTGTCAGCAATAAAGAGGGAGAATTATGGCGGAGAATCCTAAGATAAGGACGCCCATTGTCTGCGTCATGGGGCATGTGGATCACGGTAAGACATCGCTCCTTGATCGTATCAGGGGATCGTCTGTCGTGAGTTCCGAGGTGGGGGCGATCACCCAGCATATCGGCGCCACGATCGTCCCCATAGATGCAATCCGTGCAATGAGCGGATCGATGGAGAAGCTTGCAATTAATATCCCCGGACTCCTGTTCATCGATACACCAGGGCACCATGCATTCACAACCCTCCGGGCCCGCGGCGGTGCACTCGCAGACATGGCGATCCTGGTCGTAGATATCAACCAGGGGTTCCAGCCCCAGACGATCGAGGCACTGCAGATCCTCCGGAACTGCAGGACGCCATTTGTCATCGCCGCGACCAAGATCGACCGTATCCACGGGTGGAGGGTGAACGAGAACGAGTCGTTCCTCTCTTCGTTCGCCAAGCAGAACGAGCGGGTCCAGGGAACCGTGGAGAACAAGACCTACGAGATTGTCGGCAAGCTGGCGGAACTCGAGTTCTCAGCAGACCGGTTCGACCGGGTGGCGGATTTCCAGCGTAACCTCGCCATAGTCCCGGTCAGTGCCCATACCGGGGAGGGCATATCCGATCTGCTGATGGTCATGATCGGGCTTGCACAGCGGTACATGAGCGATGCCCTGAAACTCGTTGTCGAAGGTGCAGGTGCCGGGACGGTGCTCGAGGTCAAGGAGGAACGCGGCCTCGGGACGACCCTCGATGTGATCCTGTACGACGGGACCCTCTCTATCGGCGATGAGATCGCGGTCGCAACGCAGGGGGATGTCATTGTGACGAAAGTGCGATCCCTCCTGAAACCCCGGCCCATGAAAGAGATCCTGGTTGAGGAACGGTTCGAGCGGGTGAAATCCGTTGCAGCGGCGGCTGGGATCAAGGTCACGGCGCCGAACCTCGAGGGTGTGATCGCGGGATCGCCGTTCTTCGTGATCCGAGGTAACCGCGACGAGGTAGAGGCCCGGATCAAAAAAGAGATGACCGAGATCCATGTGAATCTGGCCGAAGAGGGGATCGTGATCAAGGCGGATACGATCGGGGCGCTCGAAGCGCTCTGCAAGGAACTCGAAGGCAAGGAGATCGGCGTCATGCGGGCAGAAGTCGGGTCGGTCAGCCGCCTCGACCTGATCGAGACCGAGACCATCAAGAACCCGATGTACCGGGTTCTTCTCTCGTTCAACACCCCCGTCCTTCCCGATGCAGCGGAGATGATCAAGGACCCCTCCTACACGCAGGTCAAGGTTTTCGACGGAAGGGTGATCTACCAGCTGATCGACCAGTATGTTGAATGGCGGGACGAACAGAAACGTCTGCAGGAAAAACAGCGTTTCGAGCACGTGGTCATGCCGGCGAAAATCCGGCTCCTCCCGGACTGTGTCTTCCGCCAGAGCAACCCGGCGGTCGTTGGCGTGCGCGTGCTGGGCGGGAAACTACGCAGTGGCGTTGACCTGATCAAGCTTGATGGCAAGAAGGTCGGGCACCTCAAGACCATGCAGCTCCGGCAGGAATCAATCCGCGAGGCGGATGCAGGTCTCGAAGTGGCGATCTCGATCGAGGGAGCTACTGTCGGCAGGCAGGTAAGCGTTGGGGATGACCTTTTTGTGGACATTCCCGAGCGCCATGTCAAGGTGCTGGAGAAAGAGATGATCAAAACCCTGAACCCGGGGACGCAGGAAGTACTCGGCGAATACACCGCCATGCGACGGAAAGGCGATCCCTTCTGGGGCAAATAACCGGGTTGCGTTTCCCTCTTCTAAAGGTGACACGAGGGTTTAATAGCGTACCGGTATAATAGCATGGGTACTTCTCATGTGTAGGCGATCTGCCGGCAGCCGGAGACGTGAAAAGGAACCTGGACCGTCCGGGTTCCTTGGATAACAATACGGAGAGACAATCATGGTTGAGTTTAAAGTCGTAGTATCAGACCCAAAGACCGGTCGTGCCTACAATGTCGACGCCAGTGGCGGCGCAGCAGGTGCGATCGTTGGCAAACGTATCGGTGATGAACTGGAAGCAGGCTCCCTCGGGCTTGCAGGGTACAGGATCCTGATTACCGGTGCTTCTGACCGGACCGGGATCACCGCAAAGAAGGGGATCCCGGGCGCAGGACGCAAGAAGCTCCTCCTCGCCGGCGGTATCGGGTTCCACCCGACAATGGACGGCGAGCGCCGGAGAAAGACGATCCGTGCAAGCGAGATCACCCAGGACTTCGTGCAGATCAATGCACGTGTCACCACATATGGCGAAAAACCGCTTGATGAGCTCTTCCCCAAGGTTGAGGGCGAGAAGAAGGCAGAGAAATCCGCACCCAAGGCACGGGTCGGCAAGAAATAACTATACCTTTTTTCGTTTCCTTTATGCCGCGCCTATCGGGCAAAAAATGATGAATAAAAAAATTCAGGGCGTATAATCGATATTAACGATGCCATATGCCGAGCTGTTGCTTGCGAATTTGACGGCCTTGCCATCCTTCCAGATCTGGACGGTCAGGTCATGCGTGGTGGAGCTGTCCTGTTTCTGGAAGTTTGCCGAGAACGTGCCGTTCATGTTCCCGATCGGGTACACCTTGTCACCGGAATCCTTCGCAGTGCTCATATTCCCGATCGTTCCATACTGCCCGGCAAAACTACCGAGATAATTTACCTCTACGTTTACTCCTGTTGCCGAAATAGGTACCGGTGTAGTTTCTATGACCGTGATGGAGGATATGCCGGTATTTTTCAGAAGCGTTGTCTGCGGTGCAACTGTACCCGTTCCCGGGGTGGAGGACCCGGATGAGGATCCGGGGGAAGCAGCCGGAGTGGAGGAACCTCCGCCACCTAAAAAGAATATCGCTGCGATGGCCAGAACGGCAATGACACCAATGACCGCAGCAATGGGAAGCCACGGCTGGTCCAAAGAAGTATTTTTCCTGTGTCTCATGTCAGTTCTCCAGAATATCTGTTGAAAGATAGTGAATAATTGGACGAAATACTTTGTGTATTGATCTGATTCATTTCCCTGCGGAAATGCGGGGGAATATGAAAAAACCTATCCTTTTCGCAGGGACTGCTTCAGGGACCCGATCATATCCTCACACGGGACACCGTATTTTTTCGCGAGCAGGACAAGCGCTGCCGGCGGGAGAAGATTCCCGTCGAATCCTTCCTTTATGATCCGGTTCATCTCGGCTACAACTTCCGTCTCATCCATGTTCCGGGTCTTTGCAATGCGGCCTATAAGTTCCTGGGAGGGATCGTTACGCTCAAAGATCGCAGACGTGGGCTTGAACCCGATCGGGAGGGTCACTTCACCGAGATCAAACCTGGGTGAGAAAACGCCGTTCTCCTGGCTGATCAGGCCGTCTTCCTCTGCCCGGCGCAGGAGCTGGTTTGCCTGCTCGGTGCTCATCCATTTGCGGTCGAGGGCATAGTAATAGACGAGCTCGTTCTTGCGCATCCCGGATTTCCGGGTATGCTTGAAGGGTGCAGCGATCGTTGTCCGGATCGTCACTTTGGTGCACCCAGGAGGATATTTTTCATATCCAGTGCATCCAGACCTTCTCCGCGGCCTTCTTTTGCAATGTCAATATCAGTCCGCGATCCCTGGTCACTCAGCCGGAGATAAAAAATATCATTGGCAATCGGGACCTTGCCACCCCCGCGCAGGGCGAGAGCCAGTACAGACACCCGCAGGTCAACGGCTTCCGTGATGACACCGGGGCGCAGGAGATCGGAAGTGATCTCGCCGAAGGTCGCCCGGTCAACCGCGATCTCCACCTGGGTCTTGACCTTGACCAGTTCCTTGCCGGTGGTCTTGGTCGATTCCTCGTTATGTAATCCCGCAATATATTTCAGGGTCTCGTTGAACGGCATGCCCATCGCAAACGAGAGATCCACCCGCTGGGGGAAACGATAATAGATCCTTCGCATGGTAGAAGATTGAGAGTCCAAAAGAAAAAAGATTGCTCACGTACCGCACAGGAAAAGCCTGCACGATGCATACCTGAAATAAAAAGCGGGGGGGGTTGTTTTGCCCTATTGATTATTCGAGTAACAGTGCGTTGATGATGCCGTCCTGGCCGGGGCGGCTCATGATCCGGGCGCGGCCGATCTCGGTCTTGATGATGGCACCCTTGGTGAGAAGGTTCCGCCGGACATAGTTCGGGTTTGCACCGTTCTCTTCGACCTTTTCGATCTTCACCTTCTTTGTCTCACCGTTCTTGGCATTGGTCACGTTGGCGAAGGCGGCACGCAGTGCACGCACCTTGTCATTCCCTCCATACGTGCGGATGATCCTTCTCCGGTCCTCACCGATATGGGTGTCTGCCGGTGCAAGTCCGATCTCCGCTCTCCTCTTCATCTGTGCCGGGCGGCGCCTGCCACCGGTTACCTTTCGTACTGATTCTCCCTGCCACTGCATGGTATCACTCTCAAATTAGGTCTCCGGGAATCCTGCCCGAAGATGGTGCTCTATATATTCCTTTCAGAATTATTTATAGTACCTCTTTGGTTTCCCTTGAGGGAATCCGATCCTGCCGGGTTTCACGTGGCTGTTTATGCGAGTATGGTATTAAGGAGGGCAGCGACACCATCACCGGTCTTGAGGTTGGTCCGGAAGACCGGCATTCCCGGATTGTAGCGGCGGATATCCGACTCCATCCGGTCCAGGTTTGCGCCAACAAGAGGTGCAAGATCCACTTTGTTGATCACACCGATCGTGCAGTCACGGAACATCATCGGGTGCTTGTTCACCACATCGTCGCCTTCTGTTGAACTCACGACAACAATCCGCTTCTCCGCCCCCAGTCGGAAATCTGTGGGGCAGACCATATTGCCAACGTTCTCGATGAAAAGAATATCAATCGCATCGAGAGGGAGGTGGTCGATCGCGTGCTCGACAAGGTGAGCGTCGAGATGGCATTCCTTACCGGTATTCGCATTGAATGCAGGGACGCCCAGGGCCACGATCCGCTTGAAGTCATCATCACCGTATACATCGCCGGCGATGGCGCCAGCTTTGAGTCCTTTCTTTTCGAGCAGCGGGACAAGGCGCTCGATCAGGGCAGTCTTGCCCGATCCGATTGCACCGAGCAGATCGAACGCCCGGACACCGTGGGCCTTTAGACGTTTTGCATTGTTGTCGGCGAGAGTGTTGTTGGCGTCATAGACATCCTTCTCCAGCCTGACGTCGATGTGATGCATGATAGAAGGTGGGAGCGTACAGTGTTTATACCTTGACCCACAAACAATCCGGCAATGGCAGCTGGTGAGTGCATACTTTATCCATGTTATTTCAATGCCCATTACACACGTGAGGAGGGCAGGCGGGTCCCGCGCAGTCTTGGCGTAAAGGGCCCGGTGGTGACGGATATAGAACGTGCACTCAGAAAATCCGGCATACCGTGCCGTGTAGAGGAGCACCACCACCCGTCCCATTGGACCCGGCACGAGGGGCGCGTCATTGCGGAATGGACCGATAAGAAGGGGGCGCTGATCCGCAAGGTAGCCCAGAAACTGGAGGTGCGGAAATGAGCGGCCTGTACGACCTGCACACGCATACGATCCTTTCCGATGGCGAGATGCTCCCCATTGAACTTATCCGGAGGATGGCAGTTACCGGGTATACAACTGTTGCGATCACTGATCATGTCGATACATCCAACACGGAATCGGTGCTTTCGACCCTGGCCCTTGTGCGGGAATCCGCAGGTCTGTTCGGAGTACGGTTGCTCTGCGGCGTCGAGATTACCCACGTGCCACCTGCCCAGATAGCCGCACTCGCAAAGAAGGCAAAAGCCGCAGGGGCCGACATCGTGGTGGTCCATGGTGAAACACCGGTTGAGCCAGTGGCACCCGGTACCAATCATGCGGCCTGTACATGCCGGGATGTCAGTGTGCTCGCCCATCCAGGCATGATAACGAAGGAGGAAGCACATGCGGCGGCTTCAAATGGCATAGCGTTGGAGCTTACTTCGCGCGGGGGGCACAACCGGACGAACGGTCACGTAGCGAGGATTGCCCGCCAAGCCGGGTGCCAGCTCGTAGTGGATTCGGATGCCCACGCACCCCACGACATTCTGGACGAGCGCGCGAAAAATATCGTTGCGAGAGGGGCCGGATTGAGCGAAGCAGAGTGCCGGCAGGCACTATCTTTAAATATCGACCAATTCTTCGGTTTCTGAAATTTCTATTTATACTTTCACGCAACATTTAAATAGAGTCCTGTCGCACATATATAGATTACCGAAATATTTCAGCACGATTGTATCCATGAGGTTGTTGTGAAAGTTGTTGGACGGGCGATGAGCACCATTGGCGACCGGATGCTCATTATACACTGTGACGCCGCCCAACTCCCCCCACTCTACAGCGAGGTAACCGACAGGAAGATGCAACCCGTCGGCAAGATCCTTGATCTCTTCGGGAACATCAAGGCCCCCTATGCAGCAGTCCTCTGCAAAGGGAAATGCACTGTCCAGCCCAATGAAAAACTCTTCACAAAGTAATGATCTCCCCACGGATACGCCGGTTCCATGCAACAAAGATCAGAGATTAACGTAATCATCAGGTGAATGTGGATGCAGGAAATTGAAAAGTTAAAAACCCTCCAGACTGAGCGGGAAGCGCTCAAATCGCGCACTAAACAGAAAGAAACGGAGAAAAAAGCAGAGAATCACACCGAGACCGTCTGTCCGGAGTGTGGCAGCCGCCAGCTCGTCCACGATTACGAGCGGGCAGAACTGGTCTGCCAGAGTTGCGGGCTTGTCATCGATGACGATTTCATCGACCGTGGTCCCGAATGGCGTGCGTTCGACCACGACCAGCGGATGAAGAGATCACGTGTCGGTGCCCCGATGACCTTTACGATCCACGACAAGGGTCTCTCCACCATGATCGACTGGCGCAACCGGGACTCGTACGGCAGGGCGATCTCCTCCAAGAACCGGGCCCAGCTCTACCGTCTCCGCAAATGGCAGCGCCGGATCCGTGTCAGCAACGCAACCGAGCGGAACCTTGCATTCGCACTCTCCGAACTGGACCGGATGGCCTCCGCACTGGGCCTGCCGCGGAACGTCCGTGAGACTGCCGCAGTCGTGTACCGTGATGCAGTCGACAAGAACCTGATCCGAGGACGAAGTATCGAAGGCGTAGCAGCAGCAGCCCTGTATGCAGCCTGCCGGCAGTGCAGCGTGCCCCGTACACTCGATGAGATTGCAGAAGTGTCCCGTGTCTCGAGGAAAGAGATCGGCAGGACCTACCGGTTCATCTCCCGTGAGCTGGGCTTGAAACTCCTCCCGACCTCACCAATCGACTACGTACCCCGGTTCTGTTCCGGTCTTACTCTCAAGGGCGAGGTTCAGAGCCGTGCCGTAGAGATCCTCCGGCAGGCCGGCGAGCGCGAACTAACGAGCGGCAGGGGCCCAACCGGTGTCGCGGCGGCCGCGATCTATATCTCCTCCATCCTTGGCGGGGAACGCCGGACCCAGCGCGAAGTGGCGGAAGTTGCAGGTGTGACCGAAGTCACTATCCGGAACCGGTACAAGGAACTGGCAGAGAAACTGGATATCGAGATCATTCTCTGATCCCCATTTTTATGCCAATCCCGCGGGGAAACCAACAACTATATTCCTGCGGATCGAAACCTATACACCACACCAGCAGCGGGCTCGTAGATCAGGGGTAGATCGCTACGTTCGCAACGTAGAGGCCGCGGGTTCAAATCCCGCCGGGTCCATGCGCTTTTCTCACGTTCATCCACTTATATTACGAGAGTTAACAATTCCTTCCTGACAGGTACAGCCGATCCAAATCGCTGGTTCCATAATATTCCCTCTTCACGCGCAGGCGGGGGTCCCACTATAATGGGACAGTGCTATCGGCATATCGATCAGTAACAACTATAAGGAATTGGCTGAAAAATAGTATGCCGCAAGCATATGCACTGCGGGCTCGTAGATCAGGGGTAGATCGTCACGTTTGCAACGTGAAGGCCACGGGTTCAAATCCCGTCGAGTCCATTCTTGTTTTCCTAGGTTTTTCTAAGGCCGGAAGATCTTACCGGGTTCGAAGGGCAGAACCCTCGCGTTGGGATGAGTTTGTAATCTCGTTGTATCCATTCTTGTTTTCGCTTACTTTTCCTAAGACTGTCTCTCCAGGTTCGTAGGGTGGAACCCGGATGTTACAGGGAACAGATACTATTAGATAATTACTGCCGGATAGTATTCATTAGGAAGGTACTTGGGAAAACCTGACAGGAGACCGAATGGGTGAGACTGATGGTAAAACGGAAACTCTCACAGACACCCTGGAGGGGGTATCCGAATGGGTAATCTTTCTGGGACCTGACGGAATCGTAGAATGGTCAAACCGTGCATTCAATGAATTCATGGGTGCGCGGGAATCCGGCGATACACCCGGGGACATCCGGATGCTGTTTCCTGCAGATGCGAACGAGATGATGGAGGTCATCCGTGATGTGATGGAATCCGGTGAACTCCGTTCCGGCATTATTCGATCGGTTAAGGGAATGTCCGGGGAGAGAAAAATGATCAGATTCACGGCCCTCCCCCGCAGGGATAAAGACCGGGGCATTTCGGGCATTTTTTTAAGCGGCCTGGATATCACCGACACGATCGAAATGGAACAATTAAAAAAGTACGCCTATACCCAGATCGAGAAAAACATCGAACAGTTTGCCGTCCTTGGGGACCACCTGCGTAACCCGCTCACCGCGATCATCGGCCTGTGCGAACTGCTGGACGACAGGACAACGGCTGCCAAGATCCAGGCCCGGGCAATGGAGATCGATGCCCTGATCACCCGGATCGACCAGGGATGGATTGATTCGGAAAAAGTTCGGAATATCATCAAAAAATATTACGATATCGGTGCGGCCGGCACCCACGAGCTGGTGGCACGGGCAATTCACGATGAATACATAGTACAGCAAAAAAAAGCCGGTGCAACCCCGGAATCGAATCCTTCGATGCGTTCCTGGGATGAACTGCCTCACCGGATAAAGGATTCAAATCTCCGGCAGGTCGAGGATATCTGGAAGATTCTCCACAAGATCGACTGCACGATCGGATTGTCCGTCAGCGGCAGGGAGCCGCTTTTTACATTTACTGAAAGTGAGGTTGAATTCCTTGCGGAGAAGGAACACGAGCGGTGGGTGGAAGAACGGGTGCGAAAAGGATGGGCTTATGGAAAGGACCGCGATGACCAGCAGAAAATCCATGGCTGCATTGTCCCGTGGGAACAACTCTCGGAAACACAGCGGCAGAAGGATCAGAATGCCGTCAGGGCCCTGCCGGCAATACTTGCAAAGGTATACCTGAAAATTATCCGTCTGGATGAGAGCAACAATAATAATCTCACAACCCACAATAAAAATCGATAACGGGAGCAGGAAATTCACACGATCCTGATCGGTCTATGCCTGATGAGTCGATTCGGAAAAACTTGAGTCACCATGATGTTTTCATCAGCTATGCCAAGGAGGACAAACCCATCGCAGACGCCGTCTGTGCCAAACTCGAATCCCGGAATATCCGGTGCTGGATAGCCCCTCGTGATATCCCACCCGGAAAAAATTTTCCCGAAGCGATCATCGAAGGTATTGAAGACGGAAAAGTGGTTGTGCTCATCTTTTCCTCATCTGCAAACAAATCCCCCCACGTTACCAGAGAACTGACGAATGCCGTGAATAAGGGCCGGATTATCATCCCGTTCCGGATTGAGGATGTGCTCCCCTCCAAATCGATGGAATACTTGATAAGCGTCCCCCACTGGCTCGACGCAGTCTCCCCGCCCCTGGAGAGACACATTGACCGGTTGGTTGGAATTGTTGAAGGCATTATAAACACGGAACAGAAATCTGCCGGCAGGGACGCGGGATCGGTCGCGGAGAGTCCGCAGATCGCAGGATACCCCGCACCGGTTTCTCCGGTCCAGTCATCACCTGCCCCGGCCTCCGGATCTGGAACGATTCTTCCGGAACCCGGGCCGGACTATCCACCGGAACCGGGACATATCCCCCCATGGCATTTCCTGTACGACATAAAAAAGCACTTGCCGTTACAGGAATCGTCATCGCAGCAGTAATTCTCTTTTTTATTGGAATGCAGGGAGGAATGTTTAACCTCGGAAAGTGGCCACTCGTACCGGGTTCGATCAATACCACCCCTTCACCCTCCATAGATTACCGGAGCTCGGATGCCGCAGTGAATACCGTTGTGCTCACAACAGAACCAACCCAGACACTGGCCAAAGATACGGAACTCTATGTGGATGCCAGTAAGGATGACAGCAATGCCATGGTAACGATCCAGTTCAACGGAGGACCGGGAACAGGCCTCGTGGAGGACAACCAGGTGACCCTCACACGGTCTGACGGGACAGTCGCTGAAGGTAAACTCAATTTCAACCAGCGGTTGTCTGAAGTACAGCTGCAGGGTACACGCGGCACCGACCGGATTCAGGTGGTAATCACCCTCTATTCAGGGGAATCAAAAACAATTGTCGATAAGCTGCTGCCATATCGGACTTATCACTAAAAAAGCCGCTTCCGGGTGGAGAAACTAATCAATCCAGTCGAGCAGCTGGTGAGACTTCTCCTGCTCCTCGTGTTTGCTGATCTTCTGTTTCACTTTTTTGACTGCTTCCGTTGCAGGTGAGGGAGCCCGTTCGAACTGCCCGTAATCAATATAATCCCGGGTGATCCAGTCATCGCCGGTCGACCGGGATTCCTCAGCAGGTGCCGGGGCTGAAATCGGTACGGAGGAAGACACCTGCGGTGGATCCTGCTGGAGAATGTCCTGCATCCGGGGAGGGGATGAGACCGGGGTGGGTACAGGCAGCAGGGGAACTGTTTCCAGGGACGGGGGCGCCTGCGGGATCATCCGTGGGGCTGCCTGAGGTTCACCTGACCGGAAGATGAGGAAGTCAACAAAGTCCTCCACTTCTTTCCTCTGTTCAGGGGCCAGTCTGTCCAGTTTGCTCTCGAGTGATTCCATTGCTGATGCCATTATACAGTAAATACAGTATCTCGTTTCAATGATATTTCAAGGCCACGGCGTTGGGCTGGGATGGGTGTCTATTCCCACCGGTGCTGGTACCCCCGCTTTTCCAGGGGCCTGCCGTCAACGGTGACCGCTGGTTCTGCCACCACCGTACCGATTACCGTGGATGGGACGCCCTCGACCGGGAACTTCCCGCGATCAATCATATAGATCAACTCATAGTCCCCTCCCCCGTACAGGGCAAGCTCCAAAGCATGCCCGGGTGGGATCCCGACCGGGAGAGGGAGTTTTTGGGAGTCGAGCGCAAAACCGTACCCGTTCACGCTCATCAGATCGTAGAGCGAAAGGGCAATACCATCACTATCGTCCATCATCGCATTCACTCCAGCCCGCCCAAGCATCTGGCCTTCCCGCACCCGGGGCTGCGGCTCGAAGAGGGCCTTCTCGAACTGGAGATAACCGTCGAGCCATGCCTGCGCCTGCCCCGGTGTCCCGGTAATGCAGACGAGATCCCCAGGCCTGGCGCCGGTCCTCCGGACGAGATGATCCTTGTCCACCAACCCGAGACCGGTTGTCACAACGGTCAGCTCGTTGTGCCGGTCGATGTCACCCCCGATGATCGAGGCGCCGAACTGCATACAGCAGTCCTTTGCACCCTGCATCACGCCTTCCAGGCACTTCCAGTCATCGAGCCCAACGGCGATGAGCAGGTATTTCGGGGCCGCCCCCATGCTCGCGATATCAGAGAGCGTGACGGCAGCGCTCATCCATCCTGCCTGCCAGTCGGTCATGCCGGGGACAAAATCCGTTGTGCGGTGGAGCATGTCGGTCGTTATAACCATCTCCAGGTCACCACAGGGAACAACCGCGCAATCATCCGCGCAGTTATCTTTTCCTACAATCCTCATCACGATCTGCAAGAGCTCGCGATCATCCACCTTTCCGCACCTCCTTACCGCGTTCGCTCTTGTACTCCTTGAAGATGTGCTCGATCATCTCGGTCTTTTTCTCCCGCTCGACCTTCACCTGCTGGTCATTCCAGCGGGCAAGGGCGGCATCAAGGATCACTTTCCCGCAGAGCCCCTGCCGGTTTCGCACCTGAACTCCGGTCTCCCTGCCTGACAGGAGAGGGAGACCGGCCTCATGGAACGAGGGCAGCAGCTGGGGATCGCCTCCCTGGAATACGTCGTCTCCCACAATCACTGCAGTGATCCGGCGGTCCGCAAGCTCCTTGATTACGCTCCTGCCCCACCCGTCCGTCCGGTTTACCCATATGACGTCCGCCTCACCAATTCCTACATCCTCGGCAAGCTTTCTGATCCCCTCTTTTGTCAGGCTCTCCATCACCTTCACCGGTACCACGTCACCCTCCACTGAGAGCTCCGCGAATTTCTTTATCCGGGCAAGGCGTTTTGCTAGGTTCCGGTTGTGCCTCTCTTCCTTGTGGAGATGCTTTTTCAGGCTCTGGATCACAACATCCTTCTTTACCACCTCCGCATCCCTTGCCAGTTCAGCATCCCGCGAGGTATGGACCTTCCGGAGCCGGGCGGAGAGCCGGTGGATCTCGTAGTCCTTCCCCTTGATCTCTTCCTGGAGTTCGGCAACATAGCTGCGCAGGCGCTTCACCATCCCCTCCAGCACCCTCACCCGTTCATCGTGTTTAGCATCCACTGCCACCGGGGGAACCGGAATTGTCGGAACAGGTGCCGGCATACGCATATCGCCAATCACCTGGTCAAGAGACTGCCCGCGGATCACCCGGGCCCGCACTTCATCGAGATCGTGCCCTGGTGGGATCCGTTTCATCAGGTTCTGGAACTTGTGCCGGTACTGGCGGTATGCATCAAGTGCAGCAGAGAGGGCATCCCGCTCGTGGTCGTTTGCATAGGGGAACGGGACGGTGAGTTCCACCTTTGTTTCCACACTCGTGTCCTGGTTAGGGGTATAAGCGATCGCCGAGAAGGCCCGGCGGATCTTCTCTACGGTGTACGGCATCTCTTCGACGTCGGAAGCGATGATAAGGGGTTTGCCCACCTTGCAGAGGGCCTCGATCACATCCGAGTTGGTCATTTGGCGGGAGCTTTGCAGGTGGAGAAGGTTCCCGTCGAGATCGAGCGCCGCGAACGCGGTAGTCGTTCCAGGGTCGATGCCGACGATCAGGTACCGCGGTTTCCCGGCGAGCGGGCGGAACCGGATCCGCTCCAGCCGCTTGCCGCTGATCCGGACCTGGACATCCGCGCCGCGATAGGTAGAGACCGGCACCTGGTCCCGGGTGGCAAAGACCCGGAAGGCGACCCGGCTGCACCCGCCAAATGCCCGTGTCTCCTTTTTCTCGTACCGGAGCCCTGCAGCCACGAGCTCCTGCTCGATTTCCCGGCCTTTGAGCTGCACCGCCCCGTGCATTTTCCGCACGTACCGGTTCTGGCTCCAGCCACCCTTCCCGGGCGACCGGTGGCGGCTGACTACGACCTCGCTCTCGTTCTCGAATGCGATTACCTCCGCTCCGGCGCCGAGGGAGGCGACCTGGGCCGTCGTCCGTGCCTCAGCAAAGGGGTCGAACCGGTTGAAACTGATATTGAACCTGGCTGCGACCTTCCCGAGTGTCTCCTTGCGTTCTCCGCCGGTCACCTGGACGAGCCGTGTCTGCGGAGGAAGGCCCTGTAAGAAGAAGAAGAGCTCGCGCTGGTCCGCGGCGATCTCCTGGAGGCTGTCAACCGCGAGGATGTCCGGCTGTTCCTCCGTGAGCATGCGGAAGAGCCGGAATAATGAGACCTCCGATTCGCTCTCGATTCGGGAGCCCTCCATGCGGACGAGGGCATACATCGGCCGCCGGGACCGGGACCGGACAGATCCTTTGATGATATCGATGCCAAAGACCTTCAGCCGGTCACGCATCGTACCGCGTCCTCACGGTCGGGGTTCATCTGGTACTTCCTCCGGAAGAAGGCGAGGATGTTGTCGAGATCCCGCTCCAGGATAGTCGTGGCGTTCGGGTGCGTGGTCTCTATCCACTGGGGCCAGTCGATGAGGACGCACTTCCCGTCCTCGACAAGGATGTTATACTCCGAGAGGTCGGAGTGGATGACTCCGGCCTGCCAGGCAGTCCGGACGTTCATGAGGATCTCTTCGAGCACGTCTTCCGGGGACTCGAGCCGGCAGCGGTTGAGGATCCCGCCGTTGATCAGGGACATGACCACGGTGTGCCGGTTCTGTGCGATCGGCAGAGGTACGCTGACTTTGGGGTGCAGGATCCTTAGCGCTTCGTATTCCCGCTCCGCTGACCTCCGCGAGGCCACCAACCAGGGGCAATGCCCGTCATCCATGTACTCGCGGTTCACCCGGGCCGAGGAAAAGGATCGCCCCCCCACCCGGTGGAACTTGATCGCTACCGGCCCGAGCCCGAGGGCCTCGTATACGACCGATTCCTTGCCCTCCCCGATCATAGTCCCCAGCGCCGAGATCGTTCCTTTATGAGTGAGAGTGGCAAGGGCGAGGGTATCATACCCCCCGAAGACAAGGGCATAGCCATCGTAGGGGACCGGGTTGAACCTCACCATGCCCCAGGCAATCAGCCGCGACAGGCGGTAATTGACCTCAGACTCCGAGAGCTTTGTCGCGGTGATGAGCTGTTCGAGCGGGACCCACGCGTAGCGCTTCATACCGCGTTCGAGTGCGAGCAGGATCACCTTCTCGTACTTGTTCAGGCTGCGGATATGCTCTGCCGCGACGGACATAATCGTTAGAGTGGTTATGTGGCAGACTATAAAATCGCATCTTCCGTGCCACACCACTCCTGGCCTGCCAGCACAACCTTAAACATCTTTTATCGTCCAGATTAGCTTTGATCAGGCGATGCAGTGCGACAGGTGCAGGAGCGACCCGGTTATATTCCAGCCCTATTCCGGGCGGGATCTCTGCCGGGACCATTTTATTGCCGATTTCGAGGCAAGGGCAAAACGGGTGATCCGGCAGCACCAGTGGATGCGGCCGGGCGATCACATCGCAATTCCCATCTCCGGTGACCGGCCTTGCAGCGCCCTCCTCTTCTTCCTGCAGGAACTGGGTGGCAGGCGCCGGGATGTGCGGATCTCTGCCATACCCGGGAACCGGGAGACGGTTGGGGGGCCGGAGGCTTCCCCGTATGAAGAGGCAGCCGAAAATATCGGCGCCACCCGCCTGGCTTTGCCAACCAGCCTTGATGAGATCGCAATTTCTGTGCTCAGCGGGATCCTCCGGGGATTGCCCGGACCTGCCCCGATTCCCGAAGAACAGCACCGGGTCATGGACAGGACGATACCCTGCATATTCCCGTTTTCCCGGATACCGGCAGAAGAGATTGTACTCTACGCACAGCTGCAGGGTGTGGGCAGCGATAATTCCCGTCATGGAGATCTTCGCGGGATGTTCCATTACGAAGTGAAAACTTTCCTGGACGAGTACAGCTCGCGACACCCGGCCACGAAATACGCGGTTGCCGGTCTTGGTCACCAGCTGGCCAGGTGCAGCCTGCATATCGATGAGGATATATCATGACGCCAAAACGGGGGCATACCTGGCGGGCGATCCGCAACTCGCCGGGGATCCAGATATCGCTCTACTTCCTGGCATTTGCCCTGCTCATCGGCCTCTACACGTACATCTTCCACGCATTCTACCCCGTTCTTGAGAACAACACAATATCCTGGTCCCATGCCCTGCTATTCGTAGTGGAATCAATGACTACGGTAGGATATACTGATCTTCCTCCATTCGTCAACAATCTGACGATATTTCTTGCGATCCAGATCATGATATCGGGAGTTATCATGATTTTCATCGTGGTCCCGCTCCTGCTGGCCCCCTTCCTCACCACGCTGCTGGCCCCCACGCCACCAAAAACGACCTCGCACGTCCTCTCCAACCACACCGTGGTATTCGGGTACGACGAACTCACCCGCTCCGTCATTGAAAGCCTGACCATCGCCGATCACGATATCGTGATTGTCGAGGAGAACAAGGCAACCGCACTCGAGATCGCCACCAGTTACCGGCGGAGGGCATACGTGATCTGGGGCGAGTATACCGATCCCGGCACGTGGCAGGCAGCGCATATCACCTCAGCCGCGTTTGTTGTCATCAGCAAGGAGGAACGGCTGACCGCCAATATCATCCTCGGTATACGCAAAATGGCGAGGGGAAAGATCATATCGGTCATCGACAAGATCTCCTTTGAGCGGTACCTGAGGTACGCCGGGGCCGATTACGTGCTCTCGCCCAAGGACTCCACGGGAAGGATCCTCGCCCGCCACGCAGTCCTCAATCCGGCCGGAGATACCATACAGGAAATCCCGGGGCTTGACCGGATCACGATCAACATCAATCATACGCCGGATAATGGTATCCGCCTGATCAACATCCCGGTAATTGCGGGCTGCAGCGCCCAGGGGAAGAACCTGCGGGAACTCCGGCTCTTCGACACGTACGGTATCATCGTCCTCTTCCTCTGGAAAGAGGGGACTTTTTTAGCCCAGCCCGGCGATGACGTGATCGTGGACGATACCACTTCCCTCTTTCTCTTCGGCAGGGCCGAAGCGATCGTCCGGGCGATCACTACGGAGTTCTGTGCTGGTGGCCTGAAAGATACCCGGGCTGTGATCGCAGGGTATGGCGATGTCGGCAAGGCCGCGTACCAGGAGCTCCTGCAGGCCGGTGCCACCGCCACGGTGATCGATTCCGGTCCCTACGACCTGCAGGATCAGGTAGTGGGAAATGCCGAGGACGAACAGGTGCTCAAGGAAAGCCGGATTGAGAGCGCACAGCACTGCATCGTGGCCTTGAATGACGATGACGTGAACATCTTCACCACCCTTATGGCACGGAACATCAACCCGAACATACGGATCCTTGCCCGGGCGAATAAACCGGCATCCGTGGACAAACTCTACCGTGCAGGTGCGGACTATGTGGCCCTCCTTCCCATGATCGGCGGCCAGATCATCGGGAGGATCATCCTTGCTGACACGGTAACTATCCTCCTCGATCTGCCCAACGGCGACATCGTTGTCATGAAGCAGGTGAAACGGAACGATGCAAGGACGGTCGGATGGCTCATGCGAAAGGTGCCGGGGATCCGAATCATTGGCATTGAGAGCGTGAGCCGGACCATTGTTGCACCATTGAAGGAAGAGGTACTCCAGCAGGATGATTCCATCATCGTGGTAGGGAATACCGAACAGTTAAAAAGGTTTATCCGTCTACTTTAACCGGATACAACCATGGCAGAGGATATCGGGTGCAGCATGGGCCGGGTCGAACAGATGATCCGGTACGCTTACTGGAACACAGGATGCAAAGGAATCGTTGTCGGCCTGAGCGGCGGTGTTGATTCGGCGGTTGCAGCCGCTTTCTGCTGCCGGGCTGTCGGTTCCGAGAAGGTACTCGGCCTCTCCCTGCCGTCTTCGGTCAGTCATCCTGCTGACATAAAGGATGCAGCGGACCTGAGCAGAAAACTCGGGATTGCTCACGAGGTCGTGAACATCGACCCGATGCTCTCCGGGTTTACGTCAATACCGGGATTCGTGGAAACTCCCTATCTCCTTGGTAACCTCATGGCCCGGATCCGAATGACCGCCCTCTATTATTATGCAAACCGGGACAACCGGATCGTCTGCGGTACATCGAACCGGAGCGAGTTCATGCTAGGGTACTGTACCAAGTACGGCGACAATGCAGCCGATCTCCAGCCGATCGTCCATTTATACAAGACCGAAGTGTACATCGTGGCTAAGGAACTCGGCATCCCTGACCCGATCATGACAAAGGCACCTTCTGCGGGCTTGTGGGCCGGGCAGAGCGACGAAGGGGAGCTTGGCCTCTCCTATGCCGAGATCGACGCCTCCTTAAAAACACTTGATGCGCATGCATGGAAAGCTGACACCCCCACGGAAGAAAAGATCCTTGCCCTGGTGAAAAAGAACCTGCACAAGCGGGCGCCTGTCCCAAGTCTCCTGCCCTGATATTATCCCACTCTTATCTCGTTTTAGTTTTTCAGAAGTACAGAAAAGACAGCCAGATATTTTTCCGGGTAGTTTAAGAAGGCGAGTGCGTCCGCGTCCCCGATGAGGTTGTAGAGCGGGCCTTTAGCGATCCGGTGATCACCGTTCCCGGATTTCGGCCGGAGTGTCCGGACCGGGGGCAGGGCAGGGTACCTGGGGTTCTTCCGGAGTTCCTCAGAGATGTACTCATAGTATGCCGCACCGTGCCGGGACTCGTACTCGCCGTACTCACTCTCGAATGCAGTTGAGACGAGATTGGCCATTACAAGAGTTTTATCCGGAGACGGGTTGATGGAGATATGGCCGTATCCCGGGGGGATTATCACCACGTCCCCGGCTTTTGCCGGGATCATCACTACATCCGTGAGGTCTTTTGACTGGAGAATATAATGTGCCTCACCTTCAAGCACCTCGTAAATCTCCGGGTACCCGACCCCGGCCTTGTTCTCCGGGTGGTAATGCCCTTTTGTTTTCACCCATTCCCCGCAGAGATCCCGGGACGGGATAACGGTGAGATCATAGCGCAGGTGATGGACATGGAGCCAGCGCCAGTCCGCGTCGGATTTTGCAAGGTCACGGTACATAAAATAGAGCGGATCCCCACACGTACACGAAGGGTCGGCAAGGACAGGGCGCATCTCTTCCATTGTCCTGACAGCAGGGGGAGGAAGCTCCCCGTCCCATCCAAGCATCACTTCTTCTTTCTTATTACAAGTAAGTATATTTTTGTCTCCCTCACCTGTGTGTAACTGCGTCCTGAACGCCGGAAATTTTGGAACACAAATCAGCTCCATATTTTCGTATCAATATTATGAATAAACAGCAGGGTTTTTTCAAATCGGTAAGATCAGATTCCGAAGTATTGACAGGATGTGTTCGCACAACCCTGACAATACCAACAATCACGGTGCTCAAAGGCTGGACTGATGCGGCAGATACAGCTCTCGGCCGACAAACTATGAAAGGTACATTAAACCCATCACATCAGAAAAAGACCAGAAAACCTCGGGACGCGGGCATATCATCCGTTACGGTGCTCATCCTGATCTCACATGCCTGTGCTCCTGGCGGCATGATGAGCTTGGTTGATCTTCCATGAGCTGCAACCCTCAAGCTTGTAAACGGGATGTGGGGAGATGTAGGGTAATTTTTAGGATCACCTAAATATTTATTATTTAGGGGAGCCTAAATAATTGTGTAGTATCAAAAAGTCCAAGATGGTGTTAAAACGTGAATTGTTCAATCCTTAAAAACCATCAGAGACTGGTGATCATTGGTCTCGTGGGTATTTTTACCCTCGTTGCCCTCTGGCTCCGCCTTCTTCCCATGTTTACGGGTCCCGTCGATATTCTTTCGAAAGTAGCAAGCGATGACCCCCAGTACGATCTGCGGCTGGTCGAACTGTTCCTTGCAAATCATTTCCAGTATGCCTGGTTCGACCCGATGTCAAATTTCCCTCATGGGACATTGATTTACTGGGGTCCGATGACCATTTATATTGCTGGAATTGCCTGCACGATCGCAGGAGTGGTCACTCGCCCGGATATTATCGGCGTATGTCTCCTTGTGACACCCTTCTTCGCAACCGCTACAGTAGTTCTCATGTATTTTGTGGGAAAGGCGTACGGGGACTGGAAGACCGGACTGCTCGCTTCGGGGTTCACCGCGGTTGTTTCCGGAACCTTTTTCCTCTACTCCCTCTACGGTTATTTTAATCACCGCGACGGTGAGGTGCTCTTCTCCACATTGTTCTGCCTGGCATACCTGTATATCCTGATCTCGGAAAAGGGCACAACGATACATCTCACCGATTTCAGTACCTGGAGAAAGACCGCTTTGTTATCCGTCCTTGCGGGTATCGCGTATCTTCTCGGCCTCTTTGTCATGCCGACCATGATCCTGTTCGCCTTCATCGTCGGTGTATTCACCGTCATCCAGTTCATGTTCGATTTCTACCGCGGACGTTCCAGTGAATACCTGCTGATTGCAAACGCCATCGTTTTTACCATTGCAACTGCCGGGCTCCTCCTCTTCGGATTCAAAAGCCCCGGCATGGATCTCTCGACATATTCCATAGGCCATGTGTATGCCTATGTATGCCTGATCGGTGCAACTGTACTGTTGTATCTCCTTGCCCGGTATCTTAAAAACAGGGAGCGATACTATTATCCCGGAATCATTATCGGTAGCGGGATCCTGTTTGCGGCAATCCTCTTCGTGGCAGCTCCGCAGCTCTATACCCTGTTTATCAACGATCTCTATGCATTCTTCGGTCAGGCATCCGTAACCCAGACCGTCATGGATGCGATGGCATGGTCGCCTGCAGAAGCGTGGCAGGCATTCAACTACGGCCTCTTTCTGATGGCCGGGGGCATACTTGTAGCTCTCTACAACAACCTCAGGGATGAACGGCCCCATGAAATTTTTGCGCTGGTCTGGGCTCTCATCATATTATTCTCCACCTGGCAGCACGTACGGTACGAGTATTATCTTGCAGTTGTCATCGCATTGCTTTCAGCTGTTTGCGTCCATTTCGTTTTTGAGAGGGGGTGGGGAGATCTCCGCACGCTGGTGAGTGGAATCATGACGCATGATGAATCGGGTGGTTCAGGCGAAGCCGGGAGAGATCAACCACGCAGGGGCAAAAGCCAGAAGCACAAGAAAAGTCCGGGCGATTCCCGAAAACTGAACTACCCCGTTCTTGGGGGAGTAGTAATCGTGCTGGGCCTTGGTCTCCTCTTTGCCTATACATCAATTTCCTATAATTACACCGTCGGATCCAGCGGGGTTAACACGATGAACCCCGACTGGAAAGAATCTCTCGAATGGCTGGGCAACAGTACACCGGATACCGGCGTGAATTATTTTACCATCTATGACCAGAAGACATTCCAGTATCCTTCCACCGCGTACGGGATCATGTCTTGGTGGGACTACGGGCATATGATCACGTATGTCGCAAAACGCATTCCGAATGCAAACCCATTCCAGCAGGGCGTTACCGGTCCCGATGGTGCCGCTGCGTACTTCATGGCAACTTCAGAGGATACTGCAAATGCCATCCTCGATGGCGACGGCACCCGCTACGTGATTACCGATATCGAAATGGACACCGGAAAATTCTGGGCGATGTCAACATGGTACAACGCATCTGCCGCCACAGAACCCTACCAGGAAAACATGTTCATGCAGGACAATAGTCTGGACCAGAAATACCAGCTCGTAACACTCAATAAACAGCCGTATTACCTGACCATGATCTCCCGTCTCCATAACTCTGATGGATCAATGGCGGAGCCAACAGACGTTTATTATATTGAATATGCTGATCCGGAAGTAACGCATGCATCATTACCGGTCATCACTAACGCCAAGCCATTAAATCTCTCTGCAGCAACCCTTGCGGCAGAACAATACAACCAGGCGGCTCCTGCGGGATACCATGCTACAGTTCTCAGTTTATCGCTCGTCCAGCCCCTTGACACCGTTCCCGCACTCCGGCATTACCGGCTTGTCCACGAGTCTCCGACCAACGCGGCAAACTCAGATACAATCGATGTAAAGTACGTAAAGATCTTCGAATACGTCAATGGCGCTCATATCAAAGGAACCGGTATCATCGATATACCCCTTGTTACCAACACCGGCAGGAACTTCACGTACCGGCAGGAGAGTGTCAACGGTGAATTCATCGTCCCGTATTCAACAAGCGATAACCCGTACCCGGTGAAGGCCATCGGCCCATACCAGATCGAAGGCACACGTACAACATACGAGGTGCCAGAATCCGCGGTCATGCAGGGCGCGACAGTAGGGCCGGCCCAGCTATCCGGTACCATGCCTCAGGAGCAGGTATAATGGCTCAGGAGCAGGTCGAGGAGTACCTCGAAACAATCTATGATCTCGAATCGCGGGACGGGTCTGCGAAGACGACCGCGATAGCAAAGTGCCTGAAGATCGCGCCGGCAAGTGTGACGGAGGTGCTGAAAAGTCTCTCAGACAAAGGGTTCGTACAGTATGAACCGTACCGTGGTGCGACCCTGACGGAAGAGGGGAAAAAGATCGCGGGTACTATAAAGCGGAAACACCGGCTCCTTGAAGTATTTTTAACGGATGTCCTCAAACTGAACCGGGAAAAGGTCCACGATGAAGCGTGCAGGATGGAGCACACGATCTCAGAAGAGACCGAGGATGCACTCTGCCGGATGCTGGACGCCCCGGCACATTGCCCTCATGGCAGCCCGATCAGCCCCTGTAACAAAGGCGTGGGGAGCTGCGCCGAGTGCGATGGCGCAGGAAACACCGGTATGCCCTTAGTCATCCGTGATAAAAAGATAATACCTATCACGGACCTCCGCCCGGAACAGAAAGGCCGGATCGCATTTATCCGGGGGGACTGTAAAGTTGTCCAGCGCCTCTCCGACCTTGGGTTGACACTCGGGACAAACGTTTCTGTCCTGAAAAAAGCGCCCATGGGCGGACCGGTGGAGATCTCGGTCAGGAGGACCAAACTTGCTGTCGATCACGCAATCGCCGAGAATATCTTTATTGAACCACCTCTTTTGGGTGAGCTATGAGCGGTTGTGGCGAATGCAAAGGCTGCTCAACCGGTGGGGAGTCCAAAATCAGGAATGTGGATTATACGATTGCCCTTGCCGGCAATGCGAACGTCGGCAAAAGCGTGATCTTCAACCAGCTGACCGGTGTTGACCAGATCATCGGCAACTGGCCGGGAAAGACCGTTGAGCGGGCCGAGGGACTCCTGCTCCACAAAGGGAAGCGGATCCGGGTCATCGACCTGCCCGGCATCTACTCATTCTCCACGTACTCCATGGAAGAACTGGTATCGCGGGATTTTATCGCACTCGAACACCCGGATGCGGTGATCAATGTCATCGATGCCTCGGCACTGGAACGCAATCTCTTCTTCACGATACAGCTCCTGGAGCTGGCACCCCCGCTGATGATAGCGGTCAACCAGGTCGATCTCGCGGAGAAAAAAGGAATTACGATCGATACGCAGAAGTTTTCCGCATTGCTTGGTGTTCCGGTTGTCCAGACTGTTGCCATCAGGGGGAAGGGAATCCCCGTACTCACTGACGCAATCACGGGTCTCATGCAGGACCACCCGGTTCCCCCGGTCCTCCACTACGGGAAGGAAATAGAAGAACGGATTGGAAAAATAATCGCCCTGCTGGAAACGGTAACTACACAGTACCCCGTACGGTGGACAGCAATCAAACTCCTCGAACGCGATCCGGCTATCGTGCAGCTTATAAATGCGCAGGATCCTGCCATCGTTGAAAAAGCGGGATTACTCGCAGGGGAGATTGAATCCATCCACGGGGAACCGGTTTGCGTTGTCATGAGCGCGGAGCGGTACCAGATTGCAGACCGGATTGCAGCTGAAGTAATGACCATGCGGCCACCGGGCGAGGGTTCCCTGAAAAAGAGCCTGACCGACCGGCTCGATGAAGTGGCCCTTCACCCGGTTTTCGGGTATCTCGGTGTCATTGCGGTGATCGGCGGGTTGCTGGTCTGGACATTTTTAATCGGAGCACAGGTCTCGGGGTTCCTGCAGGCATTTCTTTCCCATTTTGAACAGTATGAACCGGTTGTCTCGGGACCGATCATGGACATTCTCTGGAACGGGGCATTCACCGGTTTCGTTGCGGGAGTTACTCTGGTCATTCCCTATGTCCTGCCGTTCTACCTGCTCCTGGCCATTCTGGAAGATTCGGGCTATCTCACCCGCATCTCGGTGATGCTCGATCGCGGCATGCACAAACTGGGGCTGCACGGGAAAGCGATCATCCCCCTGATCCTTGGATACGGGTGCAATGTCCCTGCCATCTATTCCTGCCGGATCATGGAAACGCCGAAGCAGAAGACCCTTGCTGCATTCCTGGTGACGCTTGTTCCCTGCACGGCACGGACGGTTGTCATCCTTGGCCTTGTCGCCGCATTCGTCAATATCTGGTGGGCGCTTGCGCTCTATGCATTTGATATCCTCCTTATCATTGTTGTCGGAAGAATCGCGTTTAAAGCGGTTCCAGGTGAATCGGTCGGGCTGATCATGGAGATGGCCGATTACCATGTCCCTTCTGTCTCGGTCGTCCTGAAGCAGACCTGGACCCGGACAAAGTCGCTCATCTGGATCGTCTTCCCGGCGTATATCATCGGGAGCGCAATAATCCAGGCATTCTATGCGGCCGGGCTCCTCACCCCGGTAAACAATCTTCTTTCACCCGTGACCGTTCTCTGGCTCGGGTTGCCTGCGGTCATCGGGATTACGCTGATCTTCGGTATCGTCCGGAAAGAGCTGACGATCCTTACCCTCGCCGTGATCTTCCACACTACAAACTTCGCGTCGATCATGTCCCCGGTCCAGCTGATTGTCCTTGCCCTGGTCTCGATGCTCTATATTCCGTGCATCTCGGTGATCCTTGTACTCGCATCGGAGTTCGGCTGGAAGAAAGCGCTTTCGATTTCTGCAGCCGAGATCATCATGGCAATTGGTATTGGCGGGATCGCGTTCCGGGTGCTGAGCCTGGCAATGTGAGAACGGCAGGAAAGAAGGATTCACTTTATTTTCATACGGTCGTAGAATACGGGAAGGTGGCTGCATCAGCCAATTCTTTACTGTTTCTCGTGGGCATGCAGAAACCCTCGCCCACCGTAGCGAACGGCCCGGATCTTATCTCCACGCAACCGTTCCGGGATATGGCCTGCCGGGATATATATCGAAACTGAATTGCACGTACCAGGGAAAAATACAGCAGATGTTGATTTAACAAAATGAAAAAAAACGATAATAATGCACAATCACAAAAAACTCATCGGTTTCGCGATCGTAATTTCAGTAAATACAACCCGGCACCCGCCACGATGAGGAGGATGGCGATGATGGCCGGCAGCCTCGAAACGA
>NZ_JBAVIG010000080.1:0-37846 GCF_049686655.1 Methanoregula sp.
CGCAGATGCCCTGTTCATCGAGGTGAGAACCCATGGTGATAACAGCCACCGGGCTGTTAGCGTCCCCTGAGTGGAAGTCTCCCTTGACGAGCGGCCATCCACTTGCTGGTGATTTCTTGTCTGCCATATCAGCTCACCTTGATCAACTGGAATGCAATGATTCCTGCAATGAATAGTCCAACGGCAAGTCCATACCACAACGAGGTGATCGTGCCACCGATTGCAAGCCCGTGCTCCCTGTTGGGGAACGAGGCGAGCAGGTTACCTTCTCCGGAGAGCATGTTGACCAGATCGTCGCTGGTTGCTTCGAGGACTGCAACTTTTTCGAGGACCGGTGAGAGTGACTCGCCTGCGGAGGTAATGATACCAATCATCGGGTCAGCGACAAGACCGAATTCCGGGAGTACCTGAATGTATGCCATTTCAGTGTCCCTCCACGTCAGGAATCGGTTTTGCATCGAGCCATGCGGCTGCGTCACGCTTGGAAAGGATCATGTACTGGCAGTAGGTATATCCCCATCCGATGATGGCGATGACCAGCGAGATGAGTGCCGAGCCGGCACTGATCAGGGCAAAGGACATGACTGCTGCAACGAGCATAGAGAGGAACCCACATTCTGCAGTAAGCATGAGCATGCGGTCCTGTTTCCAGCCGGGTCCGAGGCACGCGTTGAACGGGTGCTGGATTGCGATTGCTCCCAAGAGGAACGCGACTGCAATCAGGCAGCCGCCCATGAATGACTGTTGCTGGGTCAGGAGAACCTGGCCGAGAACGGTGACGGTTCCTGTAGTCAGTCCTGCGAACGTGAATCCGCCGGTCATCAGTGCTGCAAAGCCCATGAGGGACAGTGCGCCGACAACTGCCATTTCGGTCAGTGCCTGCACCATGGCCGGGATCTTCATGTTCAGGATGTTGTTGGAAACATACCCGAGGATGAACCCGATGATGGCTGCAAGGATGAGTGCGACGATGGGTGCCCAGATATCGAATCTGGTGGCCAGCAGCATCGCAATAACACCTGAGCCGAATGCAATCATACCTGCTGAGGGAACTCCGGTACCGATACCGTAGCTGCAGAGCACCTTGATGGTGTGGCTCCCCCAGATCAATGCTGCGACCACCGCAAGGCCACCGAAGAATGAGAACATCTCGGTGCCGGTGAGGACATTGAGGTATGTTAGGTAGAGACAAACAAGGGTGCTCACGATTCCCGCAATCATGATCTTATTGTGCGGGACGCCCCCTTCAATAACTTCAACTTTTACTGACATCTTCTACACCTCAGAATGGTCCCAGGGGCAGCACGATCAGGATCGCTGCCAGTCCGCAGAGTGCCGATGCAACAGCGGATGCAACGATCGCCCGTGGCCAGCGTTTGAATTTCGGGTCGTGGGGTCCTTCGATGGTTCCCGTGATATTATAAGCAGTGAGCACTGCATTCACGAGGAACATACCTACGGCGAATATACCCGCCATGGATACTGCGATCGGCATTACCTGTTCCGGCTTGAGCTGCATCAGCGTCGGGAGTGCTCCCTCGTAGATGTTGAGCAGCTCGAGATAGATGAGCGTTCCGCCGGCACCGGCAAAGATACCGCCAGTGACGCCGCCAACGAAGGAGACGAACGGGAGGCCGTGGCCCTCAGTACCCTGTGACTTGTATTCTGCCTGGGTGTCTCCGGTTATTGGGTCCCTTGCTACCTTTCCTGAGGCTGCAGGGATACCCATACCGAAGACGTAGACGAAGTTGACCATCATACAGGTGATTGCCATCATCAGGCCGCCACCAACGCCGCCGGTGATGACGACGACGATCGGGTCCTGGCCTGCTGCTGCAGCCCATGCTCCGCCGAAGAGACCGGCAAGTCCGCCACCAGCTGCGAGCATCGCGACGCCGGTTGCAATACCGGGTGCCTGGCCCATTGCAGCGGGTGCACCGCCGACCGGGACGAAGTGGACACCGAACCCGATCATGACGCCACCAATGATGACGCCGATGAGGGCCATGAGGCCGACGGTCGGGGAAACGAGCCAGCAGATCCCAAGAAGGATCAGGACCAGGATAACACCGACGCCCATTGCGGTCGGGTTCATTGCAGATCCTGCTGTCGGTTTTGCTGCTACTGCGCTCATGAGGATGCCTCCTTGGCTTCCGTGTAGGGTCCGTAGTTCTTCCGTGCCCAGACTTCGATGTACCGGTCAACGACCGTGAAGATGAGGATCAGGAGAACACCGATTGCGATTGAACCCCAGCCGGCTCCGATCTTGTCGAAGAGAATCGTACGCCAGAGTTCGAGGAAGACAATCAGACCGAAACAGATACCGGATGCTGAGCCGCCGATCTTTGCGGTAAACCATCCGTTGTCGATTGAGTTGCGTTCGCCTGCTTCAGCATAGCGTACGATGTTACCGGACGCTGAGATCGGGACACCTGCACCGAACTTCTGGTTCTGGTACTGGCGTTCCTTCCCGTAGTACGGGTTGCCTGTCGCAGATCCAGCTGCACCGAGTGCAATGCCCCAGATCAGGCCGAGCAGCGGCAGCGGGAACGGGTGTCCCAGTGCGCCGTTGATCAGCTGACAGAGTGCAACGGTTGCAAAGATTGCGATAAAGGCGTGTGCCATGGTAACCGTCGTCATGGACTTAAGGATGTCCACGTACACCGGCTGCCCGAACTTGGACAGGCTGGCTGTCCTGCCTAGGTATGCGGTGGTTGCATAGACGCCCTGTACAAAGACTGCAAGTACAGAACCGAGAACGATTGCAAGAACCGCGTTTAACTGCATTGCCATAAAGGCCCATGCGAGACCTGCTCCCAGGCAACACCAGAGACCGTATGCTGGGGGTTCACCTGCGACCGCCTTGTTGAAGATGCGGTGCAGGAAACCCATCTGCGGAGCGAGCTGAACCTGTGAGTTCGGGTCACCCTGTGACCCGATGTTGGATTCAGTATCTTCCGCAGCACCGGCTACAGTGGCAAGAGCTCCTGTCAATGCAGTAATTCCAATGCCAAATACAATTTGTTCCATTTAGCCTCCTCCCTACGTGCAAATGCACGAGAGTATTCAAAATGCAATGCCACGCACATCGAGTAAATACTCTTTGTGGTTAGTGTAAATTTGGTCTGGTCTCGATTAAAAGGTTTCGAATTTATTCCGACGAAATCGGAGTATAAATCACGCCGATTAAAAATCAGGGTCAGATTCGGGATTATCCACTCATGTGAATTTGTGTTAAGGAAAATTTAGTTGAGTTGGGATCAACCGGGTTTGTCCAATGAATGTGATCGGCGGGGAATTTTTCCCCCTTGCCGTTGTGTTATATCATTTCTTGAGTCTTCGGCCTTCGGATAACCGAAGACTTACGGGTCTTCTCCAGTCTCCCCTTCACAAGGTTTGGCTCTTGCCAATACCGGTAACCTTTTTCCGTCCGGTCACACCCTTTCACCGGTTCCCTTCTATCCCTCTGCCAGATAACGTATTCATTCTTCTATCCTGAAAAGGGATGAGTAGCTACCCATCCCTCAGAAGCAGGGACTTCGCTCCACCTCCGTTTAAAAATTTGAAGAGGGGGGTCACCCGTCAACTCCCCCCACCTCCTTGGATGGAGGGTCGACACGATTTGAAAACCGGAATGGGTGGGGGTAGGCCGGGACTCCCCTTGTCTTCAGGCCCGGCCGATCACCTTCGCCCCGCACACCAGTGCCGTATAAAACAGGAACGACAAATACCTGATCAGGAGCATCCGCAAGAATGATTGTTATCGGGATAGACCCCGGGCTGGCACGCGTGGGATACGGGGTTATTGAGGTCAATAATCGGAAAACCGAACCGGTCTGCTATGGCTGCATCGAGTCCGGCAAGGACCGGCGCACATCGGAGCGGCTGCTGCATATCTATAACGAACTTGCTGCCCTCTTTGAAAAATATCCGCCGGCACATGTCGCGGTCGAAAAACTGTTCTTCACCAATAACATCACTTCTGCCATGAGCGTCAGCGAAGCCCGCGGGGTGATCCTCCTGCTCGCCGAACAGCGGCATATACCGATTGCGGAATACACCCCGAACCAGGTCAAGCAGGCGATCACCGGATCCGGGCGGGCTGACAAGCGCCAGATGCAGGAGATGATCATGAGGCTGCTTTACTTGTCCGAAATCCCCCGGCCCGATGATGCGGCCGATGCCCTTTCGATTGCCTTATGTCATATCCATATCATGAGATAGTACCATGATCGCGCTTCTTTACGGTGAACCGGTCCTCGCGGGCGACCGGTGGGTGGTCATCGATGTCCATGGCGTCGGGTACCAGGTGCTGGTCACCCAGCCGGCCCTCCAGCAGCTGGCAAATACCCATGAAATGGTGAAACTCTATACCCATATGGCGGTCCGTGAGGATGCGATCACCTTGTACGGGTTCCTGCACCAGAGCGAACTGGAGATGTTCCGGATCCTGATCGGAGTGACCGGCATCGGCCCGCAGATTGCCATGAACCTCTTGTCCCAGATCGGGATCGAAGAGTTCGCCATTGCGATCCTGAACGAGGATGAAAAGGCCCTGACCCGGATCTCCGGTATCGGAACGAAGAGTGCAAAACGGTTGATCCTGGAACTCAGGGACAAGATGAAGAAGATCAGCGAGACGATCCCCCACGGAGAGGCAGGAAAAGGGAGCATGGCGGTCCATGACGCTGTCGGCGCCCTTGTGTCTCTCGGGTTTCAGGAGAACGAATCCCGGGATGCGGTCAGTGCAGCGGCCCGTGCGCCGGGCACTCCATCCGTGCAGGGTCTCATCAAGGCGGCTCTTGTCAGGTTAAAGGAGCGGTGAGGTCATGTCCGAGCGGATTATTTCACCGGACTCCCTGACAGAAGAGAGTGACGATCCCACCATCCGGCCAGACCGGCTGGAAGAGTTTGTCGGGCAGGTACAGGTCAAGGAGAGCCTGAAGATTGCTATTGCTGCCGCACAAAAACGCAATGAACCAATAGACCACATCCTGTTCTCCGGTCCGCCGGGGCTTGGCAAGACCACGCTTGCCCATATCATCGCCCGCGAGATGGGGGCGGATATTCGGTCCACGACAGGTCCGGTGCTCGAGAAACCCGGGGATATTGCTGCACTCCTCACCCCCCTTAAACGGGGGGATATCCTGTTCATCGACGAGATCCACCGGATCAACCCGGTCGTCGAGGAAGTACTGTACCCTGCAATGGAGGATTTTTTCATCGATGTGATGATCGGCGAAGGGCCGAGTGCACGCTCGATCAAACTGAACCTCGAACATTTTACCCTTATCGGGGCAACAACCAAGCAGGGGCTCCTCGGCGCACCGTTCCGGGACCGTTTCGGCATAGTCTCCCGGCTTGACCTGTATGCTTCCGTCGAACTGGTCCGGATCGTAACACGGAGCGCGTCGATCCTGAAGATTCCGATCGCGCCGGATGGAGCGGAGGAGATTGCGAAACGGAGCCGGGGAACCCCGCGGATTGTCAACCGGCTGCTGCGACGGGTGAGGGATTATGCCACGGTCAAAGGGGATGGCACGATCACGCGGGAGATCGCCAAAAATGCCCTCGCCATGCTGCAGATCGACGAGCTTGGCCTCGACGAACTGGACCGGCGCATCCTTGCGGTCATAGCAAATGACTTTGACGGTGGTCCGGTCGGGGCAAAGACGATTGCCATCTCAGTCGGCGAAGAAGTGCGGACAGTCGAAGATGTTTATGAGCCATACCTTATCCAGATTGGGTTTGTCAAGCGCACGCCCCAGGGACGGGAAGTCACGTCCGCTGCAAAAAAGCATCTCAATAATCCGCAGAAGACGCTGGTGTGATAGCGCCTTCTGGTAACAACGTCACGTATACGGTATGTTGTGGGATTACCAATATCCGTGCCGCGGCACCGGATGCGGTCCGGTTTTTCCTATTCACCTTTATCTTGATACAATCTCCCGCATCAGTACCATCACTCCCGGCTTTGCCGGCGTCCGGGAAACCGGTGTACCGGATCCAATCCCCGGCATCGGCTCTTCGAACATCTCCCTGTTCAGCCTCTCATTGAGCTCATCGAAGATCCGCTTGTAGGCTACACAGTGGGGGTCAACCCCGTCAAGCGAGCCGCCCGATGGAGCGATTGCATTATATGGGCACCCGCCCCGGCAGTACTTGATATGCGCACAGTCCTTGCACGCCTTGTCTACGTACTCGGAGAATTCCATCATCCGTCGGCCCGGCTCTGAGTGCATGAGCTGCTCCATCGTAGGCTGGTCCCGCACGTGGCCCATCACCCACTCCGGCATCCCGACAAAACGGTAACAGGGATAGATGCTCCCGTCGGGGCCTATGGCAAACGTGTTGCCCATGCAATTGACAAACGTGCAGACACTCCCCCGGCGGGTGAAGACGCACCGGCAGAGATCGTTGATGTTCATCACCTCCATAGTACCGAGGTTCTCGAGCGACTTGTCGAGAAGGTACACCAGCAGCTCTCCATACTCTGCCGGCTCCAGTGCCCATTCCTTCGGGTTCTCCGAGCGGAGCGACGGCAGGGCCGGGTGGAGCTTCAGGACAAATCCCTTCGTCTTGAAGAAATTGAATATCTCCTCTTTTCGCTTCACCGATTTGTTTGTGAATGTACAAATGAACCGCACCATGAGCCCATGAGTTTTCGCAATCTCGTAGCCCCGCATCGTCTTCTCAAAGTATCCGTTTCCCCGCTGCGAATCGGTGATATCCTCAGGACCGTCGATGCTCGACCCGATGGGGACATGGTACTCCGCCAGCACCCCGGCGATCTCCGGTGTCATCCGCCAGAGGTTTGTCTGCATAGCGAACTCCGGGGTGAGTTCTTTCAACTCCCCCGAGAGCAGGGGTAGTGCCTGCCGGTAAAAATCCGCGCCCGCAAGGAGTGGCTCCCCGCCATGGAACGTGAATGTGACCCGATCAGAACGGAAATTTTTGAGCCACGTGACCACATCTTTTATGATATCAATGTTCATAATCAGTGACCCTTCCTCCGAACTCCAGCAGTATTTGCACTTGGAGGGACACCCTAATGTTGGGATGAGCATGATGTGGAAGGGATTTTTCATTACCCTTTTTTCCTCTCTTTATGGTATATTTGTTTTCATCTCGTTCAAAGATTTCAGTTTCCCATAAGGGGGATATCAGGTAAGCAATAGTAAATGTCGAAAAAAAAGAGGAATCAACTGATAATTGCAGGGAACGATGACAAGTCTCCCGTTAGCACATAGAAAAATCCTGCAAGGATCATCGGGGTACTCAGAAAAATAATCGTGATCCCTGCCGTAACAAGGGCAAATGTTTTCGAAGTATTTTTTTGCATATGGTATGCGCCTAATCCGATGAGGCCGAAGCCAATTCCCCCAATGACGGCGGGAAAAATAATAGTTGGATCGAGAAACAGGTTGAGATGATGGATGAGCGAGTTGAACAGGGAAAACATGAGTATGTACATGATCAGCGGGACAAAAAAACCGTTTGTGATTGAAGTATACTGGAACCCTTCAAGCACAATAAAGACCGGCACAAGGATTGCAAAGAGAATGGCAATCCCCTGCATAAACCGAAAGAGAACCGGAACTTCATATATGTCGAGTAGCAGGAACAGAAACCATGCGATCAGGAGCGATTGGAGAAATACCACTGCGACCATGATCATGTCCAGTTTTCCAAAAGAACTACCGACAGACCATGCCCGCCGGTTTTTTACCTTAGTGTTTTCTGCCATTTTTTTCACCTGCTGAATAGGTTTCCCCTCCTTGTACGATTGTTGCCGGGTTCTTCCTGATTTTAGTGTGGGTAAGACTTGTATATATTTTCATTCGCTCCGGCTCCAAAGTATCCAACTATCTGAATGCCCCTACAGACTCCCGGGTGTCAATGGAGTCATAAATGCATACCCGAACAGGACCCTGGTAAAAAAGAAAAAAAATTTGTGTTGGGGAAATCGTGCTTACCTGGCAGGGATGATCAGTGAGCGCTCGCCGGCTGGCATGAACTCACGGATTGCACCCTTTGCGAACTCGCGGCGGGGTTCGGCGAAGTCGAACTTGAGCGACGGGTCTGCGAAACAGATCTTGATCAGCGGGGACAGGGTCCATGCATCCTGACGTCCGTAGTGGGCGGCGGCTGCAATGGCTGCGTACTCTCCCTGGTGACCGACGTTCATTGCGTAGTTCGGGTAGTTCGGTCCACGGAGCTCGCCGATACAGCCTTCGTCGGGTCTGATCGACATTGAGTTGGTTGAACCACACTGGTCTTGCAGGTCGTAGCCGAAGAAGCCGAGACGTGACCAGCCTTCCTTGTGGGCGAGCATGGACATGTACCACCCGTTCAGGCCGGCGTTGGAGTTTGCTGTTGCCAGTGAACAGGAGATACCTGATGCTGCTGCAAGGACGGATGCACGCTGGGATCCGCCGAAGTGGCTCTCGAGGGTGGTGGGGTACTGTTCGTACTGTTCCATACCGTAGAGAGTAACCTCGGTTGCGATGTCGTTGAGGACTTCCTGGGTCTTCTTTGCCTTGCCGAGACCACCGTGCTTGGAGTTGATGTAGTCAAGACCATAGTAGCAGTAGTCATCGAGGATATTGTCGGTGTATGCAGCGGTTGCATACTGGGTGAATCCGACACCACCGGACATGTAAGATCCGAGCCAGATCTGGTCGAAGAGCATCGCACCTGCACCGACGACTTCAAGGGTTGCCTTGACGGGGTCGTTGGGGTACTTGCGGTCTCCCTGGATCATATCTGCAAAGTGTCCGAACTTGATGCCACCTGGCTCATTCGGGCCACGTGCACGGCGGGCGGGCAGGATGTCTGCCATCTGGATAACACCAGCGTGCTTTGCGGCGAATGCGAGGTCAGCGACTGCTGCCTCACCGGCACACATCTTGTATGCGCCGATAAAGGACATACCGATCTGCATCGCAGACCACCGGGAGGTGGTTCCACCATCGCAGGTCCTGCTGACGGTTGTGGGGATGTGCACTGCCTGGTACATCGACTTGCCGACGGAGGCCTTAAGTGCTGCTGCACTCTTTGCCGGGAAGAGCTTGTCGAGGTTTAAGAGGAACTGGGGCTCGATGTCATCTGCCATCTCGTCGTCGCCAGTGAAGATCTTCACGTAGCAGTCGTCGACAAGTGACGGGTGGGTCTCGACCATATGTTCCTGAACAACGGCTGCGCCGGGCATGGCGTGGTTCAGCACGTGGAGGTACTCGTTGATGGTCTCAGGAGTAACTTCCTTACCGAGCCGCTTCTGGAGAGTGTTGTGGGCGAGGTCAAGACCTACGATGATGGTCCTGCGGATGTCGTCCCACATCTGCTGCATGGCAGCGTTGTTGACGAAGTGGAGGTCGTCGCCTTCTACAAAGACGTTGGTGCCGCTGACTTCGTAGGTCATCAGCTGGCGCTGGCCGAGCGGGATACCACCGCAGTGGCAGCGCTTGGGGTCGTACATGGAGATACCGCGGTCCATCTCGGCCTTCTTACCGGCCTTCATGAACTCCATCTTGCGCGGGGACTGCTCAAGACCTTCGCGGGCAAACACGGTTGAGGTTGCCTGGGGGTCTTCTGCAAACTTCTCCTTCATTGCCTTCAGGAAGAGCTTCTGGGTTCTCTCGATTTTTGCTGCTTTTGCCATGATTATGCCTCCTTTGGCATGAAGCCGTATTTTACCCTGAGTGAGTGGATGCGCTGGATGTATTCGATCAGTTCAGCGTCGTCACGGTAGGCAGTGCCCACGAGCGAGTGGTAGATGGTTGAATTGGCCTTGATCCACTTTGCATCCATCGGCTTGCCGATCTTGACTTCTCCGTCAAGGGGAACGCCGACCTGATCCTTGACAATCTTGACAATGCCTGCCTTCTTGTCCAGGACACAGCGCTGGAGCATGTCGAACATCATTCCGTTCTCATCGAGACGGAGGGAGTGTCCGTGCACCGTGCAGCCGCGGATACCGGTAAGGGCCGGGTCAAAGAGCTCGGTGTTGACAAGGTCTTTTGCGTATTTCTCAAGGTCTCTCTCACGGCACTCGACGATCTGACGGCCTGATAGGGTGCCGGGGTCAATGCCACGGAAGCGGTATGACTCGAGGTAGGACCTGAGGTACGGGTGGCAGGGTGCGTTGTACATTGAGTCCGAAAACTGGATGTACCGGACGCGGTCGCCGGCCTTTGCGCCGTCGGTCGGGGTCACGAGCTTGCGGACCGGACAGTTGGGCTCCTGCTGCTCGGCGAGCGGCGGGTGTGCACTCTTGTAGGCTGAGCCTGGTGCACGGTGTCCCATGATAAGGACGAGGTCCTTGTCAGAGACATCCCGGAGCTTTGTGAGCTTGTGGTTGGGGTCCATCTGCTTGCGCCTGTTGTCGGCGACAATAGTCTGACCGGCACAATACTGGGGTTTGTATGCCATTATTTTATCACTCCAATGAATCCTTTTTTTTCACAATTTTCATTACAGACGAAATGACTTCTGCCATCTTTTCGCGTGTGGGGGTCTGACCCCGGGTAACGCCGCTAACGATAGACATGACCGTACCTTTGGTACGGATCTTGTCCGCGGGGGGCATCACCACTGACGTCTTCACGCCCTCCTTTGCGAAATCCTCATAATCAACCGGGGACTGAGAGACGACAATTGCCTTCACATCACAGGCCTGGAGAATAAACCTGACCTTGTGCACTACGTGGGAACGTACGTTCCCGTGGTGGAGAATGGCAATCTTGTGTTTCTCGATCTGCACGATTTCTTTGGGAGTAAGCCCGAAAGAAGCACCGAGAACGCCTCCACCGATTTTTGGTGCGTCCGGCGGGATGCCGCTCCCGGCGTTCAGCACCAGCGTACTGATGCTATATTCAACGCCCTGTTGTCGCAGGCCTGAGGTGATATCGCACACCGGCTTGGTCACGTGGCGGCGTCCCGGGGACATCCCGACCACGATCACATCCGGGTACCGGCACTCGGAGATGGTGCCCCGCTGGGCGATTCCGCCTCCTTTACCCATGCCCATCGCCTCGCGGCAGTCAACAACCTGGGTTACTCGTCCAATCGGCATAGTTATTTTATTCCCTGGAGGATTATCGGCTTGGACTTGCTACTAGGATCAGCAAGGCCGAGCATTTCTTTGTCCGCATCCGGGCCGTACTTGCAGTAATCCACAAGTGACGGCTCGGTCTTCATAAATCTGCCTTCCTGTATGCGGAAGGTAAAATCCGTAAAAACCGGTTCGATTGCGGCTTGCAGTGCGGGGATCACATCACGGCTCTCCACCTCAAGCAGGACGGTGCCTACGTGGACCTGGAGGGGAACCTCCTGGTCGTCGACGTGGATAGTCTTCCTCATCGGATGAGGGTTGTCCTGTCCTTTTGCCGGCCCGTAGGGAATGGTGGCGGGAAGGCGGGGTCCGTTGAGGACCATCCGCCGTACACCTGCAACACTTACGACTTTGTTCAGCAGTCGTTCCGTTGTCTCGGGGTTGAGCAGACGCTCGGTGATTATCCTGCACTGGGGGAACGTGGCTTCTGTCATTCGTATCCTTGAGGGGCTTAGATGCCCTTTGCAACTGCCTGGATCGGCTTCTTGAATGCGTCAAGCTGGCCGAAGGTGTCCTGGTAGATCTTCGAGGTGTGCTCTGGTCCGAACATCTGGGTTCCAGCGTCGAGTGCACAAGCGGCAACGATACAGGGCATACCTACACCGGCTGCGTGCCTGGTCACGACGTGGTTACCATTGAAGACACCGGGGCCGCCGCCACCGTAGATCGAGTGGCTGAAGAATGAGAACCCGACTGCGACACCCATTGCGCGACCGTAGTCGGAGCCTGGGAGGCCGGTCTCGTGCTCGAGCAAGTCGTTGAAGTAGAGCAGGGTTGCTGAAACTGCTTGGGCGAAACGTCCGGCACCACAGTTAACCATGGTTGCTGCAAGGGTACCTGCGGATGCATAGGCATTCCAGAGCATGGGGTCCTTGGTCTCGTAGAAGATGAAGCCGCTCTTGCCCTTCTTGCCTGCCTTGATAACCTTGTCTTCAAGTGCACGCTCGACGAGGCTCTGCACAACAGTACCGATGGTACCGGTCTTGCCGTTCTTCTTGACGAGGTCGCAGACAATGTTGTTTGCGTTGAGTCCCTGGTATGCGTAGAGAAGGAGCTGGGCACGCTCGAACGGGCCGACTGCGTTACCCATCTCGAACTGTCCTGCCTGCTCAAAGGTTGCGGAAAGTGCTGCACCCTGCATCGCATTCCGGTGGGTCATCATGACCGCGTGGTTGGCCGGGATGTTACGGAGTGCATAGCCGAGGCCTTCGTTGAACTGGGGGATCGACAGAATCGAGACGACGTTGCCGCCCTGCATGTCCATCGTCTGCGGGTAGGTACCCCAGACTGCTGCCTTTACGTAGGAACCATCGAACATGTCGACCTTGTACTGGTCAACCAGTGCATAGGTGGTGGCTGCTGCCACTACGGTTGATGCGACATCGTAGGTTGAGGCTGCATCCATGCGGGCTGTTGGAACCTCTACGAGGATCATCTTGCCGCCGCCGACCTTGGTGATCTTGGTGTTGTCGCCGTCGGTGACCTGGACCATATCCTTGATCTTGGCTGAAAGTGCATCGCAGTCCTTGACTACGCTGCAGTTCATGTTGCGGCCGAGGATCTGGTTCGACTTGCCGCCGACCTTTCCGGTCTTGAGTGCGTCCTCGATGCCAGCAAAGTTGACTGCTACCGTTCTCTTGGTGAGGTCGATAACCTGCAGTGCGCCCTTGTTGACAACGGGGCTGATCTTGTCAATGGTGACATTGCTCTTTAAGAGCTTACCCTCATCGTCGTAGAGGTCGATCGTATCTTTGTATTTTGCCATGTGAATTCCTCCAAATTTTCATTTAACCGCGGTACAATACTGTCACTGAACGATGGTGTGTACTAACAGGAACACTGGTGGTGAATGAAAGTCGCTATTGCACGTCCCCTAAAATGGGACAGACATTAATTCCCAATTTTGCCATATAAGCATTCCTATTTTATCCCGGAAAAAAATTTTATATTTTTTTGAGAATACAAACGAAACATGAAGCAATGTTCAAATATTACATAAATTCCTGCTTTCATTGTTTTACGCAGTATTAACTATACTAAAAAAAGTACTACTGGTTGTTATACTAACTATAATAATGTTCGATTTTCCTGTGCGCTTATTTAAAAAATAGGGGATTTTGGCCAGGGTGCTGGTGCGCTTCCGGTTAATCCATGGTTGCTGTTTGCAGTGCGTTATTTATTGAATTCGCTGATTGGGCTTGGTCCGAGTTCGCGTACGATGTTGACCACATCAGTGACAACGGCGCCCCACTTTGCACCTTCAGAAGCAGAAACAAAGGTCATCCTGAAGCGGCGGTCGTCAAGCCCGATACTTTTCATCAGGCGCTTGACCATGAACATGCGCTTGGCTGCCTTGTAGTTGCCTTCAAGGTAGTGGCAGTCACCAAAGTGACAGCCCGAGACAAGCACACCATCTGCGCCATCTGCGAATGCCTTGAGGATAAATAGTGCATCGATACGCCCTGTGCACATGACACGGACAATACGGATGTCGGGTGGATACTGGATACGGCCGCCACCGGCAAGGTCTGCACCTGCATAAGAACACCAGTTGCAGACGATACCCTGGATCTTGGGCTGCCAGATGCCGGGTCCCCGTTCAGGGATGGTGAAATTTCCTGGAGCTGACATTTACTGCTCACCTCCGAGCAGGAATGCATCGATCTGTGCCACGATCTGTGGCGTTGTAAAGTGGTTCATCCAGATGGCACCGCCAGGACAGAAGCCCCCGCAGGTACCGCAGCCCTTGCACTTGGCCTCGGTGACCTCCATAACCGTGCGACCGTCCTTTTCAACGAGTGCCAGTGCACTGTAGGGACAGAGGTTTACGCACATACCGCAGCCTGCGCACTTCTCCTCAATGCATGTGGCGAAGTACGGCTCAAGTTCCACTTCTCCCTTGTGGATCGGGATACTTGCTGCAGATGCAGCGCCTTCGGCAGATGCTACGGTATCAGGGATATCCTTGGGTCCTTGGCAGACACCGGCGAGGAAGACACCGGCTGTGGTGGTACCGCACGGGTTCAGTTTCGGGTGGGCTTCGAGGAGCCAGCCGTCCATAGAACATGAGACACCGAAGAGCTTTCGGGTCCTGTTGGTGTCGCCAGAGGGCTGCACCGCGGCTGCGAGTACCACCATGTCGACTTCCATGTCGATTGGGCGGTCGAGGAGCGTGTCATCAGCCATGACATGGAGGTTCTTTGTTGCCTTGTCCTCGATGATGTTGGCGACGCGGCCACGGATGAACTTTGCCCCCTCGTCCTGGATGCGGTAGTAGAACTCTTCGTACATCTTACCGAATGAACGGATATCCATGTAGAAGAGATAGGGAGTGCATCCGGGTATCTTTTCGATGATCTGGTGGGCGTGTTTGAGGGAATACATGCAGCAGAACCGTGAACAGTACGGTTTGCCGGTACTCGTGTTGTCACGTGAACCTGCACAGAGAACAAACCCGACTCTCTTGGGTGTCTGTCCATCGCTCGGGCGGACAAGATGACCGCCGGTCGGACCTGATGCACAGATAAGCCGCTCGAATTCGAGGCTCGTGATCACATTCTCGTACTTCTTGTATCCCCACTCCTCTTTCTTCTCGATCGGGAATATGTCGTACCCGGTTGCGAGGATTGCCGTGCCGACCTTGACCTTGATGAATTCATCTTTGGACTCGAGGTCGATTGCCCGCTTCTCGGGACCGCAGGCAGTTACGCACAACCCGCACTTGATACAGGAGTTGAAGTCGATCGTGTAGATAAGGGGAACGACCTGCGGGTGGTTGATGTAGATTGCCTTGCGTGGCTTCATGCCCACTTCGAAATTGTTGGGCTTAACGACCGGGCAGACCGCATCGCAGTCACCGCAACCATTGCAGCCGCCACCGACAAGGCCGCGGGCTTCCGCTTCCTTGGGGGTGAGCACACCGCGGGCCTTCTTTCGGATGGTGACATCAAAGTTACCTATGTAACCTTCGACAGCATCAACTTCCGAGTACGTATACAGCTCGATATTCGTATCCCTGCCGACATCCACCATCTTGGGTGTCAGGATACACTGTGAACAATCGAGGGTCGGGAACGTCTTGTCGAGCTGGGACATGCGCCCCCCGATACTGGTGTCGGACTCAATGAGGTAAGTCTTGATACCTGCTGCTGCGAGATCAAGGGCTGCCTGCATACCGGCAACACCTGCGCCGACAACCATCGCGGTCTTTTCGACCGGCACGGTCTTCGGGAACAGATCCTGCAGGAGTGCTGCCTTTGCCACTGCAATCCTGACTGCATCCTTTGCCTTGTCGGTTGATCCTTCGCGGTCGTGCATGTGCACCCATGAGTTCTGCTCACGGATGTTTGCCATCTCGAACCGGAACGGGTTTAACCCGCCTTCTTTTGTGGCGGTCCTGAACGTCGGTTCGTGGAGACGTGGCGAACATGCTGCAACGACAATACCGGTCAGTTTTTTGTCCTTGATCGCCTTGTCAATCTTGCTCTGCCCGGGTGTGGAGCACATGTACTGGTAGTTGTCAACGTATGCAACACCGGGAAGAGTGCTTGCGTATTCCTGTACTGCCGGGATATCCATCGACCCTGCGATATTGGTACCGCAGTGGCAGATGAACACACCAATCCGTGGCTTCTGCGCGGTGGTGCTGCCGGTGGTTGCTTTCACTGGTGCCGGGGCTGCTGCCTTTGCCTTAGGGGTAGCTGCGGGGGCTTGTTTTTTGACTTCCTGTTTCACGGGAGCCTCCTTCTTTGCTTCCTGCTTCTTGGTCACGGGCTTTTTGGTAGTTGATTTCTTCTTTTCTGCCATCTTTACCACCTCACAGAACCTTCTGCAGGAATGGTTCGCAGCTGATCCCATGGAGATCCAGCCCGAGATCCTGCGGACTCATTCCCTGTGCCAGTCCAAGGAGTTCAGCGAAGTGAAGGACGGGCAGGTTATAGGTAACACCAAACTTCTCCTGGATCTCGATCTGGCCGCGGTCGAACTGGAGCTGACAGAACGGGCAGATATCGGTGAGTGCATCTACCTTCTCCTCTTTCAGGTTGATCAGCTTCTCGTTGGTGATATCCAGTGAATGGACAATATCGTATCCACGGACCCCTCCCCCGGCACCGCAGCACTGCATCTTGTTCCGGTATTCAACCGGTGTTGCGCCGAGTGCTGCGACCAGTTCTTCCATCCATACGGGGTGCTCAGTATTGAGCATTACTTCCTTCTCAAACTCCCGGTCCTTGTGGGGTTTTGTCAGGTGGCAGCCATAGTGGACGGCAATACGTGCACCGGTCAGCGGGTTAGTTACGCTGTCGCGGACCTTGTCGATACCAATGAACTTGTCATTATAGAGGAGCTCGGCTGTGTGGTACACGTTGATAGTACCCTTGTACTCCATGTCAACTTCCTTAAGAACCTCATTGACATTGTCGCGGAGATCCTTGTTGTGCTTGAGCTTGTGGTTGACCTCCCAGATCGACTTGTAGCAGCCATTGCAGACCAGAGCGATGTCCATCTTCATCTGCTCGGCGAGTACGAGGTTACGGGCTGCCATTGCATAGAAGACATTGAGGTCGATGGAACCGAAAGCGCCTGGTGCCGGGCAGCAGCTTGCACCCTTGAGGGGGACCAGCTCGACGCCGAGCTTTTTCATGGCCTTGATGGAAGCCGATTCGACACCGGGATACCGGTTGGGGGCGATGCATCCGAGATAGAATGCGAACTTGTGGTTTGCGCCTGATTCTGACATGGTATTTTAGCCCTCCCTTTCCTTGACGATCCGGTCCGCATTTGCCTTGAGCTTGTAGTGGTCAAGGATCTTCCTGATGCCGGGGATATATTCCGGATACATGTGGGTGGTCGGCGGGTCCCGTGTCAGGCCCAGCCTCTCGCGGGCTGCACGGTTAACATCGTTGTTGGGCACACCGTGGCCTGAGTTATAAATTGCCTGAACGGTCTTGAGGAAGTTGACCGGGACGATATCCCGCTTGAATGCGAGGTTCCTCATGGACATGATGACATCGGTTGGCAGGATGTCACGCGGGCACCGGTCCGAGCAGCTGTAACAGGTAGTGCAGAGCCAGAGGTCCGGGTCGGTCAGTGCTTCGTTTTCGAGCCCGAGCACTGCTCTCCGCATAAACTTACGGATACGGTAGGTGCTGCGGGGTGCAGACGGACATGAGCCGGTGCAGGTGCCGCACTGGTAACACATGTGGGCGATCGTGCGAGAGATTCCTCTCACCTGCTTGGTGAATTCGGGATTTGAGTCCTCACGGAAATATCTCTGGTCGTGGAGTTTCTTCTCCAGCGCTTCCGGGTAACCTTTTGTTCGTGCCATAGTACTCCCTCACGCCTTCTCCATCATCTTGAGGTTGACCTGTCCGGTGATCTCTTCTTTAACCTTCGAGGTTCTCTTCTCGAAGAGTTTCGCCTTTATCTTGTTGAACAGGTCAGTTTCCTTGCCCTTCGTACGGATACCGGTTCTCTGCAGCACGATGATATCTTCACCGGGACATGCATTGACGCAGGCACCACAGAGGATACAATAGTCCTTGTTGACTGCAATCGTCGCTTCGATGCCGTCACGCTTCATCTCGGCTGCGGGTATCGATGACGGGAGGTAGATTGCATTTGCCGGGCAGATCTCTGCACAGGTTGAGCAGCCGCCGGGGCATTTCTCGGCGTGGAATTCGATGTCGCCTTCAAAAATCTTCTCAACTGTGATTGCCTCAGTCGGGCAGTTCCGTGAGCACCAGGTGCATGTGCAGCAGTTGTCCTGGATAATATCAACTTTGCCGTCTACCTTGTCAGAAATAACTTCGCGCTCAACAGTAATGCACTCCTCGGGGCACGCCTCAACGCACACCTTGCAGGCATCACACTTTGTCTCATCCCAGATGACATCGCCTTCGACTTTGCCGGATTCTGCGGTGAACTGCTTGTGTTTCACCACGATTGCCGGGCACAGGGCACCGCACAGGCCACAGAGGGAACATTTCTCCTTGTCCACGGTAAATGTCGTCTTGGTCTTGATTGCGGTCTGGCGGTCCTTAGCGCCGGCCACCGGGCCCTTGTATGTTCCCTCATACGCGGGGACATTGCGGTCAATGGCGTCACGCGGGCATACCTCTTCACAAATGGTACACCTGACGCATTTCTCCTCATCGATCTCCGCTTTCATGTCGTATTGCGGGAACCCTTCCTTCTCTATGATTGGAAGTCTTTCCTTTCCGTCCACCTTCAAGGTCAATGCATTGAACGGGCACATGATGACGCAGACGCCACAATACGAGCACTTGGTCTCATCGACATCAATGGGAGCAGCGTAATTGATAGCGCCGCGCCTTGATGCACCGACCAGTCCGAGGACAATGGCGTCCTCGGGACATGCTTCGACGCATATGCCGCATCCCGTGCAGGTCTCTGCATTGAGAATAAGGTTATTTACGTTCTGCAGGAGTTTTTGCTCCATCACAACGTTAATACCGTCTTTCTTTTTGGAAAACTTTGGAAACAATGCCATGAATTAACCCTCACGCTGTTTCTTATTGCACATCTGCCACTGATCTTGATTCCCAGGGGCCTGCAAGTCTGATAACCCTATATGGGCACTCCTGAACACCTACGCCACACCCGGCGCAATGTTCATTTCTGAAATCAAGGATGACGGATTTTCCGTCCCTGACTGCGTAGATCTTTTTTTTGATGCAGGATCTACTGTATGAAGCTCTAACGCGTCTACAGGACATGCAACCACACAATTATTACAGCCAGTACAATGTTCCTTGTTGATGTGCACTGCAAATGCCATTCGCTTTTCACGCACCAGCTATGATCGATTCTAAAAATCGACTAACAAAAAGTGGTAGAAGAATGTAGATAAATGTTCTGAAATTGGTTGACTGAGTTTCCCCGTTTTATACTGATTTTTTTTATTTTAGTTTAAATACCCGATTGTTAAGTTAATGTAAAAATTCTTTGAGTTAAAATGATCTTTTGTACTTTCCTTTTTTTTTTCCATGCGCTCCTGAAATTCAAGTGTTCTGAAAATCAATTTAGAAAATTTATTCAACCACCATCATTGTACCTTTGTGGTACCGGAGGTTATTATATGGAACTCAACGGCGTTACGATTGACGATACATACGCAGAGGCATTCCCGATATGGGTCTGCCGGATCATTATCACTGCGGTTACAAAGGAATGGGCAAAGAAAGCAGCAACCGAGGCAACCGGTTTTGCGACTTCAGCAATTGGTTGTCCCTGCGAAGCAGGAATTGAGGGATTCGTTCCAACAAGTGAGACTCCCGACGGGCGGCCAGGTGTGGCAATCCTGATCTGTGCCAGCAAGAAGAAACTCAAGGAGCAGGTCGTTGAGCGCCTGGCGGAATGCGTCCTTACTGCACCGACTACTGCCGTCTTCAACGGGATCACAACCGCAGAAGAGAAGATACCGGTCAAGCTCCACTTCTTCGGTGACGGTTATGAGTACCAGAAAGAGGTTGGGGGACGCAAGTGCTGGGTTATCCCGATTATGAATGGGGAATATGTTGGTGAGGAAGAGTTCGGCATTGTCAAGGGTGTTGCCGGAGGCAACTTCTTCATCATGGGGGAGAACCAGATGGCAGCACTGATGGGCGCCGAGGCAGCAGTCGAGGCAATTGATGCAGTTCCCGGTGTCATCACCAGCTTCCCCGGTGGTATTGTTGCCAGCGGTTCAAAAGTCGGCAGCCTGAAATACAAGTTCATGCCGGCCTCTACCAATGAGAAGTACTGTCCAACACTTCGCGAGAAAGTGGCAGACTCAAAGATTCCTGCAGGTGTCAAGGCTGTGTACGAGATTGTTATTGACGGTGTTGATGAGAAGTCGGTGGCAGCAGCAATGGGAGCCGGCGTCAAGGCAGCCGCAAAAATTCCGGGCGTTACGTTCATCTCCGCAGGGAACTTTGGCGGCACGCTAGGGCCATATAAACTTGATCTTCATAAGGTTCTCTGATTCGTCATTACTAAGATATCTATTCAGATATCACTTTTTTTTGAAATTTTGAGGAGGATCGATCGTTATATATACAGTTATTGCCGATTCTTTTGTTAACGAAATTTTCGGCGATAATATGATAACGCTCACACCCGACGAGGCAAAACAGCGGTTCGGGCCGCTTTTTGCACAGAAATTCCTGGTGATGGTGGACGAATGTACGGCAAGGGCTGAGATTATTGAGCAGTGCCGGGCACGGGGAACAATTGAATGGGACGCAATGAACCGGCGAAGGGCCGGTGGTGCCTTGACGTCCTGTTCTGTTGAAGGGACATCAATGGTAGTCAGCGCGAAACTTGGCCGGTATCCTGTCAATTTCGGCGCAGCTGCCGGAGATATCGGAGGGCAGGCTCTGGAATCAGTGGAAATCAACGGTAGTGAGGTTATCACTTCGTGGGCCGGAATTGCCGGGGCAGGTGTGGGTGTTGCTGCATGCCTTCCCCAAGCGTTGGGTGTAATTCGTGCAGAATATCCCACAGAGGATGATCTCAAAATTGGTGGGGCACATACTAACCGGGTCAGGATAGTTTCGCCAAAGTATGAAAAAGTCTGCATAGGGATCGATGACACCGATACGAAAACGGAAGGGGCGACATGGGTATTGGCGCTGAAATGCGCAGAATCCTGTCAAATCGAAGGCGTTGAATTTCTGAATATGCGTCTTGTCCAGCTCAATCCGGCGGTCCCTCACAAGACCACAAACTGTGTCAGTTCGGCTCTCAATTTTGCAGTAAAACCGGAAAAGATCCCGGTTCTTTTGGAATTTGTCCGATCATTCGTCGATAAAAATACGGTATCCCGCGATACCGGTATCGCATATTACCGGGGTATCGGTTTTCCATCGGAATCGCCTGCATCTGTTTCGGTAAAGACCACGATCATGACTCTTTCCGAAGCGGAAAAAGCGGCAAAGGAAATCGGTATAGGGTTTATCGACGGGAACGCACGAAAAGGACGGATCGGTGCACTGGGAGCTGTGCTCTGGGGCAACATGGGTATCGAAGCGGCGGGACTTTATGGGGAACATCTCTGAACCTTACGTGATCCATTACCCGAAGATCGTTGCCGTGGCGGATGCAACCGGGAGCCAGGTTGATCTTGTGGAATTTTTTGATTGTGTCGGTGGTGCCATGTGGACAAAACGCCATTATGCACAAAGCCCTCTCGTCAATAAAGTCTGCTGTGTCGGTCCCACCATGCGGTATTCCCTGAAGACCGGCTCTGTGGACCTCGCCCTTGAAGGCTCCCGGTTTCCTGCGGGAATTTCAGGATGCACGGTGGATCGGTCCGAGATTGCCATAACCTACATAGGTATGGGTGGCGGCGGCGTGGGAGCCGCAGCCTGTCGGTCAGATGCTGGCGGTGTCCTGAGGAGCCGCAGCGATCCAGCCGGGGGAGGAAAAGTAGCAGGCGCAACGATCTGGCTGCCACGGCGCCAGCGTGTCCTGATTGGTGTTGACGACACCGATACGCCGGAAGAAGGGGCGACCTGGACGCTTGTCCATAACATCGCAAAAGCCGTTGAGGACGACAGATCGATATACTTGTCTCATACGATTGTCCAGCTCTTCCCTGTCCCCTACCGGACCAAGAACTGTGTAAGTCTCGTCGTGGAATTTGCCACCAGTGACCCGGAGGGTCTTATTGGCAGGTTCCACAATCTTCTGGAGCGGTACACTCTCTCGACAAAGACCGGCATGGCGGTATATACCGGGTTTACACCCTCTGCATTATTGCTGTCCTTCGGGAGGAGCGTGAAGCGGGGTGAAGTTGAGCCGGTTTTGCTCGACACTGTCATTGACGAAGATCTCAGAATCATCATGAATGGACGGGGGATAACAGGAGCAGTTGCTGCAATTCCATTTTATACGGATTACGAAGAGGCGCTTGAATTATGCAATGGAAAGAACTGAAAGCCCGGCTGCTTGAAGCCGGGTCAGCCCGGCTGACCGGAGAACCTGCAGACCGGTTCATTGCAAAGTCGGCTGCAGGACCCGGTGCCGGTGGGAGTGGATCGATCTTCTTCGCTATGGGCAGCCACAGGGTCAAGCTGGCTCTCAACCCGACGAGCACTATCGAGATTGCTCACCGGGGTAACGGCACTGCCCAGCTCTATTTTGACGGACATCTCATCATGGGGCGTCTCCTTGAACCCGGGTTCCACTGTCCGGACCAGGCCTTCATCACGGTCACGGGGAGCTGCATCTTCAGGTGCCGGTACTGTACTGTACCGAAGCTCGGTGGAAGAAGGAAGAGCATTGAAGAGATCGTAGGGATGGTTGATTCTGTGCGTAACCGGATTCACGCCATCTCTATAACAAGTGGAGTGCTTTCCACTATTGAAGAGGAGGAAGCTTATGTGCTTGCGGTAGTGAAACGCCTCACCTCTTTTGACCTCCCGATTGGCGTCTCCATTTACCCCACGGAAACTACACCCGATCGTCTTAGGGAACTTGGTGTTGTAGAAGTGAAGTTCAATCTTGAGTCAGCGACACAGGAATTGTTTCAGAATGTATGCCCCGGGCTCGATTATGACGGGATATGGAAAGCACTTGATCGGTCGGTAGAACTCTTTGGAAAGGGGCATGTCTTTTCCAATGTGATCATTGGCCTTGGGGAGACCGATGAGGAGCTTGAATCCTGCATCCGGAGACTGGTATCCCACGGCATAATCCCCGTGCTCCGCCCCCTTAACCCGGTTGCAGAGTTTACCGGAAAACCCCGGCCATCGGCTGAACGGCTCGGGAAATTGTTTGCCCTGCAGACGGAGGCGCTTACAAAATCAGGTCTCGATGCGAAGCAGGCCCTCACCATGTGCACCAACTGTGCAGGCTGCGATCTCGTGCCCGGGAGAGACGAATGAAGGGTATCGATGTACTTGCAGAATCACTGAAATCCTGCACCGACCGGCATTATACCGTGCCGGGATTTCCGATCACGGAACTTGGCGGGCTCGTGAACGCTGAAATGGTCATCAACGAGAAGACCGCCCTTGAATATGCCCTCGGGGACTCGCTATCAGGGAAACGGGCTGCAGTAATTATCAAGAATGTAGGCCTGAATGCATGTGCCGATCCCCTGCTCCAGGCTACGGCACAGGGCATCATCGGCGGTGTAGTCATTGTTGCCGGAGATGATCCGGATGCCCAAGGTTCCCAGATTGCCCAGGACTCCCGGTATTATGGTGAGCTTGCGGAACTCCCGGTTATAGAACCGGGCAAGGCAACCTGTGCCCGTGCAGTTGAGGCAGCTCTTGAGGCCTCCGAGAGATTCTCCCGTGTGGCGATCCTGCGCCTGACTCCCCGGATTCTTGATGATGAGGTGGTTCCGGAACAGCGTCCTGTCCCACGCTCCTCCGGGAAAGGGCGCCTCTCTGAGCGGACCTGGACCATGAACGGCCGGGTAACTGCTGCAGAGGAATTATACCGGAGCATGTTTGAGTGGTCTGATTCGTCCCCCCTGAACCAGTGGGCCGGAGAGCCGGCAGGGACCGGCGCCGAACCGGGAAAAACCCGGATCGTAACCGTCCACCCGCTGCCACGGCAGGCAGCCGTCATTCGCGAAATCCGCGAATACGGGAGAACTTTTGTCCGTGATCACCGGGGCCTCCAGCCGCCGGTTCCGCAGGAGCGTCCAGAAGCAATGGAAGACCGGGGATATTACCGCACGTTCTGCAGTGAATGTCCTTTCAAGCTGATGATGGACATTCTCAAGGACCGGAATATGCCCATGATCTGCGATGCAGGTTGCTCGGTCCTTGGCATGACACCGCCATATGAGCTGGGCGTTGCCAGTTACGGGATGGGCGCAAGCATCGCGGTTGCTGCACGAAGTACGAATCTTGCCCTTATCGGTGACTATGCCCTGCTCCATTCCGGCCTGAACGCTCTGATCGATGTATATGAGAAGCACCTGCCTCTTCTCTGCATAGTCATGAAGAACAACTGTACGGCAATGACCGGGAAACAACCTACCTATGATCCGGTTCCCTGCCTGTCGTGGGCAAATCCGGCAATATGCGGGGCTGATGACCGGAAGACGCTGGAGAAGGAACTGGTCCTGAGTGATCGGCCGAGAACGATTGTGATTGAAGGTAACTGTCCGGAGGGAAGCAGGCATGAAACCATTGAATATTGAGATCTGTGACGTGACACTCAGAGACGGGGAACAGACTCCCGGTGTGTCGTTCTCCTGCCAGGAGAAAGTAGAGATAGCGACCACGCTGGACGAGATCGGTATCGAAGTTATCGAGGCCGGCTTCCCTGCCGTGTCGGTGAACGAGAAACAGTGCGTGAAGACGATTGCAAATCTTGGTCTTGACGCCCGGATCTGCGGATTCTCCCGGGCACGCGAAGCTGATATCCTGACTGCAATCGACTGCAATGTTGACATGGTGAGTATCTTTATTCCCACCTCTGAACTGCACGTGCAGCTCAAATTCAGAAAGCCCCGGGAAGAAGTGCTTGCTGACTCCCTGAATATGATCGACTTTGCCCGGGATCATGGTGTACAGGTAAGGTTTGCAGCCGAGGATGCGTCCCGGACTGATCTCCCATTCCTGAAAGAAGTCTACCGGCAGGCTGCTGATCACGGTGCGGTCCTGCTCAGTTTTGCCGATACGGTGGGGTGTCTCATTCCCTCTGAAATGAACCGTATCATGTCAGACCTCGTAGCCTCGGTCGATCGCCCGTTCTGCGCCCACTGCCACAACGATATGGGTTGTGCGGTGGCAAACACTATTACCGCTGCCGAGGCCGGGGCCTTCCAGCTCCATACTACCGTGAACGGAATCGGGGAACGGTCAGGCAACGCATCACTAGAGGAACTTCTCGTTGTCCTGCGTATGAAGAAAGGTATCGACAGGTACGATCTCAGTCAGCTCAACCGTCTCTCTCACATGGTCGAAAAATATTCCGGCGTTGCACTGCCAAGAAACAAGCCTGTCACCGGGGAGCTCGCGTTCTCTCATGAGAGCGGCATCCATATTGCCGCTATTCTTGAAGATCCGTCGACCTATGAATATTTCCCCCCAGACCTTGTGGGGGGAGAGCGGCATTTCATCCTCGGGAAACACACCGGGAAAAAAGCACTTGAGCACGTCGTGGCCTCTCTTGGCTGCGAGCTCACAGATAAGCAGATCTGCCGGGTGCTTGACCTGGTTAAGGACCATTCAGAACACAAGTGCAACATCACCCCGGATGTCCTCCGGAAACTGATCAAAAAGGCAAAGGAGACACCCCAATGAGTACCTTGTCCGAACGAATCCTTGGCGCCCCTTCAGGGGATTACGTTGACCGGAAAGTGGACCGGGCCTATGCCCACGATGGGACTGGCGTCCTTGCCCTTGAAGCCTGGAAGTGCATGGGAGCGGACAGGCTATCAGACAAGACCGAATTCTCGATCCTTTTCGATCACATCGTCCCGGCAAATAATGGTACGACAGCGAATCTCCAGCATGAGCTGCGGGAGTTTGCAAGGAGTTCCTTTATGCATTTTGCGGATATCGGCTGCGGGATCTGTCATCAGCTGATGAGTGAAGGTGTAGTACAGCCGGGGGAGATCGTGATCGGTGCTGATTCACACAGCGTGACGCTCGGGGCGCTTGGAGCTTTTGCAACCGGTGTCGGAGCAACGGATATGGCCGCGATCTGGCTTACCGGTGAGACCTGGTTTCGGGTGCCGGAGTCGGTTGGCATCCACCTGTCCGGGCAATTCTCCGGTGCTGCCGAGGCAAAGGATCTCGCGCTTACGTATGTGGGAAAACTGGGCACGGATGGTGCGACTTATCAGGCACTGGAATTTATTGGTGACGGCATGAGGCATCTCTCGATGGATGAGCGGCTTGTCCTCTCTAACCTCTCGGTGGAAGCGGGCGCAAAAGCCGGGCTTTGCTATGCGGATGAGATTACCGTGCGGTATCTCAAGGAGCGGGGGCACGCGGCCAAACCGCAGATACCGGAACCATGCACGTATGTACAGGAACTTGATCTCGATCTCTCTGATATAATACCCCTTGTGGCTGTGCCTCACCGTGTGGACACTGTCAGACCCGTGCAGGATCTGGCGGGCCTTCCCATAGACCAGGTGTTTATAGGTACATGTACCAACGGGCGGTATTCAGACCTGGCACGGTTTGCCCGGATCGTGAAAGGGAAAAAAGTAAACGTCAGGACGATCGTGATCCCGGCATCCGCCGAAATTCTCGAAAGAACGATCCGGACCGGTGTGCTTGCCGACATCATTGAAGCCGGCTGCACCATAGGGACGCCCGGATGTGGTCCCTGTATCGGGTACCATATGGGTGTTCTCGGTGAAGGGGAAGTCTGCATCTCGACTGCGAACCGGAACTTCAAGAACCGTATGGGTGTCGGCGGGGAGATCTACCTCTCATCAGTTGCCACAGCCGCTGCCAGTGCACTTGAAGGTGAGATTGCCGTGCCGGAGGCGGCATGATGCAGAAGATACCGGAGGCCCGCCTGACAGCGGATCCCGTGTCAGGGACCCCCGGAAAGAACACGGGACATGCTGTATGCCTTCCTGCCGATATCGACACCGATGTCGTAATTGCCGGCCGGTATCTCAGAACAAAGGATCGGAGCATATGGGGTGCACATGTCTTCGAGGATCTCGATCCCGGACTCGCCCCGCGACTCAGAGGATCTGTGATCGTGGCAGGCAAGAACTTCGGGTGCGGCTCTTCCCGTGAGCAGGCCGCGATCGCGATCAAAGAGGCTGGTGTTGTCGCTGTGATTGCGCCGTCGTTCGCCCGGATATTTTTCCGGAACGCGATCAACATCGGCCTCCCGCTCATTGAATGCGATATTACCTGTACGGATGGCAGTTCCGTTGCTTTCAGTCTGGCGGAAGGGTGGATAGAGACCTCGGGAAAACGCCATGAAATCCGGCCTCTTTCACTACGGATGCAGGAGATCCTTGCAGCGGGCGGGCTGGTGGAGTACTGGAGAAACCACAAATGATCTTTCCCGAACATTGCAAGTATATCGGCCGCGCCTCAACAAAACCTTGCGGGGACCGGGTCTACGCCCTGAGCCGGTACCTGCTAAGGGACACACCCGAAGGACTTGAACTTATCGAGATTGCGTTCGATCCATTTCAGAAGACCGTTATGAAGGATATCTCCCGTTCGTGTGTCCTTGCATCTCCTCAGGAAATATTCATCTATCCGGAAAAAGTCCAGCTCAACGACCGCACGCGTCTTGTACGGCTCGCCCTTGAGAGCGGGTACCGCTGCACTGTTTTCACCGGCCTTGAAGAGAATATGACCTTCGTTCTTGATCCAGACATGTCCGGTTTTCTTACGGTTCATGTCTATGATGTCATCCCCCCGAGACCAACCATTTCGGCAAGTATCATGGAGCTTGAGAGGATAGGGTACTTTGGTGATCAATCGATTCTTTTCGATCATCATGTCCGGGACATATCGCAGATAACGGCAGATGTTTTTCCCTGCAGGGCCGCCGGGTATAAGCGCACGCTCGATGCGGATCCTATGATGGGAGGTGAACGCGTTGCCGGGTGCCTCACAGCGGTGCAGTTGTATACAGAATGCTATGGGAACAATTTCGAACTGGTGAATATCTGCCCGCTGGATCAGATACGGGAGGAGCCGTTCATCGCCCGGTGCTGCAGGGCTGAGCGGGAAGGGACAGGGACCTGGAACGGGAAGTTCGGGGCAATCGTCCACTGGGGTGCGGGCCCGGCAAAGATTGCGTGGTCGGTGAATGAAGTGGTCCGGCAGTGGAGGAACCGATGACAACAATTGCGGTTGTTGAAGGTGATGGGATCGGGCACGAGGTGATCCCGATCGCGCGGAAGGTTCTTGAGGCCCTGCATCCGGAGTTCGAGTTTTTCCCGGTGGATGTGGGATACGGGATGTGGGAGCGGACCGGCTGCCCGTGTGCGGACAAGGAAATCAATGCACTGAAGACCGCTGATGCGATCCTGTTCGGGGCAATCACGACACCGCCTATGAAAGATTACCAGAGCGTGGTGCTGCGGATAAGGAAGGCCCTCGATCTCTATGCGAACCTCCGCCCGGTTAAAGCAGAAGGTTTCGATATCTTGATCGTGCGGGAGAATACGGAAGGACTCTATTCCGGTATTGAAGAGTCCGGCCCGGACCGGGCTACTACGCTCCGGGTCGTGACCCGGAAAGGGTCTGAACGGATCGTCCGGTCAGCAATACGGCTTACACAAAGGCGCAGCGGCCGGCTCACGATCGGACACAAGGCAAACGTACTCAAATCAGACGTCTTATTCCGGGACATATGCCTGCACGAAGCCAGAGTTGCCGGAGTTACCTTCAATGACAAATATATCGATGCGCTTGCGCTCGATCTCCTCCAGCACCCGGCTTTGTATGACGTGGTCGTGACCACCAATATTTTCGGCGATATCCTTTCCGACGTAGCCTCCTACCTTGTTGGCGGTCTCGGGCTTACCCCTAGTGCGAATATCGGTGACCGGTATGCACTCTTTGAGCCCGTGCACGGGAGCGCCCCCGATATTGCGGGCCGGAATATCGCCAACCCCATTGCTGCGATACGGAGCGCTGCGATGCTCCTCGACTACCTGGGGGATCGGGATGGTGCTTCCGGGGTGGAGATCGCGATTGGTACTGTAATTTCACAGGGTATCCTGACCCCTGACCTTGGCGGATCGGCAGGAACCCGGGAGTTCGGGAAGGCAGTCATCAGGAGCCTCATAAAGAATCGCTAAACTCCCGCAATACCCGGGGATTTCTCGCTATTTAAAACTCAGAAAACTGTATTTTCCCTATCAGATATAACCTCATACGTATAGGTGTACTCACAGTTAAGGCCAGCGAATTCCGAGAAGGAGAACCGCTCGGTCTTCCGCTCGAGAGGGGTAATGGAGGGAATGGTCACATCCTGTGCCTGCGTGTGGCAATACATGGTTGTCGGGACCAGATCGAACCTGACGTCAACATTATTGAACGTCTGGTTCGTAGGGTTCTGTATCCGGAAATTTACCGTGTACACATCGAAATCCCCTACCTGGACAGGAGTGATATCCTCGATGTCTGTGCCTGTCACACGGATTGATGGGTTGGGGGCTTTCGAGACACAGCCCGCTCCGAATAACGCAATGAGCACGAGGAGCAGGAGAAGGCAGGTGATTTTCATAGATCTTTGCTAAGATCATGTTGCGCATCTTTGCACATTAATCTGTTTTAAGACCAGAACAACGATGACGTTTCCGGAAAATCAGAAAATACCGGGGGCAGCCCAATCTGTTATCCGGTTCACCGTTTTCATCCCCCCCACTACATGAATAACGGGAACCTCCAAAGGTGATACTGCGGATCGCGATTGACAGGAGGATCCCGGTACCAGAGATGGCGAGGATTTCCTGGTCGTTCCCAGATCTCACGCTTGAACCGAATTGCCCTGAAGGCTGCTCTTACACTAAAAAAACGTTTCACGCGCATTCCACAATTTTTTCAAAACCGGCCGGTTTGATTATGGTACCGGGAAGTGAGTGCCCATAGCACCGGAAATTTTTGGTTTGATCGCCTTTATACCCATAGTTATTCTGATCGCCCGGATTGGTGAGGCCGCCCTCGAAACGATCCGCACGATCTACATCAGCAAGGGACACGCGAATCTTGCCGCGTGCGTAGGGATTATAAAAACCGGTATCAGGCTTATCTCGACAGGGCTTGTACTCACAAACCTCCCGGATTACTGGAATCTATTTGCCTATCTCGCAGGGTATGGCCTCGGAACCCTCGCAGGTATGCAGATTGAGAACATAATTTCAATCGGTTATGTGTGATCGTCCGCCTCATCACGCCCGGCGACCCCCAGCCGATTGTGTTATCGCTCTCCACGCTGGGGTACGGGATGACACGGATTGGGAGCCAGGGCAGTTTCTCCCATACAGTAAATTTTTATGATTGTCCTGAGAACAGAACTTTCACGACTGTTTGGAATCCTGTCAAGAGAGTACCCTGATATCCTGTACACGATTGAGGATGTCCGCAATATCAAGGACGGTGCCAGGATTTTCTATAAGGATCCAAGGCGACGGATCCTTGGTTTTTTCGGATTGTAACTTTTTTTAATGCCGTGAAACAAAGCTCTATCCACCGGCCCTGCCATGAATCATTCAGGAATGATTAACCGTGAACCCCGGACCGAAGTCAAGAGACCTGATTCCGATCTTTAATGTTAAGACCGGTCGTGTCGAAAATGTTCCTCCCGTGATAAAGAGTGAAACTGAATGGAAATCACTTCTTACTCCGGAACAGTTTGAGGTGGCCCGGAACAAAGGAACGGAATATGCGTTTACCGGTAAATACCATGCCTGCAAAGAACCCGGGATCTACACATGTGCCTGTTGCGGCACCGATCTCTTCGACTCGGAAACCAAGTTTGATTCAGGTACCGGCTGGCCGAGTTTTTTCGCACCTGTCTCGGAACATAATATTCTCTTCCACCAGGACAGGACCGGCGGGATGGTGCGGACGGAGGTGCTCTGCGCCCGGTGCCAGGCTCATCTTGGCCATGTTTTCGATGACGGTCCTGCCCCTACCGGTAAACGGTACTGTATGAATTCGGCGGCTCTCACACTCAGGAAAACTGCCTGACCGTGGGGCTTTCAGGCCCTTTCTTCATGTGGTCACCCTTGGAGAATGCGACGATGAAATTCCGATGGTGGATTACAGTTCGCAGCGGCCCGGGAAACGGACTGGCGCCCCTGCAGAGCACATCGATGCCGAAGATTTCGAACAGGTCATTTCCGACATGCGGCCCGGTGATCTCGGGCCTGATGCTGGAGATCAAGGACAAGGAGAAAAGTGCCCACGAGGCTCTTGCTGCTGCACAGCACGATCCGAGGCTGGTAACCGGGATAACGCCGGACTTTTAATGGCATCCGGTTTTTAGGCCAGACCCCGGTTATTGGTGCTCTTTATTAATCCTGACACTGAACGGTTTATCAGACAATGGATCCAGTTGATATTTCAGAGATCGAACAGATTATCGGGTATCACTTCTTCGAAAAGCAGCACCTGATCCGGGCGCTCACCCACCCGGCGTATGCCAACGAGATGCTCCAGCAGAATAAACGGTGCATGGACCAGATGGCCTACAGTACGCTGGGAGACGCGGTACTTAAGACAGGTCTGATCCTCTTCCTGATGGAAAAAGGTATCCAGAGTAAAGGGCAGATCACCCAGGAGAAAGAACGACTCGAGGATAATCCGACCCTTGCAAATGTTGCGCGACGTATGCATATCAGAAAATATATACGGCTCGGACGCGGGGAGAAGGGACTGTGGAGAGACGGAGAAGAGACGATCCTCGCCGATACGATGGAAGCCCTTATCGGCGCGATCTTCCTCGACAGCGATGCCGCACTGGGTGTTGTGAAACAATGTATTGAGGCATGGTTCGAACCGGAGCTGAAACGGGTAAAAAAGGAGATAATTGTGGAGAAGACCAAAAAGCGTGTCTTCAATCCTCTTCTTTCTTCTTCCAGACGTGGACAACCCAAAGGAAGGAAGTGAGCGTAGCCACGAGTGTCGAGACGATCAGGAGCGGGACGTACCACCACTGTTGCGCCATCGTTCCCTCCATTACGCCGCTTCCCGCGATCGTTGCGATCGTATTCGGTACCAGGAATGCCGTACCGAGAACTGTTAAGTGGGCTGTTACCAGAGCGAACCGGTTATTGAGGTTCTGGAGCTGGTTGTTGTAAATGCTCTGCATTACTTCGAGGCCGGATGCAAGCACATTGGACATCTGTTCGGTCAGCTCAATGTGGCGGTCGATGTTGTCCGAGAGAATGCCAACTCTCCCGAGCAGTTTCTCATCATTAGTAATCAGGTCGGCGTCGCCGTACCGCAGCGAGTCCATTACGTCTTTGGTCGCCCAGAGCACGTTTAAGTAATCGATCAGGACGTGTTTCATCCGGTATATGTCGTGCGCTATCTTTTTCTTGGCAACATCCTCCTCGATCAGGGATTTATTGATCGTATCCCCATGCATCTCGATCTCACGCAGGTATTCGAAGTTACGATCATTGTTTTCATCGATGATCCGTTCGAGCGTCATAGTGATCTTATCGGGAGTATTCTCCCCGGCAATTCGCTTGAAGAACGGCTATGCATACCGTGAGAATCGCAGCAGCCGGTTGATCTCCTCGGAATGAACGGTAAGGACAAGGTTTTCCCTGATGAGGATAAAGAGCGGGTGGACCGTCATCTTCTCTCCTTTAACGGTCACGGATGGGAGCATGATGCCAAGTTCCGTATCATAATCCTCGTATGCCGAGTAAAAACCATGAGATAGCTTGGGGATAGGGACTTTTGAAAACCCGGCAAGCTGGGCGATCCGTTCGATCTCCCTGTCGTCGTCAATGGTACTGCAGTCGATCCAGGCAATACTCGCTCCCTGGACTGCGGTAACATATTCTTCTACCGTACAGTCTGCAAGGCGTTAAATCCGGCCGTCCTGATAAAGCAGGATACAAAAACTGAGGGGAAGCGGAGAAACCGGAGTAGTTGTCTGCGGCGTGCTTTACATTTTCATCAATGAGCCTCAGTGAGTAGTTTCCGGCATTATTCTGATTGTACGAGCTATTGATGCCACGTAAATAGATAGCCAATGGAGAGCCGGATCATCGTCATGCTTATGTATTTACGTAGCCTCTCCCGGGTATGCATTTACTGTCGTTCCTTGTTCCGTGTCTCCTCCTGATCCTGGTTACCGGTATCACGGGATGTTCTGCACCGGGTTCATCATCTGCCCCGGTACCCGTCTCCGTTGGATCTCCCTCCCTTACTGCATCCCCGGCAGGATCAGCCGGTTCATTAACACTGCAGGTTGGTTCGCTCACTCCAGGGTCCTTGGTGCCAGCAATCAGTACCTGTACGGGGGCAAATGAATCTCCCTCTGTATCATGGGATATGATCCCGGGAGGCACGAAAAGTCTTGTGCTGATCCTCGATGATCCCGATGCGCCGGCCGGCACCTTCACTCACTGGATTGTATACAATATCCCTCCTGTTGCCGGGGGATTCAGTGCCGGGATACCGGACAAGAATGTTCCGGATAACGGTGCACAGGTCGGGAACAACAGTGCCGGCTCACGGGGATATTATCCCCCATGTCCCCCGATCGGATCAACCCACCGGTATGTGTTCAGATTGTACGCCGTTGACATGGATATTACCCAGCCGATTGCAAACCGCGAATCGGTTGATGGGGCCCTTTCAGGTCATACGATAGCAGAGACCGAATTTGTTACCTACTTCAGGCGCTGATTTTTCCGGAAGATCGTTCTCTTACCGAGACAGCAAAAAAACCGGCGATCACAATCGCAAGAATGAAGCTGGCAAGGAAACCGGATGAATAACCTGCGGCTGTTATGATGATTCCGGTCACGAGTGGTCCTGCAGACTGGCCGATGTCCATGATCGAAGAGAGTGCGCCCATGGACGCACCGATATGTTCTTTTCGTGCTACGTCGGCGATATATGCGCTGGTCGCGACGGTAGAGATTGATATGCCAAGACCAAATACCGAACTCACCAGAAGGAGACTCACAAACGATGAAGCGAATGTGACCATGGCTGTTGCACAACCGGTGATGAGTAGCCCGGCGACAATCTGTACACGTTTATCCACTTTGTCGGCAATCCTTCCGAAGAACGGTTTGGTGGCGGCGATCATGATCACCTGGACTGCAAAGATGATACCGGTCTCATACGGGCTGATACCACGGCCTGAAAGGAAGATAGGCAGGAATGTCTCAAACGCCCCGTATGCGAAATAGGTTGCCATATCGACAAAGGCCGTTCCTCGGAGCCGGGGATTTGAAAAGAATGTAATGAAACTCTCGCGAAACACCGAGAGCGGGAGGATATTAAGTGCCGATGACCGATCTTCGCGGTACATCAGGGTCAGAACAAGGACAGGTACTGCAGCGAGTGCTGCAACGATATACACCATCTGGTACTGGAGGGGGCCCGGGTACATGATGAACAAGGAGAGGATAACACCCCCGGCGAGCGGTGCAATCGTCCTGCCGATTAGGGTTGCTGAGGCGTATTGTCCCAGCATCTCCCCCTTGTTTACAGGGAACCGCTCCGCGATTACTGCAGAGACCACCGGGCCGAGAATTGCCGTTGCCGTACCATGGAAGAACCGGACCGGTATCAGCCAGAGCGGGTCGGTGATGAAGAGATAGGTGAGTGGGGCTGCGAGGAAGACTAATCCCGCACACCCAAGAAGTTTCTTCCTGCCAAGATGATCCGAAAGTACTCCTACCGGGAAGGAGAAGAGGATCCCGGCGAGCGGGGAAAAGGCGGCGATGAGACCGATGATCGAATCGCCAGCCCCGAGGGATTGCGCGAAGAGGGGCAATACCGGGCTCTTCGAAATGGTTGTTGAGAAGATGGCAAAGAACCCCAGCAGGAAGAGATAATAGACGGTCCCGCGGTAAGGCGAAGACGTTTCCATTACCTCCGGAGTACGTGACATGATTCCCTACCGGCATTGGCCGTAGTACTTCATAAGTTGAGCCTGTGGCAACCTCCAAAACATATCATAACCATAATATCGGTTATCGTCCCAATGTCCCCTATGATAAAATCACGTTCCTGTGGAATGATCATGTGTGCGCTGTTCTGTGTAGTGGCATGTATTATGCTGCCAGTTTCTGTTCTCGCATTTTCCCCTGCAAACCCTGCGACACCCACGGCAGCAGCTGCCCAGAATCCCTTTATTTCTGCATCTGCCTCACCTTCACAACCGAACATCGGAGATCCCGTGACGATAAGCGGTGTGGCAACCGGAGGGAACCTTACTGAAGGTGTCCAGATCTGGGTGTTCGCCGGCAATTACATCAATGTCACGACAGTCCCTGTCAATGCTGATGGCACATTCTCAAAAACGTACCAGACTACAGGCCTTCCTCAGGCTACCTATTATGTCATCGTCCAGAGCCCGGGCAATGACGGCATACTGAACATAGTCATGCAGACGACTGGCCAGTATTCAGGTGAGGTTACCAACGCCAAAACCGGCACTGACATCTTCAATTTCACAGGTACTGGGAGCATCCAGGATGCTGCCGCTGCCTCAGCCCTCTCATCTGCCTTCAACCTGCCCGGTGTCGACGATGCGTTCACCAAGTGCACATTCCAGCTGGTTACGCCCGGGACTACCCCCGCATCTGCCACAACGGGAGCTCCCGTAGTAACGACCCTGGCTCCATCGGCACTCCCGACAACTGCGAAATCACCCCTTTCACCACTCACCCTTATCGCGGGAATTGGAATCGCCGGTCTCGTCCTGGCATTGCGTTCACATCCGTAATTACCTTTTTTCCTTTCAGGATCAGCCACCCGTAAAGCCGGGGTCACTCCTTTTACATACACCGTTGACCAGTACAAGAAAACAGGTGAACATTTGATTTGAACGGCACACTTAAGCCACACTGCACCAGGCACTAACGCCGTCCCGGGACCCCCCCGGAACTCACCGGAACCGGTCGTACCCGTGGGATGTGTTCTGGTCCTTGCTATCGTACCTTACGCAATGGAGATGGTTTCAAGGAAACAATCCACTATTTGCGCTCTTTAAAAAATGGGATTTTTCTATTCGAGTGTCCTGCGGTAGGTAACGATCCCGAGGATAAACATCGCACTGGAGAAGATCATCAGTGCGATGAGGTCCATGCCTATCACATCGAGTCCCTGGCCCCTGAGAATAATTCCTCTCAGTGCATCCACCCCATAATATTCCGGGTTGATTACGGTGATCCAGCGGAGCCAGCCCGGCATACCGATAACCGGGTAGAACGCTCCCGAAGTCATAAACAGGACAAGGTTAAGGAATGCGACCGTTGATGCGTATTCCTGCTGGGCAGAAAATCGTGAAGCGAACGAGACGACGAGACTGGTGACCCCGACACAGGCGATCAGGATCACTATCATTACCAGGAGGAAATCCGCGATGCTCTGGATAACGATGCCGGTGATAAGTATATCGATCAGGAAGATGGCAAAGCCTGCAATGAATGCCCTGATGGTTCCGCTCGAAATGATACCCGCAATAATGCTTGTGCGCTGGACGGGTGTGACCAGGTAACCTTCGTGGATCCCGTTCTCGCGGTCCTTGATGAGCGCGATGCCTCCTCCGAACATGGTGGAAGTGAAAATTGCCATCATGATGACACCGACGCCGAAGAACTGGATGTATTTTATGTCGCCGTAGATATTGTCGATCATTACCGGGTTGTCCGCTGCGAGACTGGCGAGGACTCCGTTAAGGGCAGATTCGATGAGCGCCGGTGTGATCGTATCTGAGCTGTCTACATAAAGCCTGATATCACGGTTGCTGGATCCCTCTGCCGGAAATACGATGACGGCAGATACGAGCCCTTTGCCCAGTGCCTGTTTGGCCGCAATCTCATCGGTATATTCGGTAACATCGAGAAGTTTGGGATAATCGTTCTGGGTAATATGGTTGAGCGCAAATGCGGCATTGGTAAAGAGCGGGGTATCGTTATAGGGCGGCCCGTCCTGGACAACTGCCACCGGAATATGACTGATCGTCCCGCCAAACGCGTTTCCGAAAATCACGAGATACATGATAGGCATCGCGAGCGTCATGATAACGACAAACGGGTTGCTTAGGAATTTCTTGAAGTCCCGGCTGAATATCGCCACGGCCCCCCGGATCATGATGGTCGCCCCCGTGCTCCCGGTTTTGCCTCTTCAGTATTGCCTGAATCCAGTTTGCTTCCGGTGAGATAGATGAACACGTCTTCAAGGGAGGGCGAGTGGATCGAGATGGAGTTCATGGGAATGGAATAACCATCAAAGACATTGATAATGGCGGGCAGGACCCTGCTGCCATTCTTTGCGGAGATGTTGAGCGTATTACCTTTGAATTCCGCCGAATTGACCAGCTGGTTACTCCTGACCCCCGGGAGTACACGGTCATCCGTCCTGTCGAGACCGATCTCGATCAGGTCACCTGCCGGGATTAACTGTTTGAGGTTTTCAAGATTATCAAGAGCGATAAGATGTCCCTTGTCGATGAACGCGATCCGGTCGCAGAGCTTTTCTGCCTCGTCCATGTAGTGCGTAGTCAGGATGATCGTTGTTTTTTCCCGATTCAGTTCAGAGATCTGCTGCCAGACTTCGCGACGGGCCTCCGGGTCAAGGCCGATCGTCGGTTCGTCAAGGAAGAGGATCAGCGGGTGGTGAATGAAGGCCCGGACGATCTCCAGTTTTCGTCGCATACCGCCGGAAAACGTCCCCACCCTCATATGGGCGCGGTCGGTCAGTTCCGTCATCGCGAGGAGTTCCCAGATCCTTTTGTCAAGGACCTCGTCCGGGACGTTCACCAGTCTGCCGTAGAAATCGAGATTGTCATATGCGGTAAGTTCTACATCGAGGGTGCTGTTCTGGGGACAGACCCCGATAATGCTGCGGACTTTTTCGGGATGCTGGGTGATCTCATACGTGTCGAGATAGGCTGTCCCGGCAGTAGGCACAAGAAGGGTTGTCAGGATCCGTATCAGGGTGCTCTTCCCGGCCCCGTTCGGCCCGAGAAGACCGAAGATCTCCCCCCGGGTTACCGTGAACGAGACATCGTTGACTGCCGTTACTGTCTTTGTCTTGCTCAGGAAGGTTTTTGTGATGT
>NZ_JBAVIG010000081.1:0-4204 GCF_049686655.1 Methanoregula sp.
GCATAAGCCCAAGGTCCGTCCCCCCCACACCGACTCCGGGCCGGGCATGTGATTTCCGGCAACAGATATTTTTTGTTGCCCATCGGTGCCCCTTAGCAAAATTTTTCCCGGGGCACAATAACCCGGCCGAAATTTCTCAAAAAATAAAAATTTCTCTGGAAACTTTTCCTGAAATTTTTTCAAATTGCGGCTCTGTTGAGATCCTAAGCTACCGGTAGAGCTAAGAACAAGTTGCTCCCTGTAAAAGTTATGGGAAACCCCAACAAGGAGCAGTACTTCTCAAGATCAGAAGTATATTTGTTTTCTGACCTCGTGCCAGCACCGGATCACAATCTGTGATGCGCTTTTTGTCGCTGCATCGATCCGCTGCGATGCTCCTCTTGTAACTGCGGATATGAAACTTGCAGGTGCTGTAAGGGAAACATGTCGGGTTATACTGATCGGGTAATTACATCCGGTGTATACCGGGGGGGCATCTCTTTTTCTTGTTCGAAACTCAATTTTTGTCAATAAAAATAAATAATTACCTATCCTCTTGACAGTATAATATACCTGGAAATTTCGCTATGCAGTACGAAATAACTATCATTGGCGAAGGAACCTGTATTTTTGAACCCGGCATGCTGGTTTTTCCATTACGGCGACGGCTGGTGCAGACGGAATTTACAGGAACATCCATTGGTACAAGAATGAGCATCCGGTTCGGAGTGGATCCCCATTAAGATCGTTACCATTGTCGGGGCAAGGCCCCAGTTCATCAAGTGTGCGCCAGTCTCCCGTGAACTGCGGAAGGAACACACCGAAATTCTTGTGCATACCGGCCAGCACTATGATCCGGAAATGTCAGAAGTTTTTTTTGAGGAACTTCATATCCCGAAACCGGAGTATAACCTTGGCATTGGTTCCGGACCCCATGGGAAACAAACAGGAATGATTCTTACAAAGATCGAAGAGGTTCTCCTGAAGGAGAAGCCGGATCTTGTGCTTGTCTATGGCGACACCAACTCGACGCTGGCCGGGGCGCTTGCTGCAGCCAAGCTTCACATACCTGTTGCCCATGTGGAGGCGGGGCTCCGTTCATTCGACCGTACCATGCCTGAGGAGATCAACAGGGTTGTCACCGATCATATCTCTGACTCACTATTCTGCCCGACAGAGAATGCAGTCAAGCTCCTTGCAAAAGAGGGGATTACCCGGGGAGTTCACCTTGTCGGGGATGTGATGGCAGATGTGCTGGAATTTAACAAGACCCTCGCGGAGAAAAACTCCCACATTATCGAAACACTGGGTCTTGAACCCGGCGGATACGGTGTTGCAACAATTCACCGGCCCTCGAATACAGACAATCCGGATGCACTATCGGTAATTATCCGAACATTCGGGAAGGCGGAAATGCCAATCGTTTTTCCGGTCCACCCACGCACCCGGAAATATCTTAAAGAATACGGCTTGTTGGGCCGGATGCCAACGAATGTCAAAATAATTGAACCGCTCGGGTACCTTGACATGATCCGACTGATGGGAAATGCAAAAAAGATCCTGACGGACTCCGGGGGGATCCAGAAGGAAGCATACATGCTGGGTGTACCCTGCATCACACTCCGGGAAAATACCGAATGGATTGAAACACTCCATGATGGCTGGAATATACTCACCGGTGCAGATGATGAAAAGATTTTGTCTGCATTGATGGCTCCCATTCCTGGAAAACCGCAGCGCAATCTCTACCCGGCAGGGGCAAGCGGAAAAATCCGGATGCTCATCAGGCCTGGTACCTGATCCCCGCATATATCTGATGCATACTTGCTATGCCATTCTTGTACGTTAGGGGAATGCATCTCGGTATAATTCAAGAAGCGTATCCCAGGTGCGAGAGGAGATAGGCACACAGGGCGAATACCATGCCGCCGGTGATGCAGTACGACGATTCATTCCAGTTGAAAACAGTTGAAAAATCTGAAAGGACTTGCCCGGATCATTTTTGCCGGTGCCGTGAATTCCGTCCGAGATCTGCAAGAAGATCCTTTTTGAGGATCGTTCACCGGGAGGGGGACCGGTCGAGAGCCCCCAATACATGGTCGGAGAGCTCGTTTTGCAGAAACCGCAATAACGTGAGATACCGATTGAGACAAAGTCTCTGAATGACACTTACGGACCTGGAAATCTATCGTGAATGTGATCATTAAATAATATCTGCAGGGTGTTCTAATTACAGCAATATAGAGGTACTATCATTTTAAATCGGATGGAGCAAACAATAACCATAAAATGAGAGATACTAATTCTCAAAATGAAAAATTTAAACGCCAAATCTCAACGGGGAATGATATAAGAATATACTTAGTTAATGGGAAAGAGATCCCCATAATGAAAGTAAATTTAAAGAAAAATGAGCCTATAGGCTTGTTCTCAAAGGAAAATTTCCCTCTCGGACAAATAGAGTCAATGAGACAAAATTTGGATATAATAGTCAATAAATGCGGCAATTATTGGAATTCTTTCAATTTTGACAGACGGGGAAAAATATGCAACCCCCGGACCATTTATTTTACCCGTCGCAGGTCAGGATATGCGTAAAGAAGAACTGATTGCTACAGCATTCATTTTGGGCATCCTCGGTGCAGGCATTTTTTTATTGTTACATCTGGCGCTATACCAGCCAGCTCCCGTGAATATCCGTAACTTATCAAACCCGGTGTATACACCCAAATTGTATGGGGCAACTACGAGCGCATGTCTCCCGCCGGATATTCAGGTGCAGCTGGATACTGCGTGGGCTAACCACTCTACTCTTATGGCAGAAGAGTTCAGAAAGGAATTATCCGGTGGAGATCCGACGGGTCTTTACAACATGCAGCAATATACGAATAATCTTCTTGATCAGGCAGTAACCTGCCATAACCCAGTCCGGTTCAACCAAATTATAGCACTGTATAATATATCATATCAGTTCCTGACGGTGACTCCTCAGGGATACGACGAATGGATCTGCGATAAAACCTGCCCTGATTCCACCAACCAAGGGAAAGAAATCGCTCTCGACAGTTTACAGTTCCTTTATGTTGTTTCGAGATCCGTGCACATTATCAGTGCTATTGATAAACCGAACAGGACGCCGGAGATGAATACATTTGTAGCGAATTTCGGCCCTCTTGCGGTGGAATCCTACACTCGCTGGCAGCCGCTTTTCCTGGCTTCAGAAGAACTGAAAATGGATGTAGACCTGCACCAAATAAATGCTGAGTATGCAATCGGCGATGAAGACCTCTGGCTAAGTGCCGGGATGGTCGAACTGCTTGCCGCAAACCAGAATGATCCTGCCATCGCGATATCAGACAAGCAGCGTATGGCAATGGTAAAGTATATCAATCTGACAAATGAACTCGTCCGTTCACGCATAACTGAAACAAATCTGACGGATTTTAACGGGACCCCGGTAAAGGGTATTATCATTGATTATGGTGAATTGCAGATTGATACGGATAATCGCTTTGCATGTTATAGTGGTACATCGTTCCCTGTTCCAGATCAACTTTGTACTGCAAAAACCGGATTGGATATCAGTCACGGGAGAAGATTTGTCGAGGTCTTCCAGACCCTGCATGACAACCGGAATATTACGGGGTCAGAATTTCCCGATGATGAATTTATAGTACTGATGGCAAACGAGCTGGTGTACGGGTCCTCCAACCGGAATACGACAAAACCCCTGTTCACCAATTACTTCGGCGGTATGAACGGGTGGTACCGTGTCGGTTACGATGGTCCGGGCTTAGGTTATCCCCCATATGGGCTTACGTCCTCAGTTCCGTTGGGAGGGTATGGATACTGGGCATCATATAACGGCGATGTTGGAAGGCTCATGCATTCACTCCTTAACCTTTCAGAAACGCATGATCAGTTCATAAAAAAATATTACCCGGAACTTCAGACAGATTTGGGAAAGATAGAATTTCTTCCTACGTTTGCCAGGGATAACTGACCGACTCAGAAGTGTTTCCAAGGGGAGGTACGAGATCATGCTGTCGTTTTCATTCTCTCAAGTATAAGCCGAAATACATGATTACAAAAGATCTTAAACAAATGGACTATTGCTTCAGGATGTGTAGCTCTGTAATTATCAAGATATCCGTGCAGATCCCTAAAACGATTCATTCATACCTTTGAAAATTATATTTATTTTCTGTACGGCAGGTTTTAATCA
>NZ_JBAVIG010000082.1:0-3284 GCF_049686655.1 Methanoregula sp.
CATATCTTGTATTTACACAAGGAAGATCCGTCTCACACCAGCTTTGTGAACCAGCTGATGAGACGCAATAGCGGGGCCTGTTATCCGATGGCTGTTAAGGACGCTCATGGTGTCGACCTGCCCACGGCCTTCCCTATAAGATCGAGCAGATCAGTATCAACGAACGGTTTGGTGATGACCCCGTCCGGTGCAACTTCCCGCATCCTTTCGAGCATGAGCTCTGAAGTATAAGCAGTGACGAAGATCAGGGGAATTGGAAACCGTTGCCGGATCTGCCGGGCCGTCTCGATCCCGTCAAGTGTTCCTGCAAGTCCAACGTCCATCAGGATAAGATCGGGTGCCGGAGATGTTTCGAGCGTCATGAGCGCTATCTCCCCTGCAAAAACGGGATCGGGAACCCGGTAGCCTGCTTTTTCAAGCAATTCAGTCAGGTGAAGGGCGATCAGGCATTCGTCTTCCACAACCAGAATAGTCTCCCCGGTCATTTGTATGCCTCTGCATTGTTCATCCGGAAGATAAATTCTGTACCATTATCCGCCCTGACCTCGATCTCTGCCCGGAACTGGTAACGGGCGAGGAATTTCACCAGTTTGAGGCCGAGCGATTTTGTTGTCAGGGGATCTAATTCCTCCGGTAGTCCGCAGCCGTTATCGGCAACCCTGAGCACAGTTGTACCATCCTCACTCGCAAGCGAGACCCGGATCGTGCAGTCTTCTTCCCGTACTCCAAAGCAGTCGAACCCGGGGGGGAATGCGTACTTGAAGGAGTTGGTCACGAGCTCATTGATGATCAAGCCCGCCGCGGTGGCCCGGGAGAGATCAAGAACCATATCCCGGACATCAACGACAGTCAGGATTGTAGCACTAGTCGTATACGAAGCGGCAATCTGGCCAACAAGGGGGGTAAGGTAAGCCTCCATATCCACTTTAGAGAATTTCCCGGTCCGGTACAGGGTCTCATGGATCAGGGCCATGCTGCGGGCCCGGTTCTGGAGATCCTTCCGGAGTGCCCTCCCCACTTCGGACTCCTCATATGAACCATCGAGGCTCAGCAGCGAGATGAACGCGGTCAGGTTGTTCTTGACGCGGTGGTGTACCTCTGATAAAAGGATCTCCTTTTCCGCGAGGGCCTTCCTGAGATTTGTCTCGCTTTCTACCAGTTCCTGCTCGCGGAGGCTGAGTTCCTCCACGTTCTGCCGGAGTTCCTCCTGGGTGGAGGTGATCTCTTCGTAAGCCGCATGGAGATCGGTGAGCCTGCTCTTCAATTCCTCCTCTGCCTTCATCCGCAGGATAGGCGATCCCATAGAAAGCGCTACGTTTTCAAGGATACTGACGGTTCTTAAGGGCACCATTCCCTCCCGGGTGTCTGCGAGATGGAGCAGCCCGAGGATCATGTTCCCTTTTTGAATGGGGATGAGGGAGACCGATTCGTACCCTGCCTTATTGCACATGTTCCTGGTTTTCCCCTTTTCCTCTTCGGAAACCGTGGCCAGGAATTTTGTTGTGGCATTGATGTAGAACGATCCACCGTTCGTGTAGAACGGGAGGACGGGATCTGTCGTCCCTTTGATCACGTTAATACACATGCAGTTGTCATTTTTTACCGAGAGCGGGCTCTCGAGCCGGAGGAAATCCCCGGAGAAACCGGTATTCGCCTGGTAGGGAATGTTACCTTCATTGTCGAGAAGGCGGATCCCGATCGCATCGCACCCGGTGTAGCGCTGGAGGAGCCGGACATACTCAGTGAGCATTGCGGGGAGAGTGTCGCTGCCGGCTGAGAGCTTGTATACCTCAGAAGAGAGCCGGAGGATGTCCTCGTTGGTCCTGCGTTCCGTGATATCCGAGAAGATGACAGCAAACTGCGCGGGCCCGGTCCTGTACGCCCGGACATCGTACCATTTCCCGAGCGGGCCGAAGCGTTCCTCGAAATGGGCAGGTACTCCGGTACGGACGACTTCGCCGTACCGCTCGAACCAGACCGGTTCGGCGCCGGGGAAGAGCTCGCGGGCAGTCTTTCCAATCACGTCCTCCGCTTTAAGGCCATTCAGGCGCTCGAACGCCGGGTTGACACGGAGGTACCGGAGATCGACGGGCCTTCCCGCTTCGTCGAGGATGATCTCGTCGATGGAGAATCCTTCCACCATCGTCTCGAAAAGGACGCGGTATCGTTCCTCGCTCTCCTGCAGCGCCTCTTCCGCGGCCTCCCGGCGTTCTTCATCATCGATTGTCATGAGTGCAAATGAGATATCGCGGGACATCTCTTCGAGAAGCTCGATCACCTGCCCGTCGAAAAATCCCGCTTTTGGAGCATACAGTGTCATGACGCCTTCATTCCGGGTCCCGAGCGCAAACGGAAATGCAGCACTCGCCAGGTAGCCGCGGTGGATTGCAGGTTTTCGCCAAGGTACCATGTGAGGATCTGCCAGGATATCGTTGGAGAAATAGTATTTTCCTGTACGGTACGCAGTCCCGGTCGGACCCCGGCCGTCGGGGACATCCTCGGTAGAGATGTTTATGCAATCAAAATAGCCGTCGACATGCCCGAAGGAAGCAACAGGCTCGATCCTTTTTTTTGTTGTGTCAGAAAGACCGATCCAGACCATCCGGAAACCTCCGACTTCAACAAGGATACGGCATATTTCAAAAAAAACCCTGTTTTTATCCCGGATATGGACGATTGCCTTATTCGTAGCTGACAAGACCGAGTATAACCGGTTCTGGACGATGATCCCATCAGCTGCTCTCCGGTGCTCCACGGCTATTTTGACCAGGTGCATCAGCTCAACAAATTGCGACCCGGGGTCTCCTCCTTTCTTGAGGTAAAAATCAGAACCGCTGTCAAGTGCTTCCAGGAAAACCTCTTCCCGCTCCCGCCCGGTGAAGAGGATAAACGGAATGGTGCCGAACCGTAAGCGGACTTCTTTAAGGAAAGCGATACCGTCAGTGACCGGCATCTTGTAACCAGAGACGATGGCATCGTACGATGAAAGGGTCCCGGAATCCAGGACCTCACGTGCAGAAGTCGATATATTGATAGTGAATTCCTGCGATTCCTCGAGGAACTTCTTCGCACTGTCGAGCAGGCGCGGGTCTTTATCGACATAGAGTACGCGGTATACGCGATCCCTTGGCATTACCCGGTTATATGATCGATGAATATAAATTAACAGGTGCCTGGTTTCTTTCACGAAAATCCCGGGAATCTCCCGGAGAACAATTGCAGGCAATCGATCATTTCAGCTTTTTTCGTAAGAATCTTAAGGAGGGCTCCATCCCCGTCTGGCT
>NZ_JBAVIG010000083.1:0-17337 GCF_049686655.1 Methanoregula sp.
CACTAAAACCTCCCTTCGGTGAAAATCTGGTATCTCTCATTCAAGCCCATAAACCACTGAGGAAAACAGTCAGTGATATTCTTAAAACAGAAGGATACCGTCTTCTCATAAAACCTCATGGGAAACAGATAGAGATCATTAAGGATATAGATGAAGTCTCGTTCGGTTATCCTTACACAATATTGTCGGATACTCTGAAACGCATCATTTTCTATACCCTTGTGATCCAGTCCAATAAAAAAGCCACAATTGTTCTGGAAGAACCAGAGTCCTACACATTCCCTTATTATACAAAGCACCTTGCCGAATTGATTGCACTTGATGACCAGAACCAGTATTTCATTGCAACCCATAATCCGTATATCCTTCGTTCAATCATCGAGAAAGCGCCGAAAGAAAAGGTGAATATTTTTGTCGTCTCAATTAAAGATTATCTCACCCAAGTATCCAAGATCGATTCGAAAAAGGTCCCCGATCTCCTCGATTCCGACCCATTTTTTAACCTGTCGTCATTTATCGAGGAGGAGAAGGGATGATCATTGTCGAATGTAACAATGATCAATATGTTCTTGAGGCCTTCGGGGTTGGAAAAAATAAAATTAGGCACGAATCTGGTAAAGGAGATGTGCTTCGAATAGCAAGAAAAAATTCACCGGTCTTGGCATTCATTGACGAAGATCCTGATAGCGAACAACCTCCTGAATTAGGCAAATATCGAGTAACGACCGAAGGAGAGACATTAAAGCACGGCATTCACTCCGAGGATCCAAACCGGTGCATTGTTATCGTTTCTCCGTACCTTGAAAGTTGGTTACTGATTAGGGCCAAAAGAAACTACATCAATCCAAAGACATATGGATTGCCAGATCTTCCAAAAGAATTAAAATCTATTCCACATCTTGAGAGAAATAAAGGGTTTAAGCAATTTGTTGGGGATTTAATCCAGAAAGATGCAGAAATCGCTAAAATTATGAGTTGGATTTCGGACCATCAGCGAATCGTATAATTTTTGCAACGTATTAGTTAATTTGGAATCTTCCTTTTATTTCCTTGCGATTGTCACGTATCCCGAGTGACACACGCTCGTAGAAGGCCGCGTTCCCCGCTTCGACCGGGTCATCTCCCGCTCGATCAGCTCGTGGGTGTGGACCTCGCTGAAGAGGTCTGTGGCCGCATCGACCACCATTGCCATCTGTTCGAGGAACGGCGTGTAGCATGCAAGATACCCGCCGGGCCGGAGAAGGGAAAAGGCATGGGCCACGTGCCCGGCCTGGATCTGGAGGTCGAGGTGGACCACGTCATATACCCCCTCTGCGGCAAGGAAGTCTGCAGCTACTGCCTCGACGTTCGGCAGCTTTGCCTCGGTGATATTCTTCATCGCGAGCGTGGAGAACTCGGGGCGCACTTCGTAGGTCCTCACGCTCTTTGCGATACCGCCGAAGTAGATCGCGGCAATCCCGCTGCCGGTGCCGGCATCGAGCACGTCATCGTTGTGGTTCATGCCGGTATAGGCAATGACAAGACCGATGTCCTTGGGCAGCATCGGCGCACCCGACCGCTTGCCGTGCGTGAAGAAATCGGTGGGCCGCGGGATGCGGATGGTGAACTCCGAGCCGCTGTGCGTGGTGATGACATCTCCGGATTCTTTGCCGACGATTGAGGCAAGGTCCAGCTGGCCCTTGTCGGTGCCGAGTGTGCCCGGTCCTGCTTTTATAAAAAATTCCCGTCCTGCCCCCACGAGCAGGACGCGGTCGCCCTGTTCGATCATTGGGTGAGCTTCATGATCGCTTCGGCGATGTCGCCTTTCGATGCTATCAGGGCGGCCTTTGCTTTCTCTGCCGGCACGTTTGCCTGGACTGCGACCATCGCGACATCCTCATTGGGGATCTCGGGGGCCACGGGCTCGAACCGCGGGGTACCCGTGACCTGGTACGTGGTCTGGCCCTGCATGGTCATCGAGGAGACTTCTGCCTGGTCGAAGATCCAGTTGCCCTTCGGCGTCTTTATGACAATACTTTGCACGTCTTCAATCTGCTCGACCTGCATGCCGAGCTTCTTCATCATCGCCTTCATCTGGCGCGGATTGATGTTTCCCGGAAGCATCCTTCTCACTACCCTGCCGTACTCTTACCGCTGCTCCGTAATTAAATGCAAGCATCTCCGCACCCGAAACGACTGCTGCACCACAGGCTATTAGCCGATCGTCGCCCGCAACCACGATGACCTCGTCGCCCGCGCGGATTTCAGGATCGGCTGCCGTCACGTGCTTGGCAAAGACGTTCTTCCCCTGGGCCACGAACGAAGAGATGTCGTCGCGGATCACCACGCGGTAGCCGGGTGCCGGAAGGAGGGCCTGGATCCTCCTCGCCCCTTCAATCCCAAGGGTGAGCCTGCCATCCGAGGCCCGGACAGTCACAAGCCTGACACCCCCGTCCAGTACCTGGCGTATCCTGCCCGTCGTCGAGAGAATAAAGGTGCAGCCCTCCGGAAAGAGCCCCGTCCCCACCCCGCCGCCGAACTGGAAGTCAGCGATTACCTGGACCCGCCGCAGCGAGCTGTTCTCCGAGTATCCTGTTGACACGATGCACAAACTCCTCTTCTGCTGTTTTCGGGATATACGCGCCCGCCGCGATCTTGTGGCCCCCGCCGCCCCCGCCGTACTCGGCCGAGGCATCGCTGAGCGCCTGCTGGAGGTCAATGCCCCGCTCCACGACCCGCTCGGTTGTCCGCATCGAGACCTTGGTCAGGTTCCGGTCCTCGGGCACCTCGCACATGATCAGGATCGGCTTGCTGCTGTTCAGTTTCGAGAGCGCCATACCGGCGCCGATTCCGACGATTGTATCCGGGTATTTCCCGCCGACATGAAGGTACTGGAGGTTCCCGAGCTCTTTGACGCCCGTGTCGATGATGAACTGGAGCAGGTCCCGGATGATCGCCCGGTGGTTGGTGAGCATGTGCTCTGCATCCCGGTACGCGGGCCCCCGGTCGCCCCGGAGGATCGCGCTGCCGGTCTGCGGTTTCGACCACCGGCCGCAGGCATTGAGCAGGGTCGCATATTCCTGCGCATTCCGGAGGGGAGTCCTCGGGATCTCGCCCGGGAACCGGTAGGTCTCCGAGAGGAGCCGGTCTGTCTTCTCGCCGTTCGCCATCAGCTGCTGGGCCAAAGCGGAGATGATCGTCTTCCGGTCGTCAGCAGACAGTTCCTCCCAGACATAGTACCTGCCGTCCGGGGTCTGCTGCCGGATCCCGAGTTTCTTCAGGAACTGGCGGGCGCCTTCGGGGTTGTTGCTGATCCCTTTTATAAATGGGTCGTCGTTGTATGCGAGCGAGAGGTGGACGGGTCGGGTGGCCGTGCCGTAACAGTTAAGGTCCTTTTTGTGGACCTCCACCGAACCGTGCCGGACCCCGTCTTCGACAATGATCTCACGGGCGGGTCCCACAAGGCCGCACTTCTCCCGGGCCATCATGTCGCCCACGTTCCCGATGATCGCGAGTTTCGCGAGGTCGGTGTTCTTACCATCCAGTTCCTTTGCTACGAGGTACGAGACACCGGCTGCGCTCATGCGGGTGAACCCGTGGGGCAGGCAGTTCACCTGCGGGTACTCACGCTCCACCGGCTGGCTCACGTGGTGGTCCACAATCAGGATCTCCTTCTCCATAAACTCCCGTTCGAGCATCAGGTTCTGCTGCCCCGCCCCGAGATCCGAGAAGACCTTGAGCGAGGAATCGGAAGGGACCTGCGGCATGGTGAGCGGTTCGAGCTGGCGCACAAAAACGGATTTGACCGGGATCCCGAGCCGGGACACGGCCTGCGACAGGATCGCCTCGCAGCTGATCCCGTCGGCATCGATGTGGGAGATGATGGTAACTTCCGGTGCAGCCGCGATCTGCTCCGCGGCTGCCTTTACATCATCGCAAAAACCCATTGCCTAATATTTAGGGAGTTCATACACATCAATTGTACTCTCTCATGGGACCGGACCTGGCCGACGGCTTTCTGGAAACGGGGCTCGTCACCCCGCAGCGGATGCGGGTGATCGACACCAACGCGATGGCACTGGGTGTTACCGAGCTCCAGCTGATGGAAAGTGCGGGCCGTGGCCTTGCAGATCACGTCCTTGCCTCTGGCCCGGACCATGTGCTCATCCTCTGCGGTAAGGGGAACAACGGCGGCGACGGAATGGTAGCGGCCCGGCACCTCAGCCGGCACGCCCGGACGGACGTTGCGTATCTTGACGCTGGGAAGCGCAGCGGGGCCTGCGACCATCAGCTCGCGGCACTCCGGCATGCACGCATTCCGCTCCTGCCATTCGCGAACAGGGACGATCTCAAAGCGCTGGAACCCCTATTCGCACGGGCAGATATCATCGTGGACTGCCTGCTCGGTACCGGGGCAGGGGGCGCCGTCCGTGAACCGCTGAAGACCTGCGTAGCGATGGCAAATGCTACGAAGGCACGGATCATTGCAGCCGACATCCCCACCCCCGGCATGCGGAGCGATGCGATCATCGCGTTCCACCGGGCGAAGATCGCGGGTTCGACCGTGGCCGACATCGGTATCCCTGTCGAGGCCGAGTGCTTCACCGGCCCGGGTGAGCTGACCCTGCTCCCCCCGCGCCGGAAGACTGGGCACAAGGGCGTGGGCGGGCACGTGCTGATTATTGGCGGCGGCCCGTACCAGGGAGCGCCGTATCTAGCCGGGCTTGGGGCGTTACGGGCAGGTGCGGACATCGTCCGGATTGCATCCCCGGTCTTCGAGCCCATCCCTGACCTGATCTACGAGCGGCTGGACGGGAAGGCGATCGGGCCGGAGCACACGGAACGGCTGATTGGACTTGTGGAGAAAGCGGACGTAGTGGTCTGCGGGAATGGCCTCGGCACGGAAAGTCATGCGGTCGTCACAGCTATTGCGCCTCACTGTAAAAAAGCAGTCTTCGATGCCGACGCCCTCCGGCTCCCCCTCCCGAAAGCAAAAGGAGAGACGATCTACACTCCCCATGCCGGCGAGTTTGCCCGGATCACCGGAGTAACCCTGCCGGAGGATACGATTGGGAAGGCACGGGTGGCGAAGCAGGCCGGCCTCCCCGGGACGGTGATCCTGAAAGGGCACATCGATATTATCACGGACGGGAAGCAGGTCCGGTTCAACCGGACCGGTGACCCGGCGATGACGGTTGGGGGTACTGGCGATGTGCTGGCCGGCATTGCCGGCGCACTCCTCTGCCAGCTCCCTGCATTCGAGGCAGCCTGCCTTGCCGCGTACGTGAACGGCAGGGCCGGTGAGGCGGCGGTGGCCTGCAGCGGAGGCGGGCTGCTGGCCTCAGATCTTGTCGGCCGGATCCCGCAGGTATTATACGGGAAGAGGATCAGGAACGGTGCATAGAATGGTGGAGTTTACCCATATCCGGAACGAACGGGCAGAGATGGTGGACATCGGTGGCAAGAATGACGTGAATCGCGAGGCGACCGCTACCGGCAGAATTTACCTGCGGCCCGAAACCCTGGCAGCGATTCGTGACGGCACGGTAGTGAAAGGGAATGTCCTTGCCACGGCCCGGGTCGCCGCGACCCTCGCGATCAAGAATACTCCCGGGCTGATCCCGATGTGCCATTCCATCCCGATCAGCGCGATCACGGTCGATTTTACTGAACATGCCGGGTTCATCGATACTACGGTTGTCGTGAAGACGACCGGGAAGACAGGGGTCGAGATGGAGGCGTTGACGGGCGTCTCGGTCGCTTTATTGACTGTGTGGGACATGGTCAAGTCGGCGGAGAAGGATGCGCAGGGGCAGTATCCGGTGACCCGTATCGAGGGGATCCGGGTGGTGGAGAAGAAGAAGGGGAAGTGAGATTTCGCAATCTTTTTTTGACAATCCCGACGCTCTCGGGGGCTTCGCCCCCTGCCGCTAGGCAGCCCCCGTTATGATTCGTTACGCGCAAAACGCCTCGTCGGGTTTTGCGCTACTCGTTACCGTTCATGGAAGTGAACCGGTAATTGAGGTCGCCGCGGGGCGCCCTTCGGGGCGGCGGCGTCTATCGTAATCGGGGGTATGGGGGTCTCAACCCCCATCATTGTGTCAGGATCTATGAAGATGATTAATAATTCAAGTATTTGAAGAACAAAATCGGAAGATTCGCCAATAAAAATCAAATTTTGTTATTTTAATGAAAACTCTTTTGTCTGATATTGCCTTTTTATCCCCCACAAATCATTTCGCATAGCAATAGCAGTTTCAGCGAATGTATCCTCGTTAGAATCTCGAATAAAATCCTTTAAGCGAATTAAAACTTCATCTGTAGCATAGAGCAGAGAATTGTAATAATATTCAATGACCATTTCCATCTCATGCTCCTTTGTTGTAGAATGAGACTTATTTTTTTCGAAGGTAAATTGATCAAACTTTTCCGGATTCAATACCAATCGCATATGAACTAATGTCGAGCGATATCGCTCCTCCTTTATTTTCCGGATTTCTAACCCTATCTGTTTTTGTCTGTCAAACAAATGTTGAATATATGCGCCAATAATACCGCCAATTCCAAAAAGTCCAAATACAGAGATTATTACTTGAAACGTCTCAATATCCATGGTCTGATTTGTATATCTCTAAACGATAAAATCTACGTTTAAAATCCCTGATTTTCCAAAATGATATGACAAATAGCAAAAACCAAGATTCCTTTTCATAACCGGTTGATCCCTTCTTCCCCCCGCCCATTCCTTTATTATCCACCATATCCTAGTATGTGGGAATGCGGGATCCGTCCCGTGTTGAAGGTATGTAGCCCTCTTCGGGCCGAACCTCAGGTGATTACCATGGTAAAATCAATGTACGCCTTCGTCAGGGAGGCATGGAAAGTACCGGCAGACAGCGGAGTGAAAGAGCTCCTCTGGAACCGTATGCAGGAATGGCGCCGTGAAGGCAGCGTTGTCCGCGTCGAACGCCCCACCCGTATCGACCGTGCACGCTCGCTCGGCTACAAGGCAAAGCAGGGCATCGCTGTTGCACGCGTCCAGGTACGCCGCGGAGGCCGCAGGGCATCCCGGTATGTCCGCGCACGCCGTTCCGCCCGGATGGGCAAGAACCGGCTCACCGCAGGCAAGAGCATCCAGCGGATAGCCGAGGAACGCGCATCCAAGAAGTTCCCGAACATGGAAGTCCTCAACTCCTACTGGGTAGGACAGGACGGGAAGCTGAAATATTACGAGGTCATCCTCGTTGACGGCCACCACCCCTCGATCCGGGCAGACAAGAACCTCGCCTGGCTCGCAAACCCGGTCCACCGCGGCCGTGCCGAGCGCGGCAAGACCCAGGCCGGCCTCAAGGGAAGAGGTATGCTTTACCGTGGCAAGGGTACCGAGAAGACCCGCCCGAGCATCCGCTCCCACGCCAACCAGGGCAAATAACCTTATCTTTTTTTAACCGAAGTAACTCTCATGAAGATCACCGATGCAGCGGTCTGGCCGTATCCCGCAGGGGATTCATCGGTACGCAGGCTCGCGCTCGAGGCACGTGAGCTGGGATTTGACAGTATCGTTGCGATCGATACCCCCCCGTCTACGTACGAGGGCATGGAGATCCTCTCCGGGATCCTGGTGCGGGAAGGAGGCATGAAGGAAGTGATGAGCCGGGTGAAACGGGCCAAGGGCACGCACGCGGTCATCTCCGTTCAGGCGGGCGATGCCGGTTTTAACCGGGCGGTTGTAGGCCTCCGCGGGGTACACATTCTCCGCGGGATCCATGCGGCAGATAAGAACGGGTTCGATCACGTGACCGCGAAGATGGCGGCGGACAACCGGGTTGCGATCGATGTCGACCTCTCGGCGCTCATTGCTGCCCGGGGAATCGCCCGTCAGCGTGCACTCCAGCGGTACCGCGATGTGATGGTACTGCAGAACCGGTTTGAGTTCCCGCTCACGGTCTCATCGAATGCCCGTTCCATGCTGGACCTGCGCGCCACAAGGGAAGTCAGCGGCCTGTTGTCCCTGCTTGATATGGACCTGCCGGTGATCGAGCGGGCGCTGAACGGCGTTGCAGAAGTTACGACATCACTTCTGCCAGCGGTGAGGGTGATCCCGTGACCGTACGGCCCCCGACCCTGCGCGATAAGCGCCGGTATCTGCTGGTCCGGGTCGATCCCCCCGGGACCCCGATCGACCAGAAGGAACTCTATTACGCAGTCTCCGACGCCGTCACCTCGCTCTTTGGCGACACGGTGGCCGCGATCATGGTCCAGGCTGTCATCTGTGCCGAGGGTGACCGGCATATCGTGATCCGGTGTCGGCGCGGTACGGAGCGCGAGCTTGCCACTGCCCTCTCCACGATCACTGCGTGCCGCGACACGCGGATCGCGCTCCGGATCATTGCGGCTTCCGGGACCATCGAAAGCCTCCGTGAAAGGCTGCACCAGAAAACGAGCGGGAATGCAGCTGCAGACGGGACGGCTGAAACGACCTCGGCAGAGGAAGTCACCGGTGACGGGGCTCCCGTTTCCCCCGTGCCTCCTGGCCAGTCTCACGGCGATCTCACTTTTGGCGGGAAAGAGTATCTTGTGTCGAATTGTGACGGTCAGAAGGTTGATGTGATTGAAAAGGGATTTAAAAATACACACCGATTGTTTTTGACAAGATCAGATCTGGAGGAACCATAATGCAACCACAATATCAGATGGGATATGACCGGGCGATCACCGTCTTTTCACCCGACGGCAGGCTCTATCAGGTAGAGTACGCCCGTGAGGCAGTGAAGCGGGGCACCACCGCGGTAGGTATCAAGGCAAAGGACGGCGTCGTGCTGATTGTTGACAAGCGCGTCAGCTCCCGGCTCCTTGAGGCATCGTCAATCGAGAAGATCTTCAAGATCGATGAGCACATCGGCGTTGCATCCTCCGGTCTTGTCGGGGATGCACGTGCACTGGTGGACCGCGCCCGCGTAGAATGCCAGATCAACCGTGTCTCCTATGACGAACCTATCGAGGTCGAGGCGCTCTCCAAAAAGCTCTGCGACCACATGCAGAACCTCACCCAGTACGGCGGGATCCGCCCGTACGGCACTGCACTCCTGATCGCGGGAGTCAGTGACGGGGAATGCCGGCTCTTCGAGACGGATCCCTCGGGGACCCTCCTCGAGTACAAGGCAACCGGTATCGGCATCGGCCGCCCTGCCGCGATGAAAGTCTTTGAAGAGGAATACAATGCCGAGGCCATGATCAAGGACGCGATCCTTCTGGGCCTGAAGGCGTTGCACTCCGCAACCGAGGGCAAGTTCGATGTCGACACGGTCGAGATCGGCGTCATCGGGAAAGAGAAGCCGGCGTTCCGGAAGATGAGCCGGGAAGAAGTAGCCTCGTTCGTGGAACAGTTCAAGCCGTGATCGCATGATACCGCTCGAACACTCCGTTGTTGCACGGCTCGAGAGTTTCGGGGAACGCTTCGAGATCCTTGTCGACCCGGACAAGGCGGCGCTTGTCCGGCAGGGCCAGCCGGTGGAGATCGAGGATGTAGTGGCAGCGCTCAATGTTTTCGGGAATGCCTCGAAGGCGACCCGGGCCTCGGACGAAGCGCTGATGAAGGTCTTCCATACTACCGATTTCAATGCGGTTGCGCGGAAGATCATCGAGAAGGGCGAGATCCATCTCACGGCCGACCAGCGCAAGCAGATGATCGACGAGAAACGCCGCCAGGTGATCAATTTCATTGCCCGGAACTCGGTCAACCCCCAGACCGGGCACCCCCACCCGGCACACCGGATCGAGATGGCGATGGAAGAGGCCCGGGTGAATATCGACCCCTTCAAGCACCTTGACGAGCAGGTGAAGGAGACGGTCAAGGCCCTGCGCCCGCTCCTCCCGATCCGGTTCGAGGAGCTCCGGCTCGCAGTCAAGATCCCGCCGGACTTTGCCGCACGCGCTTATGGCGATATTGCCGCTGCCGCCGTGATGGAGAAGGACGAGTGGCTCAAGGACGGTTCGTGGGTCTGCGTGGTCCGCATCCCCGCAGGGATCCAGGTTGAGTTCTACGACCTGATCAATAAGCTCTCGAAAGGCGAAGGCGTGGTCAAGATCCTCAATCAAGTATATTAATTCAGAGGACAAATAAAAGAAGACAGATCGGTGGGTTTCCATCATGGCAAAATCAACGCATAAAGCAAAGGGAAAAGTGACCGGCAGTGCAGGACGTTTCGGCTGCCGGTACGGACGGTTCGTGCGGAAGAGAGTATGTGACATCGAGAGGATCTCACGTGCGCTCCACCGCTGCCCGAAGTGTGACATGGTTTCCGTGGCACGCAAAGGTACGGGGATCTGGGAATGCCGCAAGTGCGGGTACAAGTTCGCAGGCGGTACCTATCAGCCCCAGACCCCGGCCATGAAGATTGCACAACGTGCGATCGACAGGACAGTCGAAGAGATCAGGAAATAAGTGGATTCACGTATGGCAAGTACCTACAAGTGCGCACGGTGCAAGCAGAAAGTTGAGATCGACGTAAACGTGCGGTGCCCCTATTGCGGTCACCGGATCCTGTTCAAGGAACGCGGTGCAGCGATCAAGGAACTTAAGGCCCGGTAACTGTGCGACACCAGGGATAAGGCCCTGTAAATACTTATAGCCTCTTTTTTACTATACTCTGCAGGAGAGTATTCCATGCCAAATCATGAAGCGGTCTTCCGGTTCGAGTCCGAACATGCGGCCCGTATCTACCAGTCGATTGCGCCGGAGCTTGCCGATGAGGTGAACCCCCGCTCTACGATCTCGTGCCGGCTTGAGGGAGATCATACTCTTGTCCTCACGGTGGCAGCACAGGACACATCCTCGCTCCGGGCAGCGCTCAACATGTACCTGCGCCTCATCAACGTTGCCGACGAAATGCAGCAGATACCCTGAGATTGTTGCCAGTGGAATGGCGGTCCTGAATCACTTCCGGCACGCATCCCAGATTTTATGTCGTAGTGGGTGCAATATTAACGCAGGAACGGGACACCCTGAGGAGTCCCCAAACTATTCATTATCCCCTGACGTATTCTCTACAGGAGTGTTTTGTTCATGAATAATTTATCACCCAAAGTCCAGAACCAGCTTAGTATGCTCCAGCAGATCCAGCAGCAGCTCCAGACGATCCTCCAGCAGAAGGCCCAGTACGAGATGGCCGTGCGGGAAGCGAAGCGTGCGCAGGAAGAGATCAAGGATGCAGCTGACGATTCGGTCATGTACATGAGCGTTGGTACGGTCATGATGCAGAAAAAGAAAGAGGCTGTCAACGCGAACCTCACTGAGAAGGTCGAGACTCTCGAACTGCGCATCAAGTCCCTTGAGAAGCAGGAGAAGATGCTACAGGGCAAGTTCGAGCAGCTCCAGGCTCAGATCAAGGCGGCGATCGAGGGCAAGGGTGCCCCGAACGCAGCCTAATCACTTGTTTCACCGCCCCTCCTTCAGTAACCGGGTGTTCCGTCACCCGGATGCCCGCGGTAATCCCGTACGGGACTATTCGCGAGGTGAGCTTTCAGATTGCGTGCCTTGCAAGCAAAATTCCTGTTTTCCTTTATGGGATGTGAGTGTTTTCCTGTGTATACGTTTGTTAAACGGCATCTTACACCAGTCCAAACCAAAAAACCCATTAGGAACCGGTGAAGAGAACTAGTATGCAGAAAGGCCCGGGGTTTCTTGATCAGGATCCGGCGCGGCGGATGTTTGCGATCAAGACTGCCGCGGACCACGCTTCCCGGGCCCACAAGGGGCAGCTGCGCAAGGACCGGCGTACGCCTTATATCACCCACCCGGCCCGGGTGGTGGCCCTCGTCTCGATGTTCCACGGCTCGCACGTGGCGATCATCTCCGCGTGGCTCCATGATGTATACGAGGACTGCACGCCTGACTGGATCACGCGGACCGATGACTTTATTGCCGCCCTCCCGCTTCCCGATGACGATCGGGCGGATATTGCCGTGATCGTCGATGCGCTCACGAAGAAGAATACGATCAAGGGGAAGGCTGCCCGGCTTAGTAACAGCCTAGACCGGATCCTCGATGCCCCTCCCGAAGCCACGCTTGTGAAGCTCTGCGACCGGATCGACAACCTCCTTGACTCGGGGGACCGGAACGGCAGGTTCACGAAACGCTATCTTACGTCAACGGACGATCTGATCGGGAAACTGTCCCTGCGGGCCTCGCTGTACGGGTACGGCCCCGCACTGGAGACGCTGGTCGCGATCCGGAATGCGGATCTGAAAATGGAATAAAAAAAATTCCGGGTAATTCCTGTTTTTATACCCGGTGGACCAGGTTGATCGCGTTCACGAGCGCCTCGACTGATGCGAGTACGATGTCGTCGCCGCTGCCGCTGGCATCGAAGATCTTCCCGTGCTCGTCCTCGACTGCGATCGTCACGTGGCAGATCGCGTCCGAGCCGCCGGAGATCGCCTCGATGTTGAACTCCCTGAGCTGGATCTTTGAAGGCGTGATCCCGAGGATCGCGTTGAGCGCTGCATCGACCGGGCCGTTGCCCACGGCAGAGAAGACGTGCTCTTTGTCGTTGACGTTCGCCCGGACGCTTGCAGTCGGGATCACGTGGTTACCCGTCATGATCGCGATGTCCTGCAGGCTAAGTACCTTCTGGTGGAGGGTAGTGCCCATCGCACCTTCGGCGATCTCGTAGAGATCGGCGTCAGTGACGCGCTTGCCCCTGTTTGCAATCGCTTTCACCTTCTCGATGATCGCGTCGAGCTGTTCGTCCGTGGGGGCGATGTGGACATCGGCCAGCATCTGCCGGACCGCGTGCCGGCCCACGTGCTTGCCGAGCGTGAGCCGCCGCCGGTGCCCCACCATCTCCGGGGTCATGATGCCCGGCTCGAAGGTTGCCGAATTCCGGAGCACGCCGTGCGAGTGGATCCCGCTCTCGTGCGAGAAAACGTTCTCGCCTACCACCGGCTGGGTGGGCGGGATCGCAATGCCGGAAAACCGGGAGATGAGGTGCGAGGTCTCGACGAGCCGCTCCTTCGCAATCCCTGTCCTGATCCGGTACATCGACTCCATGATCATCACTGTCTGGGCAAGGTCCGCGTTGCCGGCCCGTTCGCCGAGCCCGTTCACGGTCACCTGCACCTGCGAGGCGCCGGCCTCGACCGCGGCAATCGTGTTGGCGACCGCAAGACCGAAGTCGTTGTGGCAGTGGACATCGATCGGGCACTTCACTTCCCGGTTTATGCGGGCGACCAGGGTCTTCATCGCGGATGGCGAGATGACTCCGACTGTGTCGGGCACGTTGATGATCGTGGCCCCTGCGTCGGCAGCAGTCTGGAAGACCTGGATGAGGTAATCCCAGTCCGTCCGCGTGGCATCCATCGCCGAGAACATGCAGAGCTCCTTGTGCTTCCGGATATGGCCGATGATATCGGCCGTAATCTCGAGCACTTCTGTCCGCGTCTTGTTGATGGTATTCTCTCTCTGGATATCCGAGGTTGGGATGAAGACGTGCACCATGTCGACATCGCAGTCGAGACAGGCGTCTACATCGGCTTTCACGGAGCGGGCGAGGCCGCAGATCCCTGACTCAAGACCGAGCTTTTTAATAGCGGTCACCGTCTCCTTCTCGGCTGTCGAAGATGCAGGGAACCCTGCCTCGATTATATGGACGCCGATATCGGAGAGCTGGCGGGCGATCTCAAGTTTCTGTTCAAAGGTGAATGCAATCCCCGGGGTTTGTTCTCCGTCCCGGAGCGTAGTGTCAAAAACAGTCACATCTTCATGCGCCGAGCTATCGGTGAAGAAGACGATCCCCCGCAACATCCTTGCGAGCAAACATACACTACTAACTGGGCATGCGGATTATTTAAACAATCGCTGCACCACGTTCCAATCCGGGGATTTTATGGGCGTAAAAACCGATGACCTTACGATATGTTTAATAAGAAACTTGCCTAACATTAGTAGCGCAGTGCCCCGCCTTAACTCAGCCTGGTAGAGTGCGCGGCTGTAGATTGGTTTACCGTCATAGGTAACTGCGCGGCTACCGCGATGTCCCCGGTTCGAATCTGGGAGGCGGGATTAACTGTAACCATTAGTGCCCAGGTAGTGTAGTGGCCTATCATGATTGCCTGTCACGCAATCGACTCGGATTCGAATTCCGACCTGGGCGTATAATTTTCGGGTAGGAAGCCCGTCGGACCCAAAAAATGACCCAAAAACCGGTCTGGCGGCCCCAGCAGCTAGCTTTTTGAATGCGCCGGATCACCCGACCGGCATGTTACCACCTAAACACCCCCAGCACGCTCCCACCGTACGGGATCGTCCGTTTCATACGTTGAAGCCAGATGCGATGGAAAACCACCTCGATTTCTGGATCGAGAAAAAAGGGATCACGCCGAACGACCGGGCCCTGATTACCCGGTACATCGATGAGAGAAGGGTTGTTGCCAACATCCAGGGCGCCCGGGCCTTCAAGATCATGTCGGTTCTTGTGAACTGGCGCCGGTTCATCGGCCCCTTCGATCAGAACACCGCAGATGACATCTATCAGGGGATCGGCAAGAGGAAAACTACCCTCTACCATGACCGGCCCATCAAGCAGAACACGCTCAGGGATTATATCACGTTCCTGAAGCGGTATTATGTGTGGCTGATCAAGAACCAGTATTCCACAATACCGGTGGATAAGATCAAGGTGATCAAGCCCCCCGGGGCTGACACCATGACCAAGACCTCCGAGGACCTGCTCACCGAACAGGAAGTCCTGGACATGCTCGGTGCCTGCATGAACTCCCGGGACAGGGCGTTGATCGGCGTGATGTATGAGGGGGCGTTCCGTATCATCGAGATGGCCACCCTCGAATGGCAGCAGGTCAAGTTCGATCAGATCGGTGTTGTGATCAACACCAACAAGAAAACCGAGAAGCCGAGGTACGTCCGGCTCGTCAGCTCGGTCCCGCTTCTCGCTGCCTGGAGGAAGGATTACCCGTACGAATCAACCGGGGAGAACCTGGTGTTTATCACCCATCAGCACCGGCCGCTCGAACATGGACAGATCGCCTTGCAGGTCAAGAAGATTGCCAAGCGGGCCGGCATAAAGAAACGAATACATCTCCATCTGTTCCGGCACAGCCGGGTCACCCACTTGCTTAATCAGGGATGCAGCGAGTCCGTGGTCAAGATGATGTGCTGGGGTTCAACAGGAACTAAAATGCTGGGAAACTATGCCCACCTCAGCAGCGCCGACGTGGATGCCGAGATCCTCCGGCTGCATGGTATCGAGCGCCCTGCGGAGTCCGGGAAGTCTCTGATGGTGGCCCGGCAGTGCCAGAACTGCCAGGCCATCAGTGAACCCGGTGTGCGGTACTGCGGGACCTGCGGTATGCCATTGACTGCCCAGGAAGGCCAGACCCTGAAGCAGGTTGTGAAGAAGATCGAAGATCATCCCGTCTACCAGGACCTTGTCAATGAAATGAAGAGGCATGCCAGTGAGATGGGTGCCGCAGAAGGCTGACCGGAAAATTCACTTTTTTTAAAGCAATTATGCGCGTTTATTTTATTTCACCTTAGAAAAGATAGTTCTATATAAATATTCCTATAGAATTTCCTTTAATTTCTGTTAAAGGAACGCTGTATGTGTCGCATTTCCGCCAAAGCAGCTCAAAATATCCTTCTTTTGACCAAAACGTATAATATTAGCCGTCCCTAAGATCGAGGTAGGGATAAGGGGGTGGAAAAATTTTGAAAAGCTTCCATAATACAGACAAAGAAATTATAACTCTCGAACAGTTCAGGGCATTGCCCTCGGATCTCCACCGTGAGGTCGTAAAGATCCTTGTCCGTCGGAACGAATGGATTCTGAAAGACGATTCCCGTCTCGCAGACCTTGACAGCGATGCCTCGGGGAGATAACCATGAGCACGATCCTTCGCGGCATGGGCAGCGATAAAATAAGGCTGATTCTGGGTATCGAGCGTAGGTTTGGATCTCGCAAGTTTTCATTTCGCGAGGTCAGTACCCTCCCGGAATTCGATCGGGCGGCATTCTTCCGTTTGTATTCCGATAAAATGATCCTCCGGGCTTCAAAGACAAAGCCCCTGCTCTACCGTCTTGCAACAAGATATTCCCGGAAGGAACGTGGATTCGTGTCGGTCTTGACGGCAGATCCCGTCCCTCCTGTAGATCCTGGAAATGTTACGTCACTGAGCGGAATGCACACTGAATCAGGAGGGGTCTTTACGTAGAACCAATTCTTCCTCGTCCGGAGAACATTTGGAATCGCTTGCGGAATACGCGGGCTGATGCGGAAATCAGCAGAAAAACCATCAGCGAGGTGATATATCATGCAAGAAAATGAAGATGGGGCGTCCCAGTCACGGCTGGAAACCGACCAGAGCACCCCCAAGGAAATTTCATCGACCGCAAGGAAGATGAAGGTATCGGAAAAGAACACTCCCTCCACGGGTACAAGAAAAAAAATGTACCTTCTGGAGTGTGACGAGGATGTCATAACCGGAGAAACAAATTATTGTCGGAGGATTCCTCTCTACGATGAACCCATTCCGGGCACGGTCACGGATGGTCCCGGAACACCTCCGGCAATATCCCCGGCTGCTTCTCGTCAGGCAACAACGAATGGAGGGTGTACACCCACCAAGTGTGACATCTCATCGCGGTTGCTGCGGAACACAGGACCAAGCTCCACCCAGAAGGTTGCTGGGAGAAGGATCCCTAAAAAAGATTAATTTTTTTTGTATAATACACTGTTAACTGTTAAAAAATCGGTTCTGTCAAGTCTTCGGGAGTTATGACAAATACTACGTCGAAAAATATTTCTCACCCCCCGTAGACTTTACAGAACCCGAATCCGGAAAATGGTTCCTTAGTCTCACCCTGATTTAGTGTCGCTGTGGATATTCCAAAATATTATCTAGTGTTTGACAAAACCGACGGAAATGTCCTAAATGACAATTTAAAGTTTCGGGATCTAATGAACCCAATAATTTGAATGAATGTTCACCTTTTTTATAACCATTTTTACAATCAGCAGTAGCGTCTTTTAAACTTCGTTGAACGTCATGTCTCAATCTTTGCTCAAGATTATGTGTTGGCAAAAGTGAGGAATCATGCAATTCTGAGCCATAATAATTTATAAGTGTGTTATGATCCGCCATTATCCAAGATTCCATACAAGTTGTCATCATTTGGGCTTGGTTGTTATTTGCGTTAATAGGGCGGGTCCAGTTATCTCTAATAGATAGATGATCCCAACCAATTGAAGAATCGGGGGCAAAATCTATTCCTGAAACCGGTTCCTCGCTATCAACTAATAAAATTGCATAGCAATCTTGATCCGAATGGGCAGTCTGAAACAT